>NZ_JBGSRI010000046.1:0-218638 GCF_041737645.1 Sphingorhabdus sp.
CGCTCATGCAACCAACCCGGGCGACTGGCAGGAGGATGCCATGTGCCGCCCCTATTCGGTTTTGCTCCCGGTGGGGTTTGCCGTGCCGTTCCTGTTACCAGCAACGCGGTGCGCTCTTACCGCACCATTTCGACCTTACCGTATCGAAATACGGGGGTATGATTTCTGTGGCACTTTCCCTTGAGTTTCCTCAGCCGGACGTTATCCGGCACCGTTCCTCGCTGGAGCCCGGACTTTCCTCCCCGACACAGTTACCCGTGAAGCGGCGGTCGCCCAACCCTCTGGCCCAACCTATGTAGCACCCCCACCTTCATAGGCCAAGAGCAGGCTCCATAATATCGCACGGCATTCGCCGTCGATCACGCCGTCGATATTTTCTTGCCGAAAACGACGCTGAAAAGCGACCACGGCGGCACGTCCATCAGCGACACCATAGCCATATCGTTCCAGCGCAAGCAGGAATGCGGCATCTGTCCAGCCAGGATCGACCAATTTTTCGATCGGACGCGGCACGGCAAAGCCAAGCTTGGCCAAACGCCCCCAATCGAAAAGCTCGCCCGGATCTTCTTTACGGGCCGGAGCAACGTCGCTGTGCCCCACGACGTTACGAGGCTTGATATTATAAGTTTTGACAAGTTCGGCGACAAGCCGCGTAACCGAATCCATCTGCGCTTCGGGGAACGGGCGATAGCCGAATTCATGCCCCGGATTTACGATTTCGATACCAATGCTAGCGCTATTACAATCGGTAATGCCGCGCCAATAAGAAAGGCCTGCATGTTGAGCCCGTTGCTCTTCGCGGACCATATAAACAACCTGTCCGTCCTCATCGACGACATAATGGGCCGAAACTTTTGAAGCCGGGTTTGCCAGCCAGTCGATTGCCGCTGCGCCCGACTGCATTCCGGTGTAATGCAAAATCAGCATATTGATGGGTAGCGTGCGCTCCCCAAAGTTGGGCGAAGGAGTCCAGATCATGGTCATCGCACGACCATAAGCAGAGCGCGATGTTATTGCAATATTAGCCGAAAATCCGATGGACAGACTCTTGTTGTGAAGTGGCCCGGCTCATCGGCTCATAAAATCCCCGAAACTCCTGACTGGCCTTAAAGTTTTGGGTTTGCCCAATGACCGTTTCCGCCGCACCCAACATCAAAAGCCCGTCATCTGCAATCCGCGTTCCTATCGCATCCAAAACCTCTGTGCGTTTCTGCTCACCAAGATACATCAGCATATTGCGGCACAATATAGCGTCGAATTTCCCGAAATGCGGTGCAGGTTGCAGCATATTATGTTCGGCAAATGTCACAGCACGCCGTAAAGGTTCTTTCGCAAACCAGTCTTCGCCATTTTGTTCAAAATAACGCAGCATCTGCATTACCGGTAGGCCGCGTTGAATTTCAAATTGAGAATAACGGCCAGCTCGGGCCTGTGCCAAAGCAGAAGCCGACACATCGGTTGCAAAAATCTGGATGTTCCAACCCCGCCATTTTTCGGCGTTTTCACTAAAGGACATCGCCAGCGAATATGGTTCTTGTCCTGTTGAGCAAGCAGCTGACCATATCCGTAGCTTTTTCGTCCCCATCCGATGTTCACGTAACATATCCAGAACCGGCCCGGTGAGTAGCGCAAAGTTTGCCTGATCCCGGAAAAAGCAGGTTTCATTGTTGATCATCGCTTCGACACATAAACTGGTCAGTTTTGGATCAGCATCTATTTCAATAAGCGCAATTAATGTATCAAGGTCGGGGATGGAATTTTCGCGCATCAATGGTTTCAGGGCCATATCAATGCGCCAATGACGGTTAGCCAATAATGTCTGCCCAGTGTGCTTTTCCAGCAAAGCTGACAAAATTGAATATGTCTTAGACTGCAATATTGTCATGCTGATTTCGCAATGCGTCCAAGCAATTCCGTCATTTGTACAGGTGATAATATCGCACTGGCACATCCGGCCTTTGCAACGGCCCCTGGCATACCCCACACAACCGATGAATCGATATCTTGCACCAATGTCGTTCCGCCCGCTGCAAAGATGTCAGAAGCGCCACTAGCGCCGTCATTACCCATGCCGCTAAAAACTATGCCCATGCAACCTGTGCCATAAACACCGGCAACCGACCTGAACATCGCATCGACAGACGGGCAATATCGACTTTCCGAAAAATGGTCCAAACGATCAAGAATAATGCTGTTATTTTCCCGACGGCAAATGAGATGGGCATCACCAGGAGCGATGTAAATATGGTTCTTTTGAACGACCTCTCTGGATTCTGCGACTGACACAGCGCGCTCTGTCAATCCGGCCAACTGACGGGCAAAAAAGCTCATAAACGCGTGAGGCAAATGTTGTGTAATGAAAATCGGGCAATCAAGATCAGGCGCCAAGTTGCGGATAATTTCATAAATTGGCGGTATTCCGCCTGTGGAGGCTCCAATAGCAATACAATCCGGACGGTCCAGCTTCTGACATTCTAAAGCCAGTTTTACAGGCGCGCCCACGTCACTGTGACGGAAGTTGCGTCGCGAACGGCCCAAACGAACGACTTTATCGATCAAAATTTCCGAAAATTTTCCCGAAAACCCTGATTTCCCGGGCTTTGCGAGCGTATCACACGCACCTAGCGACAATGCATTAAGCGCAGCAGTACCATTTTCTTCGGCAAAGGACGACACCACCAGAACGCGCGCACCTTTCGACCTGACCAATATATCGGGCAAAGCATCAAGACCGGATCGCTTGGGCATTTCAATATCTAGCAAAATGATATCGACATCATTGTAAATGAGTTGCGCCAACGCAGTTTCGCTATCCGCTGCCTCACAAACAATTTCGATACTTTGATGTTGTTCAAGCACGCGGGCAAATATCGATCGCGCAACTACACTGTCATCCACAAGCATTACGCGGATTGGTGCAACTTCATGTTCTGGCACCGGGCGTGTTATGGGTTGTGTGGTTGTCACTAAATAACTCTTTTATAGGCAGCCGACGATTTGCAACTTGGCTTCCAATGTTTCCCGGTCAAATGGCTTCATCACATATTCATCAGCACCGGCATCAATCGCCGCCTTTATGTGGTCAACACCATTTTCCGTTGTGCAGAATATCACCTTCGCCTTGGTCGAATCTAATGTTGAACGGTAAGCGCGCAGAAAGTCCATTCCGCTCATCACCGGCATGTTCCAGTCTAGCAAAATGACGTCAGGCGTCGTTCCACTGCAATGATCCAGAGCCTCTTTACCGTCAGCAGCTTCCGCCACATCGAATTGCATGGTTTCAAGGATGTGGCGGGCGACTTTTCGGATCACTTTGCTGTCATCAACGATCAAACACGTTCTCATCAAACATTCACTTTCATTTTGGTCCGGACCGGAGCCTAAACTGCTGTTGTTATCGACACGTTAATTTGTGGATTTCACTAATTCTTTTTGTAATTTTCAAGCCGCCATTAGCTGATCGCACTGCACCATTTTGGCAGGATCGAGGATCATTACCAAATGTTCGCCAACCTGAGCTATGTCCGAAATGATTGGTCTCCATTTTGCGGACGGATTGATCGATTTCTGGACTACTTCATCCGAGATCGAGACCACGTCTTCAACTTTGTCCACCGCGAAGCCATAATGATGACCGGAGATTTCAACTACGACAGCGAGGCAGCCTTTTGCCAATTGTTGCCGGTTTCCGGTTACGGAATATTGACTATCGATCAAGGTTAGCACCCTGCTTCGCAAGGCGAAGAGACCCGCGATTGACGGATCAGCGCGAGGTACGAAAATGATCTCGGGTATTTGAACTATGGATTCAATGCGCCCGCTATTTATCGCAACACGGCAACCGTCGATGTAGGCAATTAGGTAAAGTTCGGCCATTACGCAGCCCCTGCCAATTTGGATTGAATAGCAGACAGCAACCCGGTTCTGTCGTAACGGTATATGCTTGATGTTGCGACTGTCGAGGGAACCAAATTCTCTCGCAAATGCAATATTCTGGAATCATCCCGGTCTTCGCTGCCATCGTCTCGGCAAAGGACAATAGCAGCATCGTTCCGGTCCGCATCGTCAAAGCTGACGACGTAACCCGACGCCGTTAGCAGCGGAGCCAAAATC
This sequence comes from Sphingorhabdus sp., assembly GCF_041737645.1. GTDB lineage: Bacteria > Pseudomonadota > Alphaproteobacteria > Sphingomonadales > Sphingomonadaceae > Sphingorhabdus_B. Next base: position 4,114 of record NZ_JBGSRI010000046.1, read on the forward strand.
CGCCTTTCCCATTCAGCATCCCCATCGCATCCGATAAAACACAATGGCCTGTTTTTGGGTGAAAATCCGACATCGGCTTGTAATTCAAAATATTGAAAAATATTGATCAGCTCAACGCTTTGATCCTGCGTCATAACGACGCCTTCAAAAATTTCTGGCTGTGCACTGGGGTAAATTTCTCCATCCAGTGTGAAGATGTCCAAAACGTCTTCAACCGCCAGAAACTTCGTAGTTTGCCCATCGTTGAGGCGCAGTAATTTTATCTGGCCGTCGTCGGGCAATATGGCCAATTCGCAAATATCGTATAGTTTCCCGTCGACACGCGCCCGCATTTTACCGCCAACATATGTAATATCAGCAACGTCAACATCCTCTATACGGTCAACGACGTTTAATCTGATTGCGCGTTTGACGCCGTCGGTTGCGATATAAAGCAAGGCGGAAGGCCGCTTTGCAACCTGCTGTGCTGTTTCATCTGCACTAGTTGCGACATTGTCCGGCTCCTGCTCGACCCCAATCGCCTCCCCCAAACCACTGGCGTCGAGCAAGAGCATCGGCCGGCCATTGTCAGGTAAAGTTGTTCCGGCGTATAGGCCCGTTGCCATGATGATCGGCGCCCCAGGCTTCACTACGAGCTCTTCATTGTCGATTACGCTTTCGACGTCGAGCACATATACCCGCCCAATGGCTGGCCGAATTACAATTAACGTTCTGTTGGCCGAAACAGGATTTTCACCTCCTTCAATACCGAGCAATTCCTCCAACTTGGCATAAGGATAGCGCTTGCCGCGAATATGCGCGACGCTTACCCCTCCCAAATCATCGATTTTCACATTTTTGTTGGTCGAGGACAAAATTTCCACAACCGAATTGCGCGATACACCAAAAAATTGGTCACCAGCCTTTATCGAAAGGCCGGCGATAATCGACAATGTCAGCGGCAGTCGCAATGTCATTTTCAAGCCCTGGCCGACCGAATTTTCCAAATCCACCGTGCCACCGATGGCTTGCAAATTGCTTTTGACTATATCCATACCGACACCACGGCCCGAAATCGCGGTAACCTGTTTTGCTGTCGACAGGCCAGGAACAAAAATGGTGTTGAGCTGTGCCTTCTCGGTCAATGTTTGCCATTCGGCCGCGGTGACTATTTTTGAAGTAACAGCACGACTGCCAAGTTGCTCCAAATCAATGCCACGACCGTTATCCATTATTTCGATCAAAATCTGATTGCCAGATTGTCTGGCAACAATATGAATTTGGCCCACCGGATGCTTTCCTGCGGCTAATCTTTCCACAACGGTTTCGATACCATGGTCGACCGCATTTCTTAAAATATGCGTAAGCGGATCGCGCAGAGCCTCTACCATTTCGCGGTCGACTTCAACTTCGCTGCCATCGATCCGCAAATCCACTTCTTTACCAAGCTCAAGCGAAATATCGCGCAGCAAGCGCGGCAACGAAGAAAATAGCCGGTCAATATTCTGCATCCGCATCAAACCGACCGTATCGCGCATTTCCGCAACCGAGGCGGACAAGCGCCCAAAAGCGAGATCAACATCCGCTTCGGCTTGGGATTTTCTAAGCTGTCGTGACACCTCGTTTCTCGCCAGCACCATGTCTGAAACGCCATTCATCAGCCTATCGAGCAGGTTCAGTGAAACCCGAACCGTTCGCGCTTTCGATTTTATGTTATCGCTACTGTGTTCATTTTCGAAGTCGAAGACCCCGCCCGCTTCAGAGTTCTGGCTTATACCACCATCATCTTTGGGGAGAAACGCCAGCATTTCTTCGATTAAATCACCATCGTTGTCGAACAACGTACTTCCGGTTTCCAGAGCGTCGGTCAACGCCGCGATGCGGTCAACCACTGCTAATATCTTAGTAACCAGCTGTGTTGAGGCAATGATTTGCCCTTCTCGGGCGCTACTTAATACATCCTCTGCGGCATGGCTAAGCCGCAAGAGCCGGGGCAGATCAAGGAAGCCACAACTGCCTTTTACAGTGTGCACAAATCGGAAAACGCCGTCGATTAGCGTGCGGTCTTGCGGGTTTTTCTCCCATTGAACCAGTTGCCCCGACAGCGCCTCCAGCGTTTCGCGCGTTTCAGCGATGAAATCGTCAAGTAGATCGTCCATGTACCAGAGGCCTCGATATCGGGAGCCCCAAATGTGACGTCATATGGTTAAAATGCCGTTTACGCGGCTGCTCATACTATAGGGCATCAAGTGCGAATTAATGCTCCAATTATAAGATGTTCGGGATCCGGTTCAGCGAGTTGAACTACGCCACCGCCGCGGATCGCCAGATTACGGGCCATCCATGCCGCCGCGTTACGCGAATCAACTAATGACGCATCCAGATTTCCCGCCAGTGTCGCACGGATCGCTTCGTCCATAACAATTTTGGGTCCGCTGGCACGGATCACAATTTCATGCTCGCCTTCGCGGCTTTCCGTGCCAACGAAAAGCGTGCCTCCCCGAACAAGTGCATCATTGGCGAGAAGAACAAGATTGAGGAGGATTTTAATGGCACGCTTGGGCATGAACGCCGGCGGCACAGCCCAGTCGAGAGTCGTGCGACCACTGGCCGTTACCAACGGTTCAATAACCGCCTTTGCGTCAGCCGGGTCAACTTCTGAACCAAAACCACCTGCGGCTCCGAATGCGAGGCGAAAAAATTTCAACTTGTCTGCCGCAGACTTTGCGCTTTCGGCCAACAAATCCATGCAGCGCTGCCGCATTTCAGGGTCGTGTTCGTCAGCCAATAGTTCCAGACCATTATTCATCGCACCCACTGGACTCAACAAATCGTGGCACAGCCGTGAACATAAAAGGCTTGCAAGGTCTACCTCAGACTCCATCATTGAAATAATCCCCAGATTTAGCTCGATGAAGCGCTCATGGACGTTGTTTCAAGCGGATTCAACCCTCGACTAGGATGGGAATGGATTCAAATTCAACTACGCGTTGCCCCTTGGCTTTGGGTTGCCACGCAGTTACGTTGGCTCCAGCAATAATCACCCAAAAACGGTCATCCGCAGCTGCATTTTCTAAATCGGCTGAAGAAGGCTGTGCGAGCCCGTTGGGATGTGAATGGAAATATCCCAGAATCGGCGACCCGTCTTCCCGCGCCAGCTTGTGGCGGGAAAGCAGAACCGCTGCGCCTATTTCAAAATGCGTTTCGGGATGAACTGCCACATTTTCGCATAATTCAACTTCGGACACGTAATTGTTGCGCCCCATCAAAAGGCCGCAGCACTCCTTATTTCCGGCGTCTTCCGCCCACCGGAGCAAATCGCTAACATGCTTTCTTGATATTCGTAACGGCATCACCCATGTCTAAGCCATGCGTGATGAAAATACCATTTTTTCAGGTGTCTTAGGCGATGGGCGTCTCGACAGCGCTCTGGCAAATGCCCTGCCCCAATTTTCGCGCGCCCGCATTCAAGGCTTAATTGCCGAAGATGCACTTCGTATAGAGGGCAAGGCAGCCAATGATGCAGCCTCGAAGAAATATACCGGTCATAACTTTGAACTGTCTGTTCCCAGCCCTCGTCCAGATAAAGCCCAAGCGCAGGAAATCCCGTTAGATATTGTTTTTGAAGATGAACATCTTGTGGTCGTTGATAAACCTTCAGGATTGGTCGTTCATCCAGCGGCAGGTCATTACGACGGAACCTTAGTCAATGCTTTGCTGCACCATTGTAAAGGACAATTATCGGGAATCGGCGGCGTCGAACGCCCCGGGATTGTGCATCGAATCGACAAGGATACATCCGGCCTTCTGGTCGTGGCCAAAAGCGATGCGGCACATGAAGGTCTCGCCAAATTATTCGCCGCCCATGACATCGAGCGTCGCTATTATGCGATTGTCAGTGGCGTACCCGCACCGCCAGCAGGAACAGTACGAACCCAGATCGGCCGGTCGACGACAAACCGCAAAAAAATGGCGGTTCTGCCCGAAAACAAAGGAAAACATGCGGTTACACACTATCGCTTATGTGAAGCCTTTGCGAAAACATCATTAGTTGAATGCACGCTTGAGACAGGCCGCACGCATCAGGTTCGCGTGCACATGGCGCATCTAGGGCACCCCTTAATCGGCGATTCCGTTTATTCTAATCGACAAAACCCATACAAAATCGGACAAAATCAGTCCAAATTCGACAGACAGGCATTGCACGCCGCGTCGCTGGGGTTTATTCATCCGATGTCTGGAGAAACTTTATTGTTCGAAAGCAGTTTACCAGAAGATATGCAGCTTCTGTTAAGTCAACTTCGGCTATAAGATTTTGATAGGGAACGCTTGCTATCGGGTGCTTGATGAGGCCCGCTCGCAGGCAAAACTGAAAGAGAGAAAAATGTCTGATCGTAAGAATGTTCCGGCTACGATCCCTGCTCTTGGGGGGGATGCAAGCCTTAACCGTTATTTGAGTGAAATACGGAAGTTTCCGGTTCTGAAGCCAGAGCAAGAATATATGCTTGCCAAGCGCTATCAGGAACATGGTGACTCGAAAGCTGCGGAGCAGCTGGTCACTTCGCACCTGCGCCTCGTTTCGAAAATCGCTATGGGATATCGCGGCTACGGCCTGCCGGTCTCCGAGCTGATTTCCGAAGGTAATATCGGGTTGATGCAGGGCGTAAAGAAATTCGATCCCGACCGCGGCTTCCGCCTTGCGACTTATGCAATGTGGTGGATTCGCGCATCGATGCAGGAATTTATTCTGCGAAGCTGGAGCCTGGTGAAAATCGGCACCACCGCCGCGCAGAAGAAACTGTTTTTCAACCTTCGCCGGATGAAGAACAACCTTCAAGCCTTTGAAGATGGTGACCTGAATCCTGAAGCCGTTGCTAAGATTGCGACCGATCTGGGCGTATCGGAAGAAGAAGTGCACAACATGAACCGTCGGATGGCAATGGGCGGCGATACGTCGCTGAATGTGCCCATGCGTGAAGACGGCGATGGGCAGTGGCAGGATTGGCTTGTCGATAATGAGCCGTTGCAGGATGAACGTGTTGCCGACGCGCAGGAAGGCGATATGCGGCATGCAATGCTTTCCGAGGCGCTCGACAGCCTGAACGACCGCGAAAAGCATATTTTGACGGAGCGGCGTTTGATCGACGAGCCTAAAACGCTCGAAGAATTAAGCCAGACCTATAGCGTCAGCCGTGAACGCGTACGCCAGATTGAGGTGCGCGCTTTTGAAAAACTGCAAAAAGCGATGATGCGTATTGCGGGCGAAAAGCGTTTAATCCTGGCCAATTAGCACGAAATGCAAAAATAGGTGACGGGCGGATTGCGCTGCGCTAGCTTTGATCGATGATCAAACCGAAGCGCTCGTTTTCTGCCCGTTTCTTTCGCTATACCTTCAAATGGTTGCTATATTTCGTGATCGGCAGCGTCGCGTTGACCGCGATATACGCCGTTGTCCCGGTGCCAACTACCCTCACTATGCTGTTCGACAGCAACGGGGCGACCCGTGATTGGACGCGACTGTCCAATATCTCCCCCAATCTGGTGCGTGCCGTCATCGCAGCCGAAGATGGCAAATTCTGCAGCCATGACGGGTTTGACCGCGAAGCGATTGAACAGGCCCTTCAACGCAACAAAAGCGGCGGACGGATGCGGGGCGGATCAACAATCAGCCAGCAAACCGCGAAAAATGTCTTTCTCTGGCAAGGCAGCGGCTGGACCCGTTACCTACGCAAGGTGCCGGAGGTGTATTTCACATTTCTGATCGAAACCATTTGGGGCAAACGCCGCATCATGGAAGTATATCTGAACGTCGCGGAAACAGGCATTGGCACTTATGGCGCCGAAGCCGGAGCGCAACGTTATTACAAGAAGAGCGCGAAAGACTTGACCCGTATCGAGGCGGCGCGGCTTGCCGCCATATTCCCGTTGCCCAAAAAACGCGCCGTAAACGGCGTTGGCGGATTCACCCGCCGCTACGGCAACAGCATCGCCGCCCGCATCCGTGTGGTAAAGCGCGATCGGCTGGATAGCTGCATCTACAAATGAAAGGGGCGGAGCCGAAACCCCGCCCTTTTCTCATTCGATCCTCACCAGACATCAGAATTTGTAGCGAACACCAAGCTGGATACGCCATACCGATGACGAGAAACCGATGCTATTATCATCGTCCGGATTGAAATTGCTGATGATGTAACGGCCCTGCGTGTCCACACCGCCATCGACCAAAGTCACAAGACCTGCACTTCCGCCACGGCGCCGGAACACATTTTCACTGCTGTCGATAAAGTTCAGGAAATTATCGAAATCGGCGAAGAGTTCCAATTTGTCTTCCACACCAAATAACCGGCCAGGCCCTGGCAGTTCCTGGCTGAACCGAAGATCTAGATCAAACACCGTATCGTTGACGCAACTGTTCCGTTTGATCGATTGACCGGGTGTGAATTTGCAATTTGTTGTGTCAAGATAGTTCAACAGCGACGTGACCGCGGCTGCGTTTGAAGTTGGGGAAATGTTAGGGTCGGTAATACCCGTCGGAATGTAAAGGAGTGCGTTATCAACGCCGGATGCCGAATCGTTAAAGATGGCCCCGTTGTTGAAGGTCAAGCTGTACGGGCGGCCTGAACGCGCCGAGAAAAATAGCCCCATCGAAGTGTCATATTCACCAAAAAACTGCTCTTTCAAGTTCAGCGCAAGGGTGAAGTTATGACGGCTTTCGGTCAAGGCCGTCGATACGTCAGGCGCCTGCCGATCGAACGCAGCGGTGATATCGTAACTCGACGTTGCGGTTGCACTGCCGTTGTTGCGGGCATCGTTCGAATCTGTAAACGCATATCCCAGCGCGATGTTGAGGCTGCCGCCATCGGTAAACATGCCCCTGTCAAAGCGCTTGGACAGCGCGAAAGACGCGACATGGCTGCTGTACGATGGGCCGTTGGTAAGCTGGATTTCATCATCGCGGCTTGTTGCAAAGCACGCGGCCGAAACCCCGGTAAACACAGGCGGGGTGCCGCCTGTACCTTGCAGTTGCGCCGTGCAGCCCGTGGCTGTCGGGTCAATGGCACGGTAGATCGGACGACCATCGACCGTAAACCCGCTAAGGCCAAGTGCTGGGTTTGGAATCTGCGACAGATCCACAAAGTTCAGTGTGTTCCTGAATTTCGAATAGATGTAATCGAGTTTCAGGTTCCAACCTGAAAAGAAGCCTTCGCCGTCACGCAAATTGGTTTCAAAACCCAGATTTGCCCGCAATACAGTCGGGTTTTTGAAATTTGGATCGGTCGACTGCAAGTCGGCCAGTCCGCGTGCGGCCTGATCCGATCCCGCTTGACGTGCACAGTCGGGGAAGCCGGCAAACTGTCCGCCGACAACAACGTCGACAGGTCCGGCTGGCGCATTAACCGCTGCACAAGTCGCATTGTTCAGCGCGCCAAATCCGGTCGAAAAGCCGTTATTCGAAAACGCGTTGGAAAAATACACCACGGGGTCACCGCCTGCAAATATGCCAACGCCGCCGGTTAGTTTTGATCGGTTAAAAAAGCCTGCATCGTCAAAGTCATACGTAGCCGAAAAACGCGGCAAGATGACCGGGTCGATGCGGCTAAACGGGTTCGCATTCGTAAAACCGTAGCGCGCGAGGAAGGTCGGGTTCGCACGCGGCGCATCGCCATCGTAAAGTTGAATGCGTACACCCGCCGTTACGCTGAGCCGGTCAGTCGCCTGCCAATCATCTTGTGCGAAGAAAGAGTAGATCTGACGACTGAAGAGCGCGGCGGCTTCATTGATGTCACCGGTCGGCGTCGCATTGATTTCGGCTCCAACAGATGCACCGCTCAAAACTTGTGCATTGTTGGCGAACGTCGTGCTGCCATCGCTCAATATGCCTTGTTCAAAATTGTCCAAACTGCTGAAAAACAGGGTGCCAGTTGCATTGACGGCAAACAGGTTGAACACTTCTAGGTCGTTATATTCCGCCCCGATTTTGATCTGGTGATCATCGGCGTCAAGATTCATGACGAAGCGCGCTTGGTCAACTTTGGTATCGAGCTGGTTGGCGGACCGGAAAATTCCAGGGCCGGTCGAAAGCAAGCCTACCTGCGATGTTTGTCCGGCAACGGTCGGAACCGCCACCGCGAGACGCACGATCGGGCTACCCGACTGGGCTTCGCCGCCACCGACGGGCCCCTGAACGTCACCTACTTCGGCCCGTGACAGACGAAGCTCGGTTGAAATCCGGTCGGTCCAATCGGAATAGAGGCGCACCGAATAATAATCGGAAATTGTACCTTCGGCTTCGAAGCTGTTCAGGCCGGTAAGATTTGATGTTCCGAAATCCGATTCGACATTATTCTCTTCCAACCGCTGATAGGTCATTTCAAGACGCTGCCCATCGGTAATGAACGCATCGAGGCGACCGAAATATCGCACGCTTGATTGTGGCAAAGACGTTGGATAGCCGCCGGTATCCTGTCCGTAGACATCGTTTGCAATTTGCGCGAACCGGTCAAATTGCGCCTGTGTTACGAAGTTGGCGGAGTTGGCAAAACCGGCCCCTGCTGGACCAAATTCATTGGCATCGGCGTCATCGGTTTCTTCATAGCCCGCATAGAAGAACAAGCGATCCTGAATGATTGGACCGCCCAGCGTAGCGCCCCAGCGCTTTTCTTTGAACGGAGCAACGATGGACGCGGCCTCGCCAGCGGTATCACCACGCAAATCCTCGTTTGTGAATGTGAAAAAGGCAGAACCATGGAATTTGTTCTGGCCCGATTTTGTGACAACGTTCACTGCACAGCCGGTGAAGTCTGAATATTCCACGTCGAACGGCGCGAACTCGACCGAAGTCTCACGGATAACATCAAATGGAAGCGGCAGCGCGTTACGGGCAGCAAAAGGTGTCCCGTTCAACCCGAACACATCCGCTTGCACAACGCCATCGACGGTAAAGGTATTTCCACGATCGTTGCCGCCAAGGCAGCTGATCCGGTCAACTTCGTTATCGCGGTCAAGGCTAACGCGAGGATCAAGGCGGATTATGTCGCGGACATCGCGCGTGATGGAGGGGAAACCTTCCAACGTCTCCAGATTGTAGGATGTTCCAGGTCCAACGGCACGCTGCGACACATTCGCGCGCGAACCGGAAACGACAATAACGTCACCGCTGTCGCTGGATGCGAGTTCAAACGCAAATGATGTATTGCCCTGCAGGTTAATGCTTACATTTTCGACCGTTTGCCCTTCAAAACCATCGGCCTTGACCGTGACGACATAAGGGCCGCCGGTGACCAGGTTCCCGACGCGAAAACCGCCGCTGCCGTCAGACGTTAGAACACGTTCACTGCCGGTCCGGGTGTCGGTTACGGTAACGGCCGCGTTCGAAATCGCGTTGCCGCTTGCATCGGATACGGTTCCGTCAATACCCGAGGTGATTTGCTGGGCATAAGCAGGAACGGCAACGACAGACGCAATCGAAAGGGCCGCAGCACTGGCGGCCAAAAAATAACGAAGTTGCATATATTTAGATCCTCAATACTTTTGGTCTGCCGCAAGTTCCGCATCTAGCGTGACGGATCCGTGCGAATTGAGTGATCGTAACGCGCCCCCATTGGACACAAATAATGTCAGTTATATGACAATTGTAACGACTAAGCTGTTGGCGCGTATAACAAAAAAGGCGGAGCCGAAGCCCCGCCTTTGACTACTTTATGTTATGAGAAATCAAAAGTCGTAGCTTACTCCGACCTTTAAACGCCATACCGACGAAGAAGTGTTGATGAAATTATCTGCGTCAAAATCCCGGACACCTTCCGAATTCAGGTTATTGGCGGTAAATCCGGTAATGATGTAACGCCCCTGAGTATCGATCCCGCTAATTGCTGCGATATCTTGACGACCCGCAAAATCACGTCGGCGTTGGATATTCCAGCTAGGGTCCAGCAAGTTCAGGAAGTTGTCGAAGCTTGCAAAAAGCTTCAGCTTGTCTTCCCGCCCAAAGAGACGACCGGGACCTGGAATTTCCTGAGAGAAAGAAAGGTCGAGATCGTAATACCAGTCATTTGAGCAAGTATTGCGAGCAATCGTTTGGCCCAAATATTTGCGCGCACATTTGAGTGAATTGCCAAAATCAGCAAGACCCTGCACCGCTACCAGATTTGAACTTGGCGAAACATTGGGATCAGTAATGCCTGTAGGCAGATAAACGAGGGCATTTTCAGTCCCCGAAACACTATCGCCGAAGACGCTGCCGCCGCTGAAGGTCAGGCTGTATGGACGGCCTGAGCGAGCCACAAACGTAAACCCGAAGCGAGTTGCATAATCACCGAAAAACTCTTCCTTGAAGCTGGTGTTCAAGGTGAAGTTGTGACGGCTGTTATAGAAACCGCGCGAAGCCGCCGGGTTCTGCCGATCGGCCGCTGCAGATTGGTCGTAATTCGATCCGGCGGTCGAATTGTACAAAGCGCGGCGATCCTGGCTGTCCGAGAATGAATAGCCAACATTGAAGAAAGTCGAGCCGCCTTCGGTAAAGATGCCGCCATCGAAATTCTTCGATAGGATGAACGATGCCGTATGGCTGCGGAAGCTGCCGGCATTTGTCAGCATCAGTTCGTCATCGCGACTGGTGGCAAAACATGGCGCATTTACGCCTGAGTAAGTCGGTGTTGGCGAAACATCGATAAGGCGGGCAGTACAACCTACCGCACTCGGATCAATCGAGCGATAGATCGGACGTCCGTCAATGGTGAAACCGTTAAGCCCTATTGCCGTTCCGCCGGGTCCGGCCGCCGTCGCTGGAGTTGCTGCCAAGTCTACCACATTGAATGGGTTGCGATACTTGGAGTAAATATAATCAAGCGTTAGATCCCAGCCGCTAAAGAAGCCAGATTCAGCAAAGTTCAGTTGCGACGAGAAGCCTGCATTGAAGCGCAACACTGTCGGTTGCTTCAAATTTGGATCGATAGATTGTGTATCGCCCAGGCCACGCGCAGCCTCAGTAGATCCTGCGGTGCGAATACATGTCGGAACGCCCGTAAACGTCCCACCAGTCACCACATCGATTGGTGTAGTAGTTGGTGTTGGGCAACCAGTCGATCGAGTGGTTCCTTCACCAACGAGGCTACCGTCATTCTGAAAGGCGTTGCCAAACCAGACAAGCGGATCCCCACCGGAAAAGATACCTACGCCTGTACGAAATTGCGCACGTGAGAACACAGCAAAATCGTTCAAGTCATAAGTAAAGGCCAGACGTGGCAAAACTGTTACAGGTAGTTTGCTGAAACCGTTGCCATTGCTGAAGCCATAACGATTTATGAAAAGCGGATTAGCTTCCGGAGCACCACCATCATACCATTCGGCGCGAACACCGCCGACGACGCTGAGTGCGTCAGTAATCTGCCAATCGTCTTGGACAAAAACCGAATAGATGCTGCGGTTGAATTGAGCCGCCGAATCGTTGACATCACCTGTGGGAGAGAAATTTCCAGCAGCTCCAACAGCACCACCGGTTGCCAACTGTTGCGCAGTTGGATTGGTGCTTGTGCCGGTGGACAGCAAGCCAGCTTCGAGATCCGCCGCATTGCGGAAAGCCAGAGTCCCGTTTGCATTCTGGACGAACAGGTTAAACAGGTTCGCACGATTGATTTCGGCGCCAAACTTGATCTGATGATCACCAGCATCGAGTTTTCCGACTGCCCGATATTGTTCAACCGTAGTTTGCAGATCATTCGCCGAACGCGAAAAGCCGGGTCCAGCCTGAACACGGCCAAAAGTTCCATCGGCGTTAGTTATACCGACAATGATGGTGGGGATCGGACTATCCGATTGAGCTTCACCGCCGCCAACGGGGTCCTGTATGTCCTGAACCTCCGACCGCGAATAACGCAGCTCCGTCGAAAATGTATCACTCCACTGCGAATAAAGACGCCCCGAATAATAGTTGGACTCGGTTCCGCTCAAATAGAAAGTATTGACGCCAGTTACGCGCGGGTTTGTCGCGGAATTGCTAAAATCATCGGCCCGGGTAGTGGCTTCCTCAAGCCGCTGATACGTCGCCTCAAACCGGTGATCGTCGGTAATCTGCCAGTCAGCACGCGCAAAATAACGCTTGTTTGTAAACGGACGGTTGGTCACCAGTTCGCCGGTATCGATCCCGTAAACGCGGGTCAAAATTTCACTGATACGATTGAATTCCGCTACCGGGACACCAGTAATGCTGTTTGGATAACCCGCACCCGATGGCCCATCGTCTTGCGACTGACCTGCCTTCTGGTTTTCATAAGCCCCGAAAATGAACAGCTTGTCCTTGATGATTGGGCCGCCGAGATACACACCCCAACGCTTGTCCGCTTGTATTGGTGCAACATTGCGGCTGAGGCCCGAATATCTGTCAAACACGTTATCGGCGCGAAGATTGCTATCCGAATATTCGTAAAACGCACCGAATTTGTAATCGTTGGTTCCCGACTTGGTTACAACGTTGATCGCGCATCCAGTGAATTGGCCGTAATCCACATCGAATGGTGCAAATTGAACCTGCGTTTCGCGAATGGCATCATATGGCAACGGAGTCGAGCTGCGCGACGAAAAGCCCGTATCATTCAGGCCATAGACGTCCCCTTGACTGATACCATCGACGGTAAATGCGTTACCGCGGTCATTTCCGCCCAGGCATGAAATACGGTCTTGACCCGATCCAGTATCATCACGATCCAAACTTACGCGCGGATCAATGCGGATGATATCGCGAACATCCCGGTTGAATGAAGGCGCGTTTTCTAGCACTTCACTTGTAAAGCTTTGGCCTGGTCCAACCGCAAGCTGCGTGACCCGAACACGTGAACCCGTTACAACAATTTCACCGCTGCCTGAGGTTAATGTGAACGCCAAACTTGTATTGCCCTGAAGGCTGGTTTCGAGATTTTCGATCGTTTGACCTTCGAAGCCATCAGCAATTACGGTAACTGTGTAGGGACCGCCTACGGTCAGGCCAGTGGCGTTAAATGAACCAGTCGAACCGGTGGTGATGCTGCGAGTATTTCCGGTCCGCGTATCTGTTACTTCGATGGTTGCACCGATAACCGGCTCACCCGCTTCGCTCAGCACTGTGCCCTCGATGCCGGAAGTGATCTGTTGCGCGTAAGCAGGAACGGCAAATATTGCCGCAGTCGACAAAGCAGCAGCGCTGGCAGCCAAATAATAACGAATTTTCATGTGTTGGGTTCCCATTATTTTATTATCCATTCGGTTATTCGAATCTTGCGTGACGAATTTTGCCGATTGGGGAGTTGATAGTTTGCGCCATGAAAGCATAAAATTGCAATTATGTGACAGTTTAATCAGGCTATAGTCACAAAGGCAAAAGTGTCAGATTGCAAGTAAAATATTGCAGCGCACAAATTAGTGCAACGCACTAAAATTGCATCTATTTTCGATAAAACGTTGCGCTATTGCAACAGTGAAAGTTAATTCACGTCACGACGAGTTTAACGCTTATGCTGCGTCTTCCTTGCCTGCTTTCGCTGACTTTGCGTAGACCAAAACAGGCGTCTTCCGGCCCTCGACGACATCCTTGTCAACTACGACCTCGTCCACACCGTCAAAGGTCGGTAGATCGAACATCGTATCAAGCAAAATCGCCTCCAGGATCGAACGAAGGCCGCGTGCACCGGTTTTGCGTTCGATAGCCTTTTTGGCAATCGCTTCGAGCGCGTCTTCGGTAAAGCTAAGCCCTACATCTTCCATTTCGAACAGCTTGCGATATTGCTTTACCAACGCATTTTTGGGTTCGGACAATATTTTGACCAAAGCGGCAATATCGAGATCTTCGAGCGTCGCTGTCACGGGCAAACGTCCCACAAATTCAGGGATCAGGCCGTATTTCAGCAAATCTTCAGGCTCGATCTGCTTCAATAACTCACCCGAGCGGCGTTCGTCAGGATCGGCGACATGCGCGCCAAAACCGATGGACTTGCCCTCAAGCCGGTTGGAAATGATCTTTTCCAGACCAGCAAAAGCACCGCCACAAATAAAGAGGATATTCGTCGTGTCGACCTGCAGGAACTCCTGCTGCGGATGCTTGCGGCCACCCTGGGGCGGAACGCTGGCCGTAGTGCCTTCCATCAGCTTCAGCAAAGCCTGCTGAACGCCTTCACCGCTAACATCGCGGGTAATCGAGGGGTTTTCTGCCTTGCGGCTGATTTTGTCGATTTCGTCGATGTACACAATGCCGCGCTGCGCCTTTTCGACATTATAATCGGATGCCTGCAGTAGTTTCAAAATGATATTTTCGACATCTTCGCCCACATATCCCGCTTCGGTCAATGTCGTCGCATCTGCCATCGTAAACGGCACGTCGAAGGTCTTTGCCAATGTTTGTGCGAGCAAGGTCTTGCCGCAACCGGTAGGGCCAACAAGCAATATATTGGACTTCGCCAGTTCGACGTCGGCACCCTTTGCCCCATGGTTCAGGCGCTTATAATGGTTATGGACCGCCACCGACAGAACGCGCTTTGCCTTTGGCTGACCAATGACATAATCGTCCAACACGTCGCAGATTTCCTGCGGGCTTGGGACTTCACCTTCCTTGCGGCCGGTCAATGTCCCTTTAGTTTCTTCACGAATGATATCGTTGCACAATTCCACGCATTCATCGCAAATGAATACCGTTGGTCCGGCAATCAGCTTGCGGACTTCGTGCTGCGATTTTCCGCAGAATGAGCAATAAAGAGTGCTCTTGGTGTCAGATCCGCTCAACTTCGTCATAATTCGTCCTGCTTTCACGCCAAAGCGACGCGAATTGTAATCAAAACGTCATCCTAAAGATGCGTTCAACTTTGGCAATAGCCCAAAAGGGGGAGTGCCTTGTTAGCAAATCTGGTGGATGAAAAGCTAACAGTATCAGCCCGCCTCGGATTCCGCGTTTGCCGGGCGCTTGTCGAATACCTCGTCCACAAGGCCGAACGCCTTGGCTTCGTCGGCCTCAAGGAAAGTATCGCGGTCCATGGCTTTCTCAATATCCTTGAGCGGCTTGCCGGTATATTTCGCATAAAGATCATTCATCCGCTTGCGAATACGCAATATTTCGTTCGCTTGAATCTGGATATCCGACGCCATTCCCCGCGCGCCGCCCGAAGGCTGGTGCACCATGATACGGCTGTTGGTTAGCGCGACACGCATACCAGGCTCCCCTGCGGCCAAAAGGAAACTACCCATCGACGCAGCCTGCCCGATGCATACCGTACCAACTTTGGGACGAATATATTGCATCGTGTCATGAATCGCCATGCCCGCCGTCACAACGCCACCGGGCGAGTTGATGTACATCCAGATATCCTTTTTGGGAGTATCTGATTCGAGGAAAAGCAACTGAGCGGTAATGATCGAGGCCATGCCGTCCTCAACTTCGCCCGTCACAAAAATGATACGTTCGCGCAGTAGCCTTGAGAATATATCCCAGCTCCGCTCGCCACGGTTAGATTGCTCAATAACGACGGGAACAAGTGCGGTTGTGGGATCGAAATATGGATCGTGCATATATACCTCTGGTTTGGCTCAATTGCCCTTCCGCCTACATCGGCGTCGCGCGCTAAAGTTTCAAGCAGGAAAAGGGTTAATTAAAGACGGTGCTAGTTCGGTGAAGGATTGCAACAACGGGAACTCCTGCATTGACGTCCGCCTCCGCACACAAACAACTTTCGCCGTCCCCGACATTGAACGCATAACTCGATAAGCAAGTCCGCTTTAATCGATTGGACAAAAGATGTGTCTTTAAACAATATTCCACCACACGACTCAAACCACATTGAGAGGAAATCATAATGGCAGATGCAGACCCACGCGATGGTTGCCCTATGCATAGCGGCGGCGAGATAAAGATTCGTTCGCTTCTCGGGCGGCAGAACAAGGATTGGTGGCCTGACGCGCTTCCTGTCGACATGCTCCACCAGCACGGCGTATCTCCCGACCCGATGGGCCCGGACTTCGACTATGCCGAAGCCTTCAAAAAGCTCGATTACCAGGCTCTAAAAGCCGATCTCACCGCATTGATGACCGACAGTAAGTCTTGGTGGCCCGCTGACTATGGCCATTATGGTCCCTTTATGATTCGCATGGCGTGGCACGCTGCGGGCACCTATCGCGTGACCGATGGCCGCGGCGGTGCGAACAGCGGTCAACAGCGGTTCGAGCCGCTCAATAGCTGGCCGGATAACGGCAATCTTGACAAGGCTCGTCGCCTTCTATGGCCAGTCAAGCAGAAGTACGGCCAGTCCATCAGCTGGGCCGATCTTTTCATCCTGGCAGGTAATGTCGCGATTGAGAGCATGGGCGGACCTGTGTTCGGCTTTGGCGGCGGCCGCAAGGACGTCTACCAATCCGAAGGCGACACATTCTGGGGCGCAGAGGAAATCTGGGTGAACGAAGGCGCAGCGACGCGCCTCACCGAAGAGGCCGTTGAACTCGAAGGTCCGCTTGCGGCGATCCAGATGGGCCTGATCTACGTCAATCCTGAAGGACCCGGTGGCAACCCTGATCCGCTTCAGTCGGCGCGTGACATGAAGGCGACGTTCCTGCGCATGGCAATGAACTCGGAAGAAACCGTTGCGCTTACGGCCGGCGGACACGCCTTTGGCAAGGCGCATGGTGCCAAGCCCGGCGAAACATTTGGCAAAGCGCCTGCGGGTGAGGCGATTCATCAGCAGGGCTTCGGCTGGCTCACTGACTTCGACGAGATCGGCAAGGGGCACATCACGACATCCGGCATCGAGGGTTCGTGGTCAAACAATCCCACCGAATGGACTGGTGATTACTTCCGCTTGCTGTTCAAATATGATTACGAACTGGTCGAAAGCCCGGCGGGTGCCAAGCAGTGGCAGCCAATCAATCCAGATCCCGAGGACATGGCGCCTGACGCCCGCGATCCATCAAAGCACGTGCCTACAATGATGACCACGGCGGATATGGCGTTGAAGATGGACCCCGAATTCCGCGCAATCTCCGAGCGGTTCCGCGACGATCAGGCGGCACTCGACGACGCCTTCGCGCGTGCCTGGTTCAAGCTGTGCCACCGCGACATGGGGCCGAAAAGCCTGTATCTCGGACCAGAAGTTCCGGAAGAGACGCTGATCTGGCAAGACCCGGTACCAGAAGGCACTGCGCCTTCGGATGCCGAAGTCGCTGTGTTCAAATCGGCCGTGCTTTCGAGTGGCCTTACCGTTTCGCAACTTGTGAAGACCGCTTGGGCCTCAGCCTCGACCTATCGCAAGTCGGACAAGCGGGGCGGAGCCAATGGTGCCCGCATCGCGCTTGCCCCGCAAAAGGGCTGGGCGGTCAACGAACCTGAGGAACTCGCCAAGGTACTCGCGAAGCTCAACGAACTGCGTGGATCAATAAGCCTTGCCGACGCAATTGTGCTGGCAGGTTCGGCGGCGATCGAAAAAGCTTCGAAGGACGCCGGCTTCGACGTTACCGTGCCTTTCACTGGTGGCCGCGGTGATGCCACGCAGGACTGGACCGATGTCGAAAGCTTTGACTGGATGGAGCCGCAAGCTGATGGCTTCCGCAACTACCTCAAAACGCGTCAGCCGGTGAAGACTGAAGAGTTGCTGCTCGACAAAGCGTCGCTGCTCGGCCTTTCAGGCCCGGAAATGACGGTGCTCTTGGGCGGTTTGCGCGTCCTCGGTGTCAACCACGGCGACAAGCCAGAAGGCGTGCTCACCACTCGCAAGGGCCAACTGACCAACGACTTCTTCGTGAGCCTGTTCGACATCGATACCTTCTGGGATCTGGTCGACACAGCGAGCGATGAAGAGTTCATCGGCTATACCCGCGGTGGCCGCACCGAAAAGTGGCGCGCGACACGCACCGATCTCATTTTTGGCTCTAACAGTCAGCTGCGCGCAACTGCCGAAGTCTATGCCGAGCGCGGCCATGAGGAGAAGTTCGTGCGCGATTTCGTAAAGGCCTGGGTCAAGGTGATGAACGCCGACCGGTTCGACCTGAAATAAGTCACAACCTTAAGCACTAACCTGAAAGGCCCCGGAAATTCCGGGGCCTTTTCTTTTTCCCTCAGTGGAAACTTATTTCTTGGCTGGGGCCTTTTTGGCGGGTGCCTTTTTGCCGGCTGGCTTGGCTTCGGGCTCTGCAGCCTCTTTCTTGGTAGTTGCCTTCTTTGCCGCAGGCTTGGCTTCCTTTGCAGGTGCTTCGTCCTTCGCGGCTGCCTTTTTGGAAGGCGCTTTCTTCTTCACGGCAGGCTTTGCATCGGGTTCAGCTTCGATTGCTGCTTCCAACTCTTCTTTCGTTACCGTCTTTTCGGTGACAGTCGCCTTGTCGAAAAGGAAGTCCACAACTTTGTCTTCAAACAAAGGTGCGCGCAGCTGAGCCGCTGCCATCGGATTTTCTTGCAGATACTGCACGAAACGCTGGCGATCTTCGGGGCGATATTGCTGAGCCGCCTGCTGGACCAGCATGTTCATTTCCTGATTGCTGACTTCGACACCATTGGCCTGGCCGATTTCGGACAGCAACAGGCCCAGACGCACACGGCGGACGGCGATGTCGCGATAATCTTCGCGCTCGGCTTCCATTTCCTTCTTGGCCGCTTCGGGATCTTCCTCGCGCGCAGCTTCCTGCTCAAGCTGTGCCCAAATCTGTTCGAATTCGGCTTCCACCATTGACGGCGGAACTTCAAAGTCGTGGTCGGCGGCAAGTTGATCCAGCAACTGGCGCTTCATGTAAGTGCGGGTCAGGCCATTATGCTCCTGTTCGACCTGGACTTTCATCAGTTCGCGCAGCTTGTCGATACTTTCAAGACCGAACATCTTGGCAAGATTATCGTCGGCTTTCGCTTCGACAGGCTTGCGGACTTCGGCAACAACGATGTCGAAGGTTGCGGCTTTGCCTTTCAGGTTTTCGGCATTGTAATCTTCGGGGAAGGTTACGTTGATGAGCTTTTCGTCATTGGCCTTCACGCCAACCAGCTGGTCTTCAAAACCGGGGATCAGTTGACCCGAGCCGAGTTCGACCGCCATGCCTTCGCCCTTGCCGCCTTCGAACGGAACGCCATCGACCTTGCCTTCAAAATCGATAACGACGCTGTCGCCCAATTTGGCGGCATATTTCTTGTCGGCAGCTTCAAAGCTTTTCTGGCCAGCGGCGAGTTTCAGGATCGATTCGTCAACCGCGACGTCGGTCACTTCAACCGTCATACGGTCGAGCGTGATACCATCAATCGAAGGAGCCGCAATCGCGGGCAGCACTTCGAGATGGAAATCGACAACGGCATCCTTACCGGGCGCATAGTCGTTATCGAGATGCACATGCGGTTGTGTTGCAGGACGGAGTTTGTTGTCCGAAATCGCCTTTTGCACACCTTCCTGAATGGTGTTGTTCAGGGCGTCCTGAAGCAGCGAATCCTTGTGCATCTTCTTGACCAGATTGGCCGGAACCTTGCCAGCGCGAAAACCGGGCATCCGCACCTGCGGCGCTATTTTCTTCACCTCGGCATCAATGCGCGATTCGACATCTTTCGCGGTAATCGTCATCCGATATGCGCGCTTCAGGCCTTCATTCTGTGTCTCGACGGTCTGCATGTTATCTTCTCTATCTGGACAAGCATTGGGCTTGCCTTAAACTGTTAAATGGCTTTCGGGTTCAACGGCAGCCGGGAGTATACCCTATTTCGTGGTGCGGGCGAAGGGACTCGAACCCCCACACCTTGCGATGCCAGAACCTAAATCTGGTGCGTCTACCAATTCCGCCACGCCCGCTTACGAAAAGCTGCCGTTTCACAAACGACGGGAGCCTCTAACGGGAAAGCTGCGGCGGGGCAAGGGGGAAGCGGTGATTAGCTTCGTACACCCCGGCCAGCCGCAATTATCCCAATGCTTTCTTCAAAAGTTCGTTGATGACCTGAGGATTGGCCTTGCCCTGCATCGCCTTCATCGTCTGGCCCACAAAGAAGCCGAAAAGCTTGTCCTTGCCGGAACGATACTCGGCAACCTTGTCTTCGTTCGCAGCCATGATTTTGGCAATCTCGGCTTCGATCGCACCAGTATCGCTGGTTTGCTTGAGGCCCTTTTCTTCGACAATGTCAGCAGCGCCCTGCCCCGTTTCGAGCATGATTTCAAAGACCTGCTTGGCAATGCTGCCACTAATTGTACCATCCGCGACAAGGCCGAGTAGTTCGGCGGCTTGCTTAGGGCTAACCGGGCTTTCGTCGAGTGCCTTGCCGAGCTTATTGAGCGCGCCGAACAATTCGGACATCAACCAGTTGGAGCCCTGCTTGGCGTCGACACCTTCGGCCAGCAGATCTTCAAACCAGAATGCCGTCTCGGCCTCTGCGGTGAGGACGGCGGCATTATAGGCAGTCAGGCCCATCGCTTCATACCGCGCTCGTTTGGCATCCGGCAGTTCAGGCAGGCTCGCCCGGCACTCTTCCAGAAACGCATCGTCCAGTTCCACCGGCAGCAAGTCGGGGTCCGGGAAATAGCGATAATCATGCGCGTCTTCTTTCGAGCGCATCGACCGTGTTTCCATCTTGTTGGGGTCGAACAGGCGCGTTTCCTGCACAACGGCTCCGCCGCTTTCAATAAGGTCAACCTGACGCTGCGCCTCATATTCAATCGCCTGCATCATGAAACGGATCGAGTTCACGTTCTTCGTTTCAGTCCGCGTCCCCAGTTCCCCGCCCGGCTTGCGTACCGATACGTTGACGTCGGCGCGCATCGAGCCCTGCTCCATATTGCCGTCGCAGGAACCCACATAGCGCAGGATCGAGCGCAGTTTCTTGACATAAGCCCCCGCCTCTTGTGGGCTGCGCATATCGGGGCGCGAGACGATTTCCATCAGCGCGACGCCCGAGCGGTTAAGATCGACAAAGGACATCGTTGGATGCTGGTCATGCATCAGCTTGCCTGCGTCCTGCTCAACATGGATTCGTTCGATACCGATTTTCTTGACCGCGCTGTCGGGATCTTTCTCGTTCAACGTAACCTCGATTTCGCCTTCGCCCACAATCGGGTGGTAAAGCTGCGAAATCTGGTAGCCCTGCGGCAAATCGGCGTAGAAATAATTCTTGCGGTCGAAACGCGACCAGCGATTGATCTGCGCATTAATCGCCATGCCGGTGCGGACGGCCTGACGCAGGCATTCGCGGTTCGGCACGGGCAGCATTCCGGGCATGGCTGCGTCGACCAGCGAGACATGGCTGTTGGGTTCGGCTCCAAAGCCGGTCGATGAGCCGGAAAATAGTTTGGATTCGCTGGTAACCTGCGCATGGACCTCAAGGCCAATCACGACCTCCCACTCGCCGGTGTTTCCTTGGATGCGGTATGCTGCTTCAGTCATTTTTCAATTTCCGGTAGAGGCCAGACGGCGCCAGCTAATTGATGGGGCTTTGTGAGATCATTTCCGCATCGCTCACAACACTTATGAGGTGTCGCTTTCAAATATGACCACCTATTGTCATTGTTATGATAAGTGCTGACGCGACACTTGGGGCAAACATTAAAGTATGACGCGATCCCAATGAGAGCAAAAAATAGCCCAATAGCCATGTCGATCAAAACGACATCGGTAACCATTATTAACGGCAAAGCCAAAAGCAGCGCGAAAGCAAGCCATACAAACGGCCTGAGGAGCAGTGATCGCCGATAAGGACTCACCACCACTCTCCGGCTTCCGCCGTAAATCCTGATCGTTCTTCTATCGCCAGACCCGCATTCAGCACGGCCTGTTCATCCAGAGCTTTGCCGATAATCTGCAGGCCCAAAGGCAAGCCGTCCTTGCTGAGGCCACCGGGGACCGACATGGCTGGCAATCCTGCAAGCGAAGCAGGCACTGCGAACACATCGTTCAGATACATCGACAGCGGATCGCTTGTCTTCTCGCCAAGGCCAAACGCGGCGCTTGGGGCGGTTGGGGCTAGGATCAGGTCGCACTTTGCCCATGCCTGTTCGAAATCGCGGGCGATGAGCGCCCTCACCTTCTGCGCCTGCGTGTAATAAGCGTCGTAGAAACCGGCGCTCAGCACGTAGGTGCCGATCATGATTCGGCGGCGGACTTCTTCGCCGAAACCGGCGGCGCGGGTCGCGGCGTACATGTCCTGCAAGCCTGCACCATCGGGCAAGTCGCGCAGACCGAAGCGCACGCCATCATATCGCGCAAGGTTGGACGATGCCTCAGCCGGTGCGATAATATAATAAGCAGGCAAAGCATATTTGGAGTGCGGCAGGCTTATATCGACGATTTCCGCGCCCGCATCCTTCAGCCATGCGATGCCATTATCCCACATCGCGGCGATATCTTCGTCGATACCGTCGAGACGATACTCTTTGGGGATACCGATCCGTTTGCCCTTAAGATCACTGTTCAGACCCGCTTCCCATTCAGGCACGGGCAAATCGAGCGAAGTCGAGTCCTTGGGGTCGAACCCAGCCATCGCCTCCAGCATGATTGCGCAGTCGCGCACGTCGCGGGCCATAGGCCCAGCCTGATCAAGCGAACTCGCAAAAGCCACCACACCCCAGCGAGAGCAGCGGCCGTATGTTGGCTTGATGCCGCTAATCCCGACGAATGCCGCAGGCTGACGGATCGATCCACCCGTATCGGTGCCGGTCGCTGCGGGACAGAGCCGCGCTGCAATCGCCGAAGACGAACCGCCCGAAGAACCGCCAGGCGCGAGCGCGGCATTACTGCCGTCGTTGCGGCGCCACGGCGAGATCACATTACCGAAATAGCTGGTCTCGTTCGACGAACCCATCGCGAACTGGTCCATGTTGAGCTTGCCGAGCATCCCTGCTCCAGCCTTCCATAGGTTTGCCGATACGGTGGATTCGTAAGTCGGCACGAAGCCTTCGAGGATATGGCTGGCTGCTGTGGTCTGCACGCCTTCAGTGCAGAACAGGTCCTTCATGCCAATCGGCACACCCGCCATCTTGCCCAGAGGCTTGCCTGCTGAGCGATCGGCGTCCACGGCGGCGGCGGCCTCAAGCGCCTTTTCCGGCGTTTCGACGATGAAGGAGTTCAGCGCCTTGGCTTTGGCTACGCGGGTGTTGAGTGCCTCGGCAACCTCTACAGCTTTGAACTCGCCGTTGGCCACGCCGTCACGGATGGCGGCGACGCCCATTCTGGAAAAATCGGTCATTATTCAATCACCTTGGGCACGCCAAAAAAGCTGCCTTCCTTGGCTGGCGCATTTGCCAGCACCTTGTCGCGCACGTCGCCGTCGGTGACGACATCGTCGCGCAGGCGCAGCTTGTTGGGGATGACAGCAGTCATCGGCTCGACGCCGGTGCAGTCGACCTCGCCCAATTGCTCGACCCAGGCCAGAATGCCATTGAGCTCGCCGACCATCTTGTCAGCCTCTGCATCGCTGATCGCGATGCGCGAAAGCCGTGCGATTTTGTTCACGGTATCTTTATCTACAGACATGCTAATCCTTGTGGCCCGGATCGACGAGCGATCCGGTGGCAGCTAGCATTGCGCTTGCCTCGCTTCAACGGAAAAGCTGCACTTGTCAGGTCACATTCAATTTTGCGGTGCTATTTTTACCAGATAGACTAAATGCGCTGGCTGTTTCAGCCGCAATATTATCGGGATTAACAATATTGGCTCGCAAATTTCTCTACCTTTTCGCTTGCTTGATCGTTTTGGTCATCGCCGGAGGGTTCGTCTTGCGTATCTACCAAGACGAGTTGACCGACTTTGCGATTGGCCAACTTGAACCTACGGTAAAGTTCGAAAAACAGGCGGCGCTGGCAACCAATGTCTATGATGACCCCGCTATGTGGTTTTCACGTGCAGGGCAAAAAGGCAATAATCCGACGCTTTGGGAACCTGTAGGTGCGCCGAAGGCCGAAATGCCCGGCTCAGCAGCGATCTTTTTTATTCACCCTACATCATTCGTTGCACGCTCACATTGGAATGCGCCGCTCGATGATCTGGAATCGCAAGCGCGCGCGCGCGTCTTTCTGCGAGGATTGGCGACACCTTTTGCCGCTTCTGGCGAAATTTGGGCCCCGCGTTACCGTCAGGCTGGCCTCGGCGCTTTTCTGACAACAAAGCCCGAAGGCACCCAAGCCCTGGACGACGCCTATCAGGATATTCTGCTCGCCTTCGACCATTTCGCAAAAAATGTCCAAAAGGACCGCCCGATCATATTGGCCGGACATAGTCAGGGCGCGCTACATTTGACGCATTTGCTGAAAGACCGGATAGCCGGAAAACCATTCGCCAAGCGCATCGTGGCGGCCTATGTCGTTGGCTGGCCGGTTTCAATTACCACAGATATCCCGGCAATGGGTCTTCCTGTCTGCACATCACCGGACGACACGGGCTGCATCATGGGATGGGAAAGCTTTGCTGAGCCGGCTAAATATGGGAAAATCCTCGAGCTCTATAACGCGACAACGGGCTTCAGCGGCGAATCACGCAAAGATACGCCAATCCTGTGCACCAATCCGCTCAACGGCGGGGCACAAGCCGACGCGCTGGCCGAAGCCAATTTGGGGACGCTGAAACCGTCGGGTGATATGAGTACGGGGGAATTGATCCCCTCCACCGTCCCTGCCCGCTGCGATGAAAAGGGCTTTTTGCTGATTGGTGATCCGGTCGACATGGGCCCCTATGTGTTGCCGGGCAATAATTATCATGTGTATGATTATCCGCTCTTCTGGGCCAATGTCCGCGCCGACGCATTGTGGCGCTCCCAGAGATTTCTGGCCAAATGATCTTTGAAAAAGCTTCGGATTTTCGGGATGCTTTACGCGATGGCGGGGTCCTCATCGGCCTCGATGTGGGCAGCAAGACCATTGGTACCGCTTTTTGTGACGCAGAATGGACCTTTGCTTCTCCGGCCGACCTCATAAAGCGGAGCAAATTTTCGAAAGACAAAATCGCATTGGCCGCTGCAATCGCCACCCGCCGGACCAAAGGGATCGTCATCGGACTACCGTTGAATATGGATGGCAGTGAAAGTCCGCGCAGTCAGTCGAGTCGCGCCTTTGCCCGTAACATTGCCGACATCGGTCTGCCTATCCTGCTCCGCGACGAACGCTGGTCAACGCAGGCGGTAGAGCGCGATATGATCGCGGCTGATATGAGCCGCGCCAAAAGGGCAGAAAAAATCGACAGCGGCGCGGCGGCGTTTATTTTGCAGGGTGCAATTGACGCGATGACGGCGTGAAGCTTGCTAATTGCCTGCTTTCCCTATAAGGGCATCGCTTTAATGACATGGACAGATAATTTTGCCGCCGACAGTTTCCCAACTGGATCGGATGCCTTTCAACACAAGCACTTGCTTGGTATATCCAGCCTTCAAAAATGGGAAATTCTCTATATTTTGAAAGAGGCTGAACATTGGGTCGCACTCAATCGTTCCGGCCCTGCAAAACATGATGGTCGATTGTCGGGCATGACAATTATCAACGCCTTTTTTGAAAATTCCACCCGCACACTTCTCTCTTTTGAAATTGCCGGCAAAAGACTGGGCGCCGATGTCGTCAATATGCATGCGGCGCAGTCCAGCGTCAAAAAAGGCGAAACTCTGATCGACACAGCGATGACGCTGAACGCCATGCGCGCCGACGCGATTGTTATACGCCACGCAAGTTCGGGAGCAGTGCAACTGATTTCAGGGAAAGTCGATTGCCCCGTTTTGAATGCCGGCGACGGCAGCCATGAGCATCCCACACAGGCATTACTTGATGCATTAACGATCATGCGGCGCAAGGGCACAGTCGAGGGACAGATAGTTGTCATATGTGGCGATGTCCTGCACAGCCGGGTCGCCCGATCCAATATCTTCTGCCTCAAAAGCTTAGGGGCCGAAGTACGGGTCGTGGCACCTCCTGCTTTAATGCCTTATGGTATCGCAGCATTTGGCGCGCAAACATTCAGCAATTTTGATGACGCACTTCCGGGCGCAGATGTCGTGATGATGCTGCGTTTGCAAAATGAACGTATGCAGGGTGATTTTATCCCGTCACCGCGGGAATATTATTATCTGTTTGGACTGGATGAACGTCGGCTTGCATTGGCGAAACCTGATGCATTGGTGATGCATCCCGGGCCGATGAACCGTGGCGTCGAAATTGCCAGTAATGTTGCAGACCATATCGAAAGGTCAGCCATTACCGAGCAGGTTGAAATGGGAGTCGCCGTCCGCATGGCGTGCTTGGACATCCTGAAGCGAAAATCACGCGGTGTGGAGGGCTGGGCATGACTTTGATTAACATTATTAACGGTCACGTTCAGCTTCCCGGTGCAGATAAAGCCGAAGCGATGTCGCTTCAAATCAAAGACGGAAAAATCAGTTCCTTTGGCGCGTCCATCGATCATGCAGTTGAACTGGATGCCACTAATCTTTTGATTGCCCCTGGAATCATCGACCTTGGTGTTTTTAAGACAGATAAGCCGGCGTTCCGTTTCGGCGGAATTACCCGCGCTGCTTTAATGCCGGACCAGTCTCCTGTTCACGACGATCCGGCGACCATCCGTTATGCCGCGTTGAAGGGTAAACCTGATCTGTGGGTCCATCCCCTGGCAGCGGCCACGCAAGGATTGGCCGGTTCGCAAATGGCCGAAATCGCCCTGATGAAAGAGGCGGGGGCGGTGGGCGTTGCCACGGGCCGAAAATGGATTGGCGATAGCGGCATCATGTTGCGAATTATGCGATATTGCGCCGCGCTGGATCTGCCCGTGATTGTGCACAGTGAAGATGCTGGGTTGGCCGGTAACGCAGTGGCGACCGAAAGCGAAACCGCAACATTATTGGGGCTTTCCAGCGCTTCGCCGGTAACCGAGGCATTGGCAATTGCGCGCGACCTTATGCTTGCGGAGGAAAGCGGCGCGCATGTACATTTCCGGCAGGTAACGACCGCACGCAGCCTTGATCTTATCCGTGAAGGCAAAGCCAAGGGCCTGAGAATAAGCTGTGGCATCACTCCGGGACATTTGTTTCTGTCCAACATTGCGATCGTCGATTTCAGAACCTTTGCCCGCCTTTCACCGCCATTGCGTGACGAAAGCGACCGGCTGGCCTGTATCGCAGCCATTGCCGACGGCACCATCGATGTCATCGCATCAGGCCATGACCCGCGCGGTCCCGAAGACAAGCGCCTGCCATTTTCCGAAGCGGAACCCGGCATGGCCGGTGCGGAGACGCTTTTGGCCCTAACGCTTAATCTGGTGCGTGATGAAATCATCACAACGGGTCGGCTGTTTGAGCTTTTGGCAACCAATCCGGCGCGCATTTTGGGCCTGAAAGCCGGTACAATCACAGAAGGATTTGAAGCCGATTTGATCCTGGTCGATCCCTACGCACCTTGGCAGGTGGACAGTAACCGCATGACTGCATTGGCAGGCAATACGCCTTTTGATAAAATCCCCGTCCAAGGCAGAGTTCGGCATATGTTAAAAGGCGGCAAGCTCGTAACGGCATAACACCGTGCCCACCGCCTTCACAACATCTGAGTCTATTTAGCGTGCGGCAATCCGTTGACCGGCAACTCTGGCCATCCGAACAGGTTTGTCGGCGGCTGTATTTCGGACAAGGCACGAACCGCCCTGCGATTTAATCCGCATACAAGCCGCATTGGCCGCCGATGCATTGGCAAAACCCGCGGCAGCAAGGCGCACCAGCTTTTTCCCGTTTACGGTGACAGTCGAGCTGGTCGAATTCTTGCCACTCAATGCCTTGTAATTCCGACGATATTTATTCCAGGCAGCAGTGGCATTTTGGGTGTTTGAAAATGCACCAAGTTGAACCAGATAAGTCGAAGTCACTGTTTTTGATTTGGTCGTCGGCACGTCAGCCAAAGCCAGCTTTACAGGAACGACCGGGGCCACGGTCTTTGCCGGACCGTCCGCCGCCTTTATCAATTCCGCATCCGACATTTTTGTAATTGGAGCAGGTTCCATCATCTTGACGGCCTGTTCTACGGCGGCAAACCCAACGCTATCCGCAACCGGCGCAGGTCCGATGGCCGCGAGTTCTACTTCGGGGGCTTCTACCGCGACTGCAGCGGGCGCCATTGGTGCGTCGGCCAGGGCGAGCCCGGGCGTCGTGGCGGAATTCAGGGCCAATCTGACCGGCTGCCCGGTATCGGCCATGTTCACACGCACTTTAAGAAGTCCGGCAACGCGCAATGTATAGGCTTCAGGGCGGGCAAACTGCGCCCATTCGGCGATACGGTCGTTGACCGCCGTTTGCGCCATATCTTGCGATGCCATAACACGCGCATCACGCCAGCGTCCATCAAGTGCATAAGCCAGCGCAAGATTTTGACGGGTGCGAGCTGTCGCTCCGTCCAATCGGATTGCATCGGTCAGAATGTTGATGGCTTCTGCCGAACGACCTGCAAGCGCCAATGTTAAGCCATAGTCGCTCACTGGCACGATTGAACGGTTGGCTTCGACCAGCATAACAGCTGAATCGACATTCCCCTGGGCAATTCGGGACAGTGCTAGGCTGATAACAGTGCGCGGATCGACCTGTCCCAATTCCATAACATCCATCAATGTTCGCTCCGCCGAAACGAACCGACCCTGCGACATATAGATGCGTGCCAACAGTCCCCGATAATCGCGATTTTGCAGATCGGCTTCGACAGCAAGCTCGGCGAAGGTCAACGCGCGATCTGCCTTGCCCTTTGCCAGAGCATTTTCCGCTTTTTTCGCCCAGCCATAAGCTTTTTCAGGTCCAGCCTTTTTGGCCGATACATTTTCAGTGCTACCGAAACCGGCGGTCGACGTTGTCATCGCGGGAACCGCTACAAAAGCAGTCGATAGTGCGAGCTTCACAACAAAATTGCTATTCATGGTATCACCTCAAAAAAGCGCAACTCGGGGTCAATGTTTTTTCGTCGGAACATTTGCGGCTAGATGTCCGATTTCTGGCATGGATTCGAGATACGCGTCGAGCGCATCTGTCACCAGATTTTGTGCGGATTGATGTCTCACCGCACATGCCAAGCGTAGTTTCAGGTGGCGTTCGCCATCCAGACGCAGTGTAAACGCGGCTTTTTCTTTCATACCCGGCTTTGAACGCGCCCGCGATCGGGGCGCATCTGTCTTGCCACGACGCACAATTGGTTGAACCTGGGGTTCAGGCGTCATGCTGACAATTGTAAGCATAGATTCAATCTCGGGTTCTTCGCCGCCAAGACTTTCAAAACCGACATCCTTTCCTGGATCAAACTCTCCAAAGATGCGCTCTTGCTGGTTCTTGACTTCGGGAACCGCACCGGCAAGCATGTTTTGCCCGTGAAAGCCGTGATCGTAATCCATAGGCGTATTGGGGTCAGGGTCGACATCATAGCCCATGTCGTTCCAGCCGAGATCATCTTGTGACAGTGCCGCATTTCCGTTGCTACCGAGCATCGATGGCCGACGCATGGCAGGACGTGCCAGACCCTTGCGGGCCAGCAGAATTCCGGAAAGTGATGCAATTGGTTTAGGTTCGCCCATTTTCTTTGCCCCTCTTTTCGCTTAACCTACGACCCGGCGGCCAAAGCCACCCATCGGTCTTGCGGTGGCAATCTGTTGATTGCTTGCTGCGGCTGGAGCACTAAAGACGGTGCGACGAAAATTCTTTTCCAATCGATCGGAAATATAGGCCCATAGCTGGATGACCTCTTGCGACGATCTGCCGTTAGGGTCGATTTCCATAACCGTGCGACCGTCAATCATCGACGAGGCGAAATCCGTGCGGTGGTGCAACGTGATAGGCGCCACCGTTCCGTGCTGCGAAAGGGCAACGGCGGCTTCCGAAGTGATCTTGGCCTTGGGCGTCGCCGCGTTGACCACGAAGATCAATGGCTTGCCAGCGCGTTCACACAAATCAACCGTTGCACCCACAGCGCGCAAATCATGCGGACTTGGCCGGGTTGGTACGACGATCAATTCTGAAACCGAAATAACACTCTGAATCGCCATGGTAATGGCAGGCGGGGTATCAATGACCGCCAGCTTAAAACCCTGTTGCCGAAGCACCGCAAGATCAGCAGCAAGACGTGCGACCGTGGTTTGTGCAAAAGCGGGAAGCTCAGCTTCGCGTTCATTCCACCAATCGGCGAGAGAACCTTGCGGATCGATGTCGATCAATACGACTGGTCCGGCACCGGCAAGTTGTGCCTGAACCGCCAAGTGGCCAGAAAGCGTGGTTTTGCCCGACCCGCCCTTCTGTGATGCTAATGCGAGAACCCTCACATCATTCCCCTTTGTAAATGTTTCAAATGGGGATGTGACAGAACAGGGCTAAAAATCCGTTAACGCTGCCGGGGAATTTGCCCGTTGAATATTGGCTGGCATCGCATAACACTTAATCTATAAGTCGGCGTCATCGCTTGTGGATTGACATATCGTCATGGTTAACAAATTAATCGGATTGATTTACCATTTTCACATTTGTGCGATATTGGACAAATAAATCAAGTCTTGGAGGATACAAATGAAGATAGGGTCGCACCTTTCAAAGATTACATTCGCCGCCTTGGCGCTTGCGCTGATTTCCCAACCGGCCGCAGCCGATGTCAAAGATGGTGTCGATGCGTGGAGCCGCGGCGAATATGATCAGGCGGTCAAACAATGGCGCGACCCCGCGCTTAATGGTGATCCCGACGCGCAATTTAATATGGGGCAAGCATATAAAACAGGACGCGGTGTTCCCACCGACCTGAACTTCGCCCTGGAATGGTATAAAAAAGCGGCCGCCCAAGGACATCAGAAGGCCCTAGATAGCTACGGCCATCTGCTTCATTATCAGGGAAAAGTCGCTGAAGCCCTTCCGATCTTGCAATCATCATCTGACCGGGGCGATCCACGCGCGCGATATTTGCTGGCTACCGAACTTTTTAATGGCACCAATATCGCTAAAGACTGGGTGCGCGCATATGCCTTGATGTCATTAGCGTCGTCGTCGGGTATGACTCCTGCATCGGAAAGTCTCGCACAAATGGACAAATATATTCCGCTTGAACAACGGCAAGCGGCGACGGTGCTGGCAGGGAATCTTGAACAACGCAGCAGCCGTGTTGCAACGGCGTCGGCAGACGGCTTCCCGATCAATACGACACCCCCGGCAAAAACGACCAAGCAGGCTGACTTACCCCCGTCGTCCAGCAAAGAATCGACTGCTGTAAAGCCTGCTCCTTCGGCTCCAACAAATACTGTCAGTCCGTGGCGAATTCAGCTTGGCGCGTTTGGAGAAGACGCGAACGCAAAGAAGCTTTGGGCTACGTTAAAGCGTGATCGTCCAGAGATCGCAGCACTTCAGCCTGTCTATAAAGCCAGCGGAAAAATCACAAAACTCCAGGTTGGCCCTTTTGCGAGCAAATCCGCCGCGGATACGATGTGCACAAAGTTGAAGGCTGCGGGTCAGGCATGTCTTGTGGTCCCTGTTTAGGGTCATCGACCCTAAACAGGGACCCGGCTAATCACATAACCGTTCTATCTTGCGTCCTAACGTTCCGCGGGCCGCGTCATTTCCGGGTTGAACCATGAAATAATGTGTGCCGGACATACTCGCTTTGGCAGAACAATATGTAGAACATTCGCGTTCAACTACGCCGGGGAAACGCAGCTCAATGCCGTCATATCTGGCATTAAAAGCGCAATTTCCTTTGCCTGCAAGAACCACACGGACATTTTCGCCGTCAATCGATGCAGTCCCGGTGCCTTCGCATTTGCTTTCGGACCCGAAAACGGCCAAAAATCCGATTTTATAGCTGTTTGATCCATTCGCGACGGCGCAGAATTTATCGGCGCCTAATTCACTGCGGGTTTCGTAACGACCTGCAAATTCCACGTCCTTGGGGTCAGGTAAAATTCCGGCAGAGACGGCTTGCGAATCCAAAGCATCACCTGCGTCCGAGGAAACCTTGGGATCAGCAGATCTGTTTTCGGTACACGCAAGCAGCAGCGACGCAGCGACACCTAAAAAGACAATCGAAAATTTCAAAGTCGTTTCAACTTTCCGTTTTCGATTTGCCGGTAAAAACAACTGCGCTCGCCCGTATGGCAAGTTGGTCCTTCGGGTTGTGCGATTATCCAGATTGCATCCTGGTCACAATCGATCCGCATTTCCTTAATTTTCAGAATGTGTCCGCTGGTTTCGCCTTTTTGCCAAAGCTGCTGCCGACTGCGCGAAAAAAAGACGACAGTTCCCGTTTCCTGACTTTTTGCCAATGACGCAGCATTCATGTGACCCACCATCAATACGCAGCCATCCGCTGAATCGGTAACAACCGCGGTCAAGAGACCATTGGCATCAAATTTCGGATCGAGCGTGAGCCCTGTCTCGCGTATTTCAGTCATGCACATGCGACTAACCCAAGCTGAAAAACCGCGCCAACAATTTCTTTATGACACTATCACGACAAGGGGGAAGACAATCGGCACAAGCGTGCCTATATGCACCCAGCGAAGCGCAGCGGGATTCGATACAAATGCTGACCACCGACCCTTTTGATGACGACAAACTGCGTGAAGAGTGCGGGATTTTTGGCGTCTATGACACTGAGGGCGCCTCGGCTATGGTGGCGCTTGGCCTTCATGCCCTTCAGCACCGGGGACAGGAAGCGGCTGGTATAAGCAGCTTTGACGGCCATGATTTCCACACCCACCGAGCAATGGGTCATGTCGCAGGCAATTTTGACCGTGAAGAGATTATCGGCGGCTTGGTTGGGCGCACTGCAGTTGGTCATGTCCGCTATTCAACGACAGGCGAAACATCGCTTAGGAACGTGCAACCGCTGTATGCCGATTTGGCGACGGGCGGCTTCGCCATCGCGCATAATGGCAATATTTCCAACGCAATGGCCATCCGCAAAGACCTGGTGCGCCGTGGCTCGATTTTTCAATCGACATCAGATACCGAAGTCATCATCCATCTCGTGGCTACTTCGGGTTACCGGATGTTATTGGACCGCCTTATTGACGCGTTGAAGCGGGTCGAGGGAGCTTATTCGCTGATCTGCCTCACAACAGAAGGCATGATCGCGTGCCGCGATCCTCTCGGCATTCGCCCGTTGGTCATGGGCAAGCTTGGCGACACAATCATATTCGCTTCCGAAACGGTTGCCCTCGATATCGTGGGTGCAGAATTAGTAAGAGCGGTTGAACCAGGCGAGTTGATTATCGTGCGGAACGGCGACATCCATTCGCACAAGCCGTTCATTCCGGTGTCACAACGCCCCTGCATTTTCGAACATGTATATTTTTCCCGCCCTGATTCAATCGTAGACGGCAGAAGCGTCTATTCTGTTCGTAAGGCCATCGGTGCGGAACTGGCGCGTGAAAATGGCGTCGATGTGGATTATGTAATCCCCGTTCCGGACAGCGGCACACCTGCCGCAATCGGTTATGCCGAAGCGGCTGGCATTCCGTTTGAACTGGGCATTATCCGTTCGCATTATGTAGGGCGGACTTTCATCCAGCCGGGGGACGGTGTTCGCCATCTGGGCGTAAAGCTCAAGCATAATGCCAACAAAAACTTGGTTGCCGGCAAGAAAATCGTACTCATCGACGATTCTATTGTCCGTGGTACGACTTCACTTAAAATTGTCCAGATGATGCGAGAGGCCGGCGCTGCCGAAGTACATATGCGTATCGCCAGCCCACCCACAATGAACAGTTGTTTTTATGGTGTCGACACACCAGAGCGGTCAAAACTGTTGGCCAGCCGCATGGACGTCGAGGAAATGCGTGAATTCATTCAAGCCGATAGCTTGGCATTCTTGTCGATTGACGGGCTTTATCGGGCGTTGGGCGAAGAATCCCGTAATACAAACAAGCCGCAATATTGCGATGCCTGCTTTACCGGCGATTACCCCACAAGCTTGACCGACCATGAAGAAGCCGAAGCCGGTGATCTCATCTTGCTAGGCGAACGAAAGCTCGCGTGATCCATGACAAGAATTTTTGACTCAAAGGTCGCATTGGTCACCGGTGCCAGCCGGGGAATCGGCGCAGCAACAGCAAAAGCGCTCGCCGCACAAGGCGCTCATGTCATCATCACCGCCCGCACCGCCAAGGATTTGGAATCGGTAGAGGATGAAATCTTTGAAGCTGGCGGAAACGCAACAATCGCACCGCTTGATCTCACTGATGGCGACAGCATTGGACGACTTGCCGCCGCCGTAACAGAGCGATGGGGCAAATTGGACCATTTGGTCTTGAATGCCGCGATGCTCGGCACGCTTGCCCCGGTTCCGGCCATTGATGGGGCAGAATTGGCCCGTTTACTGACATTGAATATCACCGCGCAGCAGGTTCTGATTGCTTCGTTTGATGCGCTTTTGCGTAAGAGCGAGGCCGGACGGCTGATCGCGCTCACCTCGTCGGTAGGGGCTACACCGCGCGCATTTTGGGGGGCTTATGGCGCATCCAAAGCCGCGCTGGAAACATTGGTCCGCAGCTATGGTGAGGAAGTGAAGAATATTTCCGCCGTGCGCGTGGCCATCGTCGACCCCGGCAAAACCCGCACCAAAATGCGGGCCGCGGCTTATCCCGGTGAAGACCCGTCGACCGTGAAAGAACCGTCGGTCGTCGCGAATGCGATTGTCGATATGTTACAGCGCGAGTTTGAAACGGGCACGCGCATCAACGTCGACGGGTAATATAACTCAGCCCTTCGTTACCGCAAACGCCGCCAAGGCCCGTTCACGAGCCTGCTTGTGCCCGATCAATTTGCGGGGATACCCTTTCGGGCGGGCTCCATGCTCTTCGGGATCGTGGATATAGGGTTCGCGCAAATCGGATAGCTCGGGCACCCACTGCCGTATATAGCCGGACGCATCGAATTTCTCCGATTGCGACAGCGGCGCCATGATGCGGACGAACATATTGCTGTCGACGCCCGTTCCTGCCGTCCATTGCCAGTTGACGGCGTTCGATCCATAATCGGCATCGACAAGCGTATCCCAAAACCACTGCTCCCCTGCCCGCCAATCGATGAGCAAATGCTTGATCAGGAAGGACGCGGCAATCATCCGCACGCGGTTGTGCATCCAACCTGTTGCCCAAAGCTGGCGCATCCCGGCGTCGACGATGGGATATCCTGTCTGTCCTTTTGTCCAGGCGGTATAATCGGCCTTTACCGCCGGATCGGCAAGATCGCGCCAAGGCATCTTGTCAAAGCCTTCGCGGGCGTTCTTACTGCCATATTCGGGAAACTGGCAGATAACATTCTGCGCGTAATCCCGCCACACAAGTTCCTTTAGAAATACATCCACAGATCCGCCCGCCGACATTGTTGCGTGCCAGCAGGTCGCAGCGGAAATTTCGCCAAAATGCAGGTGGGGGGATAAGAAGGATGAACCATCGACCGAAGGCAGGTTCCGCCGTTCGTCATAAGATTTCGCCTTGTCGGTAAAGGCATCCAGCCGCGCTTTGGCGCCATGCTCGCCGGGCGTCCACATCTGCTGCATGCCCCCTGACCAATCTGGTTTGACGGGGAGCAAATCCCAATCCGAAAGGGCATCGCTTGCGGGCCAATAGACGGGCAAAGCCAGTTTTGCGGGCGATGGCAAAGGTTGAGCCGGGGGCATATGCTGCCACAATGCCCGCATGAACGCCGTATAGATTTTATACTGCCCTCCGCTGCCTGTGGTGACACTCCCAGGAGGAAGCAGATAATTGCCATCATGGCATTTAAGGTCGCACCCATCGGGCAACGCCTTTGCCACCGCTTTTTCGGCATTGCGCCAATATGGTTCATAATGACGGATGCAATGGATCGCCGCTGCGCCCGTTTCTTCGACAAGGCGACTTAAAACCGCATCGGACTTGCCGCGCCGCAGGATCAAGCGGGATCCAAGCACCTGCAAATCGGCATCTAGCGACACGAGACTGTGGTGCAACCACCAGCGGGATGCTTCGCCCATCTTGCGGTGTTTGGGGCTTTCGTCATCGAGAATATAGACCGGGATAACCGGCGCGCCGCTGACAACAGCCGCCGCCAGCGCCTGTTGATCCGCCAAACGCAAATCCCGGCGAAACCAGAGCACGACAGGCTGGGTCATTTTGCGGCGCGTTCGGCCGGAAGTATAACGCTGAAACGGTCCTGAACCAGCGGATTGCCAAAGCGCTGGTCAGACAGGATTCGTACTTTTGACGCATCTCGCTGTTCTTCGCGCAGTACAGGCATCCGCGACCAGAACAAAAAGGCCGTCGTATTCTTGTCCCGGGACATTTCAGCTATCGCGGCGGCATCGGCGATTTGGTGCGCGCCAATCTTCGGGTCGAGTATGATGCTGTCCGGCGCTGTAAATGTGCCCTGCCCATAATGGTTTGCGTCGCGCCACAACATTTCGCGTTTCCAGAATTGTACCGGTACCGGATTGGCCACCACCAATTCCGGAGCTATGCCAAGTTGGTCCTTCACGGCCTTTGCTGTCAACTGCTCTGCCTGCCCAGTGATTAAGCCATTGGCGGCAATGTATAGGAAAATGGCTGCCATGCTCGTCATGGCAGGAATACGCCAATTCGGCTTTCCTGCCCGCTCATTACGCAGCGACAGCCAGACGCCAGCCACTAACGCGCTCCATAGCCAGATATCGATGATAAAGATTGTGTCGCCATAGAACCACTGGCTGGAAAAGGGCTCGAGCAAACGAATACCATAGCTGTTGAACCAGTCGAACAGCGGATGGCTAAGGCAGCCGATATAAGCCAATGCCAACAACCACTTTGCATCGACGGGCAAACGTTTTTCCGGACGGGTGCCCCGTCTGTTTTGCCATCGATCATACCAAAGCATGGTGCCCCAAAGAACGATCGGCAAGACCAACATCGCAATTGGCCCATGCGTGATCCCTCGCCTGATAGCCAGATGCTGATACCCACCGAGTAAGGTCGCCACCGCATCAATATCAGGAATATTCGCGGCAATGATCAAAGTCGGTATCGCAAGGCCAGTTTTACGCTTCAGCCCCATCTGTCCAATAAGCGCGCCGACCAGGCTATGAGTAAGATTATCCATACCGCCTAGCTGGCCGAGTGAAGCTTGGTTTGCAATACCGGCATATGGCTGGGCCGACGTTAAACCTCCGGATGGCCGTCCTCGACTGTCCATGTCTGGCCCTTCGCCAGCAACTTGCCGAGATCAGCCGTCTTCCCTACACTGGCGGATACATTTTGCGCGAGGACCACATCGTTGAAGGTCGGACGCGGATCGTCGTAAAGCACGCCCAAGGCCATCGGAAATTCGCCAAAAGGCATTTCTACCAGCATGTGCGCCACAGAGCGATTGGTTGCATCATGGACGATGACCCCAACGGACTGCCAGTCGCCATCGACGACATCGACGACCTTCAGGTTCAGTGCTTCTGTATCGAGCGCGATGCCTTTGGTGCCGCCTGATTTGTCGCTTCCGAACAGCATCGGTTCGCCATTACGTAACCAGAGCTGATGACCTTCGGCGCCTTTTGGGATGGCAAATTCTTCGAATACATCCTTGTTATATACGATGCAGTTCTGAAAAATCTCGATAAAGGCCGCGCCGCGATGGGCATGCGCAGCTTTAAGAACTTCGGGAAGGTTCTTTGACACATCAAAGCCGCGGGCGACGAAGCGTGCGCCTGATCCAAGCGCGAAAGCGCAAGGAGTCGCAGGCCGGTCCACCGAACCATAAGGCGTCGAAGGGCTGTTGGTGCCGATACGGCTGGTTGGCGAATATTGTCCTTTGGTCAGTCCATAAATCTCGTTGTTGAACAGCATGATCTGGCAGTCGAGATTGCGGCGCAAAAGATGCATCGTGTGGTTGCCACCGATCGAAAGCGCATCGCCGTCGCCGGTGATGATCCAGACATCAAGGTCCGGATTAGCCAGCTTCACGCCTGTCGCAACCGCGGGCGCTCGCCCATGGATCGTATGGAAGCCGTAGGTCTCCATATAATAAGGAAAGCGCGACGAACAGCCGATACCGCTGATAAACACAGTGTTTTCAGGCGTCCCGCCAATTTCAGGCATCGTGCGCTGCACTGCCTTCAATATCGCATAGTCACCGCATCCGGGGCACCAGCGGACTTCCTGATCGGTTTCCCAATCCTTGGGCGTGGTCGCTTTGATGGGGGTCATATCGTTCATGGCGTTTCCTTAATGGGGCAACAACGCTTGCGCGTCAGCCCAAAGCACTCTCAATCGCAGCTTCAATTTCGGCGATGGTAAAGGGTTGACCGGATACCTTGTTGACTGGCTTGGCATCAACAAGGAACTGGTCGCGCAGGACGGTCTTTAGCTGGCCGGTATTCATTTCGGGCACGATGATATGGTCGAAGCTCTTGAGCAACTCGCCCATATTTTTCGGCATGGGCCAGATGTGGCGGATATGGATATGCGCAACGTCAACGCCTTCGGCACGCTTGCGACGGACGGCCTGCTTGATCGGGCCGTAGGTTGATCCCCAACCGACAACCGCGAGCTTTGCGCCCGAACCGCCCTGTTCCACGATCTGATCAGGGATGCTGTCAGCAACGCCGTTCACCTTCGCCGAACGGATGTCAGTCATCGCCTGATGGTTGGCTGGCCCATAATTGATGTGACCGGTATCGACTTCCTTCTCGATTCCCCCAATGCGGTGGAGAAGGCCCGGCGTGCCGGGCTTGACCCAGGGCCGCTTCAATTTGTGGTCACGCGAATAGGGTTTGAACCCGTCCTCAGGCACGCTTTCCAGGAATTCGACGGGGAACGGCTTGTAGCTTTCCAGATCAGGCACCAACCAAGGTTCAGCCGCGTTGGCAATATAGCCATCTGTCAGCAACATTACCGGCGTCATATATTCCACCGCAATCCGAACCGCCTCGACCGCGCAATCGAACGCGTCGACTGGCGAGCGCGCCGAAATCACCGGCATCGGCGCGTCGCCGTTACGGCCATAGACGGCCTGATAAAGATCGGACTGCTCAGTCTTGGTAGGAAGCCCGGTCGATGGTCCGCCGCGCTGACTGTTGACGATAACAAGCGGCAGCTCAGTCATGATCGCAAGGCCCATCGCCTCGCCCTTCAGCGCAATGCCGGGACCCGACGAACTGGTCACACCCAGTTGCCCTGCATAGCTTGCGCCGATAGCTGAACAAATCGCCGCAATCTCGTCCTCCGCCTGGAATGTGGTGATACCATATTCCTTCAGACGGCTAAGATGGTGCAAAATCGCCGAGGCCGGCGTGATCGGATAGCCACCAAAAAATATCTTGAGGCCAGCCAGTTGGGCTCCGGCAACCAGACCATAAGAAATCGACTCGGCGCCGGTAACCGTGCGGTAAAGACCGGCAGGGGCTGGCGCTGCATCGACATGATATTGCTTCAGCGGCCCGGACAGCTCAGCCGTTTCGCCATAGGCATGCCCGGCATTCAAGGCAGCAATGTTGGCGTCGGCCAGAACCTGATTCTTTGCAAACTTTGCATTCAGCCAATCAATAATGGGCTGACGGTCGCGGTCGAACATCCATAATGCGAGGCCGAGCGTCCACATATTCTTGCAGCGCAGCGCGTCTTTATTGCCCATGCCGAAAGGCTTGACCGCCTCTAGCGTCAACGCACTGATGTCGAACGCCAGCACCTGCCATTTGGCAAGACTGCCGTCTTCGAACGGGTTGCTGCTATATTTCGCCTTGTCGAGGTTACGCTGATTGAACTCGCCGGTGTCGGCAATAATCAGGCCACCTTCGCGCAAAGCACCGACGTTGGTTTGCAGCGCAGCTGGATTCATCGCCACCAGCACATCGGGCTGATCGCCAGCCGTATCAATGGCTGACGAGCCAAAATTGATCTGGAATGCCGAAACGCCAAACAATGTACCTATTGGCGCACGGATCTCTGCGGGAAAATCCGGGAATGTCGCAAAGTCGTTTCCAGATAGCGCCGCGGACAGCGTAAACTGCCCACCGGTCAACTGCATCCCGTCGCCGCTATCGCCGGCAAAGCGCACGACAACCGCGTCGCTATGAACAGGCGTGTGTGCGCCTGTGTGATCTTCCTTGAATGCCGTAGCCATTCGTTCCAGCCCGTCTTAAATTAGTTCTTTATTGCGGTTTCGCCTAATCCCATTCCGACCACACTGCAATGTTAGAAAAACTATATGTGGATATGCTAGACCTGTTGCCATAGTCGCCTTATCAAGTTTCGAAGATGGAGAATGAGATGAGCGACACAACCCCCTATATCCGGCCCGATGTGGCAATGTTCCTACAATTTCTAAATTCGGTGCCAGGCCCCAAATTCTGGGAAGTAGGAGCTGACGAAGCACGAGCGATGACCACCGCAATGCGTGATGTGGCCGATGCGCCGGTCGGCGAACTGGCGGTTATCAGGGACGTGTCCATCCCGGGGCCCGCAGGAACCATCGCTGCAAGGATCTACGACAAGCGAGAAAATCGCGATGCTGGCCCGGTCATGGTGTTTTTCCATGGCGGCGGCTTTGTCATCGGCAGCATCTATACATATGAGCCCTATTGCGCCGAAGTCGCAAGGCTGCTCGACCTGCCCGTCATATCAGTCGACTACCGGCTTTCGCCAGAATATCCCTTTCCTGCCCCTGCCGAAGATTGCGAGGCGGCCGCACGCTGGATTGCAACGAGTCCCGACGAACTCGGGCTGGAGGTTACGGGACTCATTACATCCGGCGACAGTGCCGGAGGCAATCTGACCATTGTCACCACTATGGCCCTTCGTGACAGGCCAGCCGACGTTCCTGTTTTGGTACAGCATCCCATTTATCCCGTGGTCACGCTGGACGCCGACTGGCCAAGCATGCGTGAATTTGCGACCGGTTATCTTTTGACCGATGAGGCGATGGCATATTTTGGAGACGGCCATGCCGCAACACCGGGAGATTACCGCGCGGAACCGCTCAACTTCGACCAGAGCGGGATGCCGCCCAGCCTTGTCACAACGGCAAGTCTTGATCCCTTGCGCGATCAGGGCATTGCCTTTGTTGAAAAGTTGAAGAACGCAGGCGTCCGCGTCGAACATATAAGCGCCGAAGGCACGATCCATGGTCATATCAACATTCGTCAGGCCATCCCTTCGACCCAGCAGGACATCGAGGCAAATATTGCTGCCTTGAAATCCATGCTCGTGGAAGCCATGGCAACAAGATGAACAAAAAACTTGCCGATTTACCATACCGCTTTTGCGCGGGAATCATGCTTGCGAACACCGAAGGAAAAATATTTGTCGGACAACGGATCGACAAAGCGCCTGAAGGTGACGCCTGGCAAATGCCGCAGGGGGGGATCGACGAAGACGAAGATCCGGAACAGGCCGCCCTGCGCGAACTGGTTGAGGAAACTGGAATCCCCGCCAATTTGGTAGATGTCATCGCGCGCAGCCGTGAAGAACATTTCTATGATTTGCCCGACGAGTTACTCGGGAAAATCTGGAAAGGCCGGTACCGTGGCCAGCGCCAATGGTGGTTTTTGATGCGTTTCAAAGGATCCGATAACGATATCAACATCGAAACCGAACATCCCGAATTTTCGCGCTGGCAGTGGGTTAACCCCGACCGTCTGCCGCAACTTATTGTACCGTTTAAAAAGCGGTTATATGAAAGTATCGTCGTCGAATTTCGCGATCTGATCTGAACGCATTATTTTGGCGGGAGCCCTTCAGTTCGGTTGTGACTTGGGCGCCTCACCAATGGTAGGTTTGATTTCAAGGGCGCTGGCTTGGAGTTGCGGCTTCTCGCTTGCCTTATTGGCGGCAAGTGTAAGGCTATCAATTTTGGTGCAATCAGCACGGCAAAGCATCTTTAGTCGGGCGATATTCTTGCGCGCAGGTTCAATTGCACCCTTGGCAATCATTGCGTCAGCTTGTCCAGCTAACGCAATCTGGTCGTTTGGCTCTATTTCGAGTGCTTCCTTATAGAAACGGATCGCCTTACCGTTCAATCCCTGTTTCTGCACGGCACCAGCCATCGCAATGTAGGCAGCGCGATTACGTGGATCGACTGCCAACGCAGTTTCATACCAGCCGATTGCATCTTCGACATCGCCCGCCACCATCGCGTCGTTGCCCGATTGCAACAATGCTACCGAGCGTAGATCGATGTCGTCATCGGCGCGACCGCCGATTCCGGCGCTTGAAATCATTGCAAGTGTCAGTGAAAGGGCAATTGCGGCGGGAGAAAAACGCATAATTAAAATCCAGATTTGTTTAAAATGCGACGCTATCACAGCTTCAATAGCCTTGCGAAGAAAAATCCATCACTGCCATCATGATGTGGTGTCAGTATTATCCCATCACCTTCCTTGCGGCCAACACCCAAGTCCGGGTCAACCGCCTGCCAGCCTTGATGTGCATCCAGGAATCTTGCCACTTGCCCACGACCCTCATTTGCGATGATGGAGCAAACCGCATAGACGAGATGTCCACCCGAAGCGACCATTTCAGCACCGATCTGGAGAAGTTTTGCCTGTTCCGCAAGAACGCGTTCCAAACGGACAGGGTCCAGCCTCCAACGCGTTTCGGGATTCC
This sequence comes from Sphingorhabdus sp., assembly GCF_041737645.1. Taxonomy (GTDB): domain Bacteria; phylum Pseudomonadota; class Alphaproteobacteria; order Sphingomonadales; family Sphingomonadaceae; genus Sphingorhabdus_B. The sequence goes on from NZ_JBGSRI010000046.1 coordinate 46,555, forward strand.
GCCGCCATGTTCCGCTGCCCGAACATGGAGCGTCGATCAGTACGATTTCGCAACTGCCTGCCAAATCGGAGAGCATTTCGATTTCCCGACCCGGATTCAGTAACCGGGTTTCTACCATGGTCGCCCCAGCCCTGTTTGCCCTTGGCTTTAACTGGTCGAGCCGGTTGCGGTTCGTATCACTCGCGATCAGCTTGCCTTCATTCTTCATTGCTGCTGCCAAAGCTAGTGTCTTTCCACCTGCCCCCGCGCATAAATCGAGAACAGTCATGCCGGATCTGGCGGCGCAGGCATCGACGATAAGCTGACTGCCAAGGTCCTGAATTTCAACGAAACCATCGATGAGCAATGGAAGACTTTCAACCTGATAGCCTGTGGGCAGGCGCAGCGCCTCGGATGTTTGCGATAGAAGTTCCGCATCGGGTAGCTGGTCGGCTACGTCCTCCCGAGAGGTTTTGAGCGCATTGACCCGAAGGTCCAGTGGTGCACGATCAAGCAATGCGGATCGCTCATGCTCTTCGATCAGGCTGCTCAGGTGCGGGAGAATCCATATCGGGAGCGGCCCGCCTTTGGCGCGAGGTTCATCGGCACCAATCATTGGCGGTCCATAGTCGCTGCCATCAAACAGTTCGACCAGTGCCGCATCTTCGTCAGCCAGCGCAACAAAGGCAGATCGAGCGCTTTCAGGGCGTTCACCGAAACGGCGGATGGCCTGCCAAGCCAACTCGCGCACCGCCCTGCGGTCCTTGGATCCGGCATAACGTCGTTCGGCGAAGAAAAGCTTCGCCAACTGGTCAGCCGAAGCGCCCCCTTCTTTCGCCGCAATGATAATTGCGTCGAGCAACTCTATTGCCGATTGCAGACGGGCTGCCGGCCTCATGGTTCAGCGCGTCGGGTAATTGGGCGCTTCGCGCGTTATGGTAACATCGTGAACATGGCTTTCGCGCAGACCGGCGTTGGTAATACGCACAAATTGTGCACGCTGCTGCAAATCCGGGATCGTCCTTGATCCGGTATATCCCATTGCGGCCTTCACGCCGCCGACAAGTTGGTGGATCACATCGCGTGCCGGACCTTTGAACGGCACCTGCCCTTCAATTCCTTCGGGAACAAGTTTAAGCTGATCCTTGATATCCTGCTGAAAATACCGGTCTGCCGAGCCACGTGCCATTGCGCCGACCGACCCCATACCGCGATAGCTTTTGTAGGTCCGGCCTTGATACAGGAACGTTTCGCCCGGCGCTTCTTCCGTACCCGCGAGCAAAGACCCGACCATAGCCGAAGACGCGCCCGCAGCCAGCGCTTTAGCAACATCGCCTGATGTCCGTAAACCGCCGTCTGCAATTACGGGAATATTCGACTTTCCGGCCTCTGTTGCACAATCCATTATGGCGGTCAGTTGTGGCACGCCAACGCCTGCAACAACGCGCGTCGTGCAGATAGAACCGGGGCCTATGCCCACCTTAATTCCATCAGCACCGGCATTGATTAAGGCGCGTGTCGCCTCTGCCGTTGCGACGTTACCTGCCACTATCTGTACTTCAGGTGCCATTTTTTTGATCTCGGCGACAGCAGCAGCCACCATTGCGCTATGCCCATGGGCGGTATCCACCACGATCAGATCACATTCGGCATCGATCAATGCCTTCGTATAGGCCAAACCTTTTTCGCCGACCGTCGTTGCCGCTGCAACCCGCAGCCTACCGGAACCGTCCTTTGTGGCATTGGGGTAAAGCACTGCTTTTTCGATGTCCTTCACCGTAATCAATCCAATACAGCGATATCCTTCATCCACTACTAGCAGCTTCTCGATCCGCCGATGATGCAAAAGGCGACGCGCTTCTTCCTGCGTCACTCCGGATGAAACGGTGGCCAGATTTTCATGTGTCATGAGTTCTGAAACCAGTTGCAGCGGATTTTCCGCGAAACGAACATCCCGGTTGGTAAGTATCCCGACAAGCTTGCCGCTCGCCTCTACTACGGGAATGCCGGATATTGCATGCGACATCATCAACGCCTGTGCCTCGGCAAGCGTCGCTTCGGGAGCGATCGTAATCGGGTTCACAACCATACCGCTTTCGAAGCGCTTCACTTGCCGGACAGCCGCGCACTGCTCTTCGATGCTGAGATTGCGATGCAGAACCCCGATGCCGCCGAGCTGCGCCATGACAATGGCCATGCGCGCTTCAGTTACAGTGTCCATCGCCGAGGATAAAATGGGGATATTCAACGAAATCGAATTGGTAAGGCGCGTGCGGGTGTCAGCCTGACTGGGAAGCAGGTCAGAAGGCCCAGGCCGCAACAGCACGTCGTCAAAGGTCAGTCCGAGGGGAATTTCTTTCATGCTGCCACCGCTTCTAAAATCTGTTTTTCGCTCGATTCGTGGCGGCCCATGTAAACAGTAAGCCGTTTATTCGCCAGCCTTCGCAGATTTATATTTTTGTGCGTTGGCAAAATACCGACCCAGCGCGATATGAAGATCGGCATCATCAGCAGCGCCGCCGAGCTCGGTTTTATCAGTCAGCTCATCATTAGGCCCGTGATAATCGCTCCCCAGAAATTTTTGCATCAGGTCCATATCGGCAAAGGCACCGCCCACCATCAGCGCAGGAACCCCTTTTTGTGCCAATGCCCAACCATCCTGACGCTGGATGAAATCATTTGCATCGGTAGAAGTTTCGACCACTCTGCCAGTCTTTCTTGCGATGGCTTCAATTATTGGATCAAGCGGCGTTGTCCCACGACCGATAATGGCAACTTTCGCATTACGGCCGGCAACCGCAATCGTATCGATGTTGAGCGAGACAACAATCTGTTCCAGCGGGATAACCGGTTTGTCGGCGAAGGCATAAGCACCAAGCAAGCCGCTTTCCTCAGCCGTCGTGGCCAAAAAATAGATATCCCGATCATGCCGGTTTTTGCTCAATCTTTGCGCCGCTTCGATTAAGACGGCAATGCCGCTGGCATTGTCGACGGCACCGTTGCAGATTCGATCCGGCGCATCTTCCGGTCCACATATGCCTAAATGATCCCAATGGCCCATAAACAGCAACGCGCCGCTGCCTTTTTTGCGACCGGAAATCTTACCGATCACATTGGAGCTATTAAACCGATAAATATCTGTACTAACCGCCAAATCGGCCTCAACGCCAAGGGGCTCACCCGCATAATCCGCACCCTTCGCATGGGCGCGCAACTTGTCCCAATCAAGGCCTGCCGCGGTCACCAAAGCTACCGCGAATTCAGAACTGATAGCACCTTCAATCATCGCGCGTTTTTCACGGCCCTCCAGACCAATCGGACGGGACAATAATTGCCGCCGCAGTGTGGACCAATTGCCTTGACTATCGCCTACAAACAGAACCGCTTCAGCCCCGGCCGCAATCAACGCCTCCCTGCGTGCACGCGGTGACTTGAATTTAGTCGGCGCATTCTCAGCCTCAAACAAAACCAGCGCAAGCTTGCCTTTTACATCAGCGTCCACGCGGCCATCTGATTTTACGCCAATTCCCGCGAAGACAACGGGCAGATTATTCTTTGCATATTCGGCTTCTTTACCAATCAGGACGATTTCGTCGGAAACGATCCGCAGCTTCCGGCCATTGGAATTAAACGCAAAAGTTGCGGTACCCCGACCACGCTGAATAAGGGGCACCGGATCAAACCAGCTACTGTCCCTTGCCGCAGGCTTTAGTCCGGCTTTTGCCCATTGCTCGGCAATGTATTTAACGGTCTTCGCTTCACCCTCCGTGCCGGGTTTGCGACCTTCAAATTCGTCACTTGCCAGAACGGCAATATGTTCGCGCAATTCTGCTTCAGTAACGCCCTTCGCAAAGCTGGGCACTGCACCCAAAATTGCGATAGCTGCAAAAAATATACCGTAAAAAAGGCGCATTCAGTTTCGCTCCAGATCGAACGGTTCAGCGGCCACCCATCGCATGCCGAGAACGCTCTATCGTCAACTTCGCCTCCTCTACATGCATAGATTCAATCATGCGACCCTTAAAACGCTGCGCCCCTCCCTGGCTTGCCGCAATTAGCTGTTCCGCCTCAGCAATTTCCGCTGAATCAGGCCCGAATGCAGCGTTGGCGATGCCAATCTGGTTCGGATTGATCAGTGTTTTTCCCGTGAAGCCAAAGGTTACGCCCTGGCGACATTCCACATCGAAACCATCCATATCGTCTAACCGGTTGCAAACGCCATCAAAACGCGGCTTGCCTGCAAACGACGCTGCCAACACTATCATCTGCAAGGAAAGCTCCAACCCCTGACGATGCGGGCCGGGACGAATTCCCGTTTCCGCTGCAATGTCATTGGTTCCCGCGATAAGTCCTGCCACGCCGGAATGCGCTGCAATTTCGCTGGCGGCATATAGCCCTTTTGGCGTTTCGATCATGGCCAGTATCGGCAACATCAATCCATTTATCCCGGCGACATCTTCTACTTTTGGCAACACAATCAGATCTGTCCTGCACTGTTCCAATGCCGCCATGTCTTCCAAATAGTGGGGGCTATCGGCGGCATTCACCCTTATGGCCAATAACTTGCCCGCCACACCGGCGGCAACGTAAGCAATTGCAGCCTCTCTTGCCGCCGACTTGGACTGCTCTGCAACCGAATCTTCCAGATCGATTATGATCATGTCGGCATCCAGTGCCCGCGCCTTTTCCAATGCCCGTGCATTAGACGCCGGCACATAAAGTGCTGAACGAACGAACCTCAATCTATTGGCGATATCCATAAAGCCGCTCCTAATCGCGATACATCCCCAATCCAGAACAGGAACGGTGGTCACGATTATTCGCATGCCCGTTCCGATTTTCCTTGGCAAGCAGCCTAAGATTTACGACAAACCCGCATACGTCAAACGGAGGGAATTCCATGGAATATTTTTTCGGTCTGCTGGTGCTGATCGTCATCATCTTTGTGATGATGGGGGTCACCGTTGTTCAACAAGGATATGTCTACACGATCGAACGTTTCGGCCGCTTTACCCATGCCGCGCAACCGGGCCTAACAATCATCATTCCTTTCTTCGATCGCGTCGGACGAAAGGTGAATGTGATGGAACAAGTGCTGGACATTCCCGGACAAGAAATCATCACCAAGGACAACGCAATGGTCGGCGTGGATGCTGTGGTGTTCTTTCAGGTACTCGACGCGGCAAAGGCCGCCTATGAAGTCAGCGACCTTTATGTCGCCATCATGCAGATAACGACGACCAACCTTCGCACCGTGATGGGCAGCATGGATCTTGACGAAACTCTGTCGAAACGGGACGATATTAACGGACGTTTGCTATCTGTTGTTGACCATGCAACCACCCCGTGGGGTTTGAAAATTACGCGTGTAGAGGTCAAGGATATCCGTCCTCCTGCCGACATCAGCAATGCAATGGCGCGTCAAATGAAGGCAGAGCGTGAAAAGCGCGCGCAAATTCTGGAAGCCGAAGGGATGCGCGCCGCCGAAATTCTGCGGGCTGAAGGCGAGAAACAAGGCGCGATCCTGCAAGCCGAGGGCCGCAAGGAAGCTGCATTCCGCGATGCCGAAGCACGCGAACGTGAAGCCGAAGCCGAGGCAAAAGCAACCGTTATGGTGTCGGAATCCATTGCGACATCGGGTACACAGGCGCTGAATTACTTTATTGCCCAGAAATATGTCGAAGCCATAGGCATGTTTGCGACGTCACCCAATGCCAAGACGATCCTTTTCCCGGTCGAGGCGACCGCGTTGATCGGCACACTTGGCGGGATTGGGGAGCTGGCAAAGGATGCCATGGAAGCGCGGAATAAGTGAGGGTGAAGCAATAGGGATTGTCCCCGGATGGGGACTGTCCCTTCTCGAAGTCACGCAACATGCGATAGGGGGACGGTCCCCAAAGGGACAGTCCCCGGCATGGTAATTAGGGGTACACAACATGGCCGAATGGCTCGATAGCATATCCACCCACTGGTTCTGGCTCTCACTAGGCTTGATCCTTGGCGCTGCTGAAATGGTAGCGCCCGGATTCTTCCTGATGTGGCTTGGCCTTGCTGCCATCATTGTTGGTGTGCTCGATTATTTTTTACCAATCACCATCGCTTATCAGGTCGCAATGTTCGCGATCCTGTCGGTGTTGACCGTATTCGCCGGCAAGAAATTCCTCGCCGATAATCCGATCGAAACCGACGACCCTAAATTGAATGACCGGGGCGCAAGGCTGACGGGCGAAATAGTAGAGGTGGTCGAAGCAATCGTCGACGGCCATGGCCGGGTTAAAGTCGGGGACGGCGTATGGTCCGCGAGCGGAGCCGATGCGGGTGTCGGGGCACGGGTGCGGGTGACGGGAGCCGATGGCGCAGTGTTGCTGGTAGAGGGGGTTTGAAGGAAAACTTCAGCCCGATTTTACTGTGCAGACGCGAATGGAAATTCCGGATTGCAATGTAGGATTTGATTTCAACGCACGAACTTTCCCGCCATGCCGATGATGTCATCCAACGGGTTGCCGTCGCCATCCATGTCGAGCATCGACGCGAGACCGCCCAGACCGCCACCAGCTGGAGCTGCCTGCTGACCGCCGCCAAGTGCGCCGCCCAAGACGTTTCCGAGCATGCCGCCCAGGCCACCGCTGCCTGAAGCCTGACTTCCGCCGCCAAGCATCCCGCCGATGATGCCGCCTAGACCGCCACCCTCGCCGCCGCCGCTTTGCTTGGCCATATAGCCTGCAACGAGCATGGCCAAAATCGGTAGCATCTTTTTCAAAAGCGAAGGATCAAGTCCGGTCTGGTCCGATGCATGTCCCGCAACGCTACGGCTGACATCCTTCGATCCGAAAATCTGGCCGAGGACGTCGTTGCCCTTCTCTACAGGCGTCGGCTCGGGGCTGACCACCGCGTCGAAAAGCCCGCCGCCACCCAATTGACCGAGCAAACCGCCGAGACCTTCCAGGCCACCCGGTTGCGCCTGTGTCGTCTTTTTAAAACCACCCAATATTGAGGGTAACAGGGCTTCGGCACCGGACTGGGCAACCTGTTCATTAACGCCCAGCTGTTGGGCAATCGAGCCAATGGCACCAGTCTGTTTCAATATGCTCGCAATATCCATGATGCATCTCCTCGGGTTCGACAAAAGGTGCCCGCGTTTGAGAAAATTGGCAAGTCTCGTGCGGCGTGCATGACTGCAGTTATCGCTGAATTTACATTCGCGGAAACAATACGCCTCCCCTAATTTTGAGGCCTCGCATATAGTCCACAATTGGCCACCCCCCGGCCAAGAATCGCAGGAGATAAATAATGGGCATTTTTAGCAGCATCAAAGACGCCATTTTTGGCAAGAAAGCTGTCGCAGCAACCCCCGCTCCATCGGCCATCCCGCTTGAACCCGCCGCCGTTACAGCGCCAGAGCCGGTCGCCATTACAGAAATTGATGTCATCGCTCATCTCGAAGAGATCGACGCTAATGATGGACGCAATCTCAACTGGCGAACGTCAATCGTCGACCTGATGAAGATGGTGGGCATGGATGCCTCGCTTCAGGAGCGCAAGGATCTGGCCATGGAGCTTGGCTATACCGGCGAACTGGAAGGAAGCGCCGCAATGAACATGTGGCTGCATAAGGCCGTGATGCGCGAACTGGCTGCCAATGGTGGCAAGGTCCCAGCCGAATTACTGGACTAGATTTCGGACAGACTGGCGCGGTCGGGTTCAACAAAACCCCGCCGCGCCGGTACTGAAAACAGCAGGTCTTTCGAATAGAAATTCAAAGCGAGGTCACGGCGGCCACGTCGCGACAGCAGCAAATTGTTCACCGCCTCTCGCAATGGTATTTCATCAGAAATTTCCGATAAATGCGCTTTTACGCCTGCAATATAAACCTGCGTTATTGTCTCGTGATAGCCTTGGCTATCGTCGTTTACGCCACCTACCGCTTCGTTGTAACCCGATATGATGGCAGCCATGTCGCGCTCCGGAGCAATATCGGGGCGATCTCGCACTATCCAGATACACGCGGCCAAATGTGCTTCATGCGTCCACTCTTCGCGGGGAAGCGTGCGGGCAAGCAAGCCCTCGCCGATTGCAACGACTGTGGCGTCATCTTTGAACAAACGGACTTCAAATTCGGACATTTCCGGGCCTTTAATTAAGCCCGGAAATGTCCGGGCGATTATGCTGCTTTGGGTGCAGACTGCCGTACGCCTTCATCGACATGATCGGCAAATTGCGCGAAATTATCAATGAATTGCTGCACCAGATTGCGGGCCGTAGCATCATAGTTGGCCTTATCAACCCACGATTCACGTGGATCAAGGATCGCACTGTCGACGCCCGGAACCGCGACCGGGAATTCGAAGCCAAAGTTCGGGTCTTTGCGGAATTCGGCGTTGTTCAGGCTCCCATCAAGGGCGGCGTTCAGCAGGGCGCGGGTTGCCTTGATCGGCATCCGGCTGATGCCTGGCATCGTCGCCTTGCCGCCGGTCCAGCCGGTATTGACGAGCCAGCATTGCACCGCACCCTTGGCAATGCGTTCCTTTAGGAGATTGCCATAAACGCTTGGGTGACGTGGCATGAATGGCGCACCAAAGCAGGTGGAGAATGTCGCTTCAGGCTCGGTCACGCCAATTTCGGTACCGGCAACGCGTGCGGTGTAGCCCGACAGGAAGTGGTACATCGCCTGCTCCGGCGTCAGCTTCGCAATCGGAGGCAATACGCCATAGGCATCTGCGGTCAGCATGATGATGTTCTTGGGCACCGGACCCATATTCTTTTCCGATGCGTTTGGAATGAACTCGATCGGGTACGAACCACGGCTATTCTCGGCCAGGCTTGCGTCGTCAAAGTCGAGTTCCCGCGTTTCCGCGTCCATCACCACATTTTCAAGCACTGTGCCAAAGCGCTTCGTTGTTGCGAAGATTTCAGGCTCGGCTTCTTCAGACAAGCGGATCATCTTGGCATAACAGCCACCTTCGAAATTGAACACAGCGGTATCGGACCAGCCGTGCTCATCGTCACCAATCAAGGTGCGACTTGCGTCGGCAGATAGGGTCGTTTTGCCAGTCCCGGAAAGGCCGAAGAATACCGCAGTGTCGCCATCTGCGCCAATGTTTGCGGAACAATGCATCGGCATCACGCCCTTGGTCGGCAGCAAATAGTTCAGAATTCCGAAAACAGATTTCTTCATTTCACCGGCATAAGCTGTGCCACCAATGAGGATAAGCTTCTCGGTAAAGTTAACCGCGATAACGGTTTCGCTGCGGCATCCGTGGCGCGCGGGATCGGCCCGGAAGCTTGGCAGATCGATGATGGTATATTCGGGTACAAATCCGGCCAGTTCTTCACTGGTCGGACGCACAAGCAGTGTCCGAATGAACAGGTTATGCCAGGCGAGTTCGTTAATGATGCGGACGTTGACCCGGTGTTCAGGCTGCGAACCACCGAAAAGATCGGCTACATAAAGCTTTTCCTTACCACCCAACGCAGCATAAAAATCCTCTTTCAATGCGGCAAAATGCGAAGGATCCATCGCGACATTCGTCTTGCCCCACCAGATTGAATTCTCGGTCTCGGCATCGCGAACAATGAATTTATCTTTTGCCGAGCGTCCCGTATGGGTACCCGTCTTGACCACGAGAGGTCCGTTCTTCGCCAGCATTCCTTCGCCATTGGCGAGAGCGGCTTCGACCAAGGGCGCAGTGCCTAAATTGGTTAGTAGCTTGGCAGCGGTAGTAATACCTTGCTGTTCAAGTGAAATATTCAGGGCCACGGACATCAACAAACTCCCCAATCGGCAAAAAACAAAAAACGAATCTAGGGCATACGTATGCACTAAAGGTTACGGCGCCGGTACCCGAGACAAAATAGAACGTCAAATGCAATGGATTGAACCTGCGCCCCTACCCCCCTATAGGCAGCAGATGAGCGCAACAATCGCCCTTGTGGATGATGACCGAAATATCCTGACGTCCGTATCGATAGCGATGCAGGCAGAAGGATATGTGACACGGCTTTACCCGGATGGGGAAAGCGCGTTGAAAGCGATTATCGATAATCCTGCAGATCTTGGCATATTCGATATCAAGATGCCGCGTATGGATGGCCTTGAACTGCTTCGAAGACTGCGCGAAAAAAGCGATATGCCAGTCATTTTTCTGACCTCGAAAGATGAGGAGCTGGATGAAGCGCTCGGCTTGGCGATGGGCGCCGATGATTATATCACCAAGCCATTTTCGCAACGACTGTTGATCGCACGTGTGAAAGCCATATTGCGCCGCGCCACATATGACCGGCCCACCGCAAACGGTGAACCTGCCGAAGAACCGGAACCGATGGTGCGTGGCCGATTGGAAATGGACCCGGCTCGGCACCATGTGAAATGGGACGGGAAATCGCTGACCTTGACCGTGACCGAATTCATGATTTTGGAGGCACTTGCCAACCGGCCAGGTGTGGTACGCACCCGCGATCAATTGATGGATGCTGCGTATCAGGACGACGTCTATGTCGATGATCGCACTATTGATAGCCATATCAAACGCTTGCGACGCAAATTCCGAGAAGTAGATCCGGATTTTGCAGCAATTGATACTCTATATGGGGCCGGATATCGCTTTGCCGATAGTTGAGCCCGCTGATCTGCAGCTGGGTTGGAGCAGGGGGTTGTCTTTAACCTCCCGCATTCTGGCAGTGAATCTATTTGTTCTCGCCTTGCTCGGTGCCGGGTTGTTTTTTCTGGATAGCTATCGGGTCCGGTTAATCGAAGAACGCCAATCCGCCGCCAGAACACAAGTCGAGTTTCTGGTACAAAGTTTACCACTCGTTCCTCCAGACAAAAGAGGCCCCTTTATTGCCGCATTCGGTGAGAAAAACATGTCACGTATCCGGTTATATGCCGGAAACGACGGAAAGCTGATGGATAGCTTTGAATTGGGGCCGCCAACATATGTTTTCCGGGACCCCGAGCAAGAGCCAATCAGGAAAATTGCCGCGCGGATTATAGACAGGGTCTTCGATTTCCTTGTTCTATCACCCGAACTGGATGCCTTTGTTGAGCCGAAGATCGACACCAAGGATGCATGGCCGGAAATTTCCGAAGAAAAGGCGGGCAGTGCGACATCTTATGTGCGGTTCGCGCCCGATTTAACCCACGTCATCAGCGCTGGCGCCGGTTCACCAACTGGTGATTTTTACATTCTCAGCACCGCGAATGAACGTGACATCCGGCTTTTTGTGCGCGCCGAGCGATTCAAAATCGGTATGTTTTTCCTGCTCGCACTTGGAATCGGGGTTCTACTCTCGATGTTCTTGGCAAGAACAATTGTCAGGCCGTTGCGCCATTTAGCCAGAGCGGCGGTGAAAGTCAGATTAGGGAGAGCGCAAGAAGTTAACGTGCCGCGACTTCCTTCGCGCCGCGATGAAATCGGAATGTTGGCACGTGCATTGTCGGACATGAGCATCGCTTTGCGGCAGCGCATTGATGCCACCGAAGCATTCGCCGCAGATGTTGCGCACGAAATCAAGAACCCCCTGGCCTCCTTAAGATCGGCTCTGGATGGTTCGGAACGGATCGAAGACCCGTCATTGCGAAAGCAATTGATGGAAGTTGCAAAGGCCGATGTCCTACGGATGGATCGGCTGATTAGCGACATTTCAGATGCGAGCCGGGTCGATTCGCAACTGGCGAAAGCCAAATTCGAACCTATCGATCTTGGCGATATGATCGAACAATTGCTTCAGGCGCGCGAAAATAGGGCATGCGATGGCGATGTGACCATAGCATTCGCCCGACCACGCCGGACTATCGCCACAGTAATGGGCGAAGATGTCAGGCTGGAACGGATGTTGACCAACTTAATCGATAACGCGGTATCCTTTTCCCCACCCGGGTCGGTAGTGGAGATTTCGGCTACTCTGGCCGAAGAAGAAGTTATCATTCGAGTGAGCGACGAAGGTCCAGGTGTCCCCGAAAATGAGCGCGAAGCGATATTCAGGCGGTTTCACAGTGAGCGGCCCGTTTCTGAAAATTTTGGCAAACACAGCGGGCTCGGTCTCGCCATAGCCCGTACCATTATCGAGGGGCATCATGGCCGAATTTCGGTTCGGGACCGAGTCGATGGCAAACAAGGCGCATGCTTTGAAATCGCCCTTCCTTGCGCGGCGGCATCGAGCCGATGACCGCGATATCAGTCCATGCCACCGCAATCGCCATCAACTATCATGGGGTTTTGCTGGTTGGTCCATCAGGATCAGGAAAATCCGACCTGGCTTTGCGCCTTATCGACCGGGGCGCAGTTTTGGTCAGTGACGATATTGTATATGTAGAACAAAGCGAGGGAAAACCCTTGCTACGCGCAGCACCCAATATCGAAGGCCGGATTGAACTTCGAGGGGTCGGCATAATTGAGGTTCTGCATACAAAATACGCTGCTATGCGGATGGTCGCTGAAATGGCTCCTTCATACGAACGGATACCGCCGGAAAATCTTTCCACCGATATCGCAGGCTACTCTGTTCCATTGGTCAAAATTGCAGCGTTAGAAGCCAGCGCTCCGTTAAAGGTCGAATATGCGTTACGTTCCATCGTTGACGCTGACATATGGCCAATGCCATTGTCACATATCCGACCAAACGAAAGTCCCGCAACTTGACCCGCAAATCCAGCCCTAAAGTGCAAACAATATTGCTAGTAACCGGGTTATCAGGGGCCGGAAAGACGACTGTTCTTAAAACATTAGAAGATCTGGGTTGGGAAGCGGTCGATAATTTTCCCATTCGCCTTGCCGGCCCATTGCTGGATATTCCAGCTTCGGGCGGCCGTTCGAATCCATCGATACCCTTGGCTTTGGGATTTGACAGCCGTACGCGCGGGTTCAAGGCCGACGCTCTTATCAAACAGATCATGCAACTGCAAAAGCGTCCCGAACTGAACATCATGACGCTGTTTCTGGACTGCGCCGGTGCAGAAATCGAGCGTCGCTACACCGAAACCCGCCGGCGCCATCCCATGGCACAGGACCGGCCTGCGATGGACGGTATCGCGCAAGAGCGCATGATGATGGAGCCGTTGCGAAGATGGGCCGAGACGATTGTCGACACCAGTAATATGTCAACCAATGACCTGCAAAATGATATTCGACTGCGCTTTTCGACGGACACAAACCTTCATTCAACAATCTCAATAACAAGCTTCGGATTTTCCAGAGGTGTTCCACATAATGTTGATCTGGTATTTGATCTGAGATTCCTGCGAAATCCGCACTGGGATAATGTGCTGCGTCCACTGACCGGGATGGATGCGGAGGTATCGCGCTATATTGAATCCGATCCGGCATATGACGAAGCTATGCGAAAGATTAGCGATCTGTTGAGATTCTTGCTGCCATTGTATGACTCGCAAGGAAAAGCGTATGTCAATATCGCATTTGGATGCACCGGCGGACGTCACAGGTCGGTACATGTCGCCGAACAGTTCGGCAAATGGTTGCGTGACGACGGTTTTTCGCCCACGGTTGTCCATCGCAATCTGACGTCAAGACCGATTGACGCATTGGAGGGGCCTGCTAACGGCGCCAGCAACAAGATGGCTAAACGGGGTAGCAAAAGCAAATGATCGGGTTGATTTTGGTGACGCATGGCAGACTGGCGGAGGAATTCCTTGTCGCGCTGGAGCATGTCGTGGGACCGCAACAAAATATCGCAACGGTATGCATTGGACCACGCGATGATATGGAAGGGCGGCGCAAGGAAATTGCCGCCGCTATAAAGAAGGTTGAAGTCGGTGAAGGTGTTATCATCCTGACCGATCTTTTCGGCGGAACACCGTCTAATCTGTCCATATCCCTATTAGATGCAGGACGGGTTGAAGTAATCGCGGGCGTCAATTTGCCTATGCTCATCAGGCTAGATAGCGCGCGCAAAAATATGAATGTGCGCGAAGCAGTTGCTGCCGCCCGCGAAGCAGGCCGCAAATATATCAGCGTAGCTTCCGAAGTACTGGAGGCGTCGCGTGAACAGGCTTAGCCGACAAGTAACGATTGTTAATCAGAAAGGCTTGCATGCACGCGCCAGTGCAAAGTTTGTTACGTTTGTCACCCGCTTGCCGGAAGATATTAAGGTTGAAGTTGAAAAAGATGGCCAGTCCGTGACCGGAACGTCAATCATGGGATTGATGATGCTTGGCGCGGCCAAGGGCTGCGAAATCACAATCCATGTTGAGGGCGAGCAGGCCGAATTGGCCTTGGGCAAGCTCGTCGGTTTAGTGGTTGACGGTTTTGGCGAAGACTAATGCGCCGTGAAATTACCGGATTTTCCAACCCATTGTTGAAGGAGGTTCGCGGGTTAAGGGAAAAAAAGTATCGAAAGCGCGCCGGACTTTTTCTCGCTGAAGGGCTGCGGATTATGACCGAGGCCCGCGAAGCCGGTTTCTTGCCCGAAATGCTGTTCCGCGTGAAAGATCGCGATGTCCACGCATTGGAAATTTCACTAGAGACCGAGGTTTTGGCGGCCGGTGGCGATGTAGTCGAAACCAATACAGAAATAATGGCGAAGTTATCCGGAAAAGATAACGCGCAAGCGCTGGTTGGCGTATATAAAGATCATCCAACCGCGCTGGAAGATATTGACCGCAATCAATCGCCAATCTGGCTGGTGGCACAGGCCATGCGCGATCCCGGCAACCTTGGGACGATGTTACGCACAGGGGACGCGGTTGGTGCAGGAGGACTGATCCTGATTGACGAATGCACTGACCCTTTTTCAGTTGAAGCGGTTCGGGCTAGTATGGGCGCGATTTTTACACAGAAAGTGGTTCAATGCCGGTGGGATGAATTTCTGACTTGGCTTCGCGCTGGTGAAGGCCAGTTGGTAGGAACGAGCCTTCAGACCGAACTTTATTATCAAGCAGCAACTTACACCGCACCATGCTTTATCCTGACAGGAAACGAAGCACAGGGACTGCCCGATGCATATGAAGCTCAATGCGATGTACGCGTCAAAATGCCAATGCGAGGCAAGGCGGATAGCCTGAATGCCGCAGTCGCAACGGCAGTTATGGCCTATGAGGTGCTCAACCAGTTTCGTACAGCGCCCGGTCAACCATAACGGCTAAGGCACCTAAGTTAAGCGATAGGTCTAGCTCGCGATGCGGCAGGAACCGAGATACACTTTGCTCATGTCCATTGAAGCTGCATCCGCGGCGGGAGCCATGAACAGGTTTGCGGAGCCTTTAGCCGTATCGATATCACTGATGATAATGAGCCGCGACAATGCAGGCCCAATGGCACGCGCCATTTCAACGCGGTTGGGCCAAAGGTCAATGACGCGGTCGAATGCCCGTTTCCCATCGTTGGCCAACCCGGCAGGATCGTTGGTTATGGCCGTCGCAGGATCAACAGGTTCTGGATCTTCCGTTGGATCAGGTGGCGGGGTCTGACGCTTTGGGATCGAGGGCAAATGCAATGAAAAGGGATATGATCCCTCATATTGAATTTCACCGCGGGATTGGACACGTGATGGATCCAGATTGAGCGCGCGGGCCAATGTGCAATGCAGTGTCCGGGCTGGTAACATTTCCGCAAATGAAGCGACTCCTGTCGCAACCTTGGCAGATGCGGGGGTTTGCAGCGCACCAAGAGCGAGCGGCAATGATAAAAGCAGTATACGCATGAGGCGGCCATGCCGCCAGGCTATGACAATAAAATGAAATGCGCAGAATTTTGCGTTCAGCCGATCTTTATTCTACCGATTTTATAAGTTTCGCAGGAACGCCGCCCACGACCGTTAAGGGAGCGACATCCTTTGTAACGACGGCACCGGCCGCCACTACGGCACCTTTGCCGATAGTGACACCGCCCGTTATGATAGCACCCGCACCGATCCAGACTTCGTCTTCAATCATGATTGGCAAGATGGTATCGCCCCTGCCCTTGCCGGGTACATAGACCAGCCCGTGGCTGACCGTTTCGAACGAGACATTGGGTCCGACCTGGACATTCCGGCCGATGGAAACCGGAGCGCTTGGTACACCGAACCGTGCATTACTGTTGATAAAGGTTCCGCGGCCTATGGAAATATTCTTTGCACCACCGATCGGGCGGATCGTAAATGGCCCCCACAAAAGGCAACGACCGTCGATTTTTAATCCGGCAAAAGCATATAAAATGTGCCGAATTCGGTCAGATGCACGCAATCGCGGCAAATGATTAGCCAATGCCAAAAAAATCAGTTCGCGCATGTCATCAACTTGCAACAAATAATTGTTCTAGCGACCACGAGCTAGCCGCGACCATTTTTCTAGCACAGGACGTCATGATATTCTTTCGCCTTACACTTTTGGCGACGATTTTTGTTTCTGGAACTGCGTTTGCACAAACGCGCGAACCCTTCCAATCCGAACCGTCAGGCCCCCTTTTACGCAGCAATGTTGCAGGTTCGAGACAACAGGCTGGCTTGGCATCTGAAGGTATATCAACAGGCGGCATTCTAATTCAGCCTTCATTGACGGTAAAAGTGGAGAGTGACAGCAATGTTTTGAACCGGGCGACGCAGAAACGTGGGTCTGTTTTTGTCGTGGTAATGCCGACTGTAAACGCCGCAGGCGGAACTGAACAGGCAAGTTATGTTGTCAGAGCGCAGGCTGCAGTCGCGCGATTTGCGTCAATAACCAGCCAAAACAGCGAAACATTTGGCATCGAAGCAAATGGTCGACTTGCTGTAGCCAAAAAGGCATCGGTGTTTACGCGTGTAGCATTCGACAAAAAAATCGAACCCCGTGGCCAGGCGGGCGAATCAATTACAGAGGGAAGTCCAGCCGAATACAGGCAATTCGAAGCGCAGATCGCGGCGCGGGCCGAAACCGGTGCCATGCGCCTAACGGCATCTGTAACAGCAACCAAGCGCGACTATGCAGACATCAAGCTGGAAAATGGCCAGACCGAAGATCAGCAATTTCGTGCAAGCAACGTTGTGTCGTTTGCGCTCAAATCGGAATATGCGCTCCCAAATGGCGGAATTCTATTCGCCGCCGGCACTTACAGCAAAGCCGATAGCCCCAACGCGCCAAGCTGCTGCGACCAAAGTTCCAAAGGTGGCCAAGCCATCGCCGGTATCCGCACCGAATTGAGCAAACTCGTCAGTGCAGAAATATCAGCGGGATATGTAACCCGTGATTATATTTCCAATATATACAAGGATTTCAACGGACCCGTTTGGCAAGCAAAGGTCGACTGGTATCCCACGCCGTTGATGAGCCTTTCTGTCGCGAGCGGACGGAAGATAGTGAACAGCGGAATTCCAACGGTCGCGGGAATTGTTGTCGACGCGACATCGCTCCAACTTTTTTACGAAGTCCGCCGTAACATTGATGTCGTTTTAACATTGGCGCGCTCTGACGAAAATTATCGCGAAATCGATACTAAAGCCGTTGCAACTTTGGTCGGTGTGGAAGGTCGCTATATTATCAATAGCCGATTTACGGGCGGACTTTTTTCAAGGTTGCGGGACCGGTCTTCAAACAATCGGCTGCAGCTAAGTGGTGGCAGCGGTTTTGAGGCGGGGCTTTGGCTTCGGGCCTCACTATAACAGCGGTGGACAACATGAACCTACCTGATCGCTATTTGGGCAATGAATTGGCAGTTCGCCCTGTTCCGGCCGGAATGCTCGGCACACCCATAAACACGTCGACCGCTGACCGGCTCGATCTGCGATTTCTTGTAAGCATTTTTCGTCGCCGTTTCCGTTTGTTTGCAACAATCGTGGGCGTAGCTGTTCTCCTGGCGTTTTTGTTCACATTGAAACAGCCGAAATTATATCAGGCGACGGTTGATGTCGTTATGAACAAGTTTTCCGGTGAACTTGTTCCTGATTCCAGTGAAATACAGAGTGAAAGCCCAAAACGATCTGAAGAGGTCGATACCGAATTGAAAATCATCAAATCGCAGGAAATGGCGATGCAGGTTGTCGATCGCCTGAAACTGGAAAAAGACCGCAATTTTGTTGAAACTGTTGCCGGCGGCAGTGGAATCACTGCCTCGATCAAGAGTCTCGTAGGCATAAAGCCCCCGGAAATACCAGCCGACAATCTGAAGCGGCGACTGGCCGATGCAATGCTAGCCTCGCTTAAGGCAGACCGGATGGAAACAGCATATGCCATCCGTATAACCTATACGAATCCTGATCCGAAGCGATCCGCCCAAATCGCCAATGCCTTTGCGTCCAGCTATTCAGAAAGTGCAGTGCGGACCAAACGTGCGGAAAATGAAAAGACCCTGGCCCTGCTTCGAACACGGATCGAGGAATTGCGTACGCAAGCCCAATCCGATTTTGGAGCAGTACAGAGCTTTCGTGTCCGCAATAATTTATTGAGCGCCCAGGCCACACAACTCTCTGAGCAAGAAGCGGCGGCTTATGGTCAGCAACTCGCAACCGCGAGGGCCGCCGCTGCTGCGGACCGTGGGCGCGCAAACAATGCTGGCGGCGCAGGAATTGCAGCGGCGGTAAATTCGCCGGTGATACAATCTCTTCGCGCACAACGCGCGACGATCAGCGTAAAAATTGCCGACCTTTCGGGGCGTTATCTTGATGACCATCCAGATCTCGCAACCGCCAGGCGTGAATTGGCCGATATTGATGGACAAATTTCCGCTGAAATAGAACGCGTTAAATCAGGGATAAATACAGGCTTGGCTTCCAGCGCGTCGGCAACCTCACAACAGGTAGGGTCGTTACAAGGAAATCTCAGTTCAGCTCGGGCAGCGCTTGCGGCGAACAATATTGCACTCGTTGGACTGGATGATTTGAACCGCAAGGCGCAAGCTTCTCAAACGCTGTATGAAAGCTATTTGAGCCGATATCGGGAAGTGCTGGCGCAATCGGGGACTGAACGGCCAGAGGCACGACTGCTTTCTTCCGCAAAAGTGCCTGAGCGTCCATCCAGCCCGAACATGATCCTGAATCTCGCACTTGGATTGGTAATCGGAACGTTGTTAGGGGCCGGTTCAGCGATAGCCGCTGAAACCGCATATTCCGGACTGACCACAGGCGATGAAGTCGAAGGGCGTCTTGGTATTCGGTATTTGGGCGGCATCCCTTCACTCGCATCTGTAAATGTAGAAGGGAACGACCCTGCACAGTCATTCATTACAGATCCGGGGTCTGCTTATGCTGAATCGGTCCGCGGTTTGCTCGCATCGACCCGCCAAAGCAACAGCAACCGCAGCCATGTCATCGCCGTAACTTCGGCCCTGCCCGGCGAAGGCAAAACATCGCTTGCGACCTCTATTACGCGGGCAGCCGCTCTTGCCGGAGAAACCGTCATTGTGATTGACTGCGATCTCGTCCGGTGCACGTTAAGCAAGCGATTTAATTCCGGAAAATCGCGCCCGGGCCTGCGCGAGATGATACACGGCGAAGCCAAGCTGGGCGACGCCATGATCAAAGATCCCGACAGCAATGCGATGATCCTTCCCATTACCAATTCATTTTCGGATAGTGAACGTTTGCTTGAAAAGGGCAATTTCCATAAGTTAATTGCCGTTCTGCGGGAGCATTTTTCGCTTATTGTCCTTGATCTGGCGCCGGTTCTACCCGTCGCTGAAACACGTGAAATTGTCTCGTTGGTCGACAATGTTATCATCACAACCCTTTGGCGCAAAACATCGGACACGGCGGTCCGTGCGGCGTTGAAGCTGCTACCTCTTCATACAATCAATGACATCGGGATCACGCTCAACCAGATTGACATGAAAAAGCAGGTCAAATTTGGCGATGGCGATGCGGCATTTTATTATGACAAATACAAAAATTACTACCGACGTCGCTAAACATCGCCGGGTTGCGATTATCCACTATTGGCTCGTAGGGATGCGGGGCGGAGAAAGAGTACTCGAAAGATTACTGCATCTCTTTCCACACGCGGATATTTTTACGCATGTCTATGTACCTGAAGCAATGTCGGACGTGATCCGCGCCCGTCCGGTATACACAAGCTTCATACAACGGCTCCCCGGCGCGCGACGTCATTACCAGAAATATCTTCCGTTTATGCCGATGGCGTTAGAGGCGCTTAATCTGCGTGGCTATGATCTGGTCATCAGCAGCGAGTCAGGCCCCGCCAAAGGAGTCATTGCCGCGCCGGACGCGTTGCACATTTGTTATACCCACTCGCCCATGCGCTATTTGTGGGATCACTATCATGATTATCGCAGTTCGGCTGGCCGATTGACCAAAATTTTAATGCCGCCGGTGTTCAACTATTTGCGACAGTGGGACACATTGTCTTCGGCGCGCGTCGACCATTTTGTCGCCAATTCGCATTTCATAAAACAACGCATAGCAAGGGCATGGCGACGCGATGCAGATGTAGTACATCCGCCGGTCGCGACGCATGAATTCGGTATTTCGCATGATGTCAGCGAACAATATCTGTGGGTCGGGCAAATGATTGCTTACAAAAGACCCGATATAGTCGTCGACGCATTTAATCGCCTTGGACTGCCGCTGATGATGGTCGGTGATGGCGACATGGCGGCCATGATAGAAAAACGCGCTGGTCCCAACATAACCGTAAAAAGGCGGCTGGATTTCGCGAAATTGAAACACGCTTATGCAAACTGCAAGGCTTTGGTATTCGCGGCGGAAGAAGACTTCGGCATTGTACCGGTTGAAGCCAACGCCAGCGGACGCCCAGTTATTGCCTTTGGACGCGGAGGAATAAATGACTCGATTATTCCGGAAGAAACCGGATTGTTCTTTCAAGAACAAAGCGCAGAATCTATAATGGATGCGCTGCAGCTGTTCGAAGCCTGGCTTCCTCATTTCGATCCTGACGCTGCAATCAAAAATGCGTCCCGTTTTTCACCGGACAAGTTCGACCGGGCATTCATCGGGGCATTAAAGAAGGCGGGCGGATGATATACTGGCGCGCCATTTTATTTCTGACATTGATCTTGTCGGCAAGCGCACAAGCCCCGGTTGTTCGGGCGCAAAATAACCAGACACGTATCGGTGTCACGACACATTTCAGTCAGGGTTGGCCCATTTCACTTATCGATCGTGCGACATTTATCGGTGTGGGAACGATCCGTGACTCGCTCCATTGGCCGGACATTGAAAAAAGCCCGGGTGTTTATGATTTCTCGGTCAAGAAAACGCAGCATATTACGTCCGCGTGCGCTGCAGGCATGACCGTATTGCTCGGAATTGAACCACGCAACCCCCTGTACGATAGCAAATTGACAGCGCATTCGCCCGGCGCCCAATTAGCTTTTGCCAATTACATCAAGGCAATTGCTGATCGTTATTCAGGATGTGTAATAGCAATTGAAGTGGGTAACGAAATCAATGGTCGGGGGGGAATGACGGGCCCGGCGGCGACTGCGCGTGCCGCATCGCATACCGCGTTATTGAAAGCCGT
This sequence comes from Sphingorhabdus sp., assembly GCF_041737645.1. Classification (GTDB taxonomy): domain Bacteria; phylum Pseudomonadota; class Alphaproteobacteria; order Sphingomonadales; family Sphingomonadaceae; genus Sphingorhabdus_B. The sequence goes on from NZ_JBGSRI010000046.1 coordinate 67,934, forward strand.
CTTTCAACGCGTAAAGCCAAGTCATCCCGATATTGCCATTCTTGGCGGTTCAACAAACGCAATTGGAACGGGCTTTCTAAAATCACTGTTCGCTGCTGGTGCTCTGGATTTTATGGATGGGGTCGCGATCCATCCCTATCGCAAAGATCCTGAAGCGGTTGATTGGGAAATTGGACGCCTGAATGACGCTATGAAAGACGCCGGAAAGGTTCGGCCAATCTGGGTCACAGAATTCAGCCGTGACTTTGTGCAACCGGCCGATGCCCCCGTTTTCTTTCTCAAGATGTTGTCTTTGATGCAGGGTGCGGGTGTGAAAGATATTTACTGGTATGCCCTGATTGACCAGACTTGGTTTCCCACGATGGGACTGCTTACATTAAAGGGCGCAGAAAAACCCGGGGCGCGGGCTTTCGCTTATGCGGCCAATAACTTGGTTCCACAAGGATTGGCGCGCCGGATCGACCATGCCGATCCTTCACTGTTCCATTTTCGGTATGGCCCGACCACGCATGTAATATGGGGAACACGCCGACCGATCAGCGCTGGCCCCAATGCGCGGTTTCGTGATGCCGAAGGTTCAATAATTTCGGCTATAAACGAAGTGTCTGACACACCGGTAATCGTTGAAAGCGCGCCAAACGTTCAATTTGGACGCGCCGAAATTCTCGCCGACAGCCAATTTGGTTTTCCCAGCGCGCCGCTCTCTTGGTTTGCTTTGAATAAGGCTGGTGCACTTGTACCTTTGACTCCAATAGATTGGAAATGGACGAGCTATCTGGGGAACAAAACTGTTCCGCAAATGATCGTAAACCCCGCGGGTATCGGGCCAGCGGGACAATATAGTTCGCTGGTGCGCTATACGGCAGACAGGCCAGTCGCTGCTATTGCGTCATTTTGTCTTACACCATTGGGAAAATTTGGGGACGGCGTCACTGCAGCAATGCAACATAATGGGAAAAGGATTTGGTCTGGCCCGGTCGGGATATTATCTGGCAAACGGGTCGCCCATGTCCCGGTAAGGCTGCAAACCGGTGACAATGTCGATTTGATACTAAGTCCAAATGCAAATGCCGGAGGCGACCGGATGGGGTATCGATTCAGGGTTTCTCTTTCGGCCGTCGACGTCGCGGACTGCTAAAATGCTTCCCACACATTTCGGAGTGCTTGTCGCTGGAATAGCGCTTATTCTCCTTTGGCGCTCAAGCATGACAGCTATGCTAAGGATGACGCTGCTGTTCTCCCTGATGGGCGGTTCAGCGGCAATTATCCTGACTGCATTGGGTGGCTCGACTTTACAGCCAGCTATCTTTGCCTTGGGATTCCTATTTTTGAAAGCGGTGCTCCCGGGCCCGGGACAAGCGCAAAAATTTCAACTCGCGGCCCAAGATCTATCATTTCTTGCAATCTTCATTCTGTATGGCGTTGCAGGCGCGTTCATTCTTCCCAACATTTTTGCTGGCAAGATAGATGTCACACCTCTTAGACCTATTCCCAACGGATATATTTTTGCCGCTTTTCCGCTCAGCTTTAGCAGTCAAAACATTACCTCGGCGGTTTATCTTCTTGCGACATTGATTGCGGCACTGTGCGGCCATATCGCCAGTCAGGGGGAAAAATCAGAAATCACAATTGCGCGGACCGCTGCGACAGTTTGCGGGGTGCATGCGCTGCTCGGGTTGTCGAGTGTTGTTTTGGCGGGGACAGCTTGGGTTTCCGTCCTAAAATTTTTCCGCAACGGCTTTTATGCCCAGCTGGACCAAACATTTGACGGCTTTGTAAGAATGAACGGAATTTGGCCGGAACCCGCGGTATTTGCAGCCTATGGCTTTGCCTGGCTGGTGTTCACAACGGAACTTTGGCTTCGCAATGTCGAGCCGAAATGGACCGGACGCGGGGCTGCTCTATTGGCCATTGCCTTGCTGATATCCACGTCAACCACCGCATATATCGGGCTTTCGGCTTATGGCCTGATCATCGCGCTACGGATGCTTTTTTTTCCTGGCTCGGTATCCATGCGGAAAGCTCTTGTTCTGATTTCCGGGGGGATGGTTGGGCTTGCCGCTGTTCTTGCTATATTGGCATTCAGCCCCGAAGCAGCAAGTTCGTTTGCTGATTTTGTTTCCAAATTTACGGTCGACAAGGCATCCAGCGCTTCTGCATTGCAGCGTGGGTTTTGGGCAAGGCAAGGTATTGAAGCCTTCTGGGCGACGGGCGGGCTTGGTGTTGGCCCCGGCAGCTTCCGCTCTTCGAGTATTGTTACCGCGGTCATCGGATCGACGGGGTTGATTGGGTGCGCGGCCATAATCGTGCACTTAATCCGCGTTTTCAAGCCACATTACAGATCAAGTTATCTTCGCGTAGACAATACGCGCCAAGCGACCGGTGTAGCCGCCTCATGGGCAGCTATTGTTATGCTAATACCGGCGACTTTTTCGGCGGCCTCTCCTGATCCAGGCTTTATCTGGGGCTTTTTTTGCGGGTTTGCATTGGCACTGCGGCGAACACCTACGAATACAATGAACCGTTAACTCCACTCGTCCGAAATCGGCCCTCCAGACGCGGTTTTGTAACAACAATCGGCAAAACGATAATTCGATTCGAAAAATGGGGCATAATAAAGTGCGGGTCTTTGTAATTGTCGCGACTGTAGGGCGTGCTGATCTTTTGCAACATACGGTGAACCAACTTGCCAAACAAACACGGCAGCCAGATGGCATCGTCATCTGTGCATCAGTGGATAGCGATGTCGGCGATTTGGAGCACAAATCAATTTTGCCGGTTGAGATTATTTTCGCTGAAAAAGGTCTGCCTAGGCAGCGCAATGCAGGGCTTCGCCACATCGCTGGCCGGGCAGACATTGTTGTGTTTTTCGATGACGATTTTGTACCTGCACACAATTATCTTGAGGCATTGGAAGAGGTATTTACGCTTCGACCCAATCTGGTCGGCGCGACCGGTAAGCTGCTTGCCGACGGTATAAAAAGTTCAGGCATATCGTTTGAACAGGGCAAGGCTATGGTCGACGCGCATCAACCAGCTGACATCATTCAAGAACGATCACTCCCTGCCCTTTATGGCTGCAATTTATGTGTCCGGATGTCGGCAGCGGAAAATATCTGGTTTGACGAAACCTTGCCGCTCTACGGTTGGCAAGAAGATGTGGACTTTTCGTTCCAGCTGGGTCGCAACGGCATCTTGATTTACACCAACCTCCTGACCGGAGTGCATCTTGGAATGAAGGGTGGGCGCACGTCGGGTAAACGGCTAGGATATTCTCAAATCGCCAACCCGGTTTATCTGTTGCAGAAAAAGACGATTCCTCCGAAGCTCGCCTGGCGTCTCATGAGCCGCAACTTCATAGCAAATCTAGCCCGCAGCTTTTACCCGGAACCTCATGTCGATCGCTTTGGTCGTTTACAGGGTAATGCTGTTGCGTTTTTTGACTTATGTGCCGGGCGCCTGCACCCTCAGCGTATCTTACAACTTTAGGCGACTTTTCATGGCTTCAAACAAAGAAGGCATAGTGAGCGGAGGGATTGGCTTTCTGTCCCGCGCGACCGTGCAATTTCTTTTATTTGGCGTTACGATCGTGGCGACGCGCCAACTTTCAATCGAAGAATTTGGTTCTTATGCGCTGGCTTCACTTTTCCTGATCGTTGCACGCGCTTTATTTTACGTAGGGCCTTATGAGTATTTACTCAAAACTCCGCTCACCACGACGTTGTATGCTACTTGCCTTAGGGCCAACATCATTTTGGCCACAATGATTTCGTGCTTGCTGGCATTAGTATATTTCTTTGCGCTCCGGATTTTTGATACCAACGATGTAAGCAGACTCATTGCATTATTGGCACCTTCCATTTTCCTGGTCGCAATTACCGCTTGGTATGAAGCCGTTCTGCTCCGCGATTTGCGCGTTCGGCGCTATTATTTAAGTACTTTGATCGGAGATTGCATTGGCGCAGCATTGGCTGTGTTTTTGCTCATCAAAGGATATGGCGTTGTTTCGCTTGTGGCACAAACTTACGCGCGGCTCCTAATTCTGTTTGTGCTTTATGCCATCGGTACGACACAGCGCCCCGCCCTAGGAAGAGGATGGACGCACGTGCGTGAAGTGTTCTTGTGGTCAAAAGAGCGCTATTATGCCGTCCTGTTGAATTTTACGTCAACTTATGGGGCTGACGTAGTATTGGGTATAATGCTGTCACCGGCCGCTACCGGATTGTATCGGGCATCAAGCAGGATTGTGTCGACTTTGACGGACCTGTTCGCACAGCCATTACAAAAAATTTCCCAAACCAACCTTTCGGCAAGGCTGGTGCAGGAGAAAAGCTTGGGCACCTCATGGCTGACAATGCTATCGGGGGTCGGAGCAATTGGATGGGCAGGCCTTTTAACCCTTGGCTTTCTTGCCGATGATCTCGTTCCTTTGGCGCTGGGCGAAAAGTGGACGCCGGCGGTGCCAATTGTCGTGAGCTTTTGCGCGATTAAGTCCTTCATGTTGCTGGACGCCGTAACCACCTCCTTTTTGGTCTGCCATGACCGCCAAAAGCAGATGCTGCGCGTGCAAATATGTGTCGCAATAGCGGTTGTCGGACTATCCTGGTTTGTGGCTCCGTTTGGTCCTCAACAGGTCGCTATCGTCGTCGGTGGCGTGACCGCGTCGATGAGCCTGATATACGGCTATATGGTGTTGAAACTGTCAAAGGCAGGCACTCAGGCAATCCTGGACATGATTAAAACCAGTGCCCCCCCGGTTATCGGAACTTTCCTCGCGCTTTCTCTGTTGGAGCAGATGTTCCCTCATCTCTCGCGAGAACAAGCGGTTATATGGGGATTGTTCGCGGCAGCCGTCGGCTCAATCACCGGAGCTTTCATTGTGAGAGCCCGGATTTTGACTGCTATCGGTAGCTTGGGACATTTACCCGATGCAAAACCCAGCCGGGCGACCCCATGATTAAACATTTGGCAGGCAGCGCCACAGCTTTCATTCTCCCGAAATGCCGTTTTGACCGATCGATATTTATTATGGGTCATATGCGTTGCGGTTCGACCGCGCTTTCGAACATATTATGCAGCCATCCACAAATCAGTGGATATGGAGAAGCCCATATCCGTTACAAGAGTAGATCAGAACTTGGATTATTGATCTTAAATCAAATCAAGAGAAATTCTTATCGACAGAATTCGGCATATCTATTCGATAAAATACTTCACTCACGGTATGATTCAGAAAATTCTGCCGAATTTTTTAAAAGTCGCGTAATATTCATGATACGCGAACCAATAAAAACCATAGAATCTATTCGGAATTTATTTTCATCTATTGGCTCGAATGAGTATTCAAATGACGGTTTGGCCTCAGATTATTATGAAGAGCGCATATGCTCTTTAATGGCCAATTGGGAAAAGTTCCCTCCTCGGCATCGGATAGGCATATCTTTCGAACAATTGAAAACTAATCCCGAAAAAAATCTGGTCAAAATTTCCGAAATGATTGGCCTAACACCGCCACTCACGAACAGTTATCAGCAACCCAAAAATGGATTGGGCCACGGCGCCGGCGATCCGCTCACCTCACACAAGTATAACAAAATAATATCTGACGATATTTCAACAACTTCTACAGATAAATTGCATCAGATCAAATTGCCTGACAACAGGTTACAAGCGTTGCACAACTTATATGACGAAGCACTAGCCACTGTCACGCAGGTGTAACGAATTTCTGCTTAACAAATCGTTAAACTATCATCGCATAGATGAAGTGAAAACAGGGTCTGCTAAAAATTGTATAACAGAGCGTCAAGACTGTGGCGGCCACCTGTATTTATTTAATTGACTAAGCAAGCTCGAGTATTTTTCCGATTTTTAGAAAAGGAATTAAGAACATGCCTACTACTCCAACTAGCGGTGACGACATTATTGTTGGCACAACCGAAGATGATACCATCAACGGCCTTGCCGGAAATGACAAAATTTCTGGCGGTGAAGGTAACGATGTTTTGATCGGTGGCGCTGGCGATGACCAACTTCTTGGCGGCAACGGCGACGACAAATTATTCGGTGGTGCCGACAATGATTCATTAATCGGCGGCTTCGGTAACGACAACCTTAGCGGCGGCGAAGGCGACGACAAATTGTTCGGCGGCGACGATAGCGATCGTTTGGCGGGTGGCGATGGTGCGGACATTCTCAACGGCGGCAATGGCGAAGATTACATGCTCGGCGGCAATGACAACGACGTGATGACCGGCGGCGAAGGCATCGACCGTTTGACCGGCGGCATGGGCCGTGACGTCATGACTGGTGGAACCGAGGGCGATATCTTCTTCTTTCGTGCAGGCGAATCCGAAGCTGGTGCCGGTCTTCGTGACGTCATCACCGACTTTTCCGTTGGCGAAGACAAAATCAATCTTGCTTCGCTCAATCTTGATGCATCACAGATTTCGTTCAATAGCTTCGCCGGTGGTGCAAGCACAGTGATCGCAATCGATACCGATGGCGATTCAGTTGTAGACTATGAAATCCAGTTGAACAACGCGACTGGAGTTACGCTTGCAGATCTGCTGATCTAAACTCTTTTTAATTCTGATCCCGGAGCAGCGCGGCACAAATTGGCGCGCTGCTCCTCTTTCATTATGAACGAGCCTTGTGCTCCGGTGACCCAATTGCCCCGCCAATCGACTTTCGGTTTAATTCATTCGCCCGAGCTCAATGCGGCTCTTTCAGGCCGCAGAGGTGTGCTCAGAACCTTACTCGTCATGAGCGCATTCCTGAATATTTTGATGCTTTCGGGCGCCATTTTCATGCTCATGGTATATGATGAAGTGCTGCCGAGCCGAAGTATCCCAAGCCTGATTGGTTTGGTAATCTTGCTCATCATTGCCTTCGCGTTTCAATCTGTAATCGAGCATTTGCGTAATCAATTGACCATTCATTGCGGCACAATTTTCGAAAAATCACTTTCCAGCCGTGTATTCGATATCATGCAGGCTTCCAAATTACGCGGGCTCGAACGTCGCGACACACCCCAGCCATCCCGCGACCTCGACCAGTTGGGTAAATTTTTATCAAGTCCGGGTCCCATGGCAATTTTCGATCTGCCCTGGGTGTTTTTGTTCCTCGCAATCCTATTCGCCTTCCATTATATTCTGGGGTTAGTCAGTCTTGCCGGGGCGGCGATACTCGTAATCCTGACGATTATCACCGATCGAATGACCATCGCGCAAATCGAATCCACAACAAGGCGCGGCGCAGAACGCGTAACATATATGGAATCCAGCCGCCGAAATGCCGAAGTCATTTACGCGTTGGGAATGAAACAACATGCCTTGGCCAGATGGACCAGCTTGAGCGAATCCTATCTCGGCACCAACGCGGATATCTCTGTACGCCTAAGCGCCATGCGTACATTCAGCAAAAGCTTCAGAATGCTGCTACAATCGCTCATTCTTGCATGCGGCGCTTGGTTAGTTATAAATGGTGAAGCATCAGGCGGCATAATCATTGCCAGTACCATCCTTGCATCCCGCGCACTCGCACCGATTGAAGTTGCAATTGGCCAATGGCGCGGCTTCATTTCGGCGCGACAGGCATGGAACCGATTGGCCGAATGCTTTAATATGCACGGCGACGCTGATGTGCGGACTAAATTACCAATACCCTCCCGCCAATTAGAAGTGCAAGGCCTCGTCGCGATTGCTCCCGGTTCGCAATTTGTACTATTTCGCGATGTCAGCTTTCGTTTGTCTGCAGGAGATAGCCTGGCAATTGTTGGAGCAAGCGGATCGGGCAAAAGCTCCCTTGCATCTTCGCTAGTTGGTATCATTCCTCCTGCGCGAGGCTCGGTAAGGCTTGATGGTGCTACTCTTGACCAATGGGAAAGCGACACCATCGGGACCCATTTAGGATATCTGCCGCAAGATATAGAATTGTTCGATGGTACTGTGGCCCAAAATATCGCAAGATTTAATCCGGACGCGACAAGTGAAGAAGTAGTTGAAGCAGCCAAAGATGCGGGCGTGCATGAACTTATCATCGGTCTGCCGGAGGGATATGACACGTTATTGGGGGGATATGGTCGGAACCTGTCTGCCGGCCAACGGCAGCGGATCGCCTTGGCACGCGCGCTATTTCGCAAGCCGTTCCTCATCGTTCTAGATGAACCTAATTCCAATCTCGATGCTGTGGGCGATTTCGCGCTTAATCACGCAATTGCCACCGCCCGCGCGCGTGGAGCGATCATCATCATTGTCGCCCACAGGCCCAGCGCCCTTGCGGAAATAGGTAAACTTCTCTGGCTCGACCAAGGCGTCGTTCGTGCGTTCGGAAACAAGGACGAGGTACTCGCCAAGCTCGCGCCCGGACCAAACTCTACAAAAACCAGCCAAATATCTTCGACCGAAAACGTGTGATGAGTGGAATATGATGAACAGGATGTCGCTTAATTTGGGCACGCAAAATGAAAATGCGGAACCAGAGCAGCAGCTTACCAATATATTGCGAAGATCAAAATTTGCGATTTTTCTGCTCTGTGCGGGATTTGGTGGCGCTCTTACCTTGGTCCCAATTTCAGGCGCTGTAATTGCCGGCGGAGAGGTCGCAATTGCATCAGGTGTGAAAAAAATTGCACATCCAATGGGCGGTGTGATCTCTGCAATCGAGGTCAGCAACGGTGACCGTGTTAAAAAAGGCCAGATACTGTTGCGATTTGACACCAATGTATCGGCTGCAGGTGCCGCAATGACCGTCGAAAGCATCGACCAGCTGCTCGCAAGAGAGGCGAGATTGCGGGCTGAGCGTGACGGGTTGCGCGAAATTCCGTTTCCCCAAACTCTTATTTCACGCCTATCCGATGAGGAAGTATCCCGTATTTTAGCCGAAGAGCGGCGTGCATTTATAATTAATCGTCAAGCCATCTCGTCCCAGCGACAAACGATTATGCAACAAATCAACCAGGCCGGGCATTCCATAAGCGGATATCAAGTACAGGCCGATGTTTATCGCAAACAAGAAGCACTCATTGCAGAAGAACGTGACGCCAATGATAAGCTATGGGAGAAAGGTTACACCACCCTTCAACGTCGAAATGAGCTGCATCGCGCGGCAGAAGGCGTCAAAGGCAACGTTGCGTCTGCCGAAACCAGCGAAGCGCAGACCAGGGCGCGGATAGCGGAGTTGCAAGAGCGGATGTATTTGCTCGAAGACAGTGCACGTAAAGCCGCAGGCGAAGGACTTGCAGAAGTGCAGACGAGACTGATCTCGCTGCGTCAAAGCAATATTGTCGCGCAAGATACCAATAGCCGCAATCTCGTTCGTGCGCCTTCCGACGGTGTGATTGACAAATTGGCATTCAGCACCGTCGGCGGCGTCGTGCCCGCGGGTGAAACTATTATGGAAATCGTGCCAGATGACGACTTGCTTATTGTGACAGCTCGGGTCAGTCCGCAGGATGTAGACCAGTTGGTAACCGGCAAGGATGTGATGTTGCGATTTTCGGCATTTGAAATGCAGACAACGCCGGAAATTGCAGGCACCCTGTCGAAAATTGGAGCTGACCGGACAACGGACCCTCAGCTGGGAATCGCTTATTATCCTGTCGAAGTGAAGATTTCAAAACGGCAGATTTCAAAATTGGGTCCACTTAAACTTCGTCCGGGAATGCCCGTAGAAGCCTTTTTCAAGACCGGTGACCGCACGTTAATGGCCTATTTGTTCAAGCCGCTGACGGACCAAGTCGCCCGGGCTTTTAGATAGATAAACAAAGCCTTAACTAGGTTAATGCATTTTTTATTTCCGTTAAACATCACATCGGTATAAACAGTTTGCTCCCATAGACGTAAAACATCTGGGATTTATGTAAAAAATCCGATATGGTAACCCAAAATGGATAACAAAAACAGGTCAGAGGTAAACGCCAATCTTCGGCGAGCAGCATCTCGAGAACCTGTTAAAGGCTCGAAGATCGCTGGAGAGGAACGGAATATGCACGCCATATCCGATATATCGTCGCTGAATGCCACTCAACGTCCCGTATCGATTTTGGGATGGAGCCTCGCGTTGGTAGCAGGCGCCGCTATTTGGGGCGCGCTTTTTTACGTGATTTAACTGCCGGCTCTAATAAGAACCCTTGGCCCCTAATACTGCGGGCACCGTTTTCAATACAATGTTCATATCAAACAAAAATGACGCTCTGCGACTATATTCACAGTCAAGCTGCACCCGTTCATCATAACTTACATCGTTACGACCGCTAACTTGCCAAAGGCCAGTCAACCCGGGTTTCACCGCGCAATAGTCCGAGAAAAAGCTGCCGTATTTCAAAATTTCAGCGCGAACGATGGGTCGTGGTCCGACAACGCTCATTTCACCCGATAGAATGTTCAGCAATTGTGGCAATTCGTCCAGGCTCAGCTTGCGAACTACGCCACCCAGCCTTGAAACGCGCGGGTCGTTTCGTAACTTATGATCCAAATCCCATTCGCGTTTCGCTTCAGGAGAGTTTGCCAAAAGTTCTTCAAGTAACCGCTCTGCATCTTCGTGCATGGTGCGGAGTTTGTAGCAATTGAACATCCGCCCTCCTCGCCCCACTCTTTGCTGCACAAAGAACAGCCGACCCGGACTGTCAATCTGGAGCGCAATGGAAAGCAGAATAAGGGCCGGGAAAGAGACAAGCAGGAAAATTGTTGCAAACATAATATCAAAAACGCGCTTCAATATTTGTTCGTGCTTTTCGAGATGATCGGCCTTTGGCTCACCGCCAGCGTCTGGCAAAGACTTATCTGTGACGCGAACATGAGTCGTTGGAGCGATCGCAATCAAGCTGCGGGAATAATCCACATCGGTTTCAAGCAGAACTCTCTGATTGAGCTGGTCAGTCGTCAACATTAACCTAACATCCCCATTTGATATTCGGCCTACCCGATTTTTTGGCCCATCTAATTTTCAGTCGTGTTTCTGAAGAGCAGCTGAAGTGCTTTCAAGGTCGAGCATGATAGCCGCCGTTAATTTTCTCTTAACGGGCGAGTGTTGCGGTATTTTTACAAAGCGCAATTTAACAAGCAAAGCCGGAAATTAAATATTAGTTCCACTTAACATATTAACTTCAATAGAAAAATTGAACAAATATGGCACTGAATTTGGATCAATTCTTTTTTCAAAACCCTAAAAGACCCGATCGGGAATGCGTACAGTGTCCCCTGGCTGGACGGCTGTTGCGCTTGTCAGTCGGACGGCTTTTTCTTCGGTCTCATCTTCACGACGGATAAATGCATAGGATTGGTTGGCGCGATACGTAAATCCACCAGCTTTTGCGACCAAAGCGAAAACACTCATTCGTTCCGAATAATTAAATTCGCCCGGCTTGGCGACCTCGCCTAGAATGTAAACGGGCCGAAAATTGACCATTTCAACGGATATCCTGGGATTGCGAAGATATTGCGACCCAAGCCGCTGGGTTAAATCATCTTTGAATTCCGTGACCGTTTTACCCCCAACCGGAACATCGCCAACCAGAGGAAAGGCAATAGTGCCCTCAGCATTCACGGCGAATTCGCCCGATAATGTTGATTCGCCAAAAGTCTGAATTTTAAGCCGATCACCCGAACCAATCCGGTACACATAATTTGCGACGCTCGGACCTTCCGTCATAGCCACTGGGGTACATGCTCCAAGCAGTATGCAAAATAACACAACACAAAAACGGGTCATCGGTGATTCTTTCAAGCAACATCACAGTATCAGCCTGTTTCTCTATGACAGCTATATGTCATTTGTCTGACAAGCGCCGATTTCAGCTAAAGTCAGCTGTCGCGAAATTTCGTTTTAGTGTCCATAAAATGTCATCATGACATGCCAGGTGTGAAATGCGGCAAATAAGGATTTTGCGTGTTTCTCAAAAGCTTCAAACTTACCACCCTTTTTGCGGTTTCGCTCTCTGCGTCCCCGGTTTCTGCCCAGACTGCGGGTGTCGATGGCAATAACGCGCCAGCGGCTTCCGGAACAGATTTGGAGCGGGCATCGCATTGCCTCTCACTTGCTATCGCCTATGAGGCCGGCTTTGAACCGTTCGAGGGCCAACAGGCCGTTGCCGAAGTGATACTCAACCGGACACGTCACCCTGCCTACCCGAAAAGTGTGTGCGGCGTCGTGTTTCAGGGTTCGTCCCGGAAAACCGGGTGCCAATTCACTTTCACTTGTGACGGCGCCATGAAACGTACCTTGTCAGCAAAAGTGATGCAAAATTCGCGCAATATTGCCGAGCAGGTCCTTACCACCAATTTCACCCCTTATGTTGGTGGAGCGACACATTACCACGCGAATTACGTCTCGCCTTATTGGGCCCCAAGTTTAGTTAAAGTGGGACGGATTGGCGCACATATATTCTATCGGGCACCCGGCAGTTCAGATCGGCCCGCCCGTTATAATGGGGGAATTGAACCATTAGTGGGTGGCTTGGGGAATTGGGCCAATGCCCCTGATTCACTCACGCAAAAAAGTCAGAGTAAAACGGTCCAAGTCGCCATATCGGAAAAAAAGCCCGCCGCCTTCGCGCCTTGGGGGCTACCCACTCTGCCCTAGGGTGAATACTTATTCAAACGCGCGAATGATATAAGGTCGGGTATCGGCCCCGGTAAGTTCAATTATGACTTGCCGTTTTGAACGCGCGCCATCGGGCCGCACAGCCTCTATTGTTACTGACAAAGGCCGTCCGACCAAATCGATTGCATCACCCAATTCGATTGCCGCACGCTGACCATCAAGTTCACGTTGCCGGTTGATGGCCGCCGGACTATCTGCACCGCCATCGAGCATCACACCAATAGCGCGCGGATGGGCATAACGCGCATCAAAACCACCGGTTCCGAAATTTACGGTCACAAAAGGCTTCATCTGTTCGACCATTTTAGTATTAAATCCACGGATCACAGCCAACTCTTCAATCGACTGAAGCGGGCCATTGCGTGGGCGAATTCCGCGGGATTGATAATAATCGACCTCGGCCCCATCAGGTCGCGGTTCCTCGTCGTCATCAATCCAGTCAACCAGCGAGTCAGCCGCAGTTCGCGCAGCGCCACCATAGCCCAGGCCGATTGCTTCCATCAATCGTGCCGCCAGTTCATCATCCAGTAAATTGATCGGAACCTTTCCGCGCTCGTCTTCAATCCGGATTTGCAAACTTGCCCCACCAAAGTTGGCTGTTCGCGGCCTGCCATCGATGGACCATCTATTTGCCCTGTCTTTTGCGAGCAAACCATTCAGCGCAATTGCCAGACCCGCATCGGCCGCTGCGGCGGCTTTTGCCTGACCTACCTCGGCATTTACAAGGACGATATCATTCTGGTTCGATTGAACCAAAGCCAATGCCATCAAAGCAAATACAGCGATACCTGCAACCGCGGCGACCATGGCATAGCCTTGCTCGCGGTCGGGGGGTGTCATGGAATGCGGCCTTCGGTTTTGAACGGCTCCAGAGTGCGGATTTTTGCGCGCAATTCTTCGGTGACTGCACGCGCGTCATCCGCAGTCCGCAGGACATGGGGCTTGATTAATATGATAAGCTCAGTCCGGTTTTGGACATTTTTCTGGTTTCCGAAAAGCAACCCACCCAATATCGGAATGCGCGACAGGATAGGCAGGCCATTTTTACCAAAACTATTTGAGTCCCTAAACAACCCACCCAAAGTGACCACTTGCCCGTCTTGAACAGCAATCGATGTTGAAACGCGGCGGGTCGAGATGATGGGCGAACTGATACCCTGAATGGACCGGCTGGAGATGTCGCTCACCTCTTGTGCGATATCGAGGAGCACCAGGCCGCTGGCATTTACACGCGGCGTTACTTTCAGAATGACGCCGGTATCGCGATACTCGATTGCGTTGACGATTGGGGCGTTGGGATTTTCAACACTTTGCGCCGACTGTGTCTGGATCGGTACCTGATCGCCGACCTGAAGCGACGCGGTCTGGTTATTCAGAACCACCAGCTTGGGTGCGGACACGACCTTTACATTGGTCCGCTCCTCCAAAGCGTTCAAGGTAGCGCTAATATCGCTTCCCGAGAAAAAATAGGAGAAGCCCGGCAGAATTCGGGTGGGATTAGCCCCGGTTCCTTGTGACAGCGCGAAGTTACTGTCGCCTGTCTGGAAATTCCATTGCACGCCAAAGCGCAAGTCATCGGTTAATGTAACCTCGGTAATCGCCGCCTCTATTAACACCTGATAAGGCGGTATATCCAGTTTCCTGAGCGCCTCTTCGACCACAGCATAGTCACGCGGACTGCCGAAAATGATGACGGCATTGTTGGTATCATCACTTGTGATCGAAACAGGCGGGCCGCGACGGGCGGTGCCGCCCGACGGCTCATTTCCGCCCAATGATACCCCTTCGCCATTATTTTGAACGGCCGCCGGCGGCGTTGTATTATTCGTGTTACGTGAGGCTGTTGAACCCGACTGGCCAGAGGTCGAACTATCGTCATTTCGGTCGGTACCACTTTCTTGGCTGCCGTTACCGAATGCGGAATTGATCGTCTTGGCGAGATCGCGGGATCGGCCGTTCTGGACTTTATACACAAATATGCGTGGCTCGTTATTGGCACCTTCCCGGTCAAGAACTTCAATCCAGCGGCTGACATCGTCCAGATATTGTCGCTGAGCACTTACCGCGATTATACCGTTCAAACGCTCCATAGCGATCAGCCGCACCAGATTGCGGGTCGGTGCATCGGGCGCATTTATCAATTTTTCCAGCTCGGGAACGATCAGTCGCGCATCGATGCGTTGCGGCGTAAAGTAAGCGAACGTCATGTTGCGAAGCCAGTTGACGTCAAATTGTTCGATCAAGTCACGCGCACTTTTCCGCTGTCCGGCTGTTCCGGCAATCGTCATCGTATTTCCGGTTGGGTCGACAGACATCACGACATTGGGGATGACGGAATCAAGCAATTTTTTCAGTTCCGCAGCATTGATAAAACCAAGGCGGATAACCTCTGTACTATAGCCCAGATTTGTCGGCCCGGTGACGCCCGATGCCTGTGCGGCCTGCACCGTCATGATTGTAAACCCGCCATTTTGTGGCACCAAAGCAAGATTGGCCGTCGCCAAAGATTTTTCGAATACTGCAAAAACGGAACTGCGGGCAATTGGGCCAGGCGTTACCAATGATATCTGGTTCGTTACCCCCGGCGCGATCGTATAAGGAACACGCAACAGATCACCCAAAACCGCCTTTGCAACAATTTGCACATCTGCCGACGGAAAGTTTAGCCGGATATCGCCGGGCTTCGTCATGTCCTGTGACGTCACCGGTGCAACAGGCACAGGTGCTTCACCGCCGATAATCGTCACACCAGCGTTTTGATCGGCGTTGGTATCGCCAACAAAAACTTCCGCGGCGGCAGCGCTCGGCAAAGGCAGAGGCGGACGTTGATTTTGCAAAGCGCAACCGTGCAGCAGCAGCAATATTACAGGCGCTGATATCATCGGTTTGCAGACGGGCATTTTCATTATTGTTCTTCCTCATACTCTGCGGATTGTGGCGGCGCCTGAATAGATCTGGCGCCGAAATTCAGGATCAATTTTTGGGCCCCTTGATCGAAAAGCGCAGCATTTGAAGTAAGTGCGCGCAGTCGCCAGCCTTGGAAAAATCCACCAACCCCAAGCCTTATTATACTTCCATCGGGTCGTTGTATAACGGCGTAGCTTCGTCCCCTAATGGAAACGGCGCCCGCAACCACTGCTCCCCCCAACGGGGCTTGTGCTGCTTCTGCCGCAGCACTTGTTGCGGTACGCCCTGGCGAAAAAATGGACTTTTCGCGCAAAACCGGCGGCAGAGACTGACCACCAATGGATGGGAAATCGGCCCGCATTTGCCCACCCGAAGGGCTGTCCTCCGGAATTTCAACTCCGCCAGTCAACGCGAGTTGCAGCGCCAGGCACAGCGCCAGGCCGCCAGCACAGATCGCCGGAAACAAGGCGCGGTTAGCGCGAGTTGGTCGGGCTAATGATAATCGAAACTTCAATTTTCACATCCATTACATCTAAACGGCCAGAGTTAAGAGCCCGATCAGCAACAATATTCAGCGATTCCACGACGAGATAGGGCTGCTGATTGTTGAGAATTTCAAGCCATGCGATGAGTTGTTCATTTGATACCAGCGCAGTTGCGCTGGCCTGTGCCCAACCGTTTTGAGCATTGTCGCTTTCGGTTGTACGAAGTTCCCCGCCTACTTTGGACAGACTTGTTTCCAGCCGTTCTTTCAATAACTCACCGGCCTGTTCGGCATTTGCAGCCTTGACTGTATATTGCGACTGCAATTTCTGTTGTTCTTCGGCAGTACGACGAAGCGACGTAATTCGTGCAATCAATTTTTCATTCTGTGTGTAGTTCTGTTGCAATTCGATCCGTCGTTCAGCATTGGCAGAAAAAATGCCGTAAATTGGCGAAACCAAACCGAGCCAGAAAATCGCAAAGGCCGCGATGAGCAGCCCGACCGCAACCAATTTACGTTCGCGTGCCGTCCACGGTTTCATTTTGCACCTGCATAAAAAGTCGCACTAAGATCGAACGGTTGCCCTGTAGGGACCTCCGCCATTGCCTCTGCATTGGCGGCCCGGACATCTTTTAGATAAGGCGATTTCCGCAGTGCACCGATTACATCGATGCCTTCACGCTTGTAACCCGACAACCTTATTCTGCGCCCATCCCACGAAAAACGTTGAACCCATGCACGTTCGGGCATGGCCTGCGTGACCGCTGCCAAGACGACAAAAGCATTCTGATTTGCCCTTCGTTCAGCAAGAATTTGCGCCGATTTCTGGGTATTGGAAATTTTCTTTGAAATTGTACGCGCGGCATTAACCGCCGGCGCTTGTGCCGCAACAAGTGCCTCGAAATTCCTGACACTTTCGACATCCCGCCAGACGAGTGCCCCAATGTTGAGCGCGAATAGAAATGCGACGACCGCCCAATATGTTAAAGCCACAGGCCGGATAGCCGCGGTTAATCCGGCTGCGGTACAGCCCTGTGAAAAATCGATGGCCATGCGGCCAGGCGAAGCCTGATCAAAAAGGCCGATCCGCTGCGGCGGCGCAAACCCTGCCTCTCGGGCGCTCTCGAGCAATGTGACAACTGTCGCTTTACGTAAACCCGCGACAGTAACAGATGTGCGATCTTTTGCATCGGCTTTGGCCCCGACGATCAATTGTTCGGCGGGAATTGGCATTATCCGGTCGGCATCAAGCGCAACCACACGCGCAAGATCCGCTTCGCCCAGCACTGGAAGCACGATCTCGCGTACCAGGCACATCGCCGGATCGACAAGAATTGCCTCTGGATTTCCCGTTCCGTGCGAGGCCAATGTTCCGTCTTTTTGGTAATAGAGATAATTGCCGATAGCCCGGTCACTTTTGGCAAATGCAAAGGGCATGATCGTTTGCATTTCTTCAAGCCACCATGCAAAGCCCGACCGGAACCATCCAGTTACGGTCGCCATATCGGCATCAAGTATCGAGCCGGCCGCCATCAGATCGCCTCGCAACGGCCTGAGGAACGTTGTATCCGGCAAGCGGCATTCATGGTCGCACGCGGACGAATAATCAGGTCGGGCCACTGCCGCGAATCGCCTTGCCCGAATCTAACGCGAATTCGTATCAACGCAGGTGGTTGCGGGCGATCAATCCAGAATTGCTGCCAACGTCCGGAGGCACTAAATCGATCAGGTCCAAAATAGGAAATTTCGATGTCTTGAACACCGCGCAAAAGTCGATTGGGTTGCCAACCAATAAGTGCACGGTCGCGCAAATCTATACGATCATCAAGACTGCTCGCGGTATACAGCATGAGGTCGCCTGCAGGAGTAACGATCAAGCGGTATTTTTGCAGCGCATCCGGACCGAGGCGCGGTAACGGTGGCGCAGCAAAGCTCAGTATCCGCGAGTCTCCTTGGGTATCGACAATGGGTTCGGAAGAATCCAGCCGTACTGCCGAAGACAATCGTTCGAGTCTTCCCCGCAAAACAAGTTGGGCGGCGACAACGCTTTGGTCATCGTTCCCGCGCTTTTGTTGCGGCAAAGCGAGCCAGGCACTGTTTAAAGTGGCAACCATCATGGCGGCCGCCATTCCCAAAACCGCCAAGGCGACGAGAAGTTCGATCAGTGTGAACCCGTTTGCCACAGGCGCAGTTACACGTATGGGCGATATCGGCCGGTCTATATAACGGGAAATTCCGGTCATAGCGTCAACGCGCCAGCCGCAAGCTTTGGAGTGTGACAATAACTTTGCCGGTCGCAGAATCGATAACGGCAACGCTTATCGTTTCCAGACCCTTGCTATTATCTTTCGCAGAATCAGCCAGCCGTTCGACACTGGATCGCCAAATGAAGCGGCCGACACGACCACCTTGTCGCAAAGCACCAGCGCCTTCTTCGTCCTGCAATTCGGAAAGTGCGGATTGGGCAATCAGGATTGCGCGCCTGCTATCGGCCAGATGCCTTTTGGTGAGCGCGGTCGAATTGACGGTCTGGAATAGTAACGCAGACATCACTGCAAAAATGGCAAGCGCAACCATCGCGTCGATCAACGCATATCCGTTCCGGCGTTTCGATAATCCGGACCGTCTCATCTGCTGCTACCGATAAGACCGGTCGCAGAATCAACCGAAAAACTGGCCTTGCGCGGCCCCATGATCATTTGGACAGAACCGCCATTTGCGCTTCCGTCGCGATAAAAGCGAATGCCGTCACGGGTCGTCGTCAGGGTAACGTCATCCGCCAATTGTGGGGGCACGAACCGAGTTTCTTCGCCTTTGCCGATGGCATTGGCCCTTGCACCCGTCAAAGCAGATTCAACTGCACCGACCGCCATATTAAACCGTTGCATCGCCAAATTGCGTTCTATTGCCGGAAAAGCGATTCCCGACAAAAGACCCATTACCGCCAGTACAACCAGCATCTCGATTAACGTGAAGCCGCTGCGTTCAACCTTTCCAGTTGCCGACATCTTGCGCCTCTCCGCTCCCACCAGCAACACCGTCAGATCCCAGCGAATACACATCAACTTCGCCATGCTGACCGGGAACACGAAGCAAATAAGGCTTTCCCCAAGGATCGGTTATCGCCGATGCGTCCGGCAAATAGGGGCCGTTCCAAATCGGGACGGACGCCGGTGCCTTGACCAGCGAAGTCAACCCTTCGGCATTTGTCGGGTAACGGCCGGCATCAAGCCGGAAAAGTTGCAGCGATGCCGCTATATTCTTTACCTGGACCTGCGCCGTTTGTGTTTTTGAACTGCCAAGATAGCGGATCACTTGCGGGCCAACGATCGCCGCCAGTAACCCCAGAATTGCAAGTACGACCAAAAGCTCCAAAAGCGTGAAACCGTTTTTTCTGTTTTTATTTTTCATGATGAAATAGCCAATTCGTTAAAGCCCATAATCGCGGACATTATCGCAGCGATAATTGCCGCTACGCTAGCGCCCAAAATGATTGTGATGATGGGGGTAAGAATGCCGATTAACCGTTGAATGCGAATGCCAACATCGCGATCCAGCACATCAGCCAATCGCCCCAACATTGGCCCAAGTTGCGAAGTTTCCTCGCCGGTTCGCAGGAAGCCGATTGCAAGTTTCGGAAAGACATTGGCCGCAGCCAGAGGTGAAGCAAGACCGCCACCTTCCCTGACCCCGTCAGCAACTTGTGCGATTGCGTTGCCGATATGGCTGTTGGCGACAGTCTTGCGCGCCAACGCCAACGCATGGGGCAGCGGAACATTGCCATCTATCAACACGCCAAGCGTCCGCGCAAACCGCGCGGTTTCGATATAGCGCACAAGCATTCCAAGCTGGGGAACGCGCAACACCAGTCGATCGGTAACGATCCGTATTGCCGGTCGCGCGAGCAAATGGCGGACCATGAATCCTAAGCCCACTATTGCGGCAAGAAGCCACCAGCCCCAGTCGCGAACAAAACGGCTGGCTCCCATTACGAAAGCAGATGCGGGCGGTAACTTATCCTTTGCCTGACCGAACAGACTTTCAAACTGCGGAACCACAAACAGCAACATGAGCAGGATAACACCAACGGCGATGATCGTAAGCGAGATCGGGTAGATCATCGATGTGGCTATCAACCGGCGCAATGCTTCGGCCCGCTCCAACATTTCCGAAAGACGGGTTAGTGCCGAACCGAGCGCTCCATTCGCTTCACCCGCCTCCGCCATGGCAGCGGCTGCAGGGGAGAAGATATCTTGCCTTTTCTGCATTGCTTGAGATAGCGGAACACCGGTTCTGACTTCCTCGAGCAACGCCCCGAATTGGGCCGCTGCCGCTTTGTCTTCGACATTCGCGATCGCGAGAGAAAGTGATCGATCCAAGGGCAATCCGGCATTTAGCAAGACGGCAAGTTCGCCAGTTAAATTGATGGATGCCAGTCTGATCTTGCCGTTGACTTTCGCTTTAGGCTGGGTCGCCATTTTTTGATCTACGGCGGTTACCAATATCGGACGGGCACCGCCTTGACGGATCGACTGGATTGCAGCGGCGTGATCCGAAGCCTCGACAAAACCGGTCCCGACTGTCCCATTTGTCAAAACTGCACGATAACTAAACGTCGTCGCCACGCTCAATCGCCAACCGTGACGCGCACGGCTTCCTCAATCTCAATTATTCCGGATTTGGCCTTTGCCAATCCATCACTGCGCAATGTACGCATCTCGGCAGCAAGCGCGGCGTCTGCGATTTCGCGCGTATCTGCCCGCTTTAATATCAGCTTTGAAATCCTGTCATCTATCGTCAGGAATTCCAGCAAGGTTGTCCGCCCGGAATAGCCCGATCCTTCACAACTGGCGCATCCCTTTGCGCGATAGAATGTCACATTTTCATCTGCAGAAATCCCCAAATCCGCCAGCAATTCGGGGGAGGCAGCATAAGGCTCACGGCAAGATGGGCAAAGCTTGCGGACAAGGCGCTGGGCCAAAATTCCGCTCAGGACCGAACTTAATAGAAATGGCTCAACCTCCATATCGATCAGACGGGTCACCGCGCCAGCTGCGCTGTTTGTATGGAGCGTCGAAAGGATCATATGGCCGGTAAGCGCCGCCTGAACTGCGATCTGGGCGGTCTCTGTATCGCGGATTTCGCCGACCATCATGACATCGGGATCAAGCCGCAGAAAAGACCTTAAGGCCGATCCGAATGTAAAGCCGATCTGCGGATTGACCTGTGTCTGGATGACACCGGGAAGTCGATATTCAATGGGATCTTCAACCGTCAGCAATTTGCGCGAACTGGTGTTTAACTCGGCCAATGCGGCATAAAGCGTGGTCGTTTTCCCGCTGCCCGTTGGCCCGGTGACCAGAACAATTCCATAAGGCCGGTTTACCGCATTGCGAAGCTGCTGCGTTAATTCCGGGTCGAAACCCAATGATACGAAATCGAGCGCCAGCTTGGATCTGTCCAATATCCGCATCACGACGCTTTCGCCATGAATTGCGGGCGTTGTTGCGACGCGTAAGTCAATGTCTTGGCCGCGCACGGCAATCCTCAACCGGCCGTCTTGCGGCAACCGCCGTTCGGCAATGTTCAGACCCGCCATGACTTTTATTCTGGAAACAAACGGCCCACGCATCGCCGATGGCAAAGGCTCGCGATCCTGAAGCACACCGTCGATCCGGAACCGAATGGCCAACCTGTCTTCGGTTGGCTCTATATGGATATCCGAAGCGCGCGCATCTGACGCAGCGGCAATCAAGCGGTTAACGGCCCTGATAACGGGTGCATCGCTGACCAGATCCTTCAGCCGTTCGATATCGTCATCGTCGGCAAACTCGTCGATCCCATCGCTGGCGGCAAGTGAGCCATACAGCCGGTCGATAGCCACATCGATGTCACTCGCCCTTGCCAATCGCACATCGACCTGACGGGCAAATACAAACCCGATCGATTGCCGGACAAAGGCGTCAAAAGGATCGACCAAAGCAATAACAACGGCAGAACCGCTGATCGACAAGGGGATCACCCGATTGTCCCTTAAAAATGCCGTCGAGAGCATATCGGCTCCGACTGGATTTTCCGGAAAGTCGTGGAGTTCGGAGATGGCCAGCCCGGTAACAGCGGCCAGCTTTTGCTGCAGAACCGCTTCGGAAATCAGCCCCAAACGGGTCATCACGACATCAAAGCGTTCGCCGCTTTCCTGCACCGCCAATCGCAGCCGCGCCATCGCTTCGTCGCTTAATAGCCCGGTACTCTCAATCACGGACTCAATCGTTAGATGAGCCGGATCCACAGCCATCGTCAACACGGATGACGTGGCTGATCGTGTCGCAATTGGAGGCATTATATTCTCGGGCACCTTTCAGTCTGTTTGATAGACTTCGAATGCTACAGTTTGTTTGCAATCGCCCCCGACAATGAGTCGGTCGCGAATTTTCCCGAGCCGGTAGAGGCGAAAAATATTTGTTGAAAATTTAGCGGCGAAATCAAAGCGCAGGCAAATTTTAATCATATAATTTAATATTTTAGGTCGGAATTCTGCGGTTTCCAGCGACTTTTACCAACCGCCACACTTCACAATTCTGTCATTAAATATAGATAGCAGCGGGATCGGCGAAAGCACAATCAAATGCTCGAGTCTATTCTGAAATATTAGTGCAATATTTGATATTTTCGGAAACACAGATTTATAATCATATTGTAACTTTCCAAATGTTTCAATGTTATTACATATTTGTGTAACAAGGCAGTACAAAAATCAACAATACTTAAATATTATCATGCACTTTGATAATATACTTTTTCTTTTGTCGAAATGCGATTTCAATAGTGTTTATGCTCAAGAACAAAGTCTCCTTTTTGTAATATGACCTAATTTTCAACCACTCGAAGGAATATTTTTCCATGAAAATCTCACGCATTCAACTTTTAGTGGCCTGTGCCGCTTCAAGCTTTGTTGCCAGTGCAGCCAATGCACAGGTAGCAATCCCCGCCGTCGAATTGCGCGGCGCTGGCGCGACCACCGTTGGTGACGTCGTCGTTCGTTCGCTGAACTGCATCGGTAACCCAGGTGCTGGCCTCAACCAATATGGCACCAACTCTAACCAGTTGTTGACCATCGCGCCCGGTAACTATGCACCAACCACTCCAACCGCAACTAACCCTGCCCGTGATTGTGCTACCCAGGAAATACAGCCGGCTTTTGAAGGCAAATATATCGGTACCGGTTCAGGCGGAGGCCGTCAGATCTGGCGCACTTTTGCAACCAATCCACCATTGACCGGTGCAGCTGGTAACCAGAACCCGTTCGGCACTTGGACCAATACACAATTCGCATTTTCGGAAGCTGTAACTTCCGTTAGCGATCTCGCAGCCTATAACGCGGGTGCAGGCAATGCAACCAACGGTGCCGGTGCTGCTATCCAGGTTCCTTTCTACGTCATTCCAATCGCTTTTGCCTATAACCCAGTTTATGGTAAGAACGGCGCAGCCGACATGACGTTCAACGTTAAGGTTCCTGCTTCGATCAACGGCGTTGTATCAGGCGGTCTGCGTTTGAACCGTTCTGCATATTGCAAAATCTTCAATGGTGAAATCACCAACTGGAACGATGCGGCATTGAAGACACTGAACAGCAACCTATCGTTGCACGACACTACTGATGATACGCTCGCTCGTTGGACCGCTGAAGGCGCGCCAATCCGTCTTATCGGACGTGCCGACCGTTCAGGCGGAAGCGACGTGTTCACACGCGCAATGGCTGCTCAGTGCGATCCTTTCGTCACAACCAACAAGTTTGACAGAAATGCTGAATCGTTGCCATATAACAATACCAGCACAATCGACATTCGTAACCTGCGTCCTGACACCCACTACTTTCCGACCTCATCGAGCAGCCGCTTCTCTGGTCCAGTTCAGTCGCTTGGTGGTTTGGTTTATGACCGCGTAACCGACAATATCTGCCTTTGGAGCGAAGTAAGCCCGACAACTGCACGTTGCGATGTAACACTTGCACCTGGCGGCGTGTTCACCAACACACCTACTCCTGGACTGTTCACGGTTTCTGACGGTTCGTCAGGTGTAGCCGAAGCGATCGAAACAACTGTAAACAACGCGATGATCAATTCGACAACAGCTGGTATCACGCTGAACGGTAAGTTCGGTTACATCGGTGCAGACTTCGTGAAGCCTGTTGCCGGACGTAATCTGTTCTCTGCAGCAGTACAAGCTGGTGCCTTGCCATCTTATGTTATGCCAAGCTCACTTAATGCATCGGCTGCATTCGGAACGATCCTGCCACCACAGTCAACTGCTGGTTCGGGCGCGTACAGCTTGCTGGATACACGTACACTTGGTTCGACCGATCCATATCTGATCATCGATCCAGTAACCAACCCAGCCACGCCGATCAACCGTGCAAACCCACTTCACTGGGCAGCTGCATTGTACAATCCAAACGTGCCAATCACATCGACGCTGGCTGCGCCTGCCAAGGGCTATCCAGTAACAGGTGTGGCATTCATGCTGACATACACCTGCTTCAAGCCTGCCAACTCGGCGGTACCTGGTAACAACGCAAACCGTTTTGGTATCGTTCAGTACATGGCATCGACTTTTGGTAAGATCACCAAGAGCAGCGTGAATACATTTGTAAGCCCCAACACGTTCAAGGGCCCAGGCGCAACTTCGATTGGTATCTTGTCGCAGTCGAACACCGCGGTTCCATCGGCTGGATGGCAGAACGCCATCACCGATACCTTCCTCAAGAAGGGTCCAGGAGCACTCGGCCTTCTGAATCTTTGGATCCAGGATAACTATCCAACGACCGCTCTGGACGTTGATGGTCTGGTTCAAGCCACCGATCAGAAGAGCAACCCAGGTTGCGATCCTACCAAAGGCGCATAACTTTCGACCCCCGAAAGTAGACTTTCGGCCCCGGAGCAATCCGGGGCCGTTTTTTTATCGCATCACCATTTTATCGCATCACCATGCGATCACCTCTGATTTGCAACGACTCGAGCTGCGAAAGCCAGCTTTGACCTAGCAATGAAACGCCTAAACCTTCACTTGCTATCACGGCATCAACATCGCGCCGCTCTGTCGCGGCCGCCGTCAAAGACGCAAGCTTTGTGCGTGCCATCGCAGTTTTCCCGCCGGCAGTATCAGCGCTTTCATTGTAAGCATCATTATCGGGCAACACCCCCGCCCGCGCGGCATCGTTCTGTGTGAGCACAATTGTCGATGCCCCTGTATCAACCAAAAAGCGCACAGGGGTGCCGTTTACACGCGCGTTGATGTAAAAAAGACCATCGGGTGCACGCAGGATTTCGCCGGTATCGAGTACGGCCCGCGGGCTAACATCCACAAAACCCATATTTCTAACGGCGACGGCGGCGCTCGGCACCGATGACGGAACAACGACGGGTTTAACATTCACAGGCGATAATGCAGGTAGTGCGAGCAAAGCCCATTTGCCCACCTGCCCGCCAGCAAGCATCCAAAAACTCATAGCATACCCCCAATTCAGGGGAGCATGATTAACGCGGCAATTACCAAAGCCAGGTTATGCAGTATCGTTAACGCCGCAACTTATTCGCGATTTTTACTCCGGCGCGCACTGCCCATTCGCGTCGGGCTCAGTTCCATCAGGGCATTTGTCACTGCCACCGAGATAGCCAAGAACGTCAACGAAAATTCGGGATTGGCGATCTGCACCCTGACCGGCGGCATCTGTTGCCCGGAACGCATTGGCGGCGATGGCCGATGCGGCGCTTGCAGGAGCCGGCGGCGAGGCCGTCGTCCCTAAGCTCGGCACGCCTGAAACTGCGCCACCTGCCTTGAAATTGTCGGCGTTTGTCACCCGCGCGGCGGCAACAAAAACATCACCCGATGCACGCACACCCGCATCGCCAGCGTCCACCGTTCCAACCGGTGCGATCAGCCTGACTGAAGAAGGCTCGATATCCAACGAAGGACGGAATGCCGCAATACCAGCGCCTGAAACACTGCCCGCACTATCGACTTCGGAAAATCCGTTCGGATTAAACCGCAGCGCGACGGGCGGGAAGTTCGATGAGCTTTTCGGACCCTGACCTGCGTTCAAATCGCCATTGGATGACCACAAAGTGATGTCGCCCCCGCGCTGTGTGAACAATCGGCTTTGGTTGAGAACGAAGCTGCCGTCGGTAAAGCCACGCACTTCGCCACCGCGCAGGGTCAATATACCTTCTGCACCAAGCGGGATACTGGATATCCTGCGGGCGGCGGCCAATAATTCATTGCGATTTATGATGCCGGTACCGCGCGTTATCGTGCCACGCCGGGTCAGTTGCGATTCAGTGCGGACAACAGAGCCAGCGATGAAATTGCCGCCGGGACCGACAAGCGTGATGTTGCCACCCCGTGCTGTCTGGATGGTACCGAGGCGTAAATCCACATTGCCGGTTTCGATTGCGGTCGCAACCAGAGGCTGGCCATTGACCAATATTTTGGTCGGTACGCCAGCCGGGTGTTCGGCGCTGATTGTTGAAGGATCGGTTTCATAAGTCGACAAGTTATCAGTATATCCCAACCGCGCCGGGAACAATGTTTCCACTGCGCGATATCCCCGAATGAACTGATTGAACGACGCGCTATTCGGATTGGACGCGGCGGCGAGTTCACCAAAGTAGAGCTGGTCAATCAAGAACCGGTTGCGGGTAATTTGGTTGAGTGCGGAAAACGCCGCATAAATGTCCGCATACCGACCGTAAATATCGGCACTCGTCGGAACAGTCGTTCCAAAGATCGAGGCAAAAGCTTGCGGCTCGTTTGACTTCAACCAAGAAGCCAGAACGGGCGCGTAAGTAAAGCGGGTGCGATCCGCAGATTTATTGCCAAGTTCGTCTTCGACTTGTTCAAACAAGTCGCCGTCGAGCCGGGCAAGATTGGCGGGGTCAAGATATGTGCTTTGCAAAGCGCCATATTGGATTCCCTTGCCTACCCCGAAAAACGCGTAAATGTCCGCACCTTGCGGATCAAGCCAAGGGTTAGCTTCATTGCCGATCGTGCGGATACCGCCTGCTTCATTTCCGGTCGATGTCAAAAACGGACCGAGATCGCGTCCGGCTTCAACAAACAATGCGCCTGCCCCGCCGACAAGGATGGAGTTGCCTTTAACAATGCTCCTGCCACTTGTGATCGGGTTGGTCCCGACAAGGGTGGAACCAATTATGTCACGGCCCGCGATGATGCGTGTTACGTCATTATCGCGTACATTCTGACCCTGGAAATAAAGGTCGACTATGTCACCGCCTGCGGTAATCTGCGCCTGTTTCGGCAAGGATATATCGGCAAGGTTTATCGTTCCAGCTGCGAAAATGCGCGCGGGCTCCGGATCGGATAAATGCGTAATCCGGCGATTGTGCAGAAGTCTGAGTTCATTGTCGCTGCTTGTATTGCGGAATGTCGGGAACCCGGTTGTCAAATTGGTGTCACCGCCAAAGAAAACGGAAGGTACAGCATCGCTCATTGCCAGAACGAGATTGGAGATATCTCCGCCGGCGAACAGCGACAGTTGTCCATATTCGCTTGCGTACATGACGTTTGATGTAAACAAGTTTCTACCGTCAATATTCCCGAAAATGATGTCGCTGTTGATTGAATTCAAGGCGAGTGACGGCGGCAAAACAAAGCCGGATACATTATTTGTCACGGTCAATGTCTGGTCTACACGGTTGCCGACAATCGTGACATCACCCGATCCGGTTAACCGCGCCCCGGCTATGGACGAGAAAAATCCTACATTCGATAACTGCGCTGTCTGCAATTGCGTACCCGTAACTCCGAGTGCGCCAAGACCACCAATGGTGACCGAACCTTTCGCTGACAGATCAAATGTCGCATCGGCAATACGAATGCGCAGTAAATTGCGATTGTCGAGCTGGAACGATCCCAGTGTTGAAGTCGTACCGGCAGCATCAACATTCCCGCCAACTTGTGCAAATGCGCTTCCCGAGGCGATATCGAACTGGCCGCCATTGATGTTTCGACCGGTTACGATCGCGAGGTCACCGCCGCCGAGGGTAACGAGCGTTTGGGTTCCATCAACCGATCCGGTTACAAGGCTATTGTTGAGTGCAACCGTAAGGTCGGAAAGGTCGCGACCCGCATGGATACTGACATCTCCACCGCCCAGCGCGCCAACGCCCGATGTGAAAAAGTTCGGTGCAATTGAGGCTATTGTATTCGTGTTGGTTGCAAAGCCATAGCGCCAGCGTTGATTTGGCGAATTTGCGCCAAATAACGTGGGCACATTTCCGCCGATCGATACATCGCGCAACGAAGGTGACAACAAAGATCCGTTTTCGCCGTTGATTTCGTTCCAGACGTCACGTCGGCCAAGAACATCATTCCCCGCATTTAACGAAATGCTGCCACCGTCTTTTGAGAATACCGGCGTGGTGCGAAGTCCGCTAAACGGACCGGGAACATAATTTGTGATGAATGCTTGTGGCTCGGGAAGGATTGCCCCGGCCAAATCATCAGCAGATGCACGGACACCGGCAGTGTAAACCGCTGTTCCGCCCACTTGTGCGGAAACAGCGTTCAGTGCCTCCGATCGAAGCACTGCGCCGACAGTTTTACGCAGATCGATATTGTTGGCTGCGGCTATGTTTATCGTGCCATCACCGGTTCGCACCTTAGTGCCGACATACGCCGTTTCGGACCGTAACGCCACTGTCGGCGTCAGGATATTTGCGACGGACCCAAAGCCTGGAAGATTTTGTTCGACACCGCGGCTATAAGCCTCCGCAAATCCGGAATCTCTCAAAAATGCAACTACATCACGCAATCGGGCTTGGACGCCGGTCGGGTTAGTGCGTGGTCCCAGGAATTGATTGCCGCTTTGGAATGCCGCATAATTGCGGGCCCGTGTTCTGGCCTCGGCTGCCGCACCCGTTGTTCCTAAACCCCAGTTCAAGACGGTATAAAAATCTGCGTTAAATTCAGGGTCAGTCCCGCTGTCCAGCAGACCGAGCAATTCGTCGAGCGAATATAGTGTGCGATCTACATTCCCGATTTCAGGGCCGTTGAACCCAAGCTGTAACGCGCCGGCCAACCTACCTGTGCCGCGTGTGCCCTCGATCTTATAGCTCGTCTCGCCGGAAATCGTAACCGAACCTGTGCGTGACAGGCTGATTTGCAACGGATTGGCCGACCCGGTTGTTGCGCCGGAAACAAAGTTGATGCTCGACGAATGCGCCGCGGTTCCATCCGAAAACAGAGGAAACAGTTCGGCGACACCAAATGGATCGCCGGTACCCCCGGCAGCTACTTGGTTAGCCAACGGATTATAAGGCGCATTGACATAAGATGGGCTGGATTCAGATCCCTGTTGGGCGATGCCGATCTGAATGGTTACCCGTGTCGCAGGTGGCCCTGCAATAATACTGGGCGTGATATTGCTAAATAGTTCCGAGTCCCCGCAAGCCGCGGCTTCACCAACGCCGCAAACAAGGTTGAGTGAGGGGCTATACGTCCGGTTTCCGCCACCCAATTGGTAGTTGATGTAATCGGGATTGGTTGCATCATGGAACGCAAAGAACCCGTCGCTCACGCTATTCCTGATGTCGAGATTGCCCTCGGAACGCAGGGTAATAACCGGTGCCTCGCCGCGAACATTTCCGTTGACGCGATATGCCATGTCGACAAACCGTTCGAAAAGCTCGGCTTCTTTTCCGAAAACAACTTCATAACGCGGCTGTCCGGCTAGCGGTCCGGATGTGTAATTGCCAAGCGGAGATTCGACTATCAACCCCGCTGCGATGGCGTCCCGATATCCCGCTGTGCCGTCGGCATTGACAATCTGCCCGGCACCGAGGTTCCAGTTGCTGAGCAACCGGACGTCGTTGAAAGAATTCAACTCGACGCCGGGGCGCAAGCGATAATCGTCCAGCGCTTCGCCATTTGGACCGGATACCGAAAAGTTCCGGATGAATTCAGGGATTGTACCGGGCGCAAAGTCGCTCAGGAAGTTCGACTTGCCAAGCGTGATCTCACCCGCATCAAGGGTGAGTACATCTGCAGGGAATGCCAATCTTAACCCGACCCCGGAATAGACGCCGCTGTTGAAAATGGCATCAAGGTCGAATGTGCGATACGCCTCGATCGACAGATCCCGTGCACCTGAAATCTGTCCACTGTTAATGAAATTGATGCTGTTGTCAGAAAGCAGCGGCGCACGGAACGAAACCAAGCCCCCTTGATCGCCCTGAGCCAACCGGTAAATTGTTGATTCAATGCGCGTCAGCTGATCGGTTACAAATTCGCTGATCAAGCGATCATTGGTCCGGGCTGCACCAACGTTTATCTTCGCGCCATCGGCGATTGACAAAAAGGCTTCGGTTCCGGTTGTTTCGGGAATGCCAATGCCGATCGTAACATTGCCGCCGCTCGCTTGGCGCGCATCGCGTTCGCCATAGCCGGACGTTGTTGACACAAGCGAAGCGGTGGCAGCGAGTGCGACACCATTGCGGCCGAATATCGAGATGTCCCCGCCATCAATCCGCGCATTTTTGTAACGCGGATCGGTCAGCGCGATGTTGGTAACATCATCGCCTGAAGTATCGATCAATCCGGCGATTGTGACGACGCCACCGTCTGCGGTCAGGCTGACGCTGTCTGCAAAGATCGACTGTCCTGTTGCAAGGTCAAGATTACCCGAGCCTGATCGAATGGCGATATCGCCCTGGAAACGGGTTCCAAATTTAGTGACGAACTCGCCCAGCGAGAATGCAGATTGACCTGCGTCGAGGAATAACGATGCGCTGCGATTGATTCCTGCCGCGATGCCCGAATTCAGATTAGCCAATAAGGTAACCTCGCCTTCGGCCGCCGAAATATTCAATGACCCCGCCTGACCGACGCCATTATCGACGATAAGCGAACTTGCCGAGGATGTATCTATGACGGTACCCACACCGGTCGAGATGAGGTTTATCCTGCCTCCATTTGCCGAAACGACCGTCTTGTCGATGCCATCATCAAATGTACGGGTATATCCAGGTGTCTGGATGGAGGCTTCGCCCTTTAGGAATATTGATCCTTCTGCTGTGACATCGACAGTACCGGCGGATGCGCGAATGATCGTCCCGTCAATTGTAATGTCTGATGCTATCCCATTGAAAGCATTACCGGCATTGAACGCAATCCGCGCGCCTGGTGCGGCGTCACCTTTGAATGCAGACCCGGTTCCGGCAAGCTTTGTGACATTAATCACACCGACAGTTGAGAAGCTGTAATCAGGGCGGATGTAATCTTGCCGCGGATCTGCAACGTTTGACCGGTCAATGATAAACGGCGTTATCAGATTGATCGGCGTATCAAGATTTTCGTCAAAATTGACCGAGCTGAACCCGCCTGCGCCGGTGATATACATCCCCTCACGCGCGGCAAGTGTTACGCCCGTTCCTGCAAGGCCGGCGTCAAAGCCATAGGTTCTGAATTGACCGCTGCCAAATGTGATGTCGGTCGCATCAATAGTGAGAGTACTCAACGCACCACATAGACGGGCACCTGCATCTTTGCACGCCCCGACGTCTTTGGATGAATTACCCAGTGTGACGTTATCGGCAAAAATCGCCACATCGCCGGTCAACGCATTTAGCGGGATGGGTTGCGACAGACCGATACCGGCGGCATCAATCGACAGATCCTTGTAACGGTAGGTTCCAGGATTGAAATTGATGATATCGGGTGACCGCAACGTTAACCGGCTTGCAAGGCCAAATTGCGCTTCGATTTCCGGACGGAATGTCAAGCTGCCGATCCGCAGGGCATCGGCAGACAGCGCAAGTGTGAATTCGCCACCGCTGGTTGCTGCGCCAATTTTCGCAGTTCGATCAATCGCAAATGTCCGGCTGGTATCCAGCGTAATCGAGGCTGCGCCCAATGTTGCCCCTGCACCGATATCAAGCCGCGCAGGTAGTAAAGTATTGCGAAGAATGAAATCGCCTTGACGGGTGACCAGACGCTCCGGGCCATTGGCCAGCCGGATCAGTGCGCCTGACCCGGTTGGGTCTATGTTGCCCGAAGAAGACCCGACAAGCCCATCGGCGTTGATGATATAATCACCCGTCCGCTTGTCATTCAAAATACCCGAAGCGGTTAAAACCGCGCCGGTCGTGCCCACTGCCGCATCTTCAATAGTTAGTAGAGAACCTGGGCCACCTACGGCCAATAACAATTCGGGAGCTGTGAAATTAACGTTGTTGTCGACCAATAACGTGTTGGTAACAACGTCCAAGCGGGTCGTTCCATCGGCGTTGTTGTTCCGGATGGCACCGATAGACAGGCTTTCCGCGTTGAAATTTGCAAGCGTATCGGTTGTCAGCAACACATAATCCTGCGTTGCGGCCTCCGCCAATGCACCGGCGGCTGCGATACGGATTTTCGTACCGCCCAAATCAACTTGTGCGCCCAGACCACCCGCGGATGGAGCAGTTGCAAATGCACCGGCGACCCGTAACGAGGTCAGTGGCGCAAGAACAATTCGAGCGGCATCGAGGGGAAGGAGCGGAGCAACATTGTTGCTTCTCTCTGCCAACTTGATTGCTGATGCCGTTCCGGATGTGACTTCGATGCGCGAAAATTTGGTGAATACATCTTTGGTCTGGATCGTAAATGATCGACGTTGGGATTCGGCAAACTCGGTCCCGGCGGTCGAATAGACGCCGCCGACCAAGACGCTGCCGTCAAGCAATGTCGTTGACGTGCCAATCGTCGGTACGTCTGCGCCGGCGTTTTCAACTATCCTGAGTGCACCGGGTAAAAGGGCGTAGCGCGCGGGCAACAAGATATATTCCCCGGCAGCAATTCCTGGAGCTGCATCAAGGGTTACGCTGCGTCCCGCATTTGCCCCGTAAATATCCCCACCGGCGGTTGTGCCATAATCTGCCGAATATATTGGATCAAACAACGCGATGGTTGCATTGTTTTTGGGTAGCAACGCATAGACTTGGCGGCCATCGGCAAATTGGAAGCCATCATTACCGCTGAAAATGTCGGGGTTGAACCGGTCGAGAACATCGCGCGAACCACCGGTACCCGGAATAAATTCGAAGGCAAAAACATCGCCACCGCCACGTGCATCGACGCGCACTTCGCCAGCCGCATTGCTATCGATCAAGATATCCCTGCCCGCCAGACGCAATTCGCCAACTGGCGCGGATGTCAAGACGGCGTTAGTTCCAGGCGAAAAGAAATATTCGATAGTATCTGTTGTGGTTCCGTATGGAATTAAGAGTGCGTCGTTGGAGTTCAAATTCGTCCGGGCCGAAACCGACGTAAGGCTGTCCGCACCAAATTTTAGAGAAAGCGTCGCTGGTGCGATGACCGTGGAACTGACTGGGGTGGACGAGTTCGAACCGATGTCGAGCAAACCTAAAGGTGCCCTTAAAACACCGTTTTGTTCAATATTCGCGCCCAAAATCCGAAGATAGCTTCCAGCCGAATACGGAGCATCGGGAATTGCACCGCCCTGCCCTTCTATTTTGACCAGACCGTTTACATTGCTGGATGCGACCGTGAATGGATTGGCATTATCCGGAAGACCGGCGCGGCGATTTTCAATAAGCTGTTGTAGATTTCCGGTACCCGTCGTCGCATAAATCTGCGCTGCTTTGAATGACAGATCGCCATTGGAAACCAGTTGCCCTGAAAGACCGGGTAAAATTTGTCCTTCGGAATTGGCTTGTAATGTTGTGCCGATCAATCGGATGTCACCGGAGGCGTCAAAGCTGACGCTTCCCCGGTCAACCCCGTCTATCCGGGACGATACGTTAAATTCGACAGCACCGACGATATCGATTGCCTTAGCGCCGAAACTGATATTTCCGGCGCCGGTTGAGACACCTTGCCCGCCAATAATCTGGTTGCTGCTCGCAAATCGGATATATGGTGCAAGTATCGACGCATTTGAATCCGCAGCCGCATTGATGACCAAGTTGCCAACCGAACGGCCTCCGGTGACGAAATCTGTGGTCGCGATAAATGCCTTGCCCAAATTGAGGGTGACATCACCGATTGTTGTAAAGCCGCCGCGTGCCACCAGTGTCTGGAAACCGGCGTCCATAATCTGTTGGGCGAAAAGGGCGTTTCCGGCATTTGCAGACCCGTCATCGCTTTGGCGAATAGTCGGTGCAACCCAATCAAGAAACCCGCCATTCGCCCGCGTTTTAGTTAAATCCGAATCTCCGTCATCGCCGCCAAATGCCGTAATCTCAGCCCCGGTTAGCAATGCGCCGTTGCCGATTATGATACGACCAGCGTCACTCCACTGGGCGACGGCTCCAAAACTGGTTTGGGAAATGCGCTCGTCGAACTGGCCGCTGCTGCCGTTCAAATTGATAACGGCTCCGGCAGCGGCGAATAGTTTGTTACTCGGGTCGATCGGCGATGTATTGCCTGTTTCGTTGAAAACGCCACCAGAACGCGCGGTTGATATCAGCCCCCCGCCAACCAGACGACCGGTGCTTTGCTGGCTGCCATTGGCCAGAAACGGCGCACGTGGATCATATAATGCCGTACCTGAAAGATCGGTGACACTTGATGATGCCAGATGAATGCCTTCATTCAGATCAACGCGGCCCGTAAATATCAAGTTGACGTCATCATTTCCTGCCGTAGCCGGATTGACGAGGCTGAATAGCTGTCCATTGGTAATTTGCTGGATACCGGCGCTATTCGGAAAGGCATCGATAAGCGACAAAGCGTTTTCATCAAAGCCATTCGCTTGACCGGCGACAGCGCCGCCAAAAATTTCGGTAAAACCACCGCCGCCAAGTGAAGCATCACGCACACCGACAACGCGCGAAGCCCGCGACGCGATGCTTAAAATTTCATCAAGCGTATCATTCTGGACTATCGAACCGCCTGCGATCCTTATCGTTCCGGCATTGTAAAGCCTTGGAATAGATATCGTGGCACCTGCTGCGCCGATAATCGAACCGCCTGCTTCGACGTCAAGTTCGGTCAAGCCGCCCAGTCGGAGATTTGCGGCCTTTTGATCCCATATATCTACCGGAATGCCCGCGGTAACTATCGAGCCGATATTCCCGCCCGTCGCCAGCGCCGTCAAAGACGTAATCGTTGCTATATCCAGCAACGATGGCAAAACAGATTGCGTTAAATTTAAGGTTTCTCCGGCTCCTATCCGGAATATTTCTGTTTCCAGAAATGCCGAATTACCATTATTATTATTGTTGAAAAGCCCGGATACAATGCGGGATTTGAACGCCGACAGATCAAGCGTGCCGAAACCTGTTTTCTGCAGGAAATCCAAACCGATACGGGGGCCTTTTCCGGTAATGGTTGAACCCATTGCGATATCTGGTGCAACAAGTTGGAACGTGCCACCGCCGCCAAAACCAAAGCCCTTGAGCGAACCGACTTCAAAGCTGATTTCCGATACAAGGCGATCGGGAACAAGCGACGGCGTGACGCTCGTCTCACCGATATTATAGGGCGTGAACCCGACCGTCTGGTTGGTCCCGCCAAGTGGCAGATCGGCATTTCCGGTGTTGCTGGTATCGGTGTCGGTCAGCCCCGCAGCAGCATATCGCGTGCGATTTATCAGCGCAATATCGCCGCCTTTAGCGGTAAGATCCAGCGTACCGTCGAATGCGATATACCCGCCAGATGAGACATCAAGCAACGCGTTCTGTGCGATTCTGATGCTACCTGAAAGGTCCACTGCGGCTGTCAGATTATTGGTTGTGGTTCCGATACCGGCAAAAACGCTGGGAGCAACTGTCAGGCTAATCGAACCGCCATCGACCCAAGCATTTCCTACTGGGCTATCCGGGGCGATGAAGTCGTTTACCCACAAGCCCGCTGTGGACAATGTTCCGGTCACTAAAATATCGAACGGGTTCAAAATGGGATCTGAAGCGAAGAAGGCGGCTAGATTATCATCGTCGCGAAATGCCGAACCCTCACTGCCAAGGCTTATGCCACTTGCGGCTCCAAAATCAGTGGTACGTGCGCGAATGGAACCGGACGCAGTGGTGATATTGCCATCCAAACTAATATTGCGCCCAGCCTCAATGCTAAACACGCCGCCATTTGCAAGTGACAGATTGCTGCCCGCTTCGAGCAGAAATCCACCGCTTGTGCGTAAAGAAATGGCAGAAAGGCCTGCGGCGGACAAAGCGGCATCGCTAAGCAATATGGAACCAGTTGGCGTTGGCAGTATCCCGCGCCCGATGACGATATCACCACTTAGTTCGTTCGTGTTCGTCCGGTCAAAAGCCCCTACGCGCAGGTAACCGCCGGATGGCAGGTCGCCGGCATTAGCCTGCAATTGCCTTAAATCTCCCGCAATAGTGGACGATAGTCCGGGGCGACGTCCGCTTTGAATTTGCCGGGCACCGGCAAAGGCACTGCCGCGCAATGTGCCTTTGATAGTGGCCGCAGATGCGCTGATAATCAGCGAGCCAGCGTCGCGACCTTCATCATATCCATATTCAAAACGACCACCTTGCAGAATCGAATTGGCATAAGTGCGGGAAATTCCGAATTTGGATTGCACTTCGGTAAAGCCGTCGCCGACTGCAACAAATTCATCATTCGGATCGGCTTGACCGATGTCAATGATCCGGCCGTCCGATGTCAAAAGGCGGCTGGTTCTTACAATGCCGTCGGCATAACGGACCCAGCCACCTTCGAAATCCAGTGTTGCGCCACGGCTGATCGTAATTTTGGGGGTTGCGGCCAAAGATGTAGCGGTTTCCAAAATCCCGACATTCAGGCTCAAATTTCCGCCCTTGGTCATCAACTCGGCGGCAGTCACGCCAATTTGGCTTGCGGCGCTACCCGATTCGATCAGAGGCGAGCCTATATAAGCGACACCATCATCGCGAACTCCTGTGATCCTCGGGTCGACATAAACCGCTGTACCGTTGAGTGTAAACTCACCATTTGTATTTGTTTCGCGGTAATTCGGGGTGTCGCGCAGTTCGTTCCGTTTAACCGGGTCAATCAGCAAACTGTTGCGCGACGCATCGAGCAATACGTCCTTAACGCCGCCGACGTCGATCAAAACACCGTCGGCAATGTCGATCCTGCTCGCAGCCAATGCTGCGAATACATCGGGTATATCCACGCTTTGGAAACGGCTGCGAACGAAGGTCTGGCCGGCTGCACCGCCCACGTCGACATTTGCGTTGGGTGCATAAATTAGGGAATTTTTTCCAAAGCTTATCGCGGCGGGACCAAATTCACCCAGCGGCGACGACGCGCCAGCAAATGGATTGAGATATACGCCGCCAATCTGAATCCGCGACGTTTTGAAATTGGCCGGCTCGGCAGATGTTCCTTGCGGGACAGTTTCACCATTTTTGTCAGGGGTTATAACCAGTCCGCTTGCCTCACCCGCGATATCCGCGCCGGACAGGATAATATTGCCACCCAATATTGAGATGCTACCGTTCCGGGAGACACTGGTTGTCGCAGCAATAAGCCCCGCGTTCGTAATGTTACCTGTCAACCCGGTGCCAAGGGAAGCGTAGCCGCGCGTTGTTTCAATAAGACCGGAGTTGATTACCGTATCGGTTGCTACACCAAAGGATGTCCGAAGGATTAGGCCGCGAACCAGAGGATCGACTGAATCGGTGGCTCCAGTCGACGCGGTTGCGGTGATAGCCCTGCCCGCCTGCAGACTAACCTGACCTTCCGATGCAGATATATATCCGTCATTGGATACGCGCGGACCCGCCAATATTACAAAGCCGCCTGTTCCAGCGGTAATATTCGCACCGCGTTCGACCGTTATTGCTGCATTGGGATTGGCATCGAATGCCGAACTGAAGTTTGAAGACGTATAAAAACCGGATACTTCGGACGATACAATAGTTGACCCCAGAACCTGGTCGGCCTGACCTACTGATGGTTGAAGCAAGCCGTTTTGTAAAAAGCTGATATTGCGTTCGCTTAAGGTCAGTCCGACAAACCCGTTTTCGATCGTGCCGTTGGGCGCGATGACATTCCCTGTTTTTACAAAATTTCCGATTTCCAGACTACTGGCCAGCAATGAATTCGCGCTTACTTGCGCGCCATTGCCGAACAAAACGCCGTTACGGTTTAAGACAATAACCGTGCCATCGGCCTTGATAGAGCCAAGGATTTGCGAAGGAGAGGCGGCTGCGTCGACCACACGGTTGACCGCGACCCAATCCTTATTTTTACCCTGATCGAATTGAACGGTGGTGTTGCGGCCAACGTCAAACCGGTCCCAGGACAAAATCGCACGAGACTCATTTTGGACAATGGTCACCAAGCTGGAGCTGCCCGTTACCGTTTCGGTAGGCAAACCCGCGCCCTGCCATGTGACGCGACCTGTGGAATCCTGCGCTGCCCGCAAAGCTCCTGCGGCAAGCGCTTCGCGGGTGACCCCGCGTGCAATGACGAGACCTTGCAAGCCTTCGGGAACTACTACACCGCCAGCCGCTGCACGTGCCTGTTTGACAAATCGCTGAATATCATCGGCGCGCGTTTGCGTGGCAACGGAGCGGTCCAGCGCTTCGGTTGCGGCACGGGGTCGCACTTGACCAGGAACCGCGCGCGGCGCAACCACCGGGGCAGTGGCCGTAGCACCCCGACGAGCCGCCAACTGAGCATGAGCAGCGGTGGGATCAATCAACGTCGCAAGAACGGCTACGCTTGCAGTACGCATCAAAATAGAACGCGTACCAAACCCAAGCCGCGTCAAGCGGACATTCAAATCAACCATGTCAAATTACCCATTTTTTTAGAAAAAGCCGTTTCGAGAAAAGTTACGAATCGGTTAATTTCAACAGCTAGGTTAGATTTGTTTCTTTCTTTTGACCGTTTTGTTGCGGCCTAAAACTTGGCAACCAAATCGACTTGCAGGACGTCAATTGAAAGGGGCGGACCAGAGACTTCATTTGCGCTCATCCAGCGGGTTCCAACGAACACGCCATCATATAAACCGTAGTTTACGCCGACGAAATACCCCTTGGAATTTGTTCCTCCAAGGTGAAAATCGCTGTCCGTTAGAGCATCAAGAACGGCATCGCTTTCAAGATAGCGATACCCGGCAAGTACGTTCCATTCCCCTGCTTTTTCAATGTCTTTACGGCCCAGGACAGCCTCGAAGCGATAGCCTGTATCACCTCCAACAAACTCGGCTGGATCAACCGCGGCACAGAATGTCGCACCACCAGCAGCATTGTTGTTATAGGGGCGCCCCAACAAACCATTGCGGCAGACGTCGGCTTCATCGAAGCCAAGATTTTTTACAAAGCTACCTGCCAAAGTTACGTCCATCTTGTCCGTTATCGGGACGTTTACTGATGCGTTGATGTCCAGAATATTATATTTGAAAGTATATCCAACCAATTGTGGAAGATCCGCATTTGGGTTCACCGTCACAATTTGACGAAGCGGTGACAAAGTATTGCCTTTGGTCAGGAACATCGGCTGCAAAAAGTCGGTTGAGCAGAAGCTGTCCGTTTCAACCCGGCAAGGCGTCGAAAGCTGGCCCTGAAGATTTTTGAAGATATGATAGCCTGCGCCAAGCTTGACCGAAATATCGCCAAATTTGGCGGATGCTTCGATCTCGCCCGCAAAAAGATATTTTTGGGGCGTATCGATCTTGTCAAATTCGAACAATGGTGTGCTTGGGGCACCAAAATCAAGCGGGAAGGCACCTCCGCGTGCCGCTATGCTGATATCTTCACCCAGCATGGTTCCTGAATTTATGTCCGCCGCAATCCCGTCAAGATTGACGTCCTTGTCATATAGCAGATCGCTTGAACTGAATGGGTTATCAAACCGTCCAAAAGTTACATTCCCCCAAGATACGGGCGCTACCTTCAGCCATGCTTTATCCAGCCATAGATCACGTTTGAAAAAGCCACCGCCCAAGGATGAGTTCGTTGAAATCGGGCCTTCATTCTCGCCCGTGGCTATTGTTATGCCTGCGGTCACGCCTGTCGCAATCGTAGCCTCAACCCCAAGGCGCGCGCGAAGGCGCAAGTTATTCCAGCGATCATTACGTGTGTTCAAAAGCGGCAGTAAAAGGCGCGGATCATCGATGCCATAAGGGCTTAGCAAGTTGATTGTCGCGAAATCGATGATTTCATTGGAGTTCGTCCGCGCATAGAGCTCGGATTGTGAACGTACCCGAACATCGCCATGCACTTTAATCCGCCGCGTCCAATCTGGTGCGGCCTGGTCTGGAGCGGCCCAACGTTCGACGCGCGCTTCTTTCATTACTTCGTTGCGAAGCTCGTCCTTGATTTGTGCCCGAACAGTTTCGGGAATATAAGGTACGCGAATGGCTCCATTGGGTGCGGGTGGCAATTCGCTAGAGACGTTCCGCTGGTTAGCTGCGCGCGCCTGTGCGGCTTCAGCCTCGGCTTGCTGGATCAGCGCGGTTCCCACATCGGCATCCAAAGCGCCTTGCTTGACCAAAGCACGGACAAGATTGACCATCGCACTTTCCGACGGTGCCTCAGCTTGCGCCAATGCTGGAAGCGGCATCAACAAAACCGACGCAAGTACAGCCTTTCGCAAGTGCCGACCCAAAGTCGAAATGTTTGTGTTCAATCCCATTTTACTTTCCTTTTTGATTTA
The DNA here is from genome assembly GCF_041737645.1 of Sphingorhabdus sp. Classification (GTDB taxonomy): domain Bacteria; phylum Pseudomonadota; class Alphaproteobacteria; order Sphingomonadales; family Sphingomonadaceae; genus Sphingorhabdus_B. The sequence continues at coordinate 108,561 of NZ_JBGSRI010000046.1, forward strand.
ACATTCGGCTTCGAACCGATTAATTTCAGAACCGCTTGCGTCCCACTTTAACGCGTTGCGGCATTCGCAACGATTCAGGTGGAGGCTTCAATCCGCGGGCGGTCTGGAGCAGACCCAGCACCGTTTGGTCGAGCTTCGCGTTGCCACTTGATCGTGCAAGCTTCGCGCGTGTCAGAACACCGGAAGAACTGACCCAGACATCGAATTCACCTACAAATGAATCGACATTTACTTTTTTGCTGTTCTCAACATGGTTTTCGAGAGCGTTCGCAATATTACGACCCCAAAATCGGTCAGCGCCTAAGGCCGCTTTGGGTGCCCCCCCACAATTCGCACCGATGCAAGTGCCTTTGCTAGACGGCGCACCCATGCCGCCACCACTGCCCGATGTCAGTCCAAATGAGTCAGAACCCGACTGTGCCGGACCATCAATCTGCATTGGCGCAGGTGTCGGCTGATCTGGCGTCGGCGTGGGTGTGGGTACAGGTGTCGGGTCCGGTTTATCGGTAGGCTCGGGCGGCTTTTCTTCTGGTTCCGGCGGTGGCGGCGGAGGAGGAGGAGGAGGCAGCATATCGATTGCCGTCGGCGGTGTTTGTTCAACCGCAACACCCGATACCGAATTCCACGAAGTATATATAAACCAGATCAAGCCCAATAGCGCACAAACACCCAGCACCATCGCCAGATAGGTTTTGGGACCGTTTGAATTTGGTTCCTGAAAAGCTGGGGCCTGTGCCATAATGGATTTCGATCGCCTACGACGCGGCTTGCTTGCCAGTGACCAGACCGACTTTGCTTAGGTCAAGCCGACGGCACAAATCCAAGACTTCCATGATCTTGCCATATTGCGCCGTTTGGTCGCCCTTCAATACAATTGGCACTTCCGGATCGGTCGCCTTTGCGTTTCGCAAACGTGTTTCCAGATCCGGAATTGTAACCGGAAATGCGTCCATATAAATCTGGCCGTCATTGCTTACGGTCAACGCAATCGTTTTGGGTTGCACCAGGCTTTTTGCGGAACTTGCCTTGGGCAAATCCACTTTAATGCCCTGAACAGAGGCCGTCGCCATCAGAATAAAAATAACCAGCAACACATAGGCCAAGTCCAGCATTGGCGTGATGTTGATTTCGTCATAGGCCTTGCGGCCGCCACCGACTTGCATGGTCTGATCTCCCTTTATTCAGCAGCGATTTGGTAAGGAGGCGGAGTTTCCGCCGCATCGGCCTGCATTTCCGCGAGCCGGGTTATCAAGCGGTCAACGAATACCCGCATTTCATCGGCCGATGACGAAATCCGGCTGTTGATGTAATTGTACCCGAACAAGGACGGAATGGCGCAGGCCATGCCGGCAATGGTTGCCAACAGGGCGGCTGCAATGCCAGGCGCGATTGCGTTGACATTGACATCGCCAGCCATAGCCACGCCGCCAAAAGTACTCATAACCCCGATCACAGTACCGAGCAGTCCGATGAATGGGCCACCGGAAATGGCGATCGTCAAAATGACCATCCATTTGTCCATCTTCTGATTTTCATCTACAACAATGGCGTCCACGGCTGCGCGCATGGCTTCTACGGCTTCGCCGGACAGTGGCCTTACTCCCCTGTTTTTCTGACGAAGAAGTAACTCGTCGATACCCGTTTCGTACAAGCGCCCAAGTGGGGATGCTTTGATATAAGCGACTTCAGCCGGGTCGATACCTTTGATGTCCGCAACCGGCACCAATTCTTCATGCATGTCCATAAAGCGTTTTTTGAACACAGCGTTCGTGCGATCCGCCTTGTTCAGATCACGGATCTTGGTGAACATCAGCCAAATTGCAGCACCCAATAGCAGCATGCAAAGACCGATGATGAATGCGTCAAGGGCGTGTATCTTACCAAGAATGAAGCCCAGTACACCGCCACCGCTGCCCTGTTTCTCGTTCGATTCCGATACGCTGACCAGCTTGCCTGTTGGCCCCTCTGCGCTGGCCATCGCCAACATCATCGCTGCGGGACGGGCCACTTTCGAAAGACGCACTTCGTCAATTTCACCACCAAAGGGCGCGCCTTCGGCTCCACCGATCAGGATCGGACCGTCAATTGCTGGAAGCGCGGCGGTCGCCGCCCCTGCTTCTATCCCGTTGACATAAATCTTGATCGTCGTGCCGTCCGCGACAACACCAATATGGCTCCAATCGGCTTGCTTTACCGCTGAACTCGCCTGCGTTGACGCCCCGCCCAACGCGACATAAGGCGCACCCCCGTTGATACCGATAACCATCGGTCCCCGTGCAAAAATGGCCTGATTGCCCGTAAGCTGATCAGGCTTTACCCAAGCGCTGAACGTAAATGGTGCGCCGGCGGCCATAGCGAGTGAGGGCGACGCCGGAATGGTGATCGCGCCCTGTCCTGGAAACCGTGCGCTGCGACCAATGATTCCATTGTCATTCACTCCGGGAGGAGCCGTCTGGGCGGCGTTTGCATTTGCGGTCTTGTCCGCAGGCGCTACGCCTGGGCCTTCGCTAAAATGGTACGCTGCCATATAATCGGCGTCAAAACTGCCGGCGACATCTTCGCCGACTTTCGCATTTGCATTACCGAAATACAGCCATAGCTGCTTTTTCTCGCCACCGTTCAATGCTGGCACCGACACCCAGATTGTCGCGATGCCTGTCTTGGCGTCAAAGCTCTCGATATGATAAGGCAATGGCGTTTTGTCGTCGGTGTCGACGATACGAATGTCGGCCCCATTTTCAAGTGCCTCGGTAAATGTGAAATTGCCGCTGTGCAGACGCACAAGCACAACCGTCCGCCCGACCGGACCACTCACATTCACACCAGTTGCAGTGGTATCTACCGTAACAGCCTTACGATAATCCCAATCCTCATTCCACCAACCTGTAGCAGCATGTGCCGGTAAAGTGAATACGATCAAAGAGACAATAAGTACTAAGAGTTGGCGTATCATATTAAATTTCCTGAACCGAAGACATTTTTTAGAATTCACCCTTGACTGCAAAAGTATAGCGTGGGTCGCCTTTTTTAGTATCATTGGTACTTGCAACAGGCACACCCACCATCACTTCACCTGTAAAGCGGCCGAGTATCTTTATGCGGAGGCCGCCACCGAATGATCCGATGCGGAATACCGACTGGGCATCCGGCAACGGATCGATAACCGATACAATCCCGCTTTCCATGAAACTGAAAAAGCGAAGTTCATCGACAAATGTGCCGACGTAGGTCGCCAGTGATGGCGCGCGAAATTCTACGGACCCCGCGATACCGCGATCACCAACCGCTTCGGATTGATAATATCCACGAACGGTCGAAAGGCCGCCGATCGAGAACTGCTCATTGGATACAAGGTGGCTGTCGGCATATTGCCCGGAAAATTTCGCTTCTGTTACCCAATCGCCGGGAAAGCTTGCGGTATAGGTAAGGTCGACATTCACATGCGCGAAGTTTTCGGTGCTATCCACCTCACGATTCGTAAATTGATCTTCGGGAAGACAAATTACTGCCGTTGGGTCGAAACAGCGAATTTTTTTGATCACTCGCAAACCAAGCGTTGAACTGACGCTTAGGTCCAGCGCGGCTTTTTCCCGACTGATTGAGGCATTATAGCCAAGCGTTAAAGGCACATAGCTGATTGGGGAATTACTGAGTGTAGTCCCGCGCAGTCCAATGTCCTGTATGAAATCTTTATAATCAACGCCGACCCGAAATGCGTGATAGTCCCTATCAAATGGCAATCGATAAATGGCCTGCACGCCAACCTGATAGCCATTACCCAGAACGTTCGTCCCGCCGAGTGTCGCGATGTTACTGTTCGATTTGTAGCCGTTTAGATTAAAGGTCCAAGGCGTGCCGATGATTGGTGCGGAATAGGATCCAAATATCGCGGCACTGTCAGACCGTCGTTCGGGTGCGATGGAAAATCCAGCAGAAATCGTGTGCCCGATTTGCCACAAATTGGTGTAACGCGCTGACCCTGTCAATCGCAGAGGCACGGTGTTGGGGCTGTTATCATTGTTCAGATCAAATGAAGCATGAAGCGGAAAATCGCCCCTTACTCTCAAATCGATGTCGATGGTGCCCGGCACCTCGCCAGCATCGAATGACGGCGTGACTTCACGATCCGGAAAGCGATTGGCGGCGGCAAGTTCGCGCTGCAAATCTTTGAAATTGAGCGGCTGGCCTGTTTTTACCGAAGGCAATTGGCTCAGCAGAACAAGCGCAGAATGATGTTTTGATCCCGACACTTTAACATTTGCAACGGGTGCCTCGCCGACCCGGATTTGCACCAGTCCCCGCGAAAAATCCTCTTGCGGCTGGGGCGGAACTTCAACGACAACGGCTTCAAAACCCTGCTTGGCATATGCGTCTTGAATGGCCTTACGAGCCAGCTCGACATCAGCGGGCGTCTTACCTGGTCCGAGGAAAGGGTAAATGGTCCGCTCGACCTCTGCTTGCGACAGGCTTGTGACTCCCACCACATCGATAGCATTAATCATGAAGCTTTCAGGAGGCGCTAAAACCTGCGGAGCAGCAATGCCCGTCTCTTGTGCAAACGACAAGGTTGGGACAGCCGCAAGGGCCAATCCGGCGGCCGCACGGGACAGGTGTGCACATATCGCAGATCGACACAGCATAGAAGCAGAAGAATCCCTGACGGTTTATTGAGAAGTTAGTACTCGGGTCGGCAAACCCTCTGCGCGGCGTTCATGTAGATTCGAAGGCATTAGGGTTTCAGTTCTGTGACTAACTAAATTTTAACCATCAAATTTGTGTAAGAATTCCCGCCAACTTTATAGCGGCGGCGCGCCAAGTGAACTGGCTTGCATGATGTACCCCCGCTTTTGCCAGTTGCGAACGAAATGCCGGGTCAATCGACAACCGCGAGATCCCCTCCACCCATTCTTCTTCCTTATCCGGCGCGCAATAAAGTGCGGCGTCACCGCACACCTCCGGCAATGCCCCGCAAGGCGCAACAATCGCCGGGCAACCGACCAACATCGCCTCTAACGGCGGTAATCCGAAACCTTCCGTAGTGGATGGAAACGCCAGACAGAGCGCCTGTTCAATCAACCCGCGCAATTCCCCGTCGCTGACCCGGCCTGCAAAAACTACGTTGTCGGGAACCTTGATTCCCGTCGCTTCGAACGATGCCTTCGCTGTTCCGCCAAACAAAACGAGTTTCACACCCGACAGCCTGCTGTCGGCGAACGCCTTCAACAACAGACTAATATTTTTATGCGCCTGCACGGTCGACAGCGCCAGAACATAAGGCGACTGGTTCAAATTGAACTTGGTAATAACCGAATCATCTGACGCCACGTTCAAAACATGGTCGACGCCATTATGCACGACTGAGATATGGTCGAGGCTACACAATCGCGCCTTTGCAATTTCCTGGCGCGAAAATTCGGAAACGGTCAGAATATGCCGATGGCGCTTTGCCATGACCGGTTGCACGGCATGATACCATAGCCTGAACCCTTTCGAATAGGATTCCGGCGACAAATGCACTTGGACATCATGGATCATTGTCACGGCATTCCGCGCAATCACAGGCCCGATGTTGCACAGATTAAGCAGCGTTGCGTCACCTGATTTCAAAGGCAGGCTGATTTGCTCCCACGGGATTCCCCTGAACGGAGACAGCAGCCGCACCGGCAAACGCATGTTATGCGACCGCTCTATTCCGTCATGCGGGACGGCGACTTCTATCCTCAGGCCCCGCACGGCTTCATGCTCTTCAAACACCAAATCGGCCAGCGCATTGCCCAATTCTTGCGCTACGCGATGAACCCCTGTGGGTGCGGCTGACAAGAATTTGCCGTTAAGTAATATGTTTGACCCAGTCATTGAAATCCCAAATATCTATTGAGACCGAGCGCCCGTGTAATCCGTTCGACGACTAATGGTCCAATTAGCCCGGTTGCGACGCTAATTCCCAGAATGAGGACCGGATCAACGGCGGGGCCAAAACGCATCAGGGCAATGCGCGTCCCCGCCAGAAACATGACATGCAAGACGAAAATCGGCATCGTCATGCGACCAAGCCACAATAAGATACGGGAATCGGCAATGCGCGGAAGGCTGGCAATTGCAACCACCGCAACAACACCAAATATCGAAGCCGCCATAGCCGGGAAGCGCCACGCAAGATTGGCGATCTCGGGCGAGCCCGCCCTTAACAACATAATATCGGAACCATAACGCGGGGCCGCCACTAATGTTGCCAATATCACAGCCAGTGCGATACCGGGCAAGACCAAGGATTTGACCAACAGCCCGCGCTTTATGACCAACGTTTCAAGACCCGCAGTCATTAACCAGACGCCGACGGCGTAAAAGAACAAATGGTTGCAAACCAGTTTTACGGGCACCGGCAAAATCAGGATGAGCGCCAGTGACTTTAACGCCAATGCGAAAAGGACAAAGCCCTCGCGACCCAGTCTTGGAATAAGCAGGACTGATAAAATATGCATCCAGAAAAGGGCATATAGAAACCAGAATTGCGAAACCGTATTCCACGGGAGGGAAAATATGACCGGCCAATAGCTCTCCGCTGGACGGTTTACCAAACTGCCGAGTCCGTAAATTATCGAAAACTGAATTACCGACCACAAAAAATAGGGCCAAATAATCGAAGGTATCAAACCCCGGAGGAATATCCCCTGCCCCTTTTCCAGACGCTTTGTAACCATCAGGCCCGACAGCAGAAAAAATAGCGGCATATGGAATGTGTAAATCGCAAAAAACAATTGCCGGAAGACATCCTGGTTCGCGCCCAATTTTGAATCAATCAAGCCACCCAGCGCATGGCCGATCACAACTAGAATAATCCCTAGCCCGCGCGCCGAATCAAGCCATTTGATCCTGTTCATGCGGTCACCGCTCGGGATGTTTTGAGGCTAACCAAATAACGTCCGAGTTCAATACCCGGCCGTTCGACGAGGCGATAACCAAGTACCGACAATATGAGCGTCAAGGCCAAGGCTACCGGCACCTGAAACATTTCCGCAAAATATTGGTCGGCGGCGGCATTGGCGATTGGGTGGAGCAAATATATCGAATAGCTGATCGTTCCGGCCAGCGGTAATATGCCGCTATTGATAAATCCGGACGTTCTCAACCGGTCGGTCAGCGTGATCGCAAAGAATAATAATGGCGCAATCGTCCAGGGTCCAAGCGCCTGCGACAACGTAATGTGTGGATGGGTGAAAATGCCAAATGCAACATAATTGGTGAACCAGCTTACGCCCAGGAAAACACCTAATGCACCGTACAACCGAGTGCGCGAAAGTTTGCCGGTATGAAATTGATAAACCTGATAGCCAAGGATTGCGGCATATATCATCGCCGGCCGCCCGAGCGGAATGCGCGTATCAAGCCATAGCGATATGAGACCAAGGCCAAGCAATATTGCAGGAAACACAAGTGCGAGCACATCAGCCGCCCGCTCCTTAAAAGCCAAAATGGCAAAGGCAAAAAGTGCATACCAGATCAGCTCAATTATCAATGTCCAACTAACACCCAAAATTGCAGGAACGCCGACAAAGTCCTGGATCAGCAATATGTTTGCGGTCCATCGCCAGAGGCCGGTGTCGGCCAGATAAGCCCATTGGTCGAGCAGCCCGGTCCAGCCACCAATCGCCACGACACACAATGCAGCCAGAAACAGCGGATAGATGCGGCATATCCGCCGTATGATAAATGCCGCTGGATCGAGGCCCTTTCGTACCGAAAACGGTATTACATAACCGCTAATCAGGAAAAAAAGCACAACCCCCATTACACCGGGGCCCAGTTCGACCAACGGACGAGTCGTGACCGTCGGATGCCTTTCGGCCAAATGCTGGAATACGACCAATACCGCCGCAAACAGTCGCAACGTATCAACAAAAGCAAGTCTGGAAGATTCGATGCTAGACATTTTCAGGCGCAGCTAGCAAAACAAATTAACAGTACGCAACAACTTATCTTATAGTAATAATAGTGTAATATTTCAATTTGACCGTAGCATTTTTACTTTTACTGAAATTAAGATACATTATGAATAGATTACAGAATATAATTTATGTATCCGGCTCTGGCCGCAGCGGCTCAACACTATTGGAAAGAATTATACACTCTTCACAAGGCGTTTCTGCACTGGGAGAGTTTCATTGTTTGTGGCGTTTGGAAGAAGCCGACATAACTTGTTCTTGCGCAACGCCATTCAAGAATGATAGTTTTTGGCAGTCCATCTTAAAAAAAGCAGATATCGACGCTACCGCAATTGCTGAATTGCGTGCTTTAGAAAACCGGGTGTGCCGCACTGCTTTTATTGCAAGCCACCAATTCAATATCGAATCCCTTCGCAATAGCCCGGAGGTTCAAAGGTTTTTGGCGATTCAGTTCAGGATTTTTGAGGCCGTTGCCGACGCGTCGGGCAGCGCAATCCTGGTCGACAGTTCCAAGGCTGGCCCGCGTGCATGGTTGATGGCATGTCATCCGATGGTCCGTATCATCCACCTGTATCGCGACCCGGCCGATGTTATTCTCTCCTGGCGCTCCGCCAAATTTGACCCCGGCATGGGGCAGGAAATGAAACGTATGTCGGTCGCCGCCGCAGCAACCGATTGGTGGAAGGTCGAATATCTCGCCAAACGTCTGGGGCAAGCCACGCCGGTTTCGCGCATTGATTATGGGGAACTGTGCAGCAGCCCTGAATCAACCCTAGATCGGATATTTGCAAAGCTGTCTTTGACAACAGAACCTGTGCCTGCGTGGATCGACGCCAATTCGGTGCTATCAAAGGACAATTATCACTCGCTCAACGGCAATCCGGATCGATTTGATAAAGGTCCGATCCATATTTCCAAACGGGAGGCCGATTGGAGCAAAGTTGGGTCGGCAGAACAATTTGTGATCAAGGCGGTCGCAAAAATATTGAAGCTGGCCTTGCCTGGCAACACCACGTCATAAATTTGAGAAAATCCGCGCTTACTTCCGTGTTACTGGAAGGTGAAACAAGTTGGAAAACGTTCAATATATAGTTCCCGAGCGGGAATGCGGTAGCTGCACTGCATGTTGCAAGGAATTGGCAATTCTCGACGACGGGATGCACAAATTGCCTGGCGTCATGTGCCAACATTGCACAATTGGCAAAGGCTGCGGTATTTATGAGACGCGGCCCAATGTTTGCCGCGATTATTATTGTCTGTGGCGCAGCTTGCCGGAAATGGACGAAAGCTGGCGGCCTGATATGAGCGGCATTATGATGATACCGACAGACACGCCGCCACCGCCGGGTCATCATTTCGGCGTGACTTTAATATTGACAGGCTCGCCAGATATTTTGCGTACTGACAAATTTGCAGGAATGCTGGCAGGCTTTGTCGAAAGCGGGACCGCCGCTTATCTTGATGTGCCGCAAGGGGTAGGGCTATTTTCCCATCGGTCATTTCTGAACGATCAACTGGCTCCTGCTATTTTGGCGCGCGATCTGGCGGCTGTTAAATCGCTAATCTGGGGCTGCTACGAATCTTTAATGGCGAAGCCAGCTGTTTCCTTGCCTGACAACGTCGTCAACGCCTGAGATAGAGTTCCGCCATAGCATCGATGATGGCATCGGTATCGAGGCGATAGGTGCGGTAGAGATCGGGCAAGTCGCCGGTCTGGCCAAAACGGTCCGTACCCAGCGGGCTTACGCGCATAGCGCGTACTCCGCCCAGCCATGATAGCGCCGCCGGTGACCCGTCTATGACAGTTACGATCGACGCGTTGGGCGACAACTGCGATAACAGCGTGTCGGCATGACAGTCATTTGCGTGTCCGCCGGTCCAGCGCGCGGCTTTGGTCGCCGACCAATCGCGGTGTAACAGGTCAGGTGAGGTCACATTCAAGACGCCCAAACCGGGAATGTCGTATTGCAGCTCTTCCCAAGCGGCCAACACTTCGGGTGCGATTGCGCCAGTAAACGCGATGGCGGCTTCTGCCCCTTGAGCCGGAGGGCGCAGCCAATATGCGCCTTTCAACGCATCTTCCTTCCACGTCTCGTCCGTCCGGCTTTCCTGGGATATCTGTCTGGTGCTCAGCCGCAAATAGACGGAGCTACCATCCGGTTCTTGCAAATATTCGAATGCCCAGCGCATGAACAAGGCAACTTCGTCGGCATAGGCCGGTTCAAAATATGCCAGTCCCGGCTGACCCATACCGATCAGCGGCGTGTTTATCGACTGGTGCGCCCCGCCCTCGGGGCCCAAAGTCAATCCGGATGGGGTTCCGACCAACAAGAAGCGGGCGTCGGAATAGCAGCCATAATTCAGTGCATCCAAACCGCGGGAGATGAACGGGTCATAGACCGTCCCGACAGGAATTAAGCGCGTGCCAAAATGCGACGCGGCAAGACCGAGCGAAGTAAGTAAAAGAAAGAAGTTATTTTCCGCAATACCCAATTCTATATGTTGACCCGAGGCATGCGCCGCCCATTTTTGCGCTGAAGGGATCTTGGCCTCACGAAAAATATCGGCAACTTGCGACCGGCGGAACAGACCGCGTTGGTTGACGAAGCCGCCTAAATTGGTGGTTTGGGTTACATCGGGGGCCGTCGTAATGATCCGGTCCGCCAATTCTTCGGACGATTTTGCAAGGTCGAGCAACACATGCCCGAAAGCAGCCTGCGTCGATTGCATTTCGCCGGTCGGCACCGGAAAATGTGTGGGCACTGCAACAGGATTGGGAGAGAACTCCAACGGCTTTTTTGCAAGCACGCTTTCGTCAACAAAGCTTTTAAGGCGCGCCGCGATATTGCCTCCTAATCCGGCATATGGTTCCCATTCCTGACCGGCTGCAATTCCCATCGATTGACGAAGCTGCTCAATCTGGGCGGGGTTCATCATGCCTGAATGATTGTCCTTGTGCCCCGCAAGCGGCAGGCCATAGCCTTTCACGGTATAGGCAATGAACAGCGTCGGCCGGTCATCATCCGCGCCGTCAAATGCGTCCATCAAAGATGCGATACAATGTCCGCCCAAATTGGTCATCAATTCGGCAAGGCCCTCGTCATCATAGCTTTCGAGCAGCTTTTTTACATGCGGCTTGCCGCCGATGTCCGACAGCAATCGCTCACGCCACGCTGCGCCCCCTTGATAAGTCAGCACCGCAAAATCGGCATTTGGGCAATTTTCAATCCAGTCTTCCAGCGATTTTCCGCCCGGACGGGCAAATGCAGCCCGCTGCAATTTGCCATGCTTCAAGGTAACAACGCGCCACCCGCAAGTTTCGAATATGTCATCGAAACGGCGGAACATCCGGTCTGCGGTGGTGTTATCAAGCGACTGCCGGTTATAATCCACAACCCACCAGCAGTTTCGGATATCGTGCTTGTATCCCTCGATCAGGCATTCGTAGATATTGCCTTCATCAAGTTCGGCATCACCCATCAGCGATATCATCCGCCCGGCATCCGATTCTGCCATCGCACCGTGCGCGATCAGATAATCTTGAACGAGGCTGGAAAATGCGGTGATCGCAACACCCAGTCCTACCGATCCGGTTGAAAAATCCACCGGAATCTTGTCTTTGGTCCGCGATGGATAGCTTTGCGCGCCGCCCAATGCGCGAAATTTCTGCAACTGTTCCAGCGTCTGGTTACCCAGCATATAATGGATCGCCTGCAACACCGGCCCTGCATGGGGCTTCACCGATACCTTGTCTTGCGGACGCAAGGCATGGAAATAGAGCGCCGCCATGATGGCCGTCATTGACGCGCAGCTTGCCTGATGACCGCCAACTTTCAAACCATCGCGCTTTTCCCGCAGATGGTTTGCGTTATGTACCGTCCACGCCGACAACCAGCGTAACCGCGCATCCAACGCCTCAATCGCCGCAATTTTCTCTTCCCGTGTATCCGCAAATTTCGTGGCCATGCCGGATCGTCGCTCCTGATTTAATATCTTATGTAACCGCTTCTTTGCAGCATGTCCTTGCGTATCCAGCCCGCATCCGGCAATAAATTGATAAAATATGCCATATTTCTGAAAGAGAAAGGTTGATTATGCCAGAAAACATGCTTGACGCGATAGACCGGAAAATAATCGACTATCTGCAAGCCGACGGACGGATGTCCAATCAGGACTTGTCCGAAAAGATAGGCCTGTCGGCAAGCCCATGCCTGCGCCGGGTCCGGCAGCTGGAATCAAACGGCATCATTGCCCGTTATGTGGCCCTGGTCGACCCCGACAAAATGGGTTTGTCGGTGACCGCCTTCGTACGCGTTCGCCTCGACCAGCAGGATGATCGCCATTTGCAGGAATTCGAAGCGGCGGTCGCGGGATTTGCTGAAGTCATGGATTGCTATTTGATGACCGGCGAAGCGGACTATCAATTGCGTATATTGGTAAGGTCCCTCACCCAGTTTGAGGATTTTTTACGCCGCCGCCTGACACGCGTAAAAGGTGTGGCAAATGTCACAACCAGCTTTGCCTTAAGACCCGTCATTTACAAGACGGCTGTCCCGACGCTAGAACCCCTTTGAACGAGGGGGATATTTTGATGGAATCAACATTAGCGGCACCCAATGAGTTAAGCCGGTCGTTGAAATCGCGCCATGTGTCGATGATTACCTTTGGCGGTATCATCGGCGCAGGTCTTTTTGTCGGATCATCGACCGCGATCGGCAATATCGGTCCGGCTGCGGTGCTCAGCTATGCCATTGCAGGATTTCTCGTACTGCTCGTCATGCGGATGATCGCGGAAATGTCGATCGCGATGCCGGGCACGCAGACCTTCCCCGATTTTGCGCGTCAGGGCGTAGGCGAATGGGCCGGTTACATGGTCGGCTGGCTCTACTGGTACTTCTGGGTCGTGGTGATCGCAATCGAGGCCATTGCCGGGGCCAAAATCATCAACGGATGGTATCCGCAGCTGGAGATCTGGCAAATCGGTGTCGCGCTGATGGCGGTGCTGACCGCGATCAACCTGATGTCGGCGAAATCCTACGGTGAATTTGAATTCTGGTTCGCGTCGACCAAGGTTGTCGCGATCATCGTCTTCATTCTTGTGGCCGGGGCTTATGCAACCGGAGTGACATCGCCATCGGGATCAACCTTTGCGAACCTGACGGCGCATGGCGGCTTTGCCCCTGCCGGTGTGGCGGCGATTTTTGCAGGTGTTGCGACAACGATTTTCTCGCTCTGCGGCGCTGAAATTGCCACGCTGGCCGCGGCAGAGTCGGAGGAAGGATCCAAGACAATCGCGAATATGACCATCTCGGTTTCATTGCGGATCCTGATCTTCTTCGTGTTGTCCATCTTCCTGATCGTCTCGGTTGTTCCCTGGACCGAGATTGAGGCTGGCACCTCGCCTTTTGCCCATGCGCTCCGACAGATGGGTTATCCCGGTGCAGACCTGATTATGGAGGGCATCGTCCTCGTCGCAGTTCTTTCATGCCTGAACTCAGGGATTTACATCACATCGCGCGCGATGTTCGGCCTCGCCCGTAACGGCGATGCACCGCAATCCTGCGTCAAGCTGAGCGGTGCACGCGTTCCTGCAAGGGCAATTCTGATCGCCAGCCTTTTCAGCTATTTTGCCCTCGCCGCCTCCATCTTGTCACCGGATCAGGTGTTCAATTTTCTCGTTACGTCCTCAGGCGCAATCATGCTTTTCATCTATATTCTGGTGGCGGTTGCCCAGCTTCGCCTTCGCGCCCGGTTCGAGGCGGAGGCGCCTGAGCGGTTACAGGTGAAGATGTGGCTATACCCGTTTGGCACATGGTTCGCGATTGCCGGTATGGGCGGGGTGCTCGTGATGATGGCATTGTCACCGACAAGCTCAAAGGAATTGTGGGCAAGCATCATTGTGACAGCCGCCTTCCTGCTGGGTTACTGGGCGAAAAACCATTTTGCTTCGCGACCAAAGGATGCGTGACTGAAAGCAAAATTTTCCAGTCGGAATAAAGATTTGAGTCGCGCCGAATTCACTGACCATTGCATAAGCCGTAAAAGCTTAGTGCCGGAGCCTGATTATGAATCTCGAAAATGACCCATTAGCCGCATTCTGGATGCCGTTCACGGCAAACCGGGCGTTCAAAACAACGCCGCGTCAGCTCAAGTCCGCCAAGGACATGCATTATACCAGCGACGACGGGCGGCAAATCCTCGACGGTACCGCTGGACTTTGGGCCGTAAATGCGGGCCATTGCCGTGCGCAGATTGTGGAAGCGATTCAGAAAACGGCGGCAATACTCGATTATGCCCCGCCTTTCCAACTGGGCCATCCGCTGGCATTCGAACTGGCTTCGCGCTTGGCCACGATCATGCCAGAAGGATTGGATCGCATATTTTTCACCAACAGCGGTTCGGAATCAGTCGATACCGCACTGAAAATCGCACTCGCCTATCAAAGGGCGATTGGGCAAGGCACCCGCACGCGCCTGATCGGTCGCGAACGCGGATATAGTGGCGTCGGCTTTGGCGGCATTTCGGTCGGCGGCATAGTGAACAACCGCCGGCAGTTTGGCACATTACTAACCGGCGTCGACCATCTGCCGCACACGCATAATCTGGAACATAACGCCTTTACCAAAGGTCGCCCGGAATGGGGCGCGCATCTGGCCGATAATCTGGAGGCGATTGTTGCATTGCACGGCGCGGAAACAATCGCCGCCGTGATTGTAGAGCCGATGGCGGGTTCGACCGGCGTACTGGTGCCGCCGATCGGCTATCTCGAAAAGCTGCGCGAGATTACCCGCAAGCACGGCATCGTCCTCATTTTCGATGAAGTCATTACCGCCTTTGGCCGGGTCGGTGGCACGACGGCATCGGAAACACTGGGGGTCACGCCCGATATCATCACCATGGCCAAGGGCTTGACCAATGCCGCCGTTCCAATGGGCGCGGTCGCGGTCAGCCGCCATATCCACGACGGCGTGGTCGAAGGTGGGCCAGACGGCATCGAACTGTTCCACGGCTATACCTATTCAGGCCACCCCCTCGCCGCCGCAGCAGGTCTGGCGACACTTGATTTGTACAAATCCGAAGGCATTTTCGAAAACGCATCATCGCTGCATGGATATTGGCAGGAGGCTGTGCACAGCCTGAAGGGCAAGCGCCACATCATCGACATTCGCAACATGGGAATCGTCGCCGCAATAGAGTTGGCACCCCATACCGCCGGCGTCGGCAAGCGGGGGATGCAATTGTTTCACAAGTGCTTCGACAACGGTCTATTGGTTCGCGCGACGGGCGATATCATCGCCCTGTCTCCGCCGCTCATTCTGGAAAAGGCGCATATCGACGAAATGATCGGACGGATCGGGGAGCTGGTCGAGACGGTGGACTAGGTTTTCGCGCGATGCCGATGGGTGGTTGGTTTTGGGGTGCGGACCAGCAGGCTTCAGCGGCTACATGAGGTTACCTGATACACGCTCATAAGGTAGATTCGCGTCGGCTTCGCGCGTTATGTCAGCTAAGCCTTCATTGTCACCGCTGGGTCGCCTTGGCTGCGGCCTTAACATAAAGGAGGGATTGGCTGTGTGCGCCAGACTTGCCTTTTGTCGTCTCTCGCAGACGGACCCCGCGTCCCACGCCCGAACTGGGCGCATTTTCACCCAAAAGTTCGATACCAGCGCCTTCAAGGGCCGTCATAACCTTCACCAACGTGTCGACTACCCCCCGAACCTGACCGTCCGAAGCCTCCATGCGCTGGATAGTGGGCAATGAAAGGCCGGCCAGCGCGGCCATCTGACGCTGGTCGAGCCCTAACAGGGCGCGCGCGGCTCTCATTTGCTGCGATGTTATCATTTTATCTCCATGATGTTTAATACATCAAAATTAAGTTCTAACAATTCAATGTAATAGTGTATATAGCTTTTATGGTATCCCGTAGATCAGATTTTCGCACAAACTGTGCCGGTGAAAACGGGCCGCTGCATATTCATAAGGTAAATGCCTATCTGCGCGTATTGGCCGCAGCTTCTTCCGGAGTGTTCGATGCCTAACTTTTTCCGAACTCCATTCGACAAAGCTTTGACGGTGGCACCGCTTGAAAAGATCCACGAACCAGAACGGACGATTGGCAGTGTAATTCTGCCTTCTTCAGGCCGGGCAGCGTTACTGCGCGGCTTGCGCGGGAATTGCCCGCGCTGCGGAGAGGCGCGGCTGTTCAGACGGTTTCTCAAGCCCATCCCAAGTTGTCCGCAATGCGGACAGGACTGGAGTCATCAGCAGGCCGATGACTTCCCAGCCTATGCATCGATTTTCTTAACCGGGCATCTGATGGCTCCGCTCATCATAGCACTGATAAAAAACGCCAATCTGTCCGTACCAATCCTGATGGCAATTACGATGCCGATGGCAATTCTGCTAATGATCGGTCTGCTGCAGCCTGCAAAGGGGGCAATCATTGCCTTGCAATGGTGGTTGGGGATGCACGGGTTCGACAAAGAACGGCCTCTTGTCACCCCGATTCAGGCAAGTTCATGAGGCCAAAATATCGCACCTTGATTAAAAAATGGCTAGGGTCCGCAGGAAGAATTTCCCGCGCTGTCGCTACCCGCAGCGGCAAGACGGTGTGGCAGGATGTTTTACCTGCTGGTGGTCAGGCGACGCCGATGAGCTATTCGGTGGACGGGAGGCAATATCTCGCGATCATGGCGGGCGGACACCATTTCGTGCGGACGCCGATCGGCGATGCATTGGTCGTCTATGCGCTACCGAAGCGCTGAAAAGGCGCGTGAAGAACGGTTCCAACTTCGTCATCTACGCAGCACTAGTCGGCAATATGCTCGTCGCCGGGATCAAATTTGTAGCGGCGGCGTTGACTGGCAGTTCGTCAATGCTGACCGAGGGCGTTCACTCGATGGTCGATACCGGCAATCAGGTTCTGCTGCTTTACGGCCACGCGCGTTCGCGCAGACCACCCGACCATGACAACCCGCTCGGCCATGGTCGCGAGCTCTACTTCTGGAGCTTTATCGTTGCGTTGCTGATTTTCTCGCTGGGTGCTGGCATCTCGATCTACGAAGGCATACTGCATATCCGCGAACCCCAACCTATTGAGCGACCGATAGTCAATTACATCGTGCTCGGCCTTGCGGCAGTGTTCGAAGGGGCATCATGGGCATTCGCACTGCGCGAATTCAACCACAAGCGTGGCGGAAAGCCGGTCTGGCAAGCAGTGCGCGACGACAAAGATCCAACGACCTTTATCGTGCTGTTCGAAGATTCGGCGGCCATGATCGGCATCGCGATCGCCGCCGCTTCGATTTTCGCTTCGGTCACGCTGGACTTGCCAGTGCTCGACGGCGTCGGATCAGTGCTGATCGGGTTGGTGCTGGCGGGGACGGCGGTGCTGCTGGCGCGCGAAACAAAGGGATTGCTGATAGGCGAGCGGGCCGATGACATGATTATCGCCGATGTCCACCGGCTGGCAGCGGAACAGCCCGGGGTAATCGCGGTCAACGGCATTCTTTCGACGCAGTTGGGTCCAAACCAGATAGTTGTAACGCTGAGCCTAGAATTCGAGGACGCACTGCTAACGCCCGCCATCGAGGACGCTGTCAACGGCATCGAAACGCGGGTTCGCGACACACACAAGCAGGTGACTGCGTTGTTCGTGAAACCACAGACTCGTGCCGGCTACGAGAAGGCCCGAAAGCGCTTATCGGAATCGCTAACCGACGCATGATCCGAGCATCGTCCTTATAAGCAAGTCCGTGAGCTCTATCGACAGCGTGGCTTGTTGTTGTCGCGCCTTACCGCGTGTCCGGCCAGCGAACCCCCCTTTCCCCTTGCAATGAAGGATTATTTTTGAGAGCGTCGTCTCCCCACCTCCGAAGGCGGGCCCAGCTCTTTGAACTGTCGAAATTTCCTGCGAATTCAGAGTGCTGCCGCTTTGACATAAAGCAACAAAGGATACATTTTCAGTGCGTCTTTGCGTATCTTTTGTATCCTTAGTGCCAGTATTACTTAAATAACCAAAACAATCTTTCCCACATGGCGCTTCGTAAGAAATGCCTCCTGCGCCGCGGCGATGTCGGTGATCGGATAGGTGGCGGCTACCAGCGGTTTGATTTCGCCGCGTTCGATGTAACCGACAAGGTTCCCGAAGACCTCTGGTTCCAGAACGGTGCAGCCGATCAGGCGCAAGTCTTTCAAGTAGAGCGTTCGCAAGTCGAGATCGACCAAAGGACCGGAGATCGCGCCCGACACGCCGTAACGCCCGCCGCGTTTAAGGGTGTTCAGGATAGGTCCGAACTGTCCCCCGCCGACTATATCGACCGCAGCGTCAAAATATTCAGGGCCGAAAAGCGATTCCAGATCGGCATCGCGCGGGACGACATTGCTTGCGCCAAGCCCCCTCACCGTCTCTGCCTTTGCATCGGCGGCCATGGCCGTCACCTCAGCGCCGCGTCGCTTTGCGAGCTGGACTGCCGCGGAACCGACCCCGCCCGACGCACCGGTGACCAGCACGCGTTCTCCTGCCTGCAAACCGATGCGTGTCAGGATATTTTCCGCAGTGGCATAAGCGCAGGGAAAGCTTGCGAGCTCTGCGTCGGAGCAAGTGGATTCGATGCGGTGGGCGTGAACGGCGGGGACCCGGGCGTATTCGGCAAAGCCACCGTCGACCTCCGAACCGAAATAGCGGATGTCGAACCGGCTGCTGCCGCGAAAGACCGGCTCGACGAGCACCCGCTCACCGATCCGTGCGGCATCAACGCCTTCGCCCGTCGCAACAATCCGTCCACAGGCATCCGCGCCCTGAATGCGCGGAAACGAGAATGCGGCCCCAGACCAGCCATCGTCGCCTGCGCCTTCGATGCCGGTTTCGGCGCCTGCATCGGTTGCCTCTGCAACCGCCTTTGAATACCAGCCGATCCGGGTGTTGATATCGGTATTGTTGACCGCTGCCGCGCCAATGCGGATTATGACATCATCCGGGCCGGGATGCGGGACGGGCACATCGGTTCGCCATTCCAGCTTGTCATAGCCACCATAGCCGGTGAGCAAAACGGAGCGCATGACGGCAGGTATGGTCACTCGGCGCGCTCAAGCCCGAACTGGTTCAGATACCATTTCTGGAAATTGATGACGCTGCCTTCCTGATCGGAATATCGTCCGGGCCGGTAACGGCTCGACATAATTCCGGCCTGGTTATTTTCCGTGATAACCTTGTCCTGCGTGGTGGTGGCGTGATAGCCCCAGATCATCTTTTCGATGTCTACTTTGTCTTCCGTTGCGCGGCCGTCCACTAGCCAAATCATTTCAACGTCAGTCTCCAGCGCGCCGCGTGGCGTGAACTGGAACAGGATCGCGAAATGGTCGTCGGCGACAATCTGGCTAAAGGGGCTGAAGCTTAAATGCATCCGGCCGCCATCGGCTTTGGTCCGCTTGCCCATCAACGGGGCTGGCGCGGTGCCATCTTGTGTTTCCGATGACCAGCCATCCTTGTTCATGCGCTGCATCAACAAACGCAAATGGCTGCTGTCAGAGGCGTCGTCGATGTTGCCGATTGGCCGGCCCGCCGCTGCTGCGCTTTCCTCCCACGCATCTAACTTCGGTGTGAAACTGGCAATGGCGTCGGCAGGCCCTGAGCTTGGCCCTGCGCCCACGGCGACGATCGATTCCGACGCGTGCATCGAACAGAATTCCGGATGCGACGGGACGCAGTGGTAGCATTCGAAGAAGTTCTCGACGACCAGCTTCCAGTTGGCGGTCGTTGGGTAGCTTCCGGCATGGGCGATGCGGGCATCGGCGAACCCGTGATATTCAAGGATGTCCGACATATCGCCGAACGTCGCGTCGAAATCGACGGGCTCATCCTCGCTCATGTTGATAAAAATCAGCCCGTGGAACACGCGGATATGGCAGGCGAAAAGGCTGTTTTCCGCCTTGTCGAAATCTTCAGGCATCAGCCGTGCGGATATGAGCCTGCCATCGAGGCCGAATGTCCATGCATGATAGGGACAGACCAGACGCGGCGCATTGCCGCTGTCCGCCTGGCAGATGGTTGAACCCCGGTGACGGCATACGTTGAAAAAGGCGCGAACGCTGTCGGCATTTTCGCGGATGATGATGATCTGCTCTTTACCGACGCGGAAAAGGAAATAGTCGCCCTTGTTTGGTATGCGTGAAACATGACCGGCCAGCAGCCATTTCTGGCTGATGGTACTGTCCATATCGGCCTGGAACACTGCATCGCTCGCGTAAAATTCCTGATCGAAGCTGTAACCGACGCGGGTATTGGCGGCGAGCCTTTGCATCAACTGACTTTGCGTTTCAGACATTAGATTTTGATCCGTGCATTACTAGGGTCATAAAAGGGCTTGAGCGAAGCCGTTACTGGATAGCGAACACCCGCGATTTCAATTTCATAGTCATCGGCGCCTACCGGCCCGACCGTGCCACCATCAGCCGCGGTCACATAGCCCAGCCCACAGGCACCACCCAGGCTAGGGGCATACATGCCCGACCGGATATATCCCGCGATCCGTTCGCCCTGCCAGATCGGCTCATTGTGATAGAGCATCGGCTCGGGCGACTTCAGAAGGAACTGCACAAGGCGCTGTTTCAGGCCCTCTTCCTTTTGGCGGAGCAAGGCATCGCGTCCGATAAATCCACCAGCCTTGTCCAATTTGACAGCAAAGCCAAGGCCTGCTTCCAGCGGGGTATCCTCATCGGTGATGTCATGGCCCCAGTGCCGATAGGCCTTTTCCATTCGAAGCGCGTTGAGAGCATGATAACCGCAATGCTTCAGTCCGAACGCGGCACCCGCCGCAACAATCTCGTCATAGACGCCCGTCATGAATTCGGTCGGAATATATAGTTCCCAACCGAGTTCGCCGACATAGGTAATGCGCGATGCACGGACGATTGCATAACCCAGTTCGATTTCCTGCGAAGTGGCAAAAGGAAACGCTTCATGCGACAGATCATTGGGACAGATCGACTGCAACAACGCCCGCGATTGGGGCCCCATGATCGAAATGACCCCCATTGCCGAAGAGATATTGGTCAGCACCGCATGGGCGTCGTCTGGAGTGTGGCGCTTGAGCCAGTTGA
Source organism: Sphingorhabdus sp. (assembly GCF_041737645.1). Lineage (GTDB taxonomy): Bacteria > Pseudomonadota > Alphaproteobacteria > Sphingomonadales > Sphingomonadaceae > Sphingorhabdus_B. Next base: position 129,605 of record NZ_JBGSRI010000046.1, read on the forward strand.
AGTCCTTGACCTCTGTCTCGGCACCCGTAACGATCAGATACGCCGTTTCGGTCAGCCGGGTAACGGTCAAATCCGCTTCGATCCCGCCTTTGTCGTTCAGCCACTGCGTATATACAAGCTTGCCCGGCGCGACATCGACGTCATTGGCGCACACCCTATTCAGCACAGACATGGCGTCACGGCCTTCGAGGCGGAATTTCGCGAAAGAGCTTTGGTCGAACAGACCGACCGCTTCGCGCACCGCCTTGCACTCGGCGGCGTTGGCGTCGAACCAGTTCTGTCGGCCATAGCTATATTTATAAGCCGGCGTGCTGCCGGGTTCGCCATACCAGTTGGGCCGTTCCCAGCCGAAAGCTTCGCCGTGGCAGGCACCTGCGGCAACCAGCCGATCGTGGACGGCAGAGCGCCTCACCCCGCGCGCGGTCTCATACTGCTTGAACGGGTAATGCGTCGCGTAGAGCAGACCGAGGCTCTCGGTTACGCGCTCGCGCAGATATTTCCGGTTGATCTGGAACGGCATGTTGCGGCGGATATCGACCGTCCATAGGTCCGCAGGTGGAATTCCGTCACGGATCCAGTCCGCCATGACCTTACCCACGCCGCCTGCCGATTGCAGTCCGATTGAATTCAGACCCGCCGCAACGAAACAACCTTTCAATTCGGCGCTTTCGCCCAAATGGTATCGGACATCCGGGGTGAAGCTTTCCGGACCGCAAAAGAATTTCTGGATACCTGCCTTTTCCAAAGCCGGTACGCGGCGCATCGCGTCCATCAACAAGGGTTCAAAATGTTCGAAACTGCCGGCGATTTCATCGAAGCAGAAATCTTCCGAAATGCCGTCCATTCCCCATGGTCGGGCATTGGGTTCAAAGGCACCGACCAGCAGCTTGCCCGCGTCATATTTATAATAGCCGCAATAATCATAATCGCGCAGAACCGGCAGAGTAGAGTCTATTCCCTCGACACCTTCAAATAGCACATAATAATGTTCGCATGCGTGGAGCGGCGCCGCCACACCGATGCTTGCCGCCAGATCACGGGTCCACATGCCGCCGCAGATGACGACATAATCGGCGTCGATCGATCCTTCATCCGTATCGACGCCCGTCACACGGTCGCCATTGTGCCGGATTTTTGTAACCTTGGTGTTTTCAAATATCCGTGCGCCGCCCGTGCGCGCACCCTTTGCCAAGGCCTGTGTTATGTCGACCGCGTTTGCATAGCCATCGCTGGGGATATGAATGCCACCCACGACATCGTCGACATTGACGATATGCGCGAGGTCCTTGATTTCCTGCGGGGTGACCACATGGACCGGCAAATCGAACACCTTTGCCATGGACGCGCTGCGCTTCAGCTCTTCGAACCGCTCGGCATTGGTGGCCATCGAGATCGAACCGCATTGGCGATAGCCCGTTGCCTGCCCGGTTTCCGCCTCGAGCCCGCGATAGAGCTCACCAGTATATTTGGCGAGCTTCGTCATATTGATCGACGGTCGGAGCTGACCAACCAGACCGGCGGCATGCCAAGTAGTGCCGCTGGTGAGCTGCTTGCGTTCCAGCAGGACCACATCATCCCAGCCGATTTTGGTCAGGTGATACGCAATCGAACAACCGATTACGCCGCCACCGATAATGACGACCCGCGCCTTTTTGGGGAGTTCAGCCACGGCTTATACCTTCATTTTCGCATTGTCGGGATCATAGGCGGGATGCTCCAGCACCGTCGCCAAGCGACGCTCGCCTTGAAGATAGATTTCGAATTCCGATCCCGGCGCGGCATTCTCTAGAGGAACGCAGGCAAAAAACAGGCTTTTGCCAACGCGGTGGCCATAGCTGCCCGATGTCGTCAATCCGATGCAGTCTTCGCCGATCAAACAAGGTTCAGCACCCCGGACGTCAACGTTGCTGGCATCCACTTCGCCATAGACGATACGGAACCGGTCAGGCGCATCCAGCGTCGCTTGCTTGCCTACGAAATCATCCTTTTTGAAGTTGATGAAACGGGGCATATCGGCTTCGATCATCGTAAGTTCGTTGGTCAGTTCGCTGCCCCAAGCCTTGTAGCCTTTCTCCATCCGCATCGTATTGGCGGCATAAAGGCCGTAGTTGACGATGCCGAACTCTTGTCCTGCCGCCCACACAGCGTTGTAGAGCGCAGCAAGATCATCCATCGCCGGATGCAATTCCCAGCCCAGCTCTCCGGCATAAGACACCCGAAGCGCACGCATCTTGATACCCGCGATGGTAATTTCCTGCCCGCTCAGCCACCGGAAGCCTTCGTTGCCAAGGTCGGCGTCGGTCAGCTTTTGCAGCACATCACGCGAATGCGGGCCATTCATCACTAGCACGCCAAGGTCCATGGTCAGGTTGCGAATGGTCACATCCTCGTCCGGCAATTTGCTCTGGGTTAGAAAGTCCCAGTCACGCTGTTCGGCTGCTGCAGCAGACAGGCAATAAAAATGATCATCTGCAAAGCGCGTGACGGTCATCTCGCCATATATACGGCCTTGACGCGACAAGGGATGGACGAGCCCGATACCGCCCTGTTTTTTAGGCATACGGTTCGCGCAGACACGGTTTAGAAATGCCTCGGCATCCGGTCCGGTCACATCATATTTGGCAAATCCGGACAGGTCGAGCACACCGACCCGTTCCGCCACGGCTTTCACCTCGGCCGCGACCATTTCGAAGCTATTGGTGCGCTGGTAACCGCCCTGTTCCGGTGCACCGTCGAGCGCGAAATATTTCGGCCGTTCCCAGCCATAGGTTTCGCCATAAACAGCACCGACGGCCTTGAGCGGTTCGTAAAGCGAGCTGGTTTTGCATGGCCGACCATCGGGTTCTTCTTCACCCGGCAAGCGGGTGGTAAATGTCATGCGGTAATCGAGAAATACCTTGTCGCGGCTATAGTCTTCGTCCGCGAAGGACCCGTAACGCCGGGGGTCAAATTCGGTCATGTTGATGTCGGCATCACCATAGACCATCCACTGAGCGAGATATTTGCCGGACCCGCCACCCTGCGCGATACCAAAAGATGTGCCGCAGCATTGCCAGAAATTTTTGAGGCCGGCGGCGGGTCCGAGTAACGGGCCTCCATCGGGAGTATGCGGAATGGCTCCATTGACAATCCGCCTGATCCCGACTTCGCCGAAAACCGGCATACGCTCAATAGCACGCTCCAGCCATTTGGAGATACGATCCAAATCATCGATAAAGAGTTCGCTGGTCGATTCCCACTCCGGCTGCCCTTTGGGTGCCCAGGCTTCGGCCAGTCCGATGTTTTCATAGACACCGATCAAGCCGCTTTTCTGCTCCTGCCGGAAATAACCCGAAACATAAGGGCATCGCATGACCGGGATTTCCTCGTCCCGCTCCAGAAAGGCCGGAATGGGGTCGGTAACGATATAATGATGCTCCATATTGGTGACCGGAATGTCGATACCCGCCATTTGCGCCACTTGGCGGGCGTAGCAACCCGCCGCATTCACAACGATCTCGGCGCGTACAACGCCCTTTTCGGTCGCCACATCCCATTCGCCCGATGGCAATTGGGTCAATCCGGTGACCCGGTTCTTGCGGACGATCTTCGCGCCCAAATTCTTGGCACCGATAGCAAGCGCATTGCAGATACCTGACGGGTCAGCGTGGCCATCACTGGTCGTATAGGCCCCGGCGATCACGCCGTCAGTGGTCAGAAAGGGGTTAATCCGGCGGATTTCCTCAGGATCGATGATCTCCATATCGAACCCGATGATTTTGGAAAATCCATGGATATATTTGAACCAGGCCAGCTCGCGTTCATTGGTCGCAAGACGAATACCTCCGGATTTGTGCCAACTGACATATTGGCCGGTCATACCTTCCAGGCGCGGATATAGGTCGTTACTGTAAGCATGGATCTTGGCAAGATTGTAACTGCCCGTAATACTGGGGCACTGCCCGGCCGCGTGCCATGTCGAACCTGAAGTCAGCTCGTCTTTTTCGATCAGTAAACAATCTGTCCAGCCAAGTTCGGCAAGATGGTAGAGCAACGACGCCCCCATGATGCCGCCGCCGATGATGACAACCCGGGCCGATGTTTGCATGAGAGACCATATCCTTAAGGCAATATTTGACCTGAACTCTAGGCCCTGTTTGAGGTCAGACACAAATGGGGAATATGACGGGATCGGTTAAAAAAATTTTTGGATCATATTTAGGGTCAGGACCTGTAATGAAACGCCGCAAGGTTTATGATGGGGAGAATAAGAGATGAAAGTTGCCTTGGTTACCGGTGCCGCGCAAGGCGTGGGTTTTGCAACTGCCAAATTGTTCGCGGAAACGGGACATCATGTGGTGATAACCGATCTACAAGATCTTGATATACAAGCGAACTCTCTAAAATCATCGGCAGGAAAAGTTACCGCGCATTCCGGCGACATATCATCCGAGTCCTTTGTTTTGGAATTGGCCCAGAAAATCGCAACGGAACACGGGGCTGCGGACATTTTGGTCAATAATGCCGGTATCAGTTTGATCCGAAGCGCTGAAGAAACCACTATCGAACAATGGCAAAGAGTAATGGGCATCAACTTGACCGGCCCATTTTGCTCTGCCGCGAAATAGGCAAGCAAATGTTGGCGCGCGGGCGCGGAAACATTGTCAATGTGGCCTCGATAGCTGGCTTGCACGGCGTAATCGACCGCGTCGCATATAATTCGTCGAAGCACGGATTGATCGGACTAACCCGGACGCTTGCCGCCGAATGGGGTGGTCGCGGCGTGCGGGTTAATGCCGTTTGTCCGGGCTGGATCAAAACCGAGATGGACACTGCTGATCAGGGTTCGGGGGCATATTCCGACGATGATATTATGAATAGGGTTCCAATGGCACGTTTTGCCAAACCAGAAGATGTTGCCAAAGCCATCGCTTTCCTCGCGCAGGAGGACAGTTTTATCAACGGTGTAAGCCTGCCCGTGGACGGTGGATGGATCGCGGACGCAAGCTGGGATGCGCTTCGATTGAAATCAAGGTGACCGGGCTCTCACTGCTAGGATTTTTTATCATTTATTACATGATCTTATCTTAGTCATCCCAACAGGATGGGCCATTTCGTCACAGCAGAGTCACAGTTGGCGGCCATGATGGGATTTGTTAATGGTCCGTCCCCATGCTAAAGCGAATCTCGATGACATCTATTTCGATTTCGATACCCAAGGCCGAGCCGCAGGCTTACCTCCTTTGCGCGATGCGAGTCTTGTGGATTGCTCTTCCGCTGCTGGTTTTGTTGCCATTACACTTGATCTGGCACACACTAAAAATACCCTCACCTTGGGCAATGTTGTTCCTGCGGATAGCCGCGCGCGCCATGGGTGCACGGGTTAAAGTTTACGGGAATCCTCTTCGAAAAGATGTGTTTTTTGTCGCCAACCATTTGTCATGGCATGATATTCCTATTTTGGCAGGCATAACCGGAACAGCATTTGTCGCGCAAGATGGCGTGCGCGATTGGCCCGTTATTGGTTGGCTGGCCCGTCTTAACCGCACTATATTTGTTAGTCGTACGGACAAGCAAAATGTCGCGGAACAGGTTGCAGAGCTGCGCGAAGCGATTGCCGAAAACTGGTCAGTTACGCTGTTCCCTGAAGGCACCACTTCGGATGGCAGGCAATTATTGCCGTTTAAACAATCCTTGTTTGCAACTTTGGCCCCACCTCCCAAACCCATGATGATCCAACCCGTGATAATCGATTTTGGCAAAGCCGCCGCCGATGTCGCATGGTTGGGTGAAGAAACGGGTTGGGAAAGCGCGTGGCGCGCATTTACCCGTCCGGGAAGCTATGAAGTAGGGGTCCATTTCCTCGAAACATTTAACCCTGGCGAGCTTGCAGATCGCAAGGTTGTTTGCGCTCTTGCGCGCGCCCGGATGGCCGCGGCTTTATCTGGAACATTGGGTTATACTGTTACTTGACCACCCCATACGCGTGTGCCGACGGGCGCTCGCAAAATATTTCATCCAATAAGCCAAATTTTTCAATTGTAGCGACGCGGGTGCGGCGCTCTAACTTTCGCATATTTTGATGGCGAAGGTTGAACAGGGCGTAATCATGAAAATCGGGTTTATCGGTCTAGGTAATGTTGGCGGAAAGCTTGCGGGCAGCCTGATCCGCAACGGACATGATGTGACAGTTCGCGATCTCGATGACGCCTTGGTCGCGGAATATGTGGGTCGCGGTGCGAAAGCAGCGGCATCGCCGAAAGCTTTGGGTGAAGCTGTCGACTTGATTATCACATGCCTGCCCTCACCTGCAGCAAGTGCAGCAGTTGCAGAAGGTGATGACGGTTTCCTTCAAATCATGCGGCCGGGGCAAGTTTGGCTTGAAATGAGCACGACGGACCACAGCGAAATTATTCGTTTAGGCGCACTTGTCGAAGCGCGCGGTGCCATGTTCATGGAGTGCCCGGTTTCCGGCGGATGCCATCGCGCCGACACGGGCAACATTGCGATTTTCGCCGGTGGACCCCGTGCAGCCTTCGAATTTGTCCTGCCTGTTTTGACCACTATGGGACGGCGCATTTTGCATACGGGCGATTTGGGAACGGCATCGCAATTGAAAGTGATGACCAATTATTTGTGCACTGTCCATCTCGTCGCATTGGCCGAAGCACTGACAACGTGCAAAGCAATCGGGCTCGACATGAACACGACTTATGAAGCCATTCGCATTTCGTCGGGCAACAGCTTCGTCCACGAAACCGAGAGCCAGGTCATTCTGAATGGAAGCCGCGACATCAACTTCACGATGGATTTGGTGAGCAAAGATGTCGGACTATTCGACAAGATCGCCCATGACGCGAAAGTCCCGGTGGAATTGTCGCCGTTGATCGTCAAAATCTTCAAAGAAGGCGAAGCCGCCTTTGGCTCGCGCGAATTTTCGCCCAATATCATCCGCCGCTATGAAGAGCCATTGGGCATCAAGGTTTTGGGGACTGGATTCCCCGCCGACATGGTCGACGACGAACCCGAAGAACCCGGTTACGAAGTGGTTCCCAAGCATTAGGGTCAGGAACTAAGGTAAGCAACCTAAGTCCGTCCTTCCTCGACATTCTTTATCACCCAATCCATAAAGGTGCGGATCCGCAGATTTTCCTTCATATCTGCGCGGCATATCAGCCCCCATGCGCCGGGACACACAGCCTTGTGCGATACAGGTTGAACCAACCGTCCAGCAGCAAGATCCTGTTCAACAAAGGGCCCGTTGACCAGAGCAATCCCTTCACCGTTCAATGCCATTTCAAGCGCGACCGCGAGCGTATCAACCATTAGATAGGGAACAGAAGGCTCAAAATCGGCGCCCGCCGATACGAACCACGACTCCCAATTCTGCACTTCGGTGTAAATCGCGACAAGTGGCTTGGTCATCAGTTCCTGCGCCGTTGGATGCGCGCCCAGCGTTGCCGCAACCGCAGGACTGCACACCGGGAACAACGCATATTCATAAAGCGGGACCCAGTGATATTTGGCGGCATCCGGTTCGGTCGCGCAATAAACAAGACCGACGTCGGCGTGCACGTCATCAAACTCCCACTCAACCGCACACGTATTCAGCGTAAGTTTGATTTCAGGGTGATCCGCCAAAAATTGCGGCACCCGCTTTGCCAGCCAACGGATCGACGCCGTCACATAAGTTTGCACTCGCAATGGTTTGCCCAAAGCATTGCGATGCACTTCTTCGACACCTTCGAGCAAGGATTCGAACGCAGCGCGGACATAAGGGTACAACACCCGCCCCTCTTCGGTCGAGACGATATGCCGCCCTTCCTGGGCGAAAAGGCTGACGCCAAGCGCGTCTTCGATTAACTGAACCTGATGGCTGACCGCTGGATGGGTGAGACAAAGTTCGTCGGCAGCGTCGCGTATACTTTGATGGCGTGTCGCAGCTTCGAAGCCTTTGAGCGCCTTCAAAGGCGGCAATTGTCGAAGATCAATCTTTGGGTGCAACGTCATTTCCTCCCCGGATTCGCGCTCGATTTTACGAATAGCATGGCGGGAAAGGACTGGTAAATAAATTTAACGCATCATTTTGCGTCTTCCAGGACCATCGCCGCGCCTTTTTCCGCAACCATGACCGTGGGTGCATTTGTATTGCCTGAGGTGATATTGGGGAAAACCGAAGCGTCGATGACGCGCAATCCTTCGGTCCGGTGGACCTTAAGTCGGGCATCCACCACCGATGCAGTCGGGTCGCTCCCCATCATGCAGGTGCTGGTTGGATGATAGACTGTGTCGGCGCGCGCTCGAAAGTCGGACAGCAACGCGTCGTCTCCAACGACTTCGGCGCCGGGGATGAGCTCTTCAGTGATAATATCGGCAAGCGGGCGTGTGCGGACAAGTTCGCGTAACAGGCGATTTCCCGCCAAAACGTCATCGATATCATCTTGCGTTGCCAGATAATTGGGGTGGATGACCGGATATTCACGCGGGTCGGCGCTTGCCAGTTCTATATGCCCCCGGCTGGTCGGGCGACAAGGATTGTGCGACAGCAAAAAGGCCGAAAATGGATCGGGGTTTAGCAATTTGCGCTCCGACAATGGCGTTTTGGTATAGCTTACCGGACTGAAATAGAGCTGCAAATTGGGGTGTGCTTTGTTCCGGTCACTCCGAACGAAACCGCCACTTTGATTAACGCTAAGCGAAAGCGGTCCGGCGCGGTCTGCCATATAACGCAGCCCGGCCCTTATCTTGCCGAACAAAGGATGCAGGACATCATTCAATGTCGCGGTACGCACTTTGTAGAAATAGGACACCGCAATATGATCCTGCAAATTGCGCCCTACCGCCTTGGCGTCAACGACCGGGGCAATTCCTGATTTTTGCAATTGGCCTGCGTCCCCGATCCCGGAAAGCATAAGCAATTGAGGGGAGTTTATTGCACCGCCCGATATGATAACTTCACGCCGCGCTTTTGCCTCACACGGCTTCCCTTTGTGCAAATACGCAACGCCAACGGCGCGCGTTCCTTCGAATAAAATGCGTTGGGCATGGGCATGCGTCCGCAGTGCCAATGACTTGCGTTTGCGTGCCGGATGCAAAAATGCGTTGGCAGTCGATGCGCGCCATCCGCCTCTGGTGTTAATCTGGTAATAGCCGACGCCTTCGGGTCGTGCGCCGTTAAAGTCACTGCTTGCTGCAAACCCCAGAGCCTGCGCCGTTTCAACGAAGCTATGGCAGACCGGGTGGACATAAGGTGAGATGTCAGTGACGTGTTGGGGGCCGCCGTGACCATGATGGACGCTGTGCCAGTCAAAATCCTCGGACTTTTTGAAATAGGGCAAGACATCGTCCCAACCCCATCCCACATTGCCCAATGCCTTCCAGTCGTCAAAGTCATGCGGCTGTCCGCGCACATACACCATTGCGTTGATCGAACCGGAACCGCCTATAACCTTGCCACGCGGCCAATAGCTGCGCCTGCCACCCAGGGCTTCGACAGGTTCTGTGTCATACATCCAGTTGATCCGGCGGTCGAAAAATGTGCGGCCATATCCGATTGGCATCTGTATCCAGATTGACAAATCACTGCCGCCTGCTTCCAACAATAGCACACTATATTTACCGCTCTCGGTCAGGCGGTTCGCCAACACGCAACCCGCCGTGCCTGCGCCGACGATGATGAAGTCGAATTCTTCGGTCACTGGACAGGATGCTGCGTCATTTCGAGGTGCAGCATATTGCCCTTATAGGGGTTTGCCCGCGCAACTTCTTCGTTCAACTCAACCCCAAGCCCCGGTTCTGACGAGGGAATTACATGCCCTTCTTCAAAACGGATTGGGGATTTCAATATTGCGCTGTGAAAACCGCCCCAAGTTTCAATACTTTCAAGTATCAGGAAATTGGGTGAGCAAGTCGCAATCTGGATATTCGCCGCACCCACAATCGGACCACAATATAGATGTGGTGCAATTTGCACATGGTCGACCTCTGCCATCGAGGCGATTTTCTTTGCCTCTAATATGCCGCCGACGCGTCCCAGATTCATTTGGAGAATTGCCGCGGCACCCGCTCGTAGAAGGCGTGCGAAGTCATACTTCGTCGTCAACCGTTCGCCCGTTGCAATGGGTATAGAGGTCGCGCGCGCAACTTTCGCCATTTCTTCCGGTGCATCTGGCGGAACGGGCTCTTCCAACCAGAGCGGGTCGGACGGCTCCAGCCTTTTGGCAAGGCGAATCGCGCCGGCGGCGGTCATTTGCCCATGGGTGCCAAAAAGCAGGTCCGCTTTCATGCCTACAGCTTCTCGTATCTGGCGCGCAAAGCGCTCGCAAAGGTCCAGAGCTTCCAGCGACAGTTGCCGGCCGTCAAATGCCGAATAGGGTCCGGCTGGGTCGAACTTGAGGGCTGTAAACCCTTGATCCAGATATTCCGCCGCCCGCGTCGCTGCCAAATCGGGATCATGATAGACATCGGTTTTATCTCCCGGACGTGGGTAGATATATGTATAAGCCCGCAGCCGTTCGTGCACCTGTCCGCCGAGCAATTTGTAAACGGGCTTGCCGGCTTCCTTGCCGATTATATCCCAGCACGCCATTTCCAGCGCGGACAATACGCCCATCAAGGTCAAGTCAGGATGTTGGGTAAATCCGCTCGAATAGACCCTGCGCCACATATTCTCGATATCATGCGGATCATTTCCGGCGACATAACGCGCAAACACATCCTCTATCATTCGGGCGACCAGATGCGGCTCAAACGGAACGCAATAGGCTTCCCCCACGCCGGACACGCCGCTGTCGGTTGTCAGTTTGACGAACACAAAATAGCGCCCGCCAAAATGAGGGGGCGGATTGCCGACTACAAAAGTCTCAATATCGGTGAGCTTCATTTCGCGTAAAAACCATTGATGACTTTCACTTCCAGAAAATCGCGCAAGCCGAATTCGCCATATTCCCGGCCATTGCCGGACTGCTTATAGCCGCCGAAAGGCGCCATATAATCTTGCCCCGCACCATTGACGCTGACCCCGCCCGCACGCATTAGACGTGCAACGCGGCGTGCACGATGTAAATCGCCGGTCTGGACATAGGCTGCCAATCCATATGGGGAGTCGTTGGCAATCGCCACGGCCTCTGCTTCATCTTTGAATGGAATCATGACGAGCACCGGGCCGAACACTTCTTCCTGGGCAATCTCCATTTTATTGTGGACGCCAGCGAAAACCGTCGGTTTCACATAATAGCCCCGGTTAAAACCATCGGCGCGGCCAGTGCCACCTGCGATCAGCTTTGCGCCTTCATCTATGCCGACCTGAATCAACCCTTGAATCTTTTCAAAATGGGCCTTGCTGACGACCGGCCCGAAATGCCGCCCTTTTTCCATCGGATCGCCGAGTTTCGCAGCGGCCGCGACCCGTGTGGCAATCGCCACTGCATCGTCGTAAACCGGTTCTTCGATCAGCATCCGCGTAGGCGCATTGCATGACTGCCCGGCATTTTCGAAGCAGTGCAGCACACCGCGTGTCACGGCCGCTTCCAGATCGGCGTCCGCGAAAACAATATTTGGAGACTTTCCGCCCAGCTCTTGCGAAACACGCTTAACGGTGTCCGCAGCCGACTTTGCGATCTGGATCCCTGCACGGGTCGAACCGGTGAAGGAGATCATGTCGACTTCCGGATGGCTCGTCAGCGCACTTCCAATCGCCGCGCCGGTGCCGTGCACCATATTGAACACCCCTTTGGGGAACCCTGCTTCGTCGATGAAATCAGCAAAAAGCTGCGCGGACAATGGTGCCATTTCGCTGGGTTTCAGGATCATTGTGCAACCGGCGACCAGTGCGGGACCAATTTTGGTCGCCAATTGATTCACGGGCCAGTTCCAGGGTGTAATCAAAACGCAAACACCGATTGGTTCGTGCACGATCAGGCCATCCACACCGACCTTACGCTCCCATTCCATTTCGCGCGCGGCAGTTACCGTTGCGCGCAAATGGCCGGGGCCGCACTCCGCTTGCGAATTATAAGACAGGTCATATGGTGCGCCCATCTCGGTCGAAATGGCGGTGACCATTTCGTCATAGCGCCGTTCAAAAATAGCGATCAGTTTTTCGACGAGCGCAATACGATCGTCGAGAGACATGGCTGAATAGCTACCAAATGCCGCCCGCGCTGCCTGCACCGCTCTATCCACATCATCCAGGCCACATACCGCTACTATGGCACAGACTTCTTCGGTCGCCGGATTGATCGCGGTGACCGTTTCAGTCGATGTTGCTGGCAACGCCCAAGCGCCATTGATATAAGATTTTAACGCGCCTTCAGACATAACCAACCGCCCTTTTTTGATCTTCGATGATGTACTTTTCGGCACGCCAGTAATGCCACGCTGCCCAGAATCCAGTCGGTGCAAGCACAAGGAGAGCAAGACGCAATGACGCGGCATCGGCCCCGCCGGGTCCAGCAAAATAGTCGCTTAGCAGTCCAACGCCTTGCGGTGCAACGATCAGGTTGAACACATTGGCGATCAAGAGGGAAATTGCGATAAACATCGCGCGCATTTTTGGTGGTGCCAGATTCTGCGCCAATGAAAATGCAGGACCGATGTAGAAATAGATTGCAGGGATAAATATCCACCACATCACCGTCGCAACGTTCAGCGAATTTGTCCAATATGCGATGATCGATGGTATCGTCGCCAAAGCGGTCACCACACCCAATAAGCGCAATATCTTGCGTGGGTCGGTATAAGCAGGACGTGCCACTAGCCAGGCGGTAAACAGCGATGCCGCAATTCCCATCACAAGATGGATCGGGCCAACAACCGCTCCGGCTTCGCCGACATCAAGACCATAGGTTCTTTGAATGAATGTCGGCGTAAACCACATTAATCCCCAACCCCAAAGCGCGGACAGACCACTGCCCATCATCGCGTGCACAGCGGCTTTTTGCGACCACAGGAATTTCATTGTTTCTGTAAACGGCGGGGCGGGTTGATCCGACACCGCGTCCAGCCGTCCGCGCGCAGGTTCCTTGATGGTAAGAAAGACAACCAACGCAAGGATAACACCGGGAACGCCGAGCACGAAAAATGCCGCGCGCCATCCATATTCTGCGGCGACCGCGCCGGCCATGTCTGCGCCCAGCCACGCACCTATCGGGGCACCCAAAGCAAAAACGGTCATCGCCATCGCACGACGGCTAGCTGGAAAATAGTCCGCAACAATCGAGTTGCAGGAAGGCGTGCCGCCCGCTTCGCCAATTCCGACGCCGATACGGGCTAGCAATAATTGCATATAACCTTGCGACATTCCGCACAAAGCCGTCATTGCAGACCAGACCGCCATTGAAACAGCCAGCAGGTTCTTGCGGTTATAGCGATCCGCGATCCATGACAGCGGAATACCCATCGTCACGTAAAAAAGCGCGAGCGAAACGCCGGTTAAAAATGCTACCCCGCTATCGGACAGTTGCAATTCAAGCCGGATAGGTTCGAGTACAGTCGACATGACATAACGATCGGCAATGTTGATCGTATAGGCGAGCATCATGATAATCAGAACATACCAACGCTGCCCTAAAGTGGACACCTGATCGGCATTGACCGGCGCGGTTGGTGTATTACTCGCCATTATTATTCCCCCTCAGGTTGCGGCCAGTTCCGGCCCTAATTTTGCGCGCAGCGGATCGAGATGGGCGCTGAAATGCTCCCATTGATCGACGCCGCTTTTGAAAATCGGTTGTCGCACCTGTTCCGAACTGGCTGTCCGCACAGCACGCTCGGTTTGGTGAAAATTGATACAAGATTCTTCGAACGGCAAATTACAAAAATCAAGCAAACGGCGCACTTGGGTTTTCAGATCTGCCACCACATTTTCATAACGTACACGTAATATCTTGCCGGGCAAAACGGAGTCCCAATGATCCATCAGTGCGACATAGTCTTTGTAATATTCACCTATTTCTTCAAGGCCATACGTAAATTCCTGTCCCTCGGCAAACAACTGTTTGAACCCGGAAAAACAGCATCCCATGGCCCCGCGACGGGCATCGATGATTTTCGCATTTGGCAATATCAGGTGGATCAAACCTATATGGCGGAAGTTATTCGGCATTTTATCAATAAAAAACGGCGTTCCCTTTTTGCGATAAACCCGCGTATCGCGGATGAATTCTTCGCCAAAACGCGTAAAATCATCCTGCGAAAGATTGTGGAGATTCCCGGGATATTCAGGCTCGTCGCCCACTCTGCGATTGCGATCAAGCTGATAAGCAAGCGCGAAAATATTCGGCAATTCCATCGTGCCTTCGACTTGGCTGTGTGACGCCAATATCTGTTCGAGCAATGTCGATCCAGCCCTCGGCAATCCGACGATAAAAATCGGTGCCTCATCGCGGCAGCCAGCGCCTTCAAATTTCTCGAACAAATCCGTGGTTACGACTTCGCGCTGCAACCGCATTTCATTTGACAGGCGCGCCGGTTCATATTTCAATTCTTCACGCTTCAAACGGTTGCCACGCTCATAATATTCAAAGGAATTTCGATAGTCGCCCATATCTTCCAGCGCCTTGCCCAGCGCAAAACACAGATGATAGCGATCATCAAGCGCCGTCATGGGCGACGCTTCGCGGTCGCGCATCTGGAGGATTTCTGATTCTTCGAACCTATAGGTTTTCAGGTTCGCAAGGCTCCAATACGCATCGCCACAGTCAGGTTTTGATTGGTAGGCACGGCGATAAGCGGTGATCGCATCGTCTTGACGCCCTACCGTTTTCAACGCGTGGCCATAAGTCAGGTTGATTCCCGGATTGTTCGGCATCGAACTTAGCAAAGCTTCATAAACCAACATCGCCTGATCGAAATTGCCGACCGCCAGATTTTCATTGGCAAAGAGCATTTCGAATTCGGGATTACCCGGCTCCTTGTCGCGTAGTTCCGATGCTTCAACCAACGCCTGTTCGAATTTCTGACGCTTTCGCAATACTTTAACATAATCAAAATGGGCGTTTACGTTTTCGGGTGCGAGGACCTTGCAAGATTCCAGAAGAAACTCCGCTTCGTCATAAGCGTTGAACTTCATCCCTATTTCGGCGAGCAAGCGCATCGCTTCGATATGGTGGCCATTTATCTGAAGGAACGCGCGGCAAAGCTGCTCGGCTTTATAAATCCTGCCTTCTTGAATGAAGCTGGCCACACTCAGCAACTCGGGCGGCAGCTGCGACAAATGGGTGAACTGCGCGTGGGCAAAATTTGCCGCCTCGGTTCGATCCCCAGCACCGTGCAATTCGCTCAGCAATCGCCAGCTGGCCATCAATGCGCCATTATGGGTTACCGCCCGTTGATAAGCGGCAATCGCATCGTCTTTGCGTCCGATATCCCGGAAACAATGACCACGCTCTTGCCACCCGCGACCATAGCTTGGGTCAAGCGCAATCAGTTGGTCTAACGTTTCCAGTGCCATTGGGATTTGCCGTTGCATACGTTGGGTAACGGCAAGGGTATAAAGCGCATCAATATTACCCGGTGCCATTTCGAGCAACCGCTTGCAGCTCGCATGAGCATCGGCAAGACGGGCATTTTTCAAGTGAGACCGGGCCTCACCCAATGAGGCTTCTATTACTTCGGGCGAGGCTTGCGCCAACATTGTCACACGAACTCCTGTGTTGTGACGAACGGTTGCCCGAACACTGCCGCATTTCCGGCGTCGGACGCAATGCCGAAATGATAGTATGACGGGGCACCGCGCATATAGCTGGTGCCCCGCCCTTTTCTTTTAGATCTTATACGAGAACCGCAGACCGATTGTACGCGGACGTGACGTTGTGGTGCGAAGTTCACCGTCATTCCCGCTCTTGTACAATTCAGGCCGTTCATCGGTCAGATTGTCACCGAACAATTCGATGCGCCATTCGTCTTTGGATACGCCGAACGACGCGCTTACTGTGCTATAAGATGCCAGACGCTGCGCCGCCGGTATCGGTGAAATAACATCACCGGGGCTGACCAACACACCGTTATAAGTCACTGGAATTGAGCCAGCGTAACCCAATGTCGGGTTGAAGGACTGATACCGGATATCAACATTATCGATGATATCGGAAATGCTCTTCCCAACGTGATGGAAACCAACCTGTGCAAAAGGAACCAGACCCGAAGAAAGTTCCTTTTCCCAATGCAAACGCGCATTGAATTGGAACTTGGGGCTTAGCGCAAGTGGGCTGCCGAGTGGACGAAGCACAGTCGTGTTCTTCCGGTACCTGGTCAATTCGGAGTCGTTGAAAGAAAAAGCACTGTTCAACGTAAGTTCTTGCGTCGCACGCCAGGTCAGATCGCCTTCAAGGCCACGGATCCGGGCGTCAACCAGATTGGTCGTAAATGTCTGGTTGGAGATATTCTGGTCGAATACAGTGATCTGGATATTGCTCCAGTCAATCTGATAAGCCGCCAGATTCAGCTGCACCTGTCTATCAAAAAGCGAGAATTTACCCCCGATTTCATAGTTTTGAACCTTATCAGGTACATAGGTGCCCAACCTTACGAAGTCGGCATTGGTGGGGCAAGTCGTGCTAGGAACCGCGCATGGACGACGGTTAAAACCACCCGGACGGAAGCCATCCGAATAAGTCGCATAGACCAGCGAACCTTCGCCGATACGATAGGTCAGGTTGCCCTTGAACAGCACGCCTGTGTATTTTGCAGGCGACGCGTCGGCGTACAAATTGTTCAGGTTGGCGCTGACATTATAGAAAGTCGGCGGGGTTGCTGAAGGTGTGTATGTTCCGGTCGCAGGATTATATACGCCGCGTGATCCACCGAAACTGCCATTCGACGACCCGTTAATCGACGCTTTTTCATTATAATAGCGCAAACCGCCGGTGATAATCAGCTTTTCCGGTATGATGTCGAACGATGCTTCACCATAAGCGGCAAATTGCTTATCCTTACGTTGAACGTCGTTAAAGAAACCAACCTTTACAGGACGGATACTGGTATCATTTGCATTTACTGACGGGTTAGGTGCGCGGCGATAGATAAAACCTGCCGCTTCCTGCAAATAGGACCAGTCGGTGTTGTCGAACAATTTGTTGTTGTCGTAGAACAAACCAAAAGTACCACGAATACGCTTGTCGGCGGGCGTCGTGACCCGGAATTCCTGGGTCAGGCGCTTGGTCCGGTTGCGTACTTGATAGCTTTTATTTGGCGCGTAGCAGGTATTCCCGATGTTGCCGTTATAGGCCGCGGTATAATAAACCCCGCGGTCGCATTCATAATAAGGCAGGAAAAGGCCGATATTTGAATAGCCGGCATAGTCGGCAATCTGAGTTGCACGGTGCTTCATGTAAGAACCGGTGTAGATCAACTCCAAGTCACCAAGACGCCCATTAACGGTCCAAGTCGAAAGGCTTACCCGATCGCGCAAGGAATTGTCGTTGAACTTTGTGACCTGAAGATCACCCACATCGGGTTCAAAATCGAACACACCGTCGGTATCCAGTTCCTGGCGAACGTGCATCAAATCAATCGACCAGTCGTCGCTGATATTCCAGGTCAGAGCAAGGCGGCCACCGCGATATGTCGCGTCGTTATAATCCTTTTCAACAAACGCATCATTGTCGATCGATTGACGTGTTGGCGGCGTATACTGGCTGCCATCACAATTTGGCACGACCGTTGTTGCCGTCGCTTGGCATGATTGTATTGCGCGCATGACGAGCAATGGGTTGCCTGTTGGCAAACGCCCGGCGATTCCAACATTTCCGTTGAACGGCATCTGGAAAGTGCCGGCGACATTATCGATGTAGCCGCCCTGACGGTCGGTATAGAATACCGCCCGAATAGCGAGCTTGTCTTTTATAATCGGAATGTTGATGAACGCATCGCCAGCGACGCTTTCCTCACCGCTTTTGGTGAACGCATAGCTTGCGTTAAACCCCGCGTGGAATTCGGCCGTGTCTGGCTTGTTGGTAATGTACCGGACGGCGCCGCCCATTGCACTTGCGCCAAACAACGTGCCCTGTGGTCCTGCAAGAACTTCAACACGCTGCAAATCGACCGCATATAAATCAAGGTTGCGCCCGACAAGCGATGCTGGCGCATCGTTGACATAGAGAGCCACCGTTGGCTGGGCACCAGCTGTACCTGCAATCTGCAGGCCGGGGGAATCGGTGGACAGACCACGGATAAAGATGGACGAAGCACCCGGACCGCGCGACGCGGATCGGACATTTGGCAGATATTCGATTAGCTTGTCGAACTTGGTGATATTAAGATCACTCAATGTATCACCACCCAGCGCGGTTATCGCGAGTGGCACCCTGTTTGCCGACTCTTCGCGCCTTGTTGCTGTGACGACGATATCGACAATGCCGCGATCATCTTCTTCGGCAGCTGCTTGAGCAAATACAGGAGCGGCCCCTACACCGGCACCCATGGATGCCAATACAAATGCCGCAGTCGAAATTTTCAAATAGGTTTTCAATTTTCTTCCCCTCAACCATCCCTCACAATTGCGAGGATTGTAAATCTCCAAAGGCAGACTGAAACCGGAGTCCCCCCCATGCAACTGACCAAATTTTCTTGATTGGTAAATTAAATTCCTCAATCAATCACATCATCTACATGTTGCGATTAGAAGACCTAATATATGTTTGGCACGATGGATAGTGCAGTATTGCAACGCTACGCCAAGTATCAGTTTTTAGAGGATGGTTTGAATTATGCAGCCGGGTGCCGAATTTGTTCTGTTAATCGCGTGTGAAGACCGCAAAGGTATTGTTGCTGCTGTTGCCAATTCAATCGCTAGCCAAAACTGCAATATTGTCGAAAGCTCGCAATATGGGGATGCAAATACCGGCCGGTTTTTCATGCGGGTCGCAATTTCATGTCCGCTAGAAATGACGTCGGAGAGTTTTTCGTCTGCCTTCATGCCGGTGGCCACTGCCTTTCAACTGGATTGGCAAATCAACGATCTTCGTAAAAAATTACGCGCGATGATTATGGTCAGCCAAGGGGGCCATTGCCTCAACGATCTGCTTTACCGGACATCAACCGGCAGGTTGCCGATGGATGTCACCAGCATCGTTTCCAACCATCTTAACTGGCAAAGACGCGCCGAACATGAGGGTATCGCATTCCATCATTTACCCATAACGCCGGAAACGAAATTGGAACAGGAAGCCAAGTTGCTGGCTATGGTTGAAGAGCAGCAGGTCGACCTTATCATTCTTGCCCGTTACATGCAGGTGCTTTCGGACCAGCTTTGCCGGAAACTTGATGGCCGCGTGATTAACATCCATCATAGCTTCCTTCCCGGCTTCAAGGGGGCAAAGCCCTATCATCGTGCCTATGAACGCGGCGTCAAAATGGTTGGTGCGACGGCCCATTATGTGACGCCCGATCTCGATGAAGGCCCAATCATAACGCAGGATGTTTCGATCGTTGACCATGCCGATACCGTTGAAGATCTGATCGCCCAAGGGCAAGATACCGAAAGTCGCGTATTGGCCCGTGCGGTTAAATTGCACCTTGAGCACCGCGTTATGCTCAATGGCAATCGCACAATTGTATTTAAGTAATAAATATACGTATCTGATACATATATAAATATTTTATTCAGGAGACCGTTTGATGAAAACCCGCGCCGCCGTTGCCTTTGAAGCCAAAAAGCCGCTGGAAATTGTAGAACTTGATCTGGAGGGGCCAAAGGCTGGCGAAGTTTTGGTTGAAATCATGGCGACGGGTATTTGCCACACCGACGCATATACGCTCGACGGACTGGACAGCGAAGGTCTTTTCCCGAGCGTTCTGGGCCATGAAGGCGCAGGGATTGTGCGCGAAGTGGGCATAGGCGTGACTAGCGTAAAGCCGGGCGATCATGTCATTCCCCTTTACACACCCGAATGCGGCAAGTGCAAAACCTGTTTGTCCGGAAAATCGAACCTGTGCACCGCGATCCGTGCGACTCAAGGTAAGGGGTTGATGCCCGATGGCACAACCCGGTTCAGCTATAAAGGCCAACCGATCTTCCATTATATGGGCTGCTCGACCTTCTCGAACTTCACCGTGCTGCCCGAAATTGCGGTGGCCAAGATTCGCGAGGATGCGCCATTTCAGTCCAGTTGCTATATCGGATGCGGGGTAACGACTGGCGTAGGCGCGGTGACAAATACCGCCAAGGTGCAGCCCGGCGATAATGTCATTGTCTTCGGCTTGGGTGGAATTGGCCTGAACGTTTTGCAAGGGGCAAAGATGGCGGGCGCGAACATGATTGTCGGTGTCGACATCAATCCGGCGCGCGAAGAATGGGGCAAAAAGTTCGGTATGACGCACTTCGTCAATCCCAAGGATGTCGAGGGCGACATTGTCCAGCATCTTGTGGCGTTGACCGACGGCGGCGCGGAATACACGTTCGACTGCACGGGCAACACGACCGTAATGCGCCAGGCTCTCGAGGCTTGCCACCGCGGCTGGGGTACCAGCATCATCATCGGCGTGGCCGAGGCTGGCAAAGAAATCAGCACCCGCCCGTTCCAATTGGTCACCGGTCGTAACTGGCGTGGAACGGCTTTTGGTGGCGCAAAGGGGCGCACCGATGTCCCCAAAATCGTCGATCTTTATATGGATGGCACAATCCAGATCGACCCCATGATCACCCATGTGCTCACGCTCGACGAAATAAACAAAGGCTTCGACTTGATGCACGCAGGTGAAAGCATCAGAAGTGTTGTGGTCTATTGAATGACATCTCTCGCCGACATATTGGCCGGGCATGAAGGCCGCGAAGGCCCTTTGCTTCCCATTTTGCATGATGTGCAGAAGCTGTTCGGCCATGTCAGCGAAGACGCGATGAGGGAAATCGCCAATGCCCTGAATTTGACCCGCGCCGAGGTCTATGGCGTAGTCAGTTTCTATCACGATTTTCGGACCGAAGCCGAAGCGCGGCCTGTGCTCAAACTCTGCCGCGCGGAAGCGTGCAAAGCGCGGGGGGTCGAGGCGCTGGTTCCGGTTGCGGAGGGCCAAAGCCGCGTCAAAATAGAGCCCATCTATTGCCTCGGACTATGCTCGGTCGGTCCTGCGGCACTGGTCGGCGACACCGTGCACGCCCGATTGAATAGTCCGCGGCTGACAGCGCTGTTGGCTAGCCTATGAAAATTCGTATTTCCGATGACGCTCTTGCGATAGCCTGCGGTGCCGACGCCGTTGCACGGGCTTTCATCCAGGCAGGGTCCGAAGTCGAACGCGTGTCCAGTTGGGGTATGCATTGGCTCGAACCTCTGGTGGACATTGAAGGCGCAGGCTTCGCGAATGTAACGGCCGATCAGGTTGATGCCATTTTGTCAGGCAATGCGGAGTCCATTGGAAAGATTGCCGAACACCCCTTCCTCACCCGCCAATCCCGCCTGACATTTGCGCGAGCTGGAAAGACCCGGCCAATATCGCTTGACGATTATTACGCAAGCGAGGGCTGGCTTGGTCTAGCCAAGGCGCGGGCCATTGGCGCAGAAGCGACCATCGAGACGGTGCTGGCATCCGGGCTTCGGGGCCGCGGTGGCGCAGGGTTTCCAGCGGGCATCAAATGGAAAACGGTCGCGTCGGCACAATCCGATATCAAATATATCGTCTGCAATGCGGACGAAGGTGACAGCGCGACGTTCGCAGATCGTACGGTGATGGAGGGCGATCCCTTCATGCTAATCGAAGGCATGGCCATCGCCGCATTGGCCGTGGGGGCGCACAAGGGATATGTCTACATCCGGTCAGAATATCCACATGCCATTGCCAAAATGGAATCCGCTATCGCCGTATCGGCGCATCTTGTGGCTCCCTTTGTC
Source organism: Sphingorhabdus sp. (assembly GCF_041737645.1). GTDB lineage: Bacteria > Pseudomonadota > Alphaproteobacteria > Sphingomonadales > Sphingomonadaceae > Sphingorhabdus_B. Next base: position 151,405 of record NZ_JBGSRI010000046.1, read on the forward strand.
GTTGAAGTTCGCGTCGGGGCCGGAGCCTATGTATGCGGTGAGGAAACTTCGCTTCTCAACAGCCTTGAAGGGAAGCGTGGCGAAGTGCGCGCCAAACCACCCCTTCCAGCTCTCGAAGGGCTTTTTGGCAAGCCGACGGTCGTCAACAATGTCCTGACACTTGCCGCTATTCCGTGGATATTGACGCACGGCGGCGATGCCTATGCGTCTTATGGCATGGGACGGTCCAAGGGGACAATGCCCGTCCAATTGGCGGGCAATGTCAAATATGGTGGCCTGTTCGAGGTTGGCTTTGGCATCACCTTGGGCGAACTCGTCAACGACATTGGCGGTGGTACCGAAAGCGGACGACCGGTGCGTTGCGTTCAGGTAGGTGGGCCTTTGGGGGCCTATATCCCCCCTTCCCAGTTTGATTTGCCGTTTGATTATGAAGCCTTTGCGGCGGCAGATGCTTTAATCGGTCATGCCGGCATTACGGTTTTTGACGATACCGTAGACATGGCGCAGATGGCACGATTTGCGATGGAATTCTGTGCAGTTGAAAGCTGTGGCAAATGCACGCCATGTCGGTTGGGCAGCACGAGAGGCGTGGAAACGCTGGACCAGATAATATCGGGCAAAAATGTCGAGGCAAATTTGGCGCTTTTGGGCGATCTGTCCGAAACGATGAAATTTGGCTCGTTGTGCGCGCTTGGCGGCTTCACCCCTTACCCTGTGATGTCGGCGATTACTCATTTCCCCGAAGACTTCAGATGAAAATCCTGGGCGCAATCCTGGCAGGCGGCAGATCCAAGCGCTTTGGCAGCGATAAAGCTGCTGCGTTACTGAACAATATGCCGCTCATCGAACATGTCGCTGATGCTTTGCGCGGCCAGGTTGACGATGTGATCGTATGCGGCCGTGAATGGCCTGACATGCGGTGCATCGCAGATCGGCCAGTTGACGACAAGGGGCCTTTAGGCGGGTTGAACGCCGCCCTCCATTTTGCACGCGACGGCGGTTTCGATTATGTCTTTTCTGTAGGCTGCGATGTTCTGCCCATACCGCAAATGCCTGCAATTACCGACCCGAATACGGCGTATTTTGTTGAAGACCATTTTCTGTTCGGCTTGTGGCCAGTGTCGCTGGCACCAGAACTGGACTGGCATCTGGAACAACAAACCAATTGTTCGATGCGGCACTGGATTGAAACTATTGGCGCGCGTCCTTTGCAATCGCAGCTAACGCATTTTAACATCAACCACCCGTCCGATCTGATATATGCTGCTAACAAATTGGCCACGCATACGTGATCCGCATCCCTATTTTGTGTAAGGTGATTAAATGACATATCAGCCGCAAAAGGATTTTGGCACACCGGCCAGCAGCTCCACCGAACTTGTGACGTGCACGATCGACGGGCGACAGGTTACTGTTCCGGCCGGAACGAGTGTTATGCGCGCGGCTGCGGAACAGGGAACATCGATCCCAAAGCTATGCGCGACCGACAATATGAAAAGCTTTGGTTCATGCCGCCTTTGCCTTGTCGAGATCGACGGCCGCAGGGGAACACCTGCCAGTTGCACTACGCCAGTCGAAGCCGACATGGTCGTGCACACCCAAACACCGCACCTGCAAAAACTTCGCAAAGGCGTGATGGAACTTTATATTTCCGATCATCCGCTGGATTGCCTGACCTGTGCCGCCAATGGGGATTGTGAATTGCAGGATCAGGCAGGTGCCGTCGGATTGCGCGAAGTTCGCTACGATGTGCAGGACACGCATCTTGGTCAGAAAAAGGACCATTCCAACCCTTATTTCGATTTTGATCCCAGTAAGTGCATCGCCTGTTCACGCTGCATTCGTGCGTGCGACGAAGTTCAGGGCACGCTCGCCCTGACCATGGAGGGCCGAGGCTGGGATTCCAAAATTTCCGCTGGTTTGGCGAGCGATGATTTTCTCGGCTCGGAATGCGTGTCATGTGGTGCTTGTGTCCAAGCCTGTCCGACCGCGACGCTCACGGAGAAAAAAATTGTAGAAGTTGGAACGCCCGAACGAAGCGTTGTGACAACTTGCGCCTATTGCGGCGTAGGCTGCACTTTCCGGGCCGAAATGCGCGGCGAGCAGCTCGTTCGCATGGTCCCCTACAAAGATGGCAAAGCCAATCGGGGACATAGCTGCGTCAAAGGGCGGTTCGCTTGGGGATATGCCCAGCATCAGGAACGCATATTGAAGCCGATGATCCGCAAATCGATCAACGACCCTTGGCGCGAGGTCGAATGGGATGAGGCGTTTGCCTATACCGCATCGGAGCTGAAACGGATCAGCGACACTTATGGCCGTCATGCCTTGGGTGGAATTACGTCGAGCCGCTGCACCAATGAGGAAACCTTTTTGGTGCAAAAGCTTGTCCGCGCCGGTTTCGGTAATAACAATGTCGATACCTGCGCCCGCGTCTGCCATTCGCCGACCGGCTATGGGTTAAAAACAACCTTTGGCACTAGCGCAGGCACACAGGATTTCGATAGCGTTGAGGACAGCGATGTCATTTTGATAATTGGTGCCAATCCAACCGACGGACATCCTGTTTTTGCGAGCCGGATGAAGCGGCGGCTGCGTGGGATCGACGGGCGTGCTGCCGCAAAACTGATTGTTATTGACCCACGCCGGACCGATATCGTGCGATCCCCCCATATTGAGGCGCAGCACCATTTGCCGCTTCGTCCCGGCACAAATGTTGCGGTGCTGACCGCGATGGCGCATGTCATCGTCAGCGAGGGTCTCGCCAATGAGGCATTTATCAAAGAACGCTGCGATTGGGATGAATATCGCCATTGGGCCGAATTCGTTGGCCAACCCCGCAATAGCCCCGAAAGCCTGCAACCGGTAACTCTGGTCGATGCCGAAGAATTGCGGGCCGCAGCGCGTCTTTATGCGACAGGCGGCAATGGCGCGATCTATTATGGCCTGGGAGTTACCGAACATTCACAAGGCAGTTCGACCGTCATGGCCATCGCCAACCTTGCCATGGCGACAGGAAACATCGGACGGCGCGGAGTCGGCGTGAATCCGTTACGCGGTCAGAACAATGTGCAAGGCGCCTGCGACATGGGCAGCTTCCCGCATGAACTGTCCGGATATCGCCATGTAAGCGACGGCGATGCACGAAAGCTGTTCGAAAATGATTGGGGCGTGGCGCTTGATCCCGAACCGGGTTTGCGAATCCCCAATATGCTCGACGCCGCGGTCGATGGCGTGTTCAAGGCGCTATATGTGCAGGGTGAAGATATCCTGCATTCCGATCCGAACACAAAGCATGTATCGGCGGGTCTGGCGGCCATGGAATGCGTCATCGTGCACGATCTTTTCCTGAACGAGACCGCCAATTATGCGCATATCTTTTTGCCCGGATCAACCTTCCTTGAGAAGAACGGCACGTTCACCAATGCCGAACGTCGCATCCAGCCGGTACGAAAGGTGATGACGCCGCTCAACGGGCTGGAAGATTGGGAAGTCACACAGCGCTTGGCCCAAGCCATGGGGCTGGACTGGAATTACACACATCCGTCCGAAATTATGGACGAGATCGCACGTCTGACGCCCACATTTGCAGGCGTTTCATTTGCACGGCTGGATGAAGAAGGTTCGCTGCAATGGCCGGTTAACGATGCTGCTCCCGATGGATCGCCGATCATGCATGTCGATGGATTTGTGCGGGGCAAGGGTAAATTCGTGGTCACCGATTATGTACCAACTGATGAGAAAACTGGGCCGCGTTTCCCGCTCTTGCTCACCACGGGCCGCATATTGTCACACTATAACGTCGGCGCCCAAACGCGGCGGACTGAAAATGTCGCGTGGCACAAAGAAGATTTGCTAGAAATTCATCCCGTCGATGCCGAAGATCGTGGCATAAAATCGGGGGACTGGGTAAAACTCGCAAGCCGCGCTGGTGAGACGACCCTGCGTGCAACCGTTACAGACCGGGTTGCACCCGGCGTCGTATATACGACATTCCACCACGCGGTAACGCAGGCCAATGTGGTCACGACCGACTATAGCGACTGGGCCACCAATTGCCCCGAATATAAGGTGACCGCGGTCCAGATCAGCCCGTCCAATGGACCAACCGATTGGCAGGAGGAATATGAGGCACTTTCCGAACGCTCGCGACGGATTGCACTAGAAGTGCCTGCCGAGTGACAAGCCTTGAACGTCTTGTGCATATGGTGAACCAGATCGCAACCAACCTGGCGACCGACGCAGACCCCGTGACCGCGACGGCCGAGCATATCCAGCTATTCTGGGACCCGCGGATGAAGAAAATGATCCTCGAAAGCAATCGCGACGGGCTGTCTCCAATTGCATCGGCGGCTATTGATCGTTTAGCAGAAGCTCATGCCGCAGCCTGAAAATGGCACAAAGCCGTTTCGCTTTTCAGTGATCAGGGCAGAAGGCGGACCGCTGGAAATAATTGACCGCCAAACGATTGTCGAAGCCGCTATTTCCATTGAATATAATGGCATTGGCTATGCTGTCATGATGGCAACGCCGGTTGACCTGGATGACTTTGGGACAGGATTTAGTTTGTCCGAAGGGTTAATCGAGAATGCCGGTCAAATTCTGGCAATCGATTCCCACAAAACCGATCTGGGTTGGATCTTGCGTATCCAGTTACCAAACGAAAGTGCCGAAAAGGTCTTTGCCCGCGCGCGACAACGTGTTTCAGAGAGCAGCTGCGGCCTTTGCGGCATGGACAATTTACATGAGGTCATGCGCCTGCTGCCCCGAATGGAAGCGCAGATCGATGTGCCAGATGCAGCGATTTTTGCAGCTTTATCTTCTTTGCGCGAACATCAAACCTTGAATGCAGCAACCGGGTCTGCACATGCTGCTGCATTTTGCGCCGCGGACGGAACTATATTGATGACGCGCGAAGATGTGGGTCGGCACAATGCACTCGATAAGTTGATCGGTGCGCTTGCCCGTTTAGGAATTGATCCATCGTCCGGCTTCATCCTGTTGACTGCACGATGTAGTCTGGAATTGGTGCAAAAGACAATCCTCGCCAATTGCGCCACGCTGGTCACAATCTCGGCAGCATCCGACCTCGCCCTGCAATTTGCGCGAAGCAGTGGTCTGCGCCTCGTTAGCCTTGCGCGGCCTGACTCGGCTCTGGTCGCAATTGGCCAAATCGATTGATAAGCCAGCTTCGGAACATCGAAATTGCAGGGTCCGCCAAGTCGTCGGCATGCAATTTGAGATAATAGCCATAGCCGTCCTCAATCACTGCATCATAAGGCATTACCAGACGTCCATCGGCTATTTCTTGAGCGAACATGTCAACATCGCCCAAAAATACGCCACTGGCCGCCATTGCATATTGGGCCGCAGCAATCGTTGTATCAAAGGCCACGCCACCATGCGTTGGCATAGATAGACCGCTTTGGCGTAAATAGGCCGTCCATAGAAGTTCGCGTGGCTCGCCATCCAGTTTCAGGTGCAAAAATTCCTGACTTTGCAGAAATTGCTCCAGCGTTTTACCGATGCTCGCTTTTGCAGTTTCGGCCGAACATAATGGGGCAACCCGGACCATCCACAAAAGATCGGTCACCCGGTCATCGACATTGGGACGGTCATAGGCAATCGCCATGTCAAAATCGGTTGGCGGCAAACCGGTAACGTGCGCGCTTGATACATCAAGACGGATATCAGGGTGCTCGGCGCGAAAATCTCGCAGCATGGGCAAAAACAATTGCTGCAGTAATGAAGGAGGAACATGGAGTCTGAATGACCGGCCGGTCACTTCATCGTCGCGGATCGCGTTCATTGTCTGCTCTAGCCGATCGAGACATTTGCTTACAACGGGCAATAATTCCTCACCCGCAGCCGTCAAAGACAGCCGCGATGCATCGCGAACGAACAATTGCTTGCCCAACAAATCCTCAAGGCCGCCGACATGCCTGCTCATCGCACTTTGTGAAACGGATAGGGCCGATGCACCGCCGGTAAAGCTGAGATGCTGGCCCACAGCTTCAAACGCGCGAAGCGCATTCAGGGGTAACCAGCGACGGTTGATAGTGCTGCGGTTGGAAATGATCGGGGCCTTTCGACAACGTGCTTTTCTTCGGCACCAACTCTGCCCGACATTTTGACATAGGGCTATGCGAAAATGCGATTTTATTAGCTGTGCTATCTGGACCATTCCAATTTTGGAGAGAATTAAGCAAAGGCCTAATCATGGATTTGAAGCGGATTGACTCGCTGTTTGGGCAGCGTCGCGAAGGGCATACCTTGCCGCAGGGTTTGTACACGGAACAAAATAGTTTCGATTTCGACATGACCGCGATCTATGGCCAGAGCTGGTTGATGGCCGGTCTGGAGTGCGAGTTACCGAAGGCAGGCAGCTATGTTTCGTTGATGGTCGGGAAATGGCCCGTTCTGATTACGAAAGATCGCCAAGGCGAAATCCGCGCTTTCCACAACAGTTGCCGTCATCGCGGATCAATGATCTGCGCGCCGGGCAGCGGCACATCACCAAAGCTTGTATGTCCCTACCACCGGTGGACATATGATCTTGACGGGTCTTTATTTGCGGCGGGTCGTATGCCGGACGACTTTGAAAAGAGCGAGCATGGTCTGAAACCAGTCGCGATCGAGTGCATATCCGGCACGATTTTCATTTGTCTTTCCGATACCCCTCCCCCGATGGATGATTTTCGGGAAAAGCTCGAACTCTATGCCGCTCCGCATCATCTGAAGGACGCAAAACTTGCGTTTCAAAGTGTCCTTGTCGAAAATGCCAACTGGAAACTGGTGATGGAAAATGGTCGCGAATGTTACCATTGCAGCACGGGCCATCCTGAACTTTCCAAAACCTTCCCGGTCGGTATGTCCAAACATTTCGACAGCGGCCATGACGCCCGGGTCATCGCCTTCGAAGCCGCAATGGAGGCGCACAACCTGCCGCAAACGCCAGTCGAAGGCCATTGGTGGCAAATCGCACGCTTTGCACTGAATGAAGGCTGTGTTTCGATTTCAAGTGATGGCCAGCATCTGTCCAAGAAACTGATGTGCGACGCTAATGAAGGGGACATCGGATCGATGCGTTGGGCGGTAGACCCGCATTGTTTCGTTCATTGCACAGCCGATCATGCCTTCATGTTCAGCGCGATGCCGGTTGGGCCAGAAGAAACCCATGTCACCGGCAAATGGTTTGTGCATAAAGACGCCGTGGAAGGTGTCGATTATGACATTGAAAAACTGACCGCGCTTTGGACGACGACCAATCTGGAAGACAAGCATTTGGCCGAAAATAACCAGGTCGGCGTGCATAGCCCCGGTTACACCCCCGGCCCATATTCGCAAGAGGCAGAGATGCTCGCACAACGCTTTACCGACTGGTATTGCGACAAAGGACGTGCCTATATTGCGGCCCATGCCAATGGATAATCCAAAGGGGATGCGCCCCGAAACGCTTGCTGTTGCTTATGGCTATGACGCCCAGATGGGTATGGGTTCGGTAAAGCCGCCGATATTCATGACCTCCACCTTTGTGTACCCGTCCGCGCAACATGCCAAGGATGTGCACGAAGCCTATTTCGATGGAACCGGGCCCTTGGTGGGTCAGACCAACCATATCTATTCGCGGCTCGGTCATCCTGGTCTGGACTTTTTGGAAAAGCGTCTCGCCGCGATTGACGGTGCTGAAGAGGCGGTCGCCTATTGCAGTGGTATGGCCGCCCATTCCAGCATCGCGCTAGCGCATGTGCGCGCTGACGATAGCGTCTTGCATGGCCGCCCCATCTATGGCGGCGTCGATATGCTTTACAACAGCATCATGCCACAATTCGGATCGCATGCCGCTGCCTATCTTGACGGAACGGACGACGCCGATGTGCGCGCCGCAGCACAGGCGGCCATGGCGAAAGGTCCGCTCAAGCTGATCATTGCCGAAACTCCTGCCAATCCGACTGCGGCTATGGTCGACCTTGATCTGATGGTCCGGATGGCCGACGAAGTTGGCGCGCTTCAGGGGCATCGTCCGCTGGTTGTTGTCGATAACACCTTGCTGGGCCCTTTCGCACAACGTCCGATCGAACATGGCGTCGATTTGTGCATGACGTCACTTACAAAATATTGCGGCGGGCATAGCGACTTGCTGGCCGGCGGCGTCAGCGGGCGAAAAGAATTGATCGAGCAATTGCGGATGCAACGCACGACATGGGGCAATCATCTGGATCCCTACACATCGTGGCTGGTCCTTCGATCGCTGGAGTCCGTCGCTGTCCGCACCGAACGTGCAATGACCAATGCCCAAACGGTCGCTGAATTTCTACGCAGCCACCCCAAGGTTGCAGGCGTTACCTATCTCGGCTTTCTCGAACAAGGCACACGGCCACGCGCCGTATATGACCGCCAATGTAAAGCTGCAGGGTCGACATTCTCCTTCCACCTTCATGGCGCAGAGGCAGAGGCATTTCGCATGTTGGACAATTTGCAGCTTCTGAAAGTGGCGGTCAGTCTTGGCGGTTCGGAAACGCTGATCTGCCATTCGGCGAGCACAACGCATTATGCCGTGCCGCCCGAACAGCGGCGCGCCGGTGGCATTAGCGATGGGACGATGCGGCTCTCTGTCGGGCTTGAACATGTGGATGATTTGATCGCCGATCTGGCGCAGGCACTGGAGGCCGTGTGATGGAACTTAAATTTACCGGAACAGATATCTGCGCGGTCAACGGAACGCGCAGCGCACCGGAAGCGCATTATGAGCTCGTCGTGGTCGGCGCTGGTTCTAGCGGCGTTGCCGCCGCCATCGACGCGGCAAAGGCAGGTACCAAGGTTTTACTGATTGATGAAAACCCGGTGTCCGGGGCGCTGATGGGCAATGACGTGCCGCTCTATTTCGGTGGCCGCATGACGGCGGCGACACAGAATAGCGAGCGTATGCTCGAAGCTATTTTCATGTCGATGCCCGCGTTGGAAACGGCGATGGAGGCTGGGGTCGAACTCTTGCTGGGGACGACCGCCTGGGGTGTTTACCGGAACGGCCCTGGCGTCGCCAGCCTGCCCGATCAGGTGGTCGGCCTTGCCGATAGCGAACGGTCATGGCTGGTTGGCTTCGATCATATCACCCTTGCCACCGGCGCACGAGATCTTGCCATGGCCTTTCCAGGTTGGAACCAACCCGGCGTTATGGGCGCGGCGGCATTGCAGATGTTGCTGACACGCTATGACGCCTTTGCAGGAAACCGCATTTTAGTCCTCGGTTCACACGATCTCGCAATCGAAACGGCGATTCTGGCCCATGCGCGCGGAGTTCATGTTGCTGGCCTCGTCGAAGTACGCGACGAGCCGCAGGGTTCAACGGAGTTGCAGGCAAAACTGGCAGCAACGGGCATCGCAATCTATTGCGGCACCACCATCACATCGGCCAAAGGCGGCATCGATGGTATCGAATCCGCGGCGCTTTCCAATGGCCAAGAGATTGCGTGTGATACCATCTGCGTTGCGATTGGCTTGATTCCGTCGATTGAACTGGTCGATGCCATGCACGGTGGGCGCACGCTGAATGCGACACGCGGCGGCTATGTCCCAGTTGGCGAAGCAACGGTTTCGGCCGTGGGCGATTGCGCCGGCTTGACCGATACGAGTTTCGACCATGTCGCATACCGCATGGATTGGATGCAGGCGCTCACCGCCATCAGCGCCGACGACACCGTCATTTGCCAATGCGAGGAAGTGACGCGTGCGGACCTGATCGGGGTGCAGCCGCCCAATTATCTGGTTCGCCCTGCACCAATGTGCGCCCGGTCACTGGACACATTATTGCAGGATGGCCCCGCCAACCCTGACCAGATCAAGCGCCTGACGCGGGCGGGCATGGGCGTGTGCCAAGGTCGCCGATGCCGCGATCAGGTGGCCATGTTGCTCGCGCTGGAAGCAGGGCAACCTTTTGGTACCATTCCATTGGCATCGCATCGCGCACCGGTTCGTCCGTTGCCTATGAAAATCATGGCTGACTGGAATGAACCCGAAGCCATGACGGCGGCCTGGGATGTCTGGTTTGGAATCCCGACCCAATGGGTTCCGCTGGAAGATCTGGGCACGCAATATGAAGAGGACCATCGCCAGATGCTCTATACGGGGATGTACGAATGAGCGGGTCGGAAGTTGTCATCGTCGGCGGCGGCGTCACGGGTTTGAGCGCCGGCTGGTGGCTGGCCCGTTCGGGCGTCAAGGTCACCGTCCTCGATAAATTCATTGTCGGTTGGGAAGCTTCGGGCCGCAATGGTGGTGGGGCATCCCACTATCAAAGCCCGCTATTCGATGAAGAACAGCGCATGTGGCCGCAAATGGACGAATTGCTCGGTTACCCCACCGAACACCAGAAAGAACGCATCATCATCGCGATGACCGAACGGCAGTGGGAGCAATATCGCTTTGTTGCCGAACGCCACCACCGGCTGGGTCATCCGGTCGAAGTTCTGGATGTGAAGCAGGTGCAAGAGGCTGTGCCATTGGCGGGGGATAACTGCTTGGGCGGCGTCCATTACAAATTCGGCGGCCACGCCAACCCGCAACGCAGTGTGCAGGCCTATGCTTGGGCCTTGCAGGATCTGGGCGGAAAGATTGTCCAGCACACCCCCGTCACCGGCTTTGAAACTGCAGGCGGGAAAGTCACTGCGGTCAAAACGGCGACCGCGACTTATGGCTGCGATGCGGTAGTTGTTGCCGCCGGACCACAGATTCCGCAATTGATGGCGCAGTTCGGTATAGATATTCCGCTGGCCCCTGCCCGCGCAGAGATGATTATCACCGAGCCCGCCCCAATGATGCCTATTGGCGGTGTGGATGGACATAAGCTTTATGGCCGTCAAACCATGCGTGGCAATCTCGCTTATGGTGGCGGCCCGCACGAATGGATCGATGTCGATGCGACAGGTCCCAAGGATCGGCCCTCAACGCCCTTGATGCGTAATCTTGCCAGCCGTCTGGCTCAACTGTTACCCAAGGCCGCGCACCTGAACATCATCCGTAGCTGGGCCGGGGTTATTGAAAATTCTCCTGATGGACGACCGATTATCGATCGCCTTACCAGCCCCGATAATGTTGTGGTTGCATCCATGTCCGGCGTCGGCTTTGGCCTGTCGCCCGCATCGGGTCACGCCATCCGCGATCTCGTCATGGATGGCGCCTGTTCCTTTGCCAATATTGACATATTAAAGCTGTCACGCTTCGATAATCTGGAATCCGATTGGCGCGAAAAGCGCGGGTGGATGCCGATTTCATGAATCGCTACTCGGCTTTCGGATTACTGCGGGGGGCGCTGAACGGGCAGAAGCATTGGCAGCCTGCGTGGCGCGATCCGGAACCGAAAGCACGTTATGACATCGTAATCATCGGCGGTGGCGGGCATGGCCTTGCGACCGCTTATTATCTCGCCAAAGTTCACGGCCTTAAAAACATTGCGGTGTTGGAAAAGGGTTGGATCGGTGGCGGTAATACCGGCCGCAATACCACCATCGTGCGGTCCAACTATCGGCAAAAGCCTTTACATGATTTGTTCGAATTCGGTCTGAAATTATGGCATAATCTCAGCGACGAGCTGAATTATAACGTGATGTTCAGCCCGCGTGGCGCGATGTTCCTTGGCCATAGCGATGCCGATATGGTGAAGTTGGCCGAGCGCGGCGATGCCATGCGCTGCGATGGTATCGATGCCGACCTGATGACCCGCGACGAGGTTGCAAAGCTTGAACCGCTGCTCGACATGTCGCGCACCGCCCGCTTTCCCATCGAAGGCGGCTTGATCCAAAAACGCGGCGGAACTGCGCGGCATGACGCCGTGGCGTGGGGCTATGCACGGGGTGCCGATTCATACGGCGTCGACATCATCCAGAAATGCGAGGTCACGGGATTTGTCCGCGATGGCGAGGCGGTCGTCGGCGTCGAAACCACGCGCGGCCGGATTAACGCAGGCCGTGTCGGGATTTGCGTGGCGGGACATAGCGGCCATGTCGCAGGTCTTGCGGGCCTGAAACTGCCAGTTGAATCGCAAACCTTGCAAGCCATGGTGACCGAAGGCGTCAAGCCGATGATCAACAGCGTCATCATGTCACAATCGCTGCATTGCTATATCAGCCAGTCGGACAAGGGCGGCATCGTCTTTGGCGGCGACCCCGACAATTGGCCCAGTTACGCCCAACGTGGGCACCCGATGGTGATGGAAGGTGCCATTGCACAAGGTCTCGCACTTGTCCCTGCACTATCCCGACTTCGAATGGTCCGCACATGGTCAGGCGTCACGGATATGAGCTTTGATGGCGCCCCGATAATCGGCGAAACGCCGGTGCGTAATCTCTTCCTCAACGGTGGCTGGTGCTATGGTGGCTTCAAAGCGACACCAGCGTCCGGATGGACTTATGCCCACACGCTTGCCACCGGCACACCACATTCGTTGAACGCGCCATTTTCGCTCGAACGCTTCATGACCGGGGCGACAATCGATGAGACAGGGACCGGCCCGATGCCGAACAGCCGCTAATGATGTTGATACACTGCCCCCATTGCGGCCCGCGCGCGCAGAGCGAATTTGTTTACGAACGTACTGTCGACTCTGTTGCACCGGCAAATGTGACCAATGATGAAGCCATGCAGACGCTCTTTACCCGAAGCAATCCGCGCGGTGTGGATGACGAGATTTGGCGTCATACCTTCGGGTGCCGGGCGTGGATGGTGGTGACACGCCACCGTGTTACCAACGCGATTTCGGAAGTACGCGCCGTCGGACCGGAGGCTTTGCCATGACCGGCCCTTCGCGTCCCAGCACTGATCAGGGCATAAGCTTTACCTTTGATGGAAAGCACTATCACGCGCGCAAGGGCGATACGCTTGCGGCTGCATTGCTGGCAAATGGTATCGGTCTTGTCGGTCGCAGTTTCAAATATCATCGCCCCCGTGGAATCATGACCGCCGGAATTGAAGAACCCAATGCGCTTGTGACTGTAGGCGAAGCCGGGCGAGCAGAGCCGAATACCAGGGCAACTGATGTCTTTGTGTACGACGGCTTGGTTGCCAAAAGCCAGAATCGCTGGCCTAGTCTATCATTTGATTTAGGGGCATTGTTCGGACTTGCCGCGCCGGTTTTTTCAGCCGGCTTTTATTACAAAACCTTTTTCGGTTCGGCAAAACGCTGGATGTTCTATGAGTATTTCATTCGCAAGGCTGCCGGATTGGGTAATGCGCCACGCGATGTAGACCCGGACCGGTTCAGCCAGCGTGCGGCTTTTTGCGATGTACTGGTGGTCGGCGCAGGCCCTGCCGGCATAGCGGCCGCGCTCGAAGCTACCGAAGCTGGAAAGCGCGTCATTCTTGTCGAGCAGGACAGCATCATGGGTGCTTCGCTGATCCGCGATCCGCAAGCGCTGGACAGCTTATGGGTCGAAGAATGTGCCGAACGCATTCGCGCCGCCGGTGGCCACATTTTGACGCGAACAACCGCTTCCGGCTATTGGGAACATAATCTGGTGACGCTAAGCCAACGACTTGCCGAACCTGGACAAGTGCCATCTCGCGGTGTTGCCCAGCGGCTTTGGCATGTTCGTGCAAATGAAGTCATTTTAGCCACCGGCTCTATCGAACGCCCGATGGCATTCGCGCATAACGACCGGCCCGGTATCATGCTATCGCAAGCCGCACGTACTTATGCGCGGCGCTTTGGCGTGCTTCCCGGAAAGCGCGTGGTTATCGCAACCAATAATGATGATGCCTACCAAACAGCCCTCGCTCTGAAAGCGTCAGGCGCACAGATTGTTGCAATTCTTGACGCTCGTCCAGCTCCTGCGGGTCAAGCTTATGGACTTCCGGTGTGCAATGACGCCATTCCTTTTTCTACCGAAGGCAACCGACATTGTCTGAAAAGCGTTACAGCAAAAGTGGGCGGCATTTCCAAAAGTTGGGATGCCGATTTGCTCGCGGTGTCGGGCGGCTTCACGCCGGTAATCCATCTCCACATGCAATCAGGCGGGACGCTGAAATGGAATGACGCGGCGCAAGCCTTTGTGCCGGATCGTTCATTACAGAATGTTAAAACTGTGGGCGGCGCGGCCAGTCCGGAACCTACGTTTACGCTCACACCAATTTCACCACCGAAAAAGAGCTTTATCGATTTCCAGAATGACGTGACCTTGGCCGATGTCGATCTGGCTTGGGCCGAGGGTTACCGGTCGGTTGAGCATTTGAAACGCTACACGACTCTGGGGATGGCGACCGATCAGGGCAAAACGAGCAATATGGCCGCGTTGTCACGGCTGGCCGAAAAGCAGGGCGTTGCTATACCCGAGGCTGGTCTGACAACTTTCCGTCCGCCTTACACGCCCGTCACCATGGGGCTGCTGGCAGGTGCGGGGGCGAAAGATGCGGGGGCACATAAACGTCGTCTGGCCCTTTATGATGTCCACGCAGCCAAAAACCCTATTTGGCAACCGCTCGGCTATTGGTTCCGGCCAAGGGCCTATCCGATGGCGGGCGAAAGCCTTGCAGAGGCGGCCATGCGTGAGGCGCGGTCGGTGCGGACAGCGGTCGGTATGACTGATGTTTCCACGCTTGCAAAATTTGAAGTCAGCGGGCCGGACGGGGTGACTTTGCTGGAAACCGCTTGCGCGACCAGCGTTGGAAAGCTGGCAGTCGGGCGCGGGCGTTACACTTTCATGTTGCGCGAAGACGGGTTTGTCTTTGATGACGGCACCGTCTGGCGGCTCGATGAAAACCGGTATTTGCTGACCAGTTCCACAGGCGGAGCAGACCGGATGGCGACCCATTTGTCCTATGTACGCAATTATCTGCATCCGGAGTTGCGTGTTTCCGTCGTCAACGTGCAAGAACACCATGCGGGTATTGCCATCGCAGGACCAAAGGCCAAATCGGTTCTGGCAAAGCTGATCGGCGAAGAACCGCCCCGCCATATGTCGACGGTCGCAGCAAAGATTGCGGACGTCGCTGTCCTCGTGCTTGCCGCGAGCTATAGCGGTGAGCGTGCTTTTGAAATTTACGTGGATGCCCGCAACGCAGAACCGGTGTGGGCGCACTGCGAAACAACCGTCGTGGCGGAAGGTGGATGCCTCTACGGGCTGGAAGCGATGGAGTTTTTGCGAATTGAAAAGGGCCATCTGGTGGTGGGCGGCGAAATTGACGGACGGATGTCACCGCAAGATTTGGCGCTCGACAAAATGCTGAACAAAGCGGGCGGGTTTATTGGCGCAGCGGGCCTGAGCCGTCCTGCCCTGTCCGAAGTAGGCCGCCGGCAGCTTGTGGGGCTTGAAGCGATTGAAGGTTCCATTCCCGAAGGTTCCATGCTGGTCACTGCGGACGGACAATCGCCCGAAGGTCATGTCAGCGCATCGGCTTTCCGCATAGTGAACGGCGGGTCCATCGCCTTGGGGCAATTGGCAGGCGGCTTCCTGCGCGGTGGGGAAGAGCTCATCGCCACCTCGCCAACCCGTGGACAGCGGGCGCGCGTGCGCGTTGTCCCTCCCCATTTCTATGACAGCGCGGGGGAACGCTATCGTGACTGATGTAACGGTTTCCAACCTTCCGTCGGCGCCTCTGTGGGCGTTTGAGATCTGGAGCAATCCGGACGCCGTAGCAGCGCGTTTTGCGGCGGCGACGGGCTTTGCTTTGCCGAAAATGGGGACTTCGGGCGGCAACGATGCTTTGCGCCTGATCCGCTATGAGCCAACGGTTTGGCTTGCGGAAGGTGATGCGACCCCATTGCCGTCCATCCTGGACACAGACGGTGCGCTTACCGCCATTGGCGGTGGCGTCACACGGGTGTTGCTGTCGGGTGGGGGCTGGCGTCGACTATTGATGGAAGGCGGCGTGTTTGACGCCGAATGCCCGACATTTGCAGCTGGCTCTAGCGCCGCAACCATTATCGACCATGTCAACATCCGGCTGCATGTGCTGAACGAAGATGCTTGCCTCGCTTATGTACCGCTCAGCTATGCCGAGGGTATCATCCACTTCTGGCAAGAGGCAGCGACGGCTCTAGATTAAGCTATTATTTTGCACGCGGCGCATGGCGCAATTCCATGCCCCGCGCATGGCGTCGCTGGAAACCTTTCCACAATGTCGCATCGGGTGCACCCGGACTATATGCCCCCCAAGGCGTGCCGACAGGCGCATTCCATTCGCCCAAGTCCGAATCTGCAACAGGTACATCCAGATAGTCCCGCATCGCGATTTCGTCCCGCAAATGCACTGCCAGAAAAGCTGTAATGAAATGCAGATTTATTCCGATAATCCGGTCCTGCCGCCAAATCGGATCTTCAAACCAGTCGATATCCCAAACGCTGCTCCGCATTTCGGCTGGCGCAGGATTTAAGGCGATGGAATGACCTGCTTGGCGGTATGTCAGTAAATTTCGATCCGCATTTGTCGCGCTGTTAAATATCGCCAAAGCGCCCGTTTTATAATCGACCACCGGGTCCTGATCGCCCTGAATCAAAAGCAGCGGAGAAGAAATTGCCGCCAGACCTGCTGCCCCCCAGGCGCTTTTCGGAAATCCCCCCCCCGGGGCAAGCGCGATGATAGCTTTCACGCCAGGTACCTTGATGTCACCTGCACCGATGCCGCCCCTTGCCAGGTTTTTCATCATTCCACCGGCGACCAACGCCATGTTGGGTCCTTCGGGATCAAGTGTTGCACCGCCCGCCGTAATTACCCCATATCCGCCCTGCGAATAGCCAATAAGTGCGACATTCGCAGGATCTATCTGGCTACCCAGACGGGCACGGAGTTCACTTGCTACAAACGCAATGTCTTTAGGGCGATAGAAATTTGGCGCAGCCCGCTTTGATGGTGAAGCGATATATGGATTGGGGTCACGATGATGGATCGCCGCCACGACATAACCTTTCGACGCAAGATTCTCGGTCAACCAGGTCATAACTGCAGGGTTGTTGCTGTATCCGTGACTGACAATAACAAGTGGATGGCGGCTTCCAGCCGGATCCGCACCTTCCACCGCGATGCCCTTTTGAGAAAAGCTGACCGATGGTAACGGCGGCTCTCCCCAAAGGCTTCCTGTGTAAGTTACCGCTTTTGCTCGCTTTCGGATATTTGCGGGGTACCAGATATCGACGCGAAGCTGCCGGTCGATCTGGTTGACTGCTTCGCTTTGAAGGCCAACATTTTCGAGATCGGGCTGATTTTTGTGAATGAGGTTTATTGAACGGAAGCCGACACCATTTTTCCCAATACCAGCAAGTTCGGGCGCATCGACGCCTGGAGAGCTGGGCACCTGCGCGAACGACGGCGTCATCGCAAATGATACCGCCAAGAATGTCGTGATTACTTTCACGCCATCAATTCTTCATTCTCAATATCCGCCTTGGGCCAAAGCAATTGTTGCGCGATCCACGGATATTGTTCGATCACCGGCGGGAAAACCTTGTCCCGCAAAACCTGCTGGCAAAGCGCGGCGGTCAAACGGGGAATGTCGCCCAATTCATTGGTGCGCGCGACGACCTGTATCGATCTTGAAAACCGGCCTCTTCGCATTGGTTCAGCGCGCAATTGCGTGAATAATTCCGGTACTGCGGCAAAACATCCCGGAGTCGTAATTGTCCAGCCAAGACCGGCGGCCACCAGAGAGAGTTGCTGATGCGACGATTCCACTTCCACCGACTGCGGCAGTTTTAACTTCATGCGTACAATCTGCCGTTCGATCTGTTGCCCAGTACCGGTAAGCCGCGAAAAGCGGATGAACGGAAGCGTTGATGGCAGGCCAACGACATCGATCGGCTCCCTAAAATCTCTTGGAAAGACAAATATAAAGCTCTCTTCGAATACCGGATGCAGTTCGACTGTATCGCGATGCTCCAGATTAAAGCTGCCAGTGACCAGCATATCGATATCACGGGCTAAAAATTCGCCCTGATGCTCCATCGAAATGCCTGATCTTATATTCCACCGGTCAGCCCGGCAACCCAGCGTACCCAATATGGGGGCGGTAAGCTGATTGGCGAGACTGAAAGACAAAGCGACTGTAACGCTTGATATCGGAAGATTCGCCCCTTCGCGAACCTCATCATACGCAAGCCTTGCGTGTGCGATCAACTTTTGCCCGCGCGCAAACAGAGACTTTCCGCTGGCAGTCAACCCCAATGGTCGCATGGTCCGGTCAAACAGCGGCGCGCCTATCCCCGTTTCCAGCTTTGCAATGGTTTGTGAAACGGCCGACTGGGTAACCTGCAAATGGTTCGCGCATTGGGACATACCGCCCAATTCGACGGTCATCACGAACACTTCCAACGCGTGCAGATCAAATTCTTGTGGCAGTTTCATGCGGCTGCCCTCCCAAGCTAGCTCATTGACCAACAGGCCAGCATTACCTGACTTAAGGGCTATTCCACGCGGCGAGTAATAGGGCCATGCATTTTCGATATGAGCGCATAATAAATCAGTGCCGTTGCATTGAGGCATCACTTTGCCCGATAACCCGGGCTTCTATCCCTCCGTTGACTTGCCTCCGCTCTCTCAAAAGCAGCAATAGCGTCGCAACAAATGCAATCAGGCTTAAAATCGCAAACATGGAAAGCATTGCGTCATAGCCTTGTGGATTATTCGGCCCCGCTTTGAAACGGTCATTCAAATAACCAGCCCCGAAATTGGCCGCCGCGAGCCCCATAGACTGGATCATGTTTATCAGGCCAAAAGCGGTACCGACCCGATGCTTTTCGACAAGCATCGCAGTTGATGGCCAAATCACCGCCGGAATAACCGAAAAGCTTAAACCCATCAGCAATGTTGTGACCCACAAACCATATTCGGTTGTGACCAGAATGAAAAATGTCAGCGGCATCAACGCTGCGGCAAAAGTCAGCAAGCTTGCGCGGTGTCCGAAGCGATCTGCGATCAATCCGAACACGGGTGTCGCAAAAATTGCAGCGGCAAAGACATAGGAATTGGCGGTCCCGGCTTCCGCCAGATTCATCCCCTTCACATCCATAAAATATTGAATGGAAAAGGTCGAACGGAACGGGAAAAACACGCTGGCAAAAAGGACGTTGAGCCAAAGAATATACCAAAATGACCGGCTAAAACCGGAAAGGTCCTTGAGCGAAAAACGTTCCATTTTTTGCCCAACCGCACGAAGATGCGGTAATTTTTTATCCACGAGATAATAAACGAACGCCGAAAGAACTCCGGTTGCGGTCAATCCGGCCGCGAGCCATAAAGGGGCCTGCCAGCCTGCAGCGTATACTTCTGCAAACCAGCTCGTCGACTTGTCCGCGCTATAGGACCCCACCCGTGCCATTGAGAAAAACAAGGCGATCGCAAGCGCACCGCCGCCAAGATGGAACCATTGTGCAATTCCCACAAGGAGGGCGATATACAAGGTTTCGTTACCCAGCCCGAAAAGCAAACGACCGAGCAACATCAATCCGAAAGGTTCGCCGATTGCGGTCAATATCGCACCAATTGTGCAAATTATAGCTGCGATCAAGATAGCTTTGGCTGCACCAATGCGGTCGATCAATATGCCCCCAATCAGCGCGAGTGCGATATTGGGCAAGTTGAATACGGCATTCAGCAAACCGATCTGCGATTGGCTAAAACCACGTTCATCACGCAAAAGGCCGGCCACTGGCGCAATGGAATCATAGGTATAATAGCTGCCCATGATGGTGAATGCCGCAAGTGCCAACATAACCCATTTGGTGTGCTCAATACGCATAAATTAACCCCTATTTCAATCTCGCGCCTTGCCGGATCAATTCGCTTTGCACGGCTGTAATATCGACTTCGGTAAAGTTCCGATCCATTTTCACCCCGACCGCAGCAGCAGTCCCCGCACCTTGTCCTGCCACAGCGCAACACATCATATTCCGCACAGCGGCATGGCTTGTTTTGTCGCCGCCAATTGTCCGGCCTGTAACGATCAGATTTTTGACGTCAGTTGGCAACATGGCGCGGTAAGGCACTTGAAAATAGCGGCCTGTGGTCGGCAGTATGAGATATCCGTAGCCGTCGATAAATTCCGGGAAAATCCCGATGCTGTCTTCAAATCGCCCTTGTTCCATAACGTCGGCGGCGGTCATATTATATGCAGCATCGATCTTGCGTGTGTCCCGAATGCCCAGAGTCATACCAAAATTTCTTAGCTTTGCATCCTCACACCCTGGCATAAAAGACCTGAGCGCGTTTACTGCGTGCATCGCCTGCTTGCGCCCCGCCATTTCGCCATGGGTGAGCGCATCCGGGTCGGTCCCATCCAAATATAGATGACACATATTCAAATAGGTAAGATCGCCTTGGTCAGAAACGGTGCCCCATGTTCCCGCCATAGTTTTCACGCTATCCGGGATGAGCCCTGCCGCGAAGGCTTTTTGAAACGGCTTGCGAAGAAAAGGCGAGAACATATCGTCCTCTTTGCCGCTGGTTTTCACCTCCCACTCCCCACCCACAGCCCAATCGCTATAAGTTTGCGGGTCAGCTTTTACCGCATCGATAAAGCGCGTCTTGTTCACGCCGCACATTGAAAACATGACCGATACCGACATCATTTCGTCGACCGGATGCTTGTGCGTTGGTGCGCCAGCCCGATAGGCGATGTCGGCATCGCCTGTTGCGTCGATGACGCGTTTGGCCAAAATTGCTTCGCGCCCGGCCTTGCTCTCGACAATGACGCCTCTAATCGTATCACCTTCCATGATGGGTGCCACGAAAAGCCGGTGCAGCATCGGGATAACCCCTGCCTCTTCGACGAGCGTATCGGCGACATATTTGAAGCTTTCGGCATCGAGGCTGTGGCTGATGGATTGCGGTTCCGGCATGGCCGCGTCCATCTGCTTGGCGCGCTCTTCAAATTCGCGGCCGATGCCCTCGCTATCGATGGTTTGCGGATGGCGGTACCAGGCGAAGCCCTCGACGCCGACCTGCGTTATGTTGCCTCCAAAACAGCCATAGCGTTCGAGGAGGATCGTTTCGACACCCGTCCGAGCGGCAGCCAAAGCAGCAGCAAGTCCGCCGGGGCCTGAGCCGACGACAAGAACATCCGTTTCGCGAATAACGTCAATCTGGCGCGCGGGTTCATGAATGACCGGCCTCATCTTTGCGCCGTTTCCCAGTTATCGGCGACATAATAAGGCGCGTTTGACTGCGCCAAGAGCGGCTTGCCCAAAATATGATCCGCGCCCTTTTCGCCGATCATAATCGTCGGGGCATTCAGATTTCCGGTGGTAATCGATGGCATTACCGAACTGTCGACCACACGTAATCCGTCGACACCGATAACCCTCAATTCGCTGTCCACAACCGCCATAGCATCGGTGGCATCCCCCATCTTGCATGTACCGCATGGGTGGTATCCGCTTTCAACTTTGTCCCGGATGAAAGCATCAATTTCATCATCCGAAACAACATGGGCGCCAGGAGCAATCTCCTCGCCGCAAAAAGGTTCGAACGCTGCTTGGGCAAAAATCTCGCGCGTTAAAAGGACACCTGCGCGCATTTCGGCCCAGTCATCGGGATGACTCATATAGTTGAACTGGATAACCGGCTTGTCCTTTGCATCCCCCGAACGCAGAGTCACGCTTCCGCGGCTTTTGGATCGCATAGGGCTGACATGCGCCTGAAAACCGTGCCCCTCGACCATAGATTTACCATCATAGCGGACCGCGAGCGGGAAGAAATGATATTGGATATCAGGATATTTGATACCAGCCCTGCTCCGGATAAAACCGCAGCTTTCAAAATGGTTGGTCGCCCCCAAACCCTTGCGCGTCAAAAGCCACTGGGCCCCGATCAACCCTTTCGCAAACCAGTTCATATAAGGATAAAGCGTGACCGGCTGTTTACAGGCGACCTGAAAATAGAATTCGAGATGGTCCTGTAAATTTGCTCCGACCCCCGGACGATCCGCCACTATTTCAATACCGTGTCGGCGCAGTTCGGCAGCCGGTCCTACACCGGACAGCATCAGCAATTGGGGCGAGTTGATGGGACCGCCGGAAAGTATGACTTCGCGATTTGCATAAGCGACATGCGTCTGTCCTGCCCGTTGGTAACGAATGCCAACGGCCCTTCGCCCTTCCATTACTATCTGTTCGGCCATAGCGTGGGTAACCACCGTCAGATTGGCGCGTTTCATGGCAGGCCGCAAATAGGCCTTGGCGGCGCTACACCTCGCGCCATCGCGCACAGTCATATCCATACGGCCAAAGCCTTCCTGCTGCTCCCCGTTGATGTCCGATGTCACAGGATAGCCCGCCTGTGCAGCTGCATCTATCCACGCCTGATAGAGTGGATTACGCATCGGTCCATATCGGGTGTCCAGCGGGCCATCCGTGCCCCTGTAGCTATCGCCACCTTCATCCCGGCGCTCGGCCCGTTTGAAATAGGGGAGAACATTAGCATAGCCCCAACCATTCGCGCCCTGTTCTTGCCAAAGTTCAAAATCGATCGGATTGCCGCGCACATAGACAAGGCCGTTGATCGACGACGAACCGCCCAGCCCTTTGCCGCGCGGGGTATGCATACGGCGACCATTCAAATGCGGTTCGGGTTCGCTTTCATATTGCCAGTTATATTTGCGCGTGTTCATCGGGATCGAAAGCGCGCTCGGCATTTGTATAAAAACCGACCGGTCGGACCCGCCATATTCGAGCACCAACACCCGGCTTTGACCATCCGCGCTCAACCTGTCGGCCAGCACGCATCCCGCCGACCCTGCGCCGACAATGATGAAGTCAAAACGCTCAGCCATCGATATTGTCCATTGTTTCCCTGTGCGACGATTGGTGGTGCAAGGCGAGCAGACCTTTCAATGTCCCGCCACACATCAACAGCAATACGCCCGCGAGCGGCAGGCCGGTGGCGATTGCGCCCGCTTGTAACGAAGTCAGGCCGCCGCTGAGCAGCAGGACGATGCCGATCCCCCCTACGGCAAAAAGCCAGATCGCCTTCTGTCGCAGCGGCGTGTCGGTGCGTCCGCCCGACGTCATTGTGTCGATAACCAAGGTGCCGGAATCCCAGCCGGTGACAAAGAAAATCAGGATAAGTGCGATGGCGACGACCGAAGTGAATTGCGCCCAAGGAAGAGAAGCGAGCAGGACGAATAGCTGCGTATCCAGCGATGCTTGTGTCAATTCGGCACCGTTACCAGCGGCAATATGGGCGATGCTCGCGTCGCCAAATATCGTCAGCCAGATAATGCCCAGCATTGTCGGTGCAATCATGGCCCCTGCAACAAATTCACGAACGGTGCGACCCAGGGAAATGCGGGCCATGAACATACCGACAAAGGGCGCCCAGCTGATCCACCACGCCCAATAATAAACTGACCAGTCGTTATAGAAACCCGTGTCGGTCCGGCCTACCGGGTTGGAGAGTGCGGGCAGAAGGCTGAGATAGGTGACGATATTGCGCCCGAGATCGCCGAGCAATTGCAGCGTGGATCCGGTCGAGAGGACGAATACGAGCAAGGCAAAGGCGACCCACATATTGACTTCACTCAAGATGCGTATCCCCCGGTCGATGCCGCCACGAACCGACAAAAAGGTAATGGCGGCCATCACCGCTATCAGCATCAATATCGTGGTTGAAGAACTTGCGACACCATAAATATAACTGATTCCAGCCATCGCTTGTTGCGCGCCAAGTCCCAAGGAGGTGGCTAGACCAAAGATGGTCGCCAGCACCGCCAATATTTCGATCACATCCCCTGCCCGTCCCCACACGGCCTTGCCGAAAAGAGGATAGAAGGCCGACCGCATCGATAGTGGCATTTTGTAGTCGAAACTGAACACCGCCAGAGCAAGGCCCGTGACCGTGAAGATCGCCCACGGGTGGAGACCCCAGTCGAAAATTGTGGCCGCCATCGCCAAACCCCGTGCAGCCGCTGCGTCCCCGATCGCGCCACCCAAAGGCGCGCCTGAACCTCCGGCCATCGACGTTGTGAAATGGGTAACCGGCTCACCCACGCCGTAAAATACAAGACCGATTCCCATGCCTGCGCCAAAAAGCATCGCGAACCAGGATAGCCGGGAATAATCGGGCTTCATCCCCTTGCCGCCTAGTCTGATTTTACCGAGCGGAGACAGGGCCACGATCACGCAGAACAGCAACAGCACATTTCCTACGGACATGAAGAACCAGTCAAAATGCGCCACCGCCCCGCTCCGCAAGGCGGAAAAAAGATCTGCCGATGCCTGTGGCGCGACAAGGCTGAAAATGATGACGGCGAGCGAGATAAAGGCGGTGGGCAGGAATACTGCGGGGTTGATGTGCATACCCAGCCAGTTACGGTTCGACTTCCCGTAATCCCCCAAATCAATCGCTTTATCCCAATCCGCCAATATGTTCCCTCCTTGATACCAACTTGATATTAGTGGCGGGCCGCCGTTGTTAGTGCGGTCCACAACCATGGCGCAAAGCTGCGCCAAACTTCGACATGAAACCGGTCGTCGGCCAACCGCAGCAGAACAATTTCAACGGTTTCGAATATGGTCCGTGTTGCCCGTCCGACTGCAAATTTATCCAGATCAAGCGGACAGCCTGCGTTTAAAATTTCGGCGCTCCGCGGTCCTTCCACCACCAGACAAATCGCCCGTTCGCTGATATCGACAAGCGACACAGGAAGCCCTGCGCCAGTTATTATCTTGGAGCCTGTTGGCGCGCGCAGCAACCATTCATCCGGACCAAGACACGCAATCCCCTCTTCGGTAGCGCCGATTTTCTTCGGCACCTTGACCCCGAGCAAGGTTTCGAGCGCCTGTGGCTGACGCGCGCGCAGCGAATAGCGCATCATCGGTGCGGCCGGAATGACGGATATGCCGTCACCAACAAAGGGTGCGGAGGGAACTGGCTCGGCGCGTATTAGAGTGTCAGACATGCAGACGCGCTCCTTCCGGATCGTAAAACACTATCGAACTTACCGTGGCCTTATGCGTGCCGTCCGGCATTGGAACATAAATCGTCTCGCCCATCTTGGCATGGCCATTTGCAACCAACGCCATGGCTATCGAACGCCCCAGCGCTTCGCTCCAATAGGAAGAAGTCACATGGCCGATCATTGTCATGGGGACAGGCTGATGGGGATCAGCCACAATTTGAGCGCCTTCTTCCAAAACCATGCTGGGGTCTTCGGTCAGCAATCCGACCAACTGCCTGCGGCCAGCCGCAACAATGTCGGGGCGTGCAAGTGAACGCCGCCCTACAAAGTCCGGCTTCTTCTTGCCGACGGCCCAGTCCAGCCCTGCATCGTAAGGCGTGACCGTTCCGTCTGTATCCTGCCCGACAATGATAAAGCCCTTTTCCGCGCGCAGAACATGCATCGCTTCTGTGCCATAGGGCGTTATGCTAAAACGTTCACCTTCGGCCATCAGCCTTTCCCATAGGGCACGGCCATAAGCGGTAGGGACATTGATTTCGAAACCGAGTTCGCCAGTGAAGCTGACGCGGAACAAGCGCGTGGGAATGCCGCATATCCGCCCCTCGCGGATTGCCATGTGCGGGAATGCCTCCGGCGACAGGTCGATACCCTCCACCAGCGGCTCGATCAGCTTGCGTGCGTTGGGTCCCTGCAGCGCGATCACCGCATATTGCTCGGTAGTGCTGGTCAGCCAGACATTGAGGTCAGGCCATTCTGTCTGGAGATAATCCTCCATCATATTCAACACCCGGGCTGCGCCGCCGGTTGTCGTGGTCAGATGGAACCGGTCCGCCGCCAGCCGTGCGGAAACGCCGTCGTCGGTGATGAAGCCGTCCTCTTTTAGCAACAGGCCATAACGGCAACGGCCGGGCTCAAGCGCCTTCCACGGATTGGTGTACATGCGGTTCAAAAATTCGCCGGCGTCCGGACCGACGACCTCGATTTTGCCTAAAGTCGATGCGTCGAATATTCCGACGCCGGAGCGGACGGCAACACATTCACGGTTGACCGCCGCGTGCATATCTTCCCCGAATTTCGGAAAATAACGTGCCCTTCGCCACTGCGCGACCAGTTCGAATACAGCACCATTTTCGGACGCCCAGCCGTCGATATTGGTGGTCCGTGTCGCCTGGAACAGCGCGCCTTTCGCATGGCCCGCCAATGCCCCGAAAGTTTGCGGAGTATAGGGCGGACGAAAGGTGGTGAGGCCAATGTCGGGCACGGCCTTTGCCAAAGCGGTAGAGGCAATTTGCAGGCCATTCAGGTTCGATGTCTTGCCCTGATCGGTCGCCATGCCGTTGGTCGTGTAGCGTTTGATATGTTCGATCGACCGGAAACCTTCGCGCACCGCCAGATTGATATCCTTGGCCGTCACGTCATTCTGGAAATCGACGAATGCCTTGATCCGCGCCTGATCCTTGGGTGTCGGCAGTACATCCAGAATCGCACCCCTGCCAAAATCCCAATCGCCCGAGCAGGCCCCGATGCTGCGGCATTTTTCATTGGCCTGATCGGGGACATAAGCCCCCAAATCGTCGCGCCATTTCAGGCTGCCCTTGCTGTGCGACCACAGATGGACGCTCGGCGTCCATCCGCCTGCCATCAAGAGCGCGTCGCAGGTTATGCTGCTGCCAAGATAGTCGGCATTGTTGAAAATCTGGATGGATGTGACCCGATGCCGTCCCTTTACGCCGATGACGCTGTGGTTGAGATGGACCGCGATTCCCAATGCCGCCGCCTCTCCCAGCAAGTTTTCGTCCACATCATCGCGCGCATCGATGATCGCCGCAATTCCCACTCCGGCCTTTTTCAAGGCGAAAACATCATGCCAGCCACTGTCGTGCACGGCCATCAAGGCAAGTAATTTGCCGACGGCGACGCCATACCGGTTGGCGAATGTTTTGGCGGCCGACGACAGCATAACGCCGGGGGCATCATTGCCATCGAACACCAGCGGACGTTCAATCGCCCCTTGCGCCAACAGCACCTCACCTGCGCGGATACGCCACAATTTTTCTCGCGGAGCTTCGGAATTTTCGGACAGATGGTCCGTCAGCCTCTGGACAGCCCCAATGAAATTGTCGTGATAATAGCCAAAGGCCGTTGTGCGCGTCAGGATCGTCATATTCGCCGCAGCATTTAACGCCTTCAGGCTGCGCTCCAGCCACGGCCATAAAACCGGGTCGGCCAAGGCCCCGCCGCCAGCCTCATCCTGTTCGTCGATAAGGATAACGCGCCTGCCAGTGCCAGACGCCTCCAGCGCGGCATCCAGACCGGCAGGTCCCGCACCTACGATCAGCAGATCACAATGTGCGTAGATCGCGGCATAATTGTCGGGATCAACCTCGGTCGGTGCATCGCCCAAACCGGCCATTTTACGGATGGCCGGTTCATAGAGCCGGTCCCAGAACGAGCGCGGCCACATGAAGGTCTTGTTGTAAAAGCCCGCGGGGAAAAACATGCCGAGCCTGTCATTGATCGCGCCGAAGTCGGTCTTGAGCGAAGGCCAGCGGTTCTGGCTGGTTGCAAGCAATCCGTCGTGGATTTCCACATTGGTCGCACGCAAATTGGGGGTGAAACGTCCCGGCCCGCGATGGACAGATACGAGGGCATTAGGCTCCTCGCTCCCCGCCGCCAGCAGTCCGCGGGGGCGGTGATATTTGAACGAACGGCCAAAGAGCGATACGCCATTGGCCAGCAACGCCGACGCCAAAGTGTCGCCAGAAAAGCCTTGATAGCTTTTGCCGTCAAATGTGAAACTGACCGGCTTGCTGCGATCGACACGGCCACCGGCAGGTAAACGATAGCCGCTCATTTGCGGGGCTCCCCTGCCTTGTAGGTCGTTTCAAATTTGTCCGTCACGGTATCGCGCACCGCATTGAAAAAACGTCCGCAGCCATGGCTATGCCGCCAGCGTTCGTGATGCCGTCCGCGCGGATTGGCGCGAATGAACAGAAACCGCTCCCATTCTTCATCGCTATAGCTGTCGGGGTCTACGGGGCGTGCGATATGCGCTTGGCCGGCATAGGCAAATTCGATTTCGGGATGCTGTTCGTCGCAATAGGGGCAATGGATCAGGATCATCAGTGCGCCACCGCCGCTGCTGCCGCTTCGTCAATCAACCGCCCGTTGCGGAACCGGTCGAGGTTGAAGGGCGCGTTGATCCGGTGCGGCTCGTCTTTGGCCATGGTGTAAGCCAGCAAGTCACCCGCGCCGGGCGTCGCCTTGAACCCGCCGGTGCCCCAGCCGCAATTGACGTAAAGACCCTTGACCGGCGTCTTGCCCAATATGGGCGACCGGTCCGGCGTCACGTCGACTATGCCGCCCCATGTTCGCAACATCCGTACCCGCCGGTAAATCGGGAATATCTCGCAAATCGCGGCAAGTGTATGCTCGATGATATGCAGTGCGCCGCGCTGGGAATAGCTCACATATTGGTCCGTCCCCGCACCGATCACCAGCTCGCCCTTGTCCGACTGGCTCATATAGGCGTGCACGGTATTCGACATGACGACGCAGGGAAAAGTCGGCTTGATCGGCTCGGACACAAGCGCCTG
Source organism: Sphingorhabdus sp. (assembly GCF_041737645.1). Classification (GTDB taxonomy): domain Bacteria; phylum Pseudomonadota; class Alphaproteobacteria; order Sphingomonadales; family Sphingomonadaceae; genus Sphingorhabdus_B. The sequence goes on from NZ_JBGSRI010000046.1 coordinate 179,878, forward strand.
CAGCGGATAGCTTTCCAGCGGGAAATCGAGGCCTGCCATCTGCATGACGACCGAACTGTTACCCGCCGCAGAAACACCAACCCGCTTCGACGCTATATAACCGCGCGTGGTTTCCACACCCTCGATCGCGCCGTCCGCCCCACGGCGGATTCCAGTGACGGCGCAATTCTGGATAATATCCACCCCAAGCGCAGCCGCTGCCCGTGCATAGCCCCACGCCACCGTATCGTGCCGCGCCGTTCCGCCTCGCCGTTGCAACGCGGCGCCCAACACCGGATAGCGGGCATCGGCGGCTATATTCAGCGGCGGGCAATAGGCTTTGGCTTCTTCGGGGGTCAGCCATTCATTATCGACCCCGTTCAACCGGTTCGCATGGATATGCCGTTTGAAGCTTTGGATATCATGGACATTGTGCGCCAGCATCATCACACCGCGCTTGGAATACATGGTGTTGTAATTCAGTTCCTGGCTGAGGCCGTCCCAAAGCTTGACCGCATGATTGTAAAGGTGCGCGCTTTCGTCATAAAGATAATTGGACCGGATGATGGTGGTGTTTCGGCCCGTGTTGCCGCCGCCAATCCACCCCTTTTCCAGGACTGCAACTTTAGTGATTCCGTATTTCTTGGCCAGATAATAAGCCGCGCCAAGACCGTGACCACCGCCGCCGACGATGATGGCATCATAAGACGCTTTAGGCGCGGCATCGGGCCATTGTTCCGGCCAGTCTTTATGCGCGCCTAGTGCTTTGGCGAACAGGCTAAAGGCACTGAAACGGGTCATGCTGAACCTTTGGTCAACGGCGCGTAAACAATGAACATGGTACAGCCACCTTTACTTCCCGCGCGGTGCATCGCACCCGGCATCCGGAGCAGAAAATCACCGGGGCCATAGCTTTCATCATCATCGAAAAAGTCACCGTCCATCACATATATCTGCTCGATTTCATTATGCGCATGCAACACGCCTAAAGGCCCGGGGGCAATTTTCAAAAGCATAGTACGGTACCCCCGAGGGTCATCGACAAGCGAGCGGATCATTTCGCCGGGCCGTTCACCCTGTTGCCAATCGCTTGCGGCCAGCTTCACGGAGCCTTGTGCGGGTAACATTCTCACGCCTCTTCTCGCTTCAGCGACTTTAACGACGCGGCGACATAGAAATCCTTGAAATACTCAACCAGCTTTTCTTCCACCGCATAAGGCCCCTGCTGATAGCCATCTGTGCTGATCCCCTGATGGTTCAACATCGAAAAATGCCCGTCCTGTGTGTTGGTTGTCCGCCACAGGGCCGCGATATGATCGGGATCATAATCCACACCTTCGACGGCATCTTCATGCACCAGCCAACTTGTCCGCAATAAAGTCTTGTCGGCAGCTAAAGGGGTCAGCGAAAAGGTGACGACATGGTCGCAGCAGAAATGATGCCAGCTGTTGGGCTGGGTCCAGACAGACAGGCTTGAGCTTTCCGGCTCTTTGAATGGCCCGATAAGTTTCTTGCAGGCAAGATTGCCGTCAATCGACTGGGTAACCGCTCCATTAGCCAACGGAAGCCGGGCAATCCTGTGCCACCAGCCATCGGGAAATTCGATAAGCTCGCGGAATATGCCAAGCTCTTTCCAATGCGCCCTCTTCGCCTCGACCATGGCATCAAAGGTCGCGTCATCGACGACATCCGCTTCGCCGTCCTCGGGCAAGCCTTTACCAAAGCCATATGTGCCCAGCACATGGATCAGTTCAGGATGCCCCGCGTCGCAATGATAGCATTCACGGTTGTTCTCCATCACCAGTTTCCAGTTGGCATTTTCGATATAATTATCCTGAATCACGACCTTCAGCCGTTCGATATCATAAATCGCGATTTGATCTTCAATGTCGGCTTTAACACGTTCAATCGGTGGCGGATTATCGTCCATACAAATGAAGATCAGCCCGCCGACATTTTCAAGCGCCACTGGATTCAGGCCGTAATCCTGCTTGTCGAAGTCCTCCGCCATGCTGCGCGCGGCGAGCAATTTTCCGTCGAGGCCATAGGTCCATTGATGATAAGGGCACATCAATCGTGCGGCGCGGCCGCGTTGCTCGGTGCAGATGCGTGCGCCCCTGTGCCGGCAACTGTTCCAGAAGGCGCGGATTTCATTGTCGCGGCCCCGCACGATGATGATTGCATTATGCGCGATCTCGAACACAAAATAGTCGCCGGGGTTCTTAACATGCGCCGCCGTACAGGCGTATAGCCAGACTGATTTAAGCATGACCTGCGTATCGAACCGGAAAGCCTCTTCACCCACATAAAGCTCGCGCGGCAGCGTGTACCCCTGCCGGTCTTTCTGCAAAAACGCGTTTATGGATTCAAAGCGCGACATGGCCTAGCTCCTGAGCGCCGCATTATCAGGGTCAAAGGGCGAATCCGCAATGATGCTGGCCTTATATCGGTTCCCCAATATCGCGATTTCCAACTCCGTTCCGGGAACCGCGAGGTCGGGTCGGACCATGGCCAACGCCAACGATTTGCCTACGCGCCAGCCATACCCACCCGATGTGGCGCGCCCTACGATTTCGTCGCCTAGATAAATCGCTTCCGAACCCCGCGCATCAGCATCGGTCACCTTATGCACTTCAATCGTCACGAGCGCGTTGGCGAAGCCCTTTTCCCGCCATGCCAGCAGGGATTCCTTGCCGTGAAAGCCCGGCTTTTTCAGGCTGACAAAGCGATCCAGCCCGCTTTCAAAAGCGGCATATTCGACCGACAGTTCGCGCGGGATCAGCTTATAGCTCTTCTCCAACGCCATCGAAGTCATCGCGCGGATGCCGAAAGGTTTAATGTCAAACTCGACCCCAGCCGCCATCAGCTGGTCGAAAATGTAGTTCTGCATTTCGATGGGATGGTGGATTTCCCACCCCAGTTCGCCAATGAAATTGACCCGCAACGCCTCAACCTGGGCGAGACCGATGCTGATCTTTTGTCCCGTCAGCCAAGGAAAGGCCTCGTTCGAAAGATTGGCAGCGGTCAGTTTTTGCAACAGCGCGCGCGACTTTGGCCCGGCCAATACAAGCACGCCCATCGATGTGGTCAGCCGTTCAAAACTCACCGACCCGTCCTTGGGCATCGCCTTTTTCAGATAATCATGGTCGTGCCGCTCATAGGCACCCGCCGACACCAGATAATAACGCTGCGGCGCGATCTTGTAGACGGTAAATTCGCTCCGCACCCCGCCCTTGTCGGTGAGCAGATAGGACAGCGTTACCCGACCCACTTTTTTGGGCACTGCATTGGTCAACAACTGATCAAGCCAAGCCTCTGCTCCCGGTCCGGATATTTCGCATTTGGCAAAGGCGCTCATATCCTGAATACCCACATTTTCATGTACATGGCGGCATTCATTGCCAACATGTGTGAAATAGTTGGACCGGCGGAAAGACCATTTTTCACGGACAGCTTCACCCGCCACAACGGGGTGATTGTCGTTCAACAGCACATCGGGCTTATCGAGATCGGCCCCGGTCAAGGCATAGCCTTCAGGTGCAAACCAGTTGGGGCGTTCCCATCCGAAAACGCTACCAAAGACGGCGCCTAGATTTTTCATACGGTCGTAGCACGGCGTGCGCCGCAACGCGCGACCAGCCTCCCGCTCTTCGTCGGGATAGTGCACTGTAAAAACCTTGGCATAGGCTTCTTCGTTCTTTTCGATCAGAAAGCCACGCCCTGCATAATCGCCAAAGCGGCGCGGGTCGACGCCCATCATGTCGATGGTCGGTTCACCATCGACAATCCAGTGGGCAAGCTGCCAACCCGCGCCGCCTGCGGCGGTAACCCCGAAACTATGGCCTTCATTTAGCCAGAAGTTTTTGAGGCCCCATGCCGGACCGACGATGGGCGACCCGTCGGGCGTATAGGCAATTGCGCCATTATAAACTTTCTTGATTCCCACCTCGCCAAAGGCCGGAACGCGCTTCATTGCGGCCAGAATATATGGTTCGAGCCGTTCGAGCGCGTCGGGAAACAATTCATACTCACTGTTCTCCGCCGGGCCGTCGACATAGCAAGCCGGCGCGCCGACTTCATAGGGGCCCAGCAGCAAGCCTCCCGCTTCTTCGCGCATATAATAGCTCGCGTCGGATTCCCGCAGCACGCCCATCTCCGGCAATCCGGCCTTTTTGCGGGCCATGATGTCGGGATGTTGTTCGGTGACTATATATTGGTGCTCGACCGGAATAACCGGAACATCCAATCCAACCATCGCCCCTGTCGCCCGCGCAAAGTTTCCGGAGCAGGAAACAACATGCTCGCACATAATGTCCCCTTGGTCAGTGGACACCAACCACTCACCATTGGGTTGTTGGGTAATGGCAGTAACCGTCGTGTTACGGTAAATAGTAGCACCCCGTTGCCGCGCACCCTTGGCCAGAGCCTGGGTCAGGTCCGCCGGCTGGATATATCCGTCATCCGGATGCTGGATAGCGCCAATGACGCCGTCTATATCGGCAAGCGGCCAGATGTCCTTGACCTGATCGGGCGTAAGGAAGTTGACGTTGACACCTATAGTCTTCGCGACACCTGCATAATAATGATACTCATCCATACGATCGCGCGTGGTCGCCAGACGGATATTGGTTACTTGCGAAAATCCAGCATGCAGGCCAGTTTCGGCTTCCAGACTAGGATACAGCCCGACCGAATATTGGTGCAGTTTTCCGACCGAATAGCTGAGGTTGAACAGCGGCAACAGCCCGGCTGCGTGCCAGGTGGACCCCGATGTCAGTTCCTTTCGCTCCAGCAGAACGACATCGCTCCACCCCATTTTGGCCAGATGGTATAATGTGCTGACGCCCACGACGCCGCCGCCAATAACCACTGCCCGTGCTGTCGTTTTCATTAAACCCACCCCGCGCTCGATGGATTTGCTATGTCAGAATAGGTTACCAGGCATCAATCATCTTGAGCCCGCACCGAGCATGCTTTCGACATTCTAATAGTAGCTATTAGCAATTTTGATTTTAATAACCGAAATGCTGATCCCAAGGTGCCGGGGTAACATTCAGTGGGTTATTGCGGAGCTTCCGTGTCGTATTTCAGTTCCAGATACCGCCCACGCACGGCGAGCTTGTCCAGCTCTCCGCGTGAAATCTGACCGGTCATCGTCTCGATCTCACGGTCGATCAGCTTCAACCCGTCGAGCAATTGCTGCTCGGGTGTCTTGCCGCCATGTTCCTTGCGCTTCAAACTTTCAGGGATACGCTTGTAGCCGTTAATCAGCTCGGGCAGATGTTCGCCCACCAATTTCCGCACTTCGCGCGCCGCAGGGTCATTATCGTCAAGCGATTGAAGCTGCGGTGCCAATTGATCGAGCCGAATGCCGATATCCTGCATCAAAGTAACCGCAGGGGCAGGCAATGCGGGGCGTTGGGATTCCAGCCATATTTCTGTTTTTCCCGCCAAAGTGCCCAAATCGGTCTGGCGCAAAGTTTCCGTCGTGGGCATCGGCATTGCAGGATAGCGCAGCAGCACATAAGCCGCCGCAGCCCCGACCAATCCGGTAATCATGACGCCCCAAAAGCCAATACCGTCAATGGCAGCGCCAACAATGCCTGCGCCGATCAGCACCGCACCGACGGCAAGTCCGGCCTTGCTGACTTTGCCCCAAAAATGTGCGCGCCGAAGCGCCATCGATTTCGTACCAATAGGCGGCAATCGCACATTACGAAGTGCACGGCGGCTGCTTTCAAGGATTTCGTCGGATTGCGAAGCGGGGCTGGTCATTCAAATCCTAATATTCTCAATTTTCCAGGGAAGCGAGCAGACCGCTTTCCTGCGTCGATTGCAGGGCCTGCGCCTGCCCTTCGGCGCGTGCGATATAGCCCTTTGATTTCTGCACTTCCTGTTCCAGCGCCTCGGACGTCTGCTTCATGCTGTCAAGCGCCTTCAGTTTGAACGTATCAATCGCATCCATTGTATCGTAGATATTCTGGAACGCACGGCTAAGCGTTTCCAGCGGGATCGTAGCACCTGCCGCCTGTTCATGAATGCGCGCCGTATTATCGCGCAAAAGCTTGCCAGTGGAATCAATGATATTGGCGGTAGTCGAGTTCAGCGCGGTAATCTGTTCAAGCACGAGCCTCTGGTTGGTCATGGCCTGCGCAACCGTCACCGCAGTGCGAAGCGCACCAACGGTTGTCGTCGACGCCCGGTCCACGCCCTTAACGAGCTCCACATTGTTTTTCTTGACCAGATCGAGTGCGAGATAACCCTGCACCGTTACCGCCATCTGGGTCAGCAGATCTTGGGTGCGCTGGCGCACATAGAATAAAGCACTTTCCTTGATGGCACGGGATTTTGCCGGATCGGAATGCTCAAGTTCAGCCGCCTTTTCTTCCAGCTTTGCATCCAGCTGCTTGGACATCACAACCATCTGTTCCAGCTTACCCATCGCAACCCAGAGATTCTGGCGCTCCACATCAATCGCCGCATTATCCATCAGCAATTCGTCCTTGCCATTGCCAAGGCGGCTGAGAATGGAACTGATATGGGTTTGCGAACTTTGGTAACTGTCGAAATAATTGCGTAATTTGCTACCCCAAGGAATGATACCGAACAACCGGTCCTTGGTCATCAGATTGCCCTTTTTCGAAGGGTCCAGATCTTCAACCACGCGTCGCAGTTCGGCAAGGTCGGCTCCTACACCTGATCCTTCGTCCATCCGGCGGATCGGTTTATCGAGGAAGCGGTTTGACTGGGCTGAAGCTTCCATGATCTCCTTGCGGCCCATATTGGTCAACTGGTCGACGCGTTTGCCGAACTCGGGGCTGTTGACGTCCTGCGCGATCAAATCGGCGACATAGGCGTCAACCCGTTCTTCAAGCTTCGTTTTCTGTTCATCGGTGACCGGCACCAATCCCATCGCCTGCTGCGGTGCGACGGTTGGCACAGGATCAGGCGGGGTCAGTTTCAACTCGCTTACGGTCTGGGTAACGGTTTCAGTCGACATCGTCAGTTTCCTCTGTCCTTCGGATATGTATCAGATGGAACGAGCGCCCGACCTTTTCAAGCACTTACGTCCCCAGCTGTATTATTTTTCTAATACAGCGCTTCAATTCTTCATCAATTCAGCTTCGACAAGGGGCGATAATCCTTCGACAACGCGCGCAACACCTTTGGCATTGGGGTGGATATTGTCATTTAACATCAGGTTCCTATCCATCACCACACCTTCCAGAAAGAAAGGATATAGCTTTGCGCCATATTGCGCGGCAACTTCGGGGAATAAAGGATTGAATGCACGCGCATAATCGGCACCCAGATTTGGCGCAGACAACATTCCGGTCAGCACAACCGGAATTTGGCGCCTTTTCAGTTCGGTCAACATCGCCTCAAGATTTGCGCGGGTCTGTTCCGGTTTGATCCCGCGCAGCATATCATTTCCGCCAAGCCCGAGGACCACAAGGTCTGGTTTACGTTCCAGATTATCCAGTACGAACGCCAGCCGGTTTTTGCCGGCTGCGGTCGTATCGCCCGAAACACCGGCATTATGCACCCGCGCTTTTATACCGTCGGCGACAAGCGCGGCCTGTAACTGCGGCGCAAGCCCCTCATTCGGGGCGAGTTGATACCCTGCATATAGGCTGTCGCCGAATGCCACGACCAACTTGTCGCTGGCGCCGACTTTGGCTGTGACCGCAATATCGGCAGGTTCCTCTACAGGGTTATTCCCACATGCACCTAGCCCTTGGATTGCGACCAATAGTGCACCATATACCAAAAAACTTCTGTTCATAAGGACATCCCTTTGCACGCTCCACGTAACATGGCATCTGATATGGCAATCCGCGCATCAAATGTCACCCTTAGCCTTGGTAGTAATGACGCCGAGGTGTCGATTTTACGCGGCGTCGATCTTGAAATACCCTATGATAGCAGCGTTGCCTTGTTAGGGCCTTCGGGTTCCGGAAAATCTTCTTTGATGGCGGTATTGGCCGGCTTGGAACAGGCAAGCGGAGGCACGGTCATAGTCGACGGCCTCGATTTTGCCAAATTGGACGAAGATGCGTTGGCACGGGCAAGGCGGGGACGTATTGGCATTGTGCTTCAGGCGTTCCATTTATTACCAACCATGACCGCGCTCGAAAATGTGGCGATCCCTATGGAATTGGCGGGCATAGAGGATGCTTTTGAGCGCGCGGCGACCGAATTGCAGGCGGTGGGCCTTGGGCATCGAACAACCCATTATCCGTCTCAACTGTCGGGGGGCGAACAGCAACGGGTTGCGATTGCGCGTGCTATGGCGGCGTCACCAAAGATCATTTTCGCCGACGAACCGACTGGCAATCTCGACGGGTCAACAGGTGCGTCGGTTATCGACCTCTTGTTCGAAAGAAGGGCGGCGTTAGGGGCGACATTGCTGATTATCACGCATGACCCCGAACTCGCGCGCAAATGCGACCGGGTCATCGCCATGCATGACGGGCATATTGTGGAAAGCGCAGCGTGACCCTGCCGATTGCGGTCATTTGGCGCATATCCCGCCGCGATTTGACTGCCCGTATCCGTGGATTGCGTTTGCTCGCCATCTGTCTGTTTCTTGGCGTGGCCACTTTGGCCGCGATCGGCAGTTTGACCGCAGGCATTAGCGAAGAATTGTCCCGTCGTGGTCAGACCATATTGGGTGGCGACATCGAAATCGGCATCGCCCAACGGCAGGCCAACGCAAAAGAATTGGCCGCTATGCAAAAAGCGGGGCCCGTTTCCCAAACCGTGCGGTTGCGTGCGATGGCAATTGGCACAGACAGCCTGCTTGCAGAGTTAAAAGCGGTTGATGCGCTTTATCCGCATTATGGCGCCTTGCGATTAAAGGACACAGGAGCCGTAAATGCACCTGCCAAAGGCGAAATTTACATCGGACCAACTTTATCCGATCGGCTCGATATCAAAAAAGGCGAAACCGTCCGCTTTGGCGAGGCCCGGTTCAAGGTCGCCGGCATCATCGACGAAGAACCGGACCGGCTGGGCGAAGGCTTCACGCTGGGGCCTGTAGCCATCATCAATATCGCTTCCCTGCCCGAAACCCGGCTTATTCAACCCGGAAGCATGTACGAATCCAAATACCGCATCAAACTTAGCGCCGAACAGGATGTTGCAGCCATCAGCAAATCTTTTGAATCGCGGTTCCCCTCGGCCGGGTGGGAAATAACCGACCGTTCAAACGGCGCACCCGGAACGCGGCGTTTTATCGAACGGATGGGCCAGTTTCTGACTTTGGTAGGTTTGGCCGCATTGGTCATCGCAGGAATAGGTGTCGGCAATGGTGTCGGCAGTTATCTCGCCAGCAAAAGCGCGAGCATTGCGACGTTAAAGGTCAATGGCGCGGATAGCGGCACCATTTTCCGTATATATATGCTGCAAATTCTCGCCGTGGCAGTTGTTGCCATATCCGTCGGTCTCGCGGTCGGAAGCGTGATGCCACTGGCGATTGGCCAAGTTGCCGGTGACATCCTGCCGGTTGCTCCCGGCTATGCGCTTCATCCGTTGCCGCTCGCTGTCAGCGCCTTGTACGGCCTGTTGATCGCGGTCGCTTTTGCCCTGCCTCCGCTGGCGCGGGCACGAACTGTCCCCGCCGCTGGATTATTCCGGGCAATTGTCGAAGGGAATTCCCGCATCGATCGGCGCAGCCTGATTTGGGTAATTGCATCTATCGCGGCCATCGTCGGGATTGCGGTCGTAACCGCGCGCGAACCGTTATTCTCCCTCGCTTTTGTCGGCGCTGCGTTTGGCCTTTTGCTTCTGCTTACGGGCATTGCATGGCTATTGCGCTTTATTGCGATGCGGATGCCAAGACCCAAAGCACCTTTGCTCCGGCTGGCACTCGCAAACTTGCACAGGCCCGGCGCGCAAACACAGGCACTGGTCGTTGCGCTCGGTCTCGGGCTAACGCTGTTTGTCACACTCGCCGCAATCCAGACGAGCATCAACAATGAAATAAAAAACAGCATACCCGACCGCGCGCCCACCTTTTTCATTCTCGATATTCCCCGCAACGGCGCCGCCCGATTTACCGAAATGGTCAAATCCGCCGATCCCGCAGCGTCTGTGAATATGATACCCGCATTGCGCGGAACTATCATTGAATTTGCCGGGCAACGGGTCGATCAACTCGACGAACTTCCCGATGGTGCATGGATATTGAACGGTGACCGAGGCCTGACGTATAGCGGCGCTCTCCCCAATGGCAGCGAAATCGTCGCGGGAAAATGGTGGCCGGCCGACTATAAAGGCCCACCGCTTATCAGCTTGGAGGCCGAGGTCGCCAAGACGCTGGGCATCGGTGTGGGTGACAGTATGACGATAAGCTTACTCGGCGTAGAAGTTCCCGCCAAAATCGCGTCATTACGAACGGTGAAATGGGACAATTTCGGCTTGAACTATGCCATAGTTTTCTCGCCCGGAAGCCTTGATACCGCACCCCACAATATGGTGGCGACGGTGACCGTTTCAAAAGCAGCCGAGCGCGTTTTGGCCAAATCGATCCCGCCGGTTTTTCCCTCGGCGTCATTGATTGAGGTCGGTGAAGTGACTTCGCAAATCACCATATTGTTGACGCAGATGGCGCAAGCCATCGCCGCGGCTGCATCAATCGCGATACTGGCCGGAATTGCTGTTTTGGTCGGTGCCATTGCCGCAGCCCGGCAATCGCGCATCTATGACAGCGTCATCATGAAAATGCTCGGCTCTTCACGCGGCCAGATATTGGGGGCGCAAGCCCTGGAATATGGCATATTGGCTTTGACACTTGGCCTGTTGTCCCTGGCCCTAGGCTTGGCCGCTGCATGGTATGTCGTGGTGCAGATATTTGATTTCAGCTTTGCGCCAGATCCGGCGATTTTATTGCTGACTCTGGTGGGCGGCGCCGGGTTGACCTTTGTGCTCGGCATTGTCGGCTCATTACCCATATTGGCGGCACGTCCGGCGCAAGCGTTACGCAGCCTTTAGAACATCCATTTTATTGCCGCTACGTTAGTCGGAATCGCCCTGCGTCGAGGCCAATCGCTTGGCCAGCGGGACGGACGCGATCAACTGCAACTGGTGATATAATATCGTTGGCAAAATCATCAGTCCGGCAATTTTGGGCGAAAACAGCAACGCTGCCATCGGCGCTCCGATTGCGATGCTTTTATGCGCGCCTGTGAACAATAAGCTGATCCGGTCGGAACGGGGTAGATCAAGAATGCCCCCGGCAAACCAGGCAGCAGCAAAGGCAATCCCCAGGAAAACTGCGGCAAAAAGAACGAGCAGCGCCAATGACGCGATGCTGATTACTTCAAGCGAACCGCTGCTTACTGCCGCACCAAAGGCAACATAAACCGCCAGCAAAATCACCCCGCGATCGCAAATGGTAAGCAGTTTCTTCTGCCGCGCCGCCCATTGCCCCAACCAGCTTTGTACAGCTTGCCCAAGTACAAAAGGCAAAAGCAGCATCGTGATGATCTTGATGACTATATCGCTGCCGATCACCACCCCCGATGCGCTGCCCAGCAATAGCGCAAAGAGCAGCGGTGTTGCAAATATTCCGGAGAGATTGGACAACGCCGATCCGATAACCGACGCGGCAATATTTCCTTTACCAAGGGTTGCATAGCTGACCGCCGATTGCACAGTCGATGGCAAGATTGCCGCGTAAAGCAAGCCGCTGGCCAATGCGGCCGGCAGAAACTGCGCCGCTATTGTCGACACGCCCAGTCCAAGCAATGGCATCAGGATAAAAGTGAAGGCAAGCATTATGCCTTGCAACTGCCAACCCATCATCGCCCGGGCAACTTCGTGGCGGGGCAAGCGCAATCCATGCAAGAAGAACAGGAAGAAAATACCCGCAAAGGATATGCTCTGCGCCAACGGCACGGCGTTCAACGGCACCGGCAATAACCAGGCCAGGACCAAAGTGCCAAACAGCAACAATACGAATTGATCGGGTAAAAATTTACGGAGCACGGCGGGCCAAAAATGTTATGTTCATCTTCGATGGAGCAATTTTGGCAAACGGGCAAGCGCGCACTTTACGTACGTAACAAAGTTATGCTATGTATGTTGGGTAAATTTGGAAAGGACTATCCCCATGAAGATGCCGAACGGTAAACTGATATTGATTTCATCGGCGGCGCTTATCGCCGTTGCATTATCCCCCGCTTTTGCTGCGGGTGGCGGTGGTGGTGGTGGCAGCGTGCCAAGCCAGTCAACTCCTGCCTATGATCCTACGGTCGATTACCAAAAGGGTGCGACTGCATTTCGCGCCGGACAATATGACGAAGCGGTAAAGGCGTTCAAACGTGTCGTTCGTGCAATGCCCCGCAACGCACAGGCGCAGTATCTGCTCGGTGCTAGCTATATGGCTTTGGCCGACTTCAAAAAGGCCAAGGGTCCAATGACTTTGGCTGTTAAGTACGACGACAAAATGATCGATGCAAAACGCGATCTGGGTATCGTCCACGCAAAACTGGGCGCCGCCGCAAAGGCCAACGAACAATTGGCCGCGCTGAAAGTTCTTGAAATAAATTGCGGCGCTGGCTGCCGTGACAAGAAGCAGCTCAAAGAAGCCGTAGCCCAGGTCGAAGCCGCTTTGGTCGCTGGCAAAACGGCATTGGGACCAGTGAAACCGGATATGTATCTGGCGCAGGCGGTTTCTGCCGATGAAACTTATGTACAGGCCGTCGCATTGATTAACGAAAAACGGTATCAGGACGCAATTGCCAAGCTGGATAACGCATTGTGGGCTGCCGGTCCGCATCCTGACATTCTTACCTATTTGGGTTTCGCAAACCGCAAGTTGCAGAATTTTGAAGTGGCAGAAGGTTATTATCAGGCGGCATTGACCATTGCCCCGCAACATCGCGGCGCACTGGAATATTATGGCGAACTCAAGCTGGAGCGCGGCAACGTAGCCGGGGCCAAGGCGCATCTGGCCAAGTTGGAAGCATTGTGTGGTTACGGCTGTCACGAAGCGGACGAACTGCGTCGCTGGATCAAGGATGCGGCAACATCCGCAAGCTGATCCTCTCGATCACATCTGGAATATTAAGCGGGGCTGCAATCGCGGCCTCGCCTACCCTTATAATACAATCCTTATGGTGGACCGACTCCGGTGCCGAAGTCGCCGCAGCGACCACGCAGCCGTCCAGTTGCCTGTCGTTCGATCAACGCGATGCCGACCTATTGAAGGCCGGGTTGGCCATTTTCAACACCCCGAGCCTGCTTGGCGGCCAAGCCGCAAAGGCGGGCTTAAGCTGCAATAGCTGCCACGACAATGGCCGCAACAACCCGCATTTCCGCGTTGAAGGCCTGTCATCTGAATCGGGGACAGCCGATGTCACCAGTTCTTTCTTCAGTATATTGCGTAGTAACAAGGCCTATGATCCCGTTGAAATTCCTGATCTTGCTAATCCAGGCAAGGTTTCTCGTGCGCCGGACGACCCCGCGCTTGAACGCTTGATACGGACACTGATCGTCGAAGAATTCGCGGGCAAGGAACCGAGCGCCACTACATTAAAGGCACTTGCGACTTACGTACGTGCGATCCGGAAATGTGACGGCACCACGTCGCAGGAACGCCGCCTGAAGGATCAGTTGCACCTGATCGACGCCGCCATTGATGGCGCGTTGGCGATGCACCAAAATGACGATGAGGAGGCGGCAAAATTGCTGGTTCGTGCTGCGCGCCATCAATTGGGCCTGATCGACGAACGTTTTTCTGCATCGCGGTTTGGCGTTGAACGCCAATTGTTGCTCGATGCCTCACGGCATTTGCAGGATGTAGCGGACACCCAATTCGGCACGGGTTTTTCGGCGTCGCTAATATCGTGGCGCGCCGATTTCAAATCCGGCCTGGCGCAGCGCCTTGCCGCGAAAGAACATCAGTCGCTTTACAACCCGAAAAAGCTGGAAGTCGCCATTAAACGCAATGCCAGTTCTGCATTCTAACAAACTGCAACGCCCATTTTCATTCATCTGACCGTTCGAATGTTGCGCCGCAGCACATATTGCGTTAAGGGCGCGCCAGAATCCGGTGGCATGTTGCTGCCTAACTGACCTCCCAAAAGGCACTTTGTAAATGTCCCAGCGTAATATCGCCATCATCGCGCACGTCGACCACGGTAAAACCACCTTAGTTGACCAGCTTTTCCGCCAATCCGGAACTTTCCGTGACAATCAGCGCATCGAAGAACGCGCGATGGATTCCAACGATCTGGAAAAAGAACGTGGCATCACGATTCTTGCCAAATGCACCAGTGTCGAATGGAACGAAACCCGCATCAACATCGTCGACACCCCCGGCCACGCCGACTTTGGTGGAGAAGTTGAGCGTATTTTGAGCATGGTGGACGGCGTTATCTTGCTCGTCGATTCGTCCGAAGGCGCAATGCCGCAAACGAAATTTGTGACCGGTAAAGCGCTGGCGCTCGGCTTGCGTCCTATCGTTGTTGTCAACAAGGTCGACCGCCCCGACGAACGCATTCAGGAAGTTCTGGACGAAGTATTCGACCTGTTCGTATCGCTTGATGCCACAGACGAGCAGCTTGACTTCCCCGTTCTCTATGCCTCGGGCCGCAACGGCTATGCCTCGATTGACCCGAGCGCACGCGAAGGCACTTTGACGCCGATGTTCGAAACCATTGTCGCGCATGTTCCTGAGCCAAAAGCCGATGTCGATGGCGAGTTCAAGATGCTCGTGACCCTGTTGGACCGTGACAACTTCCTTGGCCGCATCCTGACCGGCCTCGTCCTGTCCGGTACCGTCAAGGTCAACCAACAGATCCACGCGCTGAACCCGGATGGCAAAATTGTCGAAGCGGGCCGTGCGTCAAAAATCATGTCGTTCCGAGGGCTGGAGCGTATTCCCGTCGATCAGGCGCAGGCTGGTGATATCATCTCTATCGCAGGACTGACGACCGCTACGGTGGCCGACACTATTGCAGAGCCGAGCGTGACCGAACCTCTTCACGCACAGCCCATTGACCCCCCCACCCTCTCGATGCGCTTCTCTGTGAATGATTCGCCGATGGCTGGCCGCGAAGGCACAAAGGTCACGAGCCGCATGATCCGCGACCGCCTGTTGCGTGAAGCAGAGAGCAACGTCGCCATTCGCGTGACCGAATCTGCCGATCGTGATAGCTTTGAAGTGGCAGGGCGCGGAGAACTCCAGCTGGGCGTATTGATCGAAACGATGCGCCGCGAAGGCTTCGAACTGGGCATTTCTCGCCCCAAGGTGCTTTTCCGCGAAGACGAATCCGGCAATCGCACTGAACCTTATGAAACCGTTGTCATCGACGTTGACGATGAACATTCAGGTACAGTGGTCGAAAAAATGGCCATTCGCAAAGGTGAAATGACCGATATGCGCCCATCAGGCGGGGCAAAGACACGCATCACGTTCAGCGCGCCGTCGCGCGGCCTGATCGGCTATCATGGCGAATTCCTGTCGGACACACGCGGCACCGGAATTATGAACCGTTTGTTCGAAAAATATGGCCCGTATCGCGGCCCGATCGAAGGCCGGAAAAACGGCGTGCTGATTTCCAATGGAAATGGCGATGCGGTTGCTTACGCACTTGGCCCGTTGGAAGAGCGCGGCATATTGTTCGTCTCCCCCGGCGAAGCGCTTTATGAAGGCATGATTATCGGCGAAAATGCCAAACCCGACGACCTTGAAGTCAACCCGATGAAGTCAAAGCAGCTGACGAACTTCCGTTCGACCGGCAAGGATGACGCCATCCGCCTGACCCCGCCTAAAGTCATGACGCTCGAACAGGCCATTGCCTATATCGACGACGACGAAATGGTCGAAGTCACACCGAAGAATATCCGTATCCGCAAGGGGATGCTCGACCCGAACGAACGGAAAAAGGCATCGCGAAAGAAAGAAGCGGCTTAAATCAAGCGTCCGGGACAGTCCTTATGGGGGCTGTCCCTAACGATTCCATCGGCGCTAACGCTACAATGTTGACCCCGCCGCCACGCCGCTGGCCCAGGCCCACTGGAAATTATAGCCACCAAGCCAGCCGGTAACGTCCACTGCTTCGCCAATGCAATATAGGCCGGGAACAGTTCTGGCTTCCATCGATTTCTGCGACAGGCCATCGGTGCTGATACCACCTAAAGTCACCTCTGCCTTGGCGTAACCCTCGGTACCATTCGGCGTAAATTGCCATTCCGACAACCGCCGCTCAGCCTCTTCCAAACGACGGTCTGGTACATCGGCAAGATTGCACGTTTCGCCGATCTGGTCGGCCAAAATGTCGGCAAGCCGTGCGGATAATGTCGAACCCAGCGCAGATTTGACGGTGCTGCGTGGCTTTTCCCGTTTGAATTGACGCAACCAACCTTGGGGTTGATCCGGCAGAAAATCGATGCCGACCGGTTCGCCATGCCGCCAATAAGACGAAATTTGCAGAATTGCAGGGCCGGACAATCCCTTGTGCGTCAAAAGCGCAGCCTCCCGAAACCGCGTCTTGCCGCATTTTACTTCGACATCGGCAGACACGCCGGACAATTCACGAAACAGCACATCGTCGCCACCCAAAGTAAATGGCACCAGCGCCGGCCGCGGTTCAACGACCTTCAACCCAAATTGCCGCGCCAGATCGTAAGCAAAAGCCGTCGCCCCCATTTTGGGAATGCTGGGGCCGCCCGTTGCGATCACCAAAGCGGGCGCGGAGGCGGTCAGGCCATTATATAGCACAGTATACTGCCCATCGGCATGGCTGACATCCGATATCGGCGCATGAAATGCAAAATCTACGTGCCCACCCGACGCGGTGGATTTGTCGCATTCCGCCATCAACATTTCGACAATCTGCCGTGCGCTGCCGTCGCAGAATAGCTGTCCCAAGGTCTTTTCATGAAACGCGATGCCATAAGCCGCGACCAGGTCGATAAAATCGGTGGGGGTGTAGCGGCCCAGTGCCGATTTGGCGAAGTGGGGATTGGCCGACAAATACCGCTCCTGCGCGTTGCCGCTGGTGGCGTTGACGTTGGTGAAATTGCATCGCCCGCCGCCCGATATCAGAATTTTTTTACCGGGGCCGCTGGCGTGGTCGATCACCAACACCCGTTTCCCGCGTTGACCGGCGGTCAACGCACACATTAAACCAGCGCCGCCAGCACCCAGAATTATCGCATCATATTGATTGGAACTTGCCATGCAAAGCCTCTGCACTGCTCGCACGATATTGCCAAGCGCGAAGCTTTCCGGCAAAGGCGCGCGCTATGACAGAAAAAGCCGACACTCCGCCCGACCATCTTTCGATTAATCCGCTCAGCGCACACTTTGACGGCGACCTGCTTTCTCGCGGCGTCGGCATAAGGTTCAAGGGCGAAAAACGCACCAATGTCGAGGAATATTGCATTTCCGAAGGCTGGATCAAAGTGCAGGCAGGCAAGGCGCGTGACCGCAAGGGCAATCCGTTGTTGCTGAAACTCAGCGGCCCGGTTGAAGCCTGGTTCGAAGATTTGGGCGACGACGCGCCGGTTGCAACCGCTTAATTTTTCGGAAAAATTGATATCAGTTTTACAAACTGGTCATCCAACGGATCAAGCTTGTTATCATCGGTTTTGCCCAGCCGCACGATAGTAAGCCGGTGTTGGGGCGACACGATGATGAACTGCCCGAGATGTCCAAGCGCCGCGAATACATCGGACGGTGCTTTTCCGGGAAACAACACCTGATTGCGGTCTGCGTTGTTGGGCCGGTTGAGCCATATATGCCCGCCATAGCTGTTATCATTCTTGCTTGGCGTTTTCATAAACCGGGTCCAGCTTGTAGGAAGCAATTGGGCCGCACGCACTGAACCGTTATTCCTTAAAAATTCGCCGAATTTTGCCCAGTCACGGGCTGTGGCATGAATCATACTGCCGCCCAGCATCGTGCCATTCCGGTCAAATTGCGGTATCGCGCTCGTCATCCCCAGCGGTTCGAACAACCGACCACGGGCATATTCAAGCATCGCGTCACGTCGTACAGCGGGGTCGGTGCTTTCGGTAAGGGAGCGAGTCATGATGTCGGCAAGGATATTGCTAGTTGCACTGCTATATTCAAATTTCCTGCCCGGCTGCGCTTCCAATGGGCGCGTTTCAGCATAGCGTGCGATATTTTCACGCCCGTCCAGAAACAGCATACGGGGCGTATCTGCGTCAAAAATCTCGACGTCACCTTCGGCAAGCTCGGTATGGTCGAGGCCGGAAGACATATGCAACAAATGCCGCAGCGTAATTTGCGCCCGGCTGTCACGCGGGGTTTGCCATTCGGGAACAGGTGCGGGCTCATCAAGCGCCAGCCGCCCGTCAGCAACCATTAAACCTACCAAAGTCGCCGTCACGCTTTTCGCCATCGACCAGCTTATCAGGCGGGTCTCCGGCCCGTACCCCGGTGCATATCTTTCGGCAATGACCCGGCCGCCCTGCATCACCACCAGCGCGCGTGTTTCCGAAAGCGCCGGATCTTCAAAAAACGGGGCGATCGCATCACCCAGTTTTTCTTTGCCGACGACGGCATCGCTTACGATCATCGTTTGACCGGGTACAGGCGGCTTTGCGGCAGGTTCTTCACCACATGACGCAAGGGCCAATGTGGCGATAGTGCAAAAAGCGGTTGCGGCTGCGACAAATTTGTTTCTAGGCATAAGTCATACCGTTGCACCAATTGGAGGTCACATGGCAACCGCAACTTCGAAATCTTTGACCAAGAGGCGGTTTGGCCCATTGCAGATCGCGAAGATCGTTGCCTGCACAGTCGCTGCGGTTTTTGCGATCTGGTTGATCTGGAATTGGACGACCATAAAGGGCGAAGCGCAAGTCGGCGTTGCTTATGGAGCCCACATCACCTGTTCATGCCGCCATATCGAGGGTCGGGACATGGCCAGTTGCGAAACCGATAAAGAGGCCGGGATGGAATTGGTCAGCCTGTCTGACGACCCGGCGAACAAACGCATCTACGCATCCGTACCGTTTCTGGCCGAAGCGGTGGCGGAGCGAAGGGGCGAGTTTGGTTGTGTCCAGTTAAGTAAGGCCGAGATCGAAGCGCTTTAGCTAGGCTGCAATTTCCTGCATTGTCGCCACGGTTTCTTCGATCCAGCCGCCACCCAGCACGCGCTCGCCTTCATAAAATACAGCGGCTTGTCCGGGCGACACTCCATATTCAGGCGATGCAAAACGCAGCCAGTCACCATCAATATGCGCCGCAACGGGCTTTGCCATTGACCGGACTTTCGCCATAATTTCGCGACCTTGCAAGTCGGCGAGCCAATTGCCTTCTATTATGCGCGCCGCATCGACCGCCAGCGCCTCCCTCGGGCCGACGATCACGCGCTGCGTCGATGGATCAAGCCGTATGACATACAGCGGCACCGGCTGCCCGCCAACTTCCAGCCCTTTTCTCTGGCCAACAGTATAATGGATCATGCCCTTATGCTGGCCCAGAACGCGTCCATCCAGATGCACTATGTCGCCACCCAGTTCGGCATCCGGGCGGATTTTGCGGACAACACTCGCATAATCGCCATCCGGCACGAAGCAAATATCCTGACTGTCGGGCTTCATTGCCACGATCAGTCCCAAATCCTGTGCAATCTCACGCACTTGTGGTTTGGGCATTCCCCCTAATGGAAAGCGCAGATAGTCGAGTTGATCCTGCGTCGTTGCAAACAGGAAATAGCTCTGGTCTCGTGCGGGGTCGGCGGCGCGGTGCAATTCTGCGCCTTCAGCGCCCTCGACGCGGCGGACATAATGGCCCGTTGCAAGGCAATCGGCGCCCAATTCCTTTGCCAGCCGGAACAGATCGGTGAATTTCACCCCCATGTTACACCGGACGCAAGGAATCGGTGTACGCCCCGCCATATATTCGTCGGCGAAATGGTCGATCACCGATTCGCGAAAGCGGCTTTCATGATCGAAAACATAATGGGCGATTCCCAATTTATCGGCGACCGCACGGGCATCGCGGATATCCTGACCGGCGCAACACGCCCCTGCCCGTTTCACCGCACTGCCATGGTCGTATAATTGCAGCGTAATACCAATGGTTTCAGCGCCGGAACGGGCGGCAAGGGCAGCAACAACCGACGAATCAACCCCGCCAGACATGGCGACGACAATCCTTTTTCCCGATAAATCGGGACCAAGTTGGAAATCATGGGAATTTATAGCGTCAATCATTTGACGCAGGCCATACGCACAGTTGTGCGAAAAGGCCAGTTTTCCGTTGGCATTTCTCGTTTTGAAACAACATCGGGTGGCAAATGATAATTCCCGTTAACTTGGGCTAACATGGTCTGAATAACGCCTTTACCCCCTGTTATCAGATGCAACGCTAGGGGGGTGTCATGGAAATGACATTCCCCCATGAGTCAGTGAGTCAAAATTCGGTCGTTCGCCGAAATGACCATAAGGCGTTAATAGCGGCGATTACAGCACGGCAGGCAAATAGCCGCACCGTGCAGTTGTTGCGGCGTGTCGAGGACGATATGTCCTTAGCCGGCGACGCAGCGAGCCAGCGGATCCAGTATTTTGCTTCAAAAAAATCGGAAAAAGTGTCGGTATGCGGTGCATTCTGGCGCGCAAGTGAAGCTGATCGCAAATGTGAAGATGCCGTTTACCAAGCCAATTCAGCCTATATCAAAGACCAGCAGATAGAAGAAGATGCAACGGGGGTTCAGTCAACCCAGGTGGGGCATGGAGTATCGAGGACGTTATGATTGAGAACCAGAAAATTCGCCCTGCACAGGTTATTGGCCCATTGGGAGAGCCACTGACTTTGTCCAGCCTGCCGCCAGCCGGAACAACGCGCTGGGTCGTCCGTCGCAAAGCCGAGGTTGTTGCAGCCGTCAATGGCGGTCTGTTGTCCATCAACGATGTGTGCGAACGGTACAGCCTGACGCTGGAAGAATTTGCATCGTGGCAACGTGCGGTTGACCGTTCGGGTATGCCGGGCCTTCGCGTGACGCGTATCCAGCATTATCGCGACCTGTACGAGCGCCAGCAGAAATACTGACAATATCCGCAGGGCCGATGCCTTTCAAAGCTCGGCCCTGAATTTCGATTTTACATCCCTTGCCGCTTTGCAGGTGGCATTCAGGTACGATCCGGTTATCATCTCCAATGGCCCAGGCACTGCCCGGGCGCATTTAAGGAGGAAGATTATGGGTTGGATCGTTGCAATAATTGTTGGCGGCATTGCCGGGTGGCTAGCCAGCAAGGTCATGAACCGCGACGCATCAATGGGCATTTTCTGGAATGTTGTCGCAGGTTGCGTGGGATCGGTTGTCGGCAATCTGATTGCGAACCAGTTTGGAATTGTCGGCAGTGTCCAGAAATTTTCGCTTACCGGACTGATCGTCGCGTTTGTAGGGGCAGTCGTCGTGCTAGGCGTAATGAATCTGGTACAACGTGGCCGCGTGCGCTGATACTGAGAGAGCGGGTTTAGTAATTTTGGAGAAGGTGGAGCGCAAACTCTCCCTCTCCACTGCATCCGAAGGCTAAAGCCACGTGACTGGGTATCCCTCATCTGAAAGAGAGGCTCGACGGCGCGACTAAGCCGCATTCTGACGTCGTTTGTCGAATACTGAAGACGCCGGTCTGTATTGTTGTTCCCGACCTTTTCCGGTAACGTAAACAGGGTAGTGCCTTTTGCGATATGCAATTCTGCGCCTTGCGGGCAGTGACTTATTAAGATAACACAGTTGTTGCGTTGTCCGCGCACATCGCGGATAGCATCAGAATAGCGTCGGCCAGATACGCATTTGGCGGAAAATGATTTTGGAAAGCGGATATGAATTACGAAACTACAATGAGCGGTGATTTGGATGGCGGCATCCTTGATGAACGGCAAAGTCCTAACCGGAGGCGCATTGTCATCGTATTAATCATACTGGCTGTTTTGGCTGCAATTGGCGCCGCGTTTTATTTCATGGGCGGCGATGCTGCCCCCGCAGCTGGTGAGGACGACAAAAACGCACAGGCGCAAACCGTCACTGTCGTCGCACCGGGCCGCGAAACGGTTGTCCGCGCAATCAATGCAACCGGCACATTGGCCGCACGTCGCGAGGTTCCGGTCGGAGTTGTCGGTGAAGGTGGCCAGGTCAACCGGGTCTATGTCGACGCCGGTGACTGGGTTCGGCAAGGTCAGGTCCTTATTAGCGTAGACCGATCGGTTCAGGCGCAGCAGGCCGCCGCGCTTGAAGCGCAAATCGGCGTTACACGCGCCGACCTCCAGCTTGCCCAGAACGAGCTTGACCGCGGGATGCAACTGGTTGGACGCGGGTTTATTTCAAAAGCCGATGTTGACCGCAAAACCGCCACACGCGACGCCGCGCGCGCCCGGGTGAATGTTGCGAATGCACAACTAAACGAAACCCGCGCACGTAATGCACGTTTGGATATTCGTGCACCGGTGTCGGGCTTTGTACTCGAACGAAATGTTGAAACAGGCCAAACGGTTTCCGCAGGTAGCGGTATTCTGTTCCGTATCGCTCAAGACGGACAGATGGAATTGCAGGCGCAGTTAAGCGAAAATGATCTGGTGCTGGTTTCCGAAGGCGTTCCTGCAACGGTAACGCCCGTCGGCACCGACCGCCAGTTTTCCGGCACAATATGGCAAGTGGCCCCGATGATTAGTGAACAAAGCCGTCAAGGCATTGCGCGCATCGCCCTTCCCTTTGACAAGGCATTGCGGCCGGGCGGATTCGCCTCGGTTGAAATCAAGGCCGGGTCGATGACCGCCCCTGTATTACCTGAGTCAGCGGTTCAGACCGGCCGTGAAGGCAGCTTTGTCTATATCGTCGGTAAGGACAACAAGGTAAAACAACGTCCGGTAAAAGTCGGCGACACGACCGCATCCGGTCTGATAATCGCAAGCGGGCTGGACGGCACCGAACGCGTCGTTCTGTATGCAGGCGGTTTCCTCAACCCCGATGAAACCATAAACCCCAAGCTTCTGAAAAAGAAGTAAACCGAACCATAACCGGAACCGTAGCCCATGAACTTCAGTAATATTTCCGCTTGGTCAATCCGCAACCCGGTAGTCCCTATCGTGCTTTTCGTTGCGTTGACACTGGCGGGTATCATTTCGTTCATGAATATGGATGTGCAGAACGATCCGGACATTGAATTTCCCGTTGTTGTTGTTTCGATTTCGCAACCGGGTGCCGCGCCATCGGAAATCACCACGCAAATCACGCAAAAGGTGGAATCCGCGATCCGCAGCGTTCAGGGTGTGCGAAACATTGATGCGTCCGCCAGCGAAGGCAACACCACCGTTAGTGCGGAATTTGAAATCGGCGACGACATCAATGCGGCGGTAAGTGAGGTCAAGAACGCCGTCGATCAAATCCGCAGTGATTTGCCAGATGGCATTTTGGAACCGCAGATTTTCAAGGTCGCCACCTCTAGCGACCCGATTGCCTATTTCGCGGTCGAGGCCAGCGACATGACGCTGGAACAATTGAGCTGGTTTGTTGACGACACCGTCGCACGGCGCCTGCTGGCCGTCGAAGGCATGGCGTCGGTTAGCCGTAATGGTGGCGTAAATCGCGAAATCCGTGTGGTGCTTGACCCTGCGAAAATGCAGTCATTCGGCGTAAGCGCCAGCCAGATCAACAATGTCCTGCGTCAGCAAAACGTCAACGCATCGGGCGGGCAGTCGCAAATCGCTGGATCACGCCAGTCAGTTCGCGTTCTTGGCAATGCCGCCGATGCCTATGCGCTGGGACAGGCGCAGATCAATCTTGGCAATGGCCGTAACATCAAATTAGCTGACGTCGCACAAGTTACTGACGGGTTTAGCGAACAGCGGTCGATGGCTTTTGCAGGCGGTAAACAGGTTGTCACTTTTGGCATGTCACGCGCCAAAGGCGCATCAGACGTGACTGTTTTTGATGAAGCAATGGTCAAAATTGCCGAGATTGAAAAAGAAAATCCCGGAGTAAAGTTCACCACGCTTTTCAACAGCGTCGATTATACCAAGGCCCAGTATAAAAGCTCGATGGCGGCCATGATCGAAGGCGCTTTACTGGCTATTGTCGTGGTGTTCCTGTTCTTGCGCGACTGGCGCGCAACCGTCATTTCCGCCATTGCCATCCCGCTTTCGGCCATTCCCACATTCTGGTTTTTGGACCTTTTGGGCTTTACGCTTAACACCATGTCGTTGTTGGCATTGGGACTGGTCGCAGGTGTGCTGGTCGATGACGCGATTGTGGAGATCGAGAATATCGTGCGCCATATGCGGATGGGCAAATCCGCCTATCAGGCATCGATTGATGCCGCCGACGAAATCGGCCTTGCGGTTGTGGCGACAACATTTTCCATCGTCGCTGTGTTCCTGCCCGTCGGCCTGATGCCCGGCGTTGCGGGCCAGTTTTTCAAGAATTTCGGTCTGACTGTCGTTGCATCGGTGCTGATGAGCCTTGCGGTAGCGCGTATGATTACGCCGATGATCGCGGCTTATTTCCTCAAATCAGGTGGTGTTGCCGAACATGGCGAAAGCGCCTGGATGGACAAGTATATGAAAATCCTGCGCTGGTCGCTTGGCCACCGGCGCTGGATGATGGGCATTGGCGTTCTGTCACTTGTTGCAACCGTTGCACTCATGGTCGTACTGCCCAAGCAATTCTTCCCCGACGGTGATATGGATTTCAGCCGCGTCCGGATCGAAATGGTACCCGGCACCACGCTGGAACGGACCCGCGAAGTCGCGAACGAAGCCGCCGCCATCATCGAAGCGCAACCCGAAGTCAAAACCGCATTGCAAAGCGTGCGTGAGGGCAGCGCAAGTATGTTCATCACGCTTCACAAGGACCGCGCACGCACCAGCCAGCAATTTGAAGAAGATCTGACGCCGAAGCTCACCAAGATTGCCGACGCCCGCGTTACGTTTCAGGCCAATGGCCCGGGCGGCGGCGGTTCGGGTCGTGACGTATCGGTTATGCTGTCCGGTTCTGACCCAAAGACGCTAGACTCCACCGCTGCGACGCTTGTCGAGCAGATGAAGACCGTCCCCGAATTGCGGGCACCACGTATATCGGCCGATTTGCAACGTCCCGAATTGCTGATTACCCCGCGGACTGACCTCGCCGCGCAGTTGGGTGTGACAACCGTTGCATTAAGCCAGACGATCCGCATCGCAACGCTGGGCGATATCGACCAGAACAGCGCAAAATTCTCGCTGTCCGACCGTCAGATCCCGATCCGCGTCATGCTGGCCAAGGAATCGCGCGAAAGCCTTGATGTTATCCGCAACTTGCCGGTTCCGCTTGCAACCGGCGGGTCGGTTCCGCTGTCGCGTGTGGCCGACATCAGCTTCGGTGCAGGACCTACGTCAATTCAACGGCGGAACCAGAATTTCCGGATTTTCATCGGCGCCGATTTTGCACCGGGCGTTGTATCTTCGGATGCCGATGCCAAAATAAACAAATTGCCGGTGATGGAAAACCTGCCCACGGGCGTTTCCCGCGCCCCATTTGGTAGCCAGGAATGGGAAGCCGAAATGCAGCGGGACTTCCTGACCGCGCTGATTTCCGGGACCTTGCTGGTGTTTGCGGTGCTGGTCTTGCTCTATCACCGTTTCATGTCACCGTTGGTCAACATGGGTTCATTGCTGCTCGCGCCGCTGGGCGGGATGCTGGCGCTGGCCATTGTGCAACAACCGATATCAATGCCGGTATTCATCGGCGTCCTGATGCTGTTCGGCATTGTTGCGAAAAACTCCATCCTGTTGATCGATTTTGCGATTGAAGAAATGGCGCGCGGCGTTCCCAAGTTTCAGGCAATTATGGAAGCCGGACATAAACGCGCTCAGCCGATCGTCATGACCACCGTTGCGATGACCGCAGGGATGGTGCCGACCGCTTTGTCGCTGGGCGGGGATGGCCAATGGCGCGCGCCGATGGGCACCGTCGTGATCGGCGGACTGATCGTTTCCACATTGCTGACCTTGTTGATTGTACCGGCCGGCTTCAGCCTTGCCGACGGCTTTGAAAAGCGGGTTGGGCCGTGGTTACGGACCCGTCTGTTGACATATGACCCCGACAAGCATGGCGAGGGTAAGCCTTTCGTGGCCATCACCGGCAAGAAACCTCCAAAAGACAAGGGTGACCTTGGCGGTTTGCAGCCTGCCGAGTAATTGCCACACTTGGCAGCGCGGCACGCCTTAGCTAAGGCAATGATGTGAAGTCGGCCAATCAACTGGGGCAGTCCGAAAAGACCCGCTATGCAGAGCGCGATGCCGAATTGCGGCAGATGCGGATCTTTGCGTCGGCCCTGCTGCTGTTCATGGTGCTCTTGTTTATCGCCGGCAACTTTTTGGAAACCCGTTATCAGGGCCATTGGGGTTTCCTGCGCGCCTTTGCCGAGGCTGGTATGGTCGGCGGGCTTGCCGACTGGTTTGCCGTTACCGCGCTGTTCCGGCATCCGCTGGGCATTCCCATTCCGCACACCGCGATCATCCCGAATAACAAGGAACGGTTGGGCCGCACCCTTGCCAGTTTTCTCCGCTCGAACTTTCTAACCACCAAAGTCGTCGCACGCCGCGTGCAGCGGATGGATGTGGCAGGCGCGATGGGCAAATTCCTGAGCGCACCATCGGGCGGCGAAGGCCGGATGCGGATGGGGGCATCGCGCCTGATGGGCGATATCATCGCCGCGCTGGATGATGAACGGCTCGGCGGCGTTGCCAAGGGCGCGATCCGCAAGCAACTCGACAAGCTCGATATCGCCCCCCTGCTCGGCCAGTTGCTCACCGCGATGATCCGCGAGCGGCGGCATATCCCGGTCCTCGACGGCATCATTAAATGGTCGTCCAAGACGCTGGAGGCCAATGAACATCTGATCCGCGAAATGGTGGAGGAACGTGCGAACACCATCATGCGCTGGACCGGCCTCGACGACCGTCTCGCCAACGCCATTGTCAATGGCCTGAACAAGTTGCTGCATGACATGGCCGAAGATCCCGACCACCCTTTGCGCGAAAAGGGCGAAGAGGGATTGGCCAGCCTTGCCCACGACCTGCGTCATGACAAGGAGTTGCAGGCCAAGGTCAATCACTGGAAAGGGCAATTGCTTGATAATCCGGCGATGAGCAAATGGATCAACAGCCTTTGGGATCAGGGGCGCAGTGGATTGTTAAAGGCCGCGCGCAACCCCGATGCGGCATTGGCGGGCAGCTTTGGCGACGCGCTGATCAAATTGGGCGGCACCTTGCAGGATGACGCCCGCCTAAAGTATCAAATCAACCGCTTCGCCCGTCGCGCCATTGTCGGCACCACCGAAAATTATGGCGACAATATCGTCGCGCTCGTATCCGATACGATCAAGGGCTGGGATGCGTCCACCATCACCGACCGCGTGGAAAATGCCGTCGGCAGCGACCTCCAGTACATCCGCATCAACGGGACGTTGGTGGGCGGCATGGCGGGGATCGTCATTCATGCCGTGGGGTTGCTGATCTAACGCGCCTCGTTGTCGGTCGAACTAGAGCCTGAGACGGCGCGCAGAATAGCCTACAAAGCCGCGATCATCCGTTCTGTCGCATCTGCCGCGCGTTTTGCGGCGCGTTTCAAATTGCTTTGAAAATCACCGCTGCTGGCCCCGCCGGCATTGTCGCTGGTCGCCTTGATCGCGGCCCAGGGCAGGTCCATTCTTACCGCGGCTTGCGCGACGGCGGCGGTTTCCATATCGACTATGTCACCCCCCAAGGCGTCATGCAGGCGCCTGCCAAGATCGGGGTTTTCGATAAACGCGTCGCTCGTGATGATCCGCGCTTTGGGTAGGCCGATGTCCGGTGTCGCTTTGGCACGGAACGCCTCGATATGTTCTTCGCCGATAGGCCATGCGCCTGCACTATAATGGGCGAAATGATCGTGTCGCGCAGCACCATAATCGCCTTGCACTGCCTCGACAATCTGAAAACAGTCGGCGTCGACGTTGGTCAATTTGCCAGCCGTCCCGACAACCACCAACATCTGCACATCATAATGATCGACCAGCATCATCGCCGCCATGGCCGCGTTGACTTTGCCTATTCCGCTGCAAGTGATCACGATATCCTTACCGGCAAAGCGCACTTGGCGGACGAGAAATCCGTGCAAAGGTTCGCCATGCGCGCCCTGCCCTGAAAACAACACCGCCGCTTCGGCGTCCACGCCGGTAATGATGCCTATCCGTTCGATCATGCTGACTGCCCTTATAGCACTTAAAGCAATGACTTAACGCAGTTTTTATGCGATTATCATGACAACGGAAAATTTATCCCTTTGCGGCGATCATATCTTCAATCCGTACGAATTTTTCGCGTGGAGCACCTTCGCGGGCACGGGCGGTTTCGGCTTCTTCGATCTTTTTCCAGTCGCTGAACTTCACGACCTGAACGCGGCGCTTTTCCAGAATGGCATCAAGCCCCGGCCGACCGGTTTTGCCCGCACCATCGCCAATATCTCCGGCCACAATGTCAATGATCGCATAGCCGTCGGGCCGGTTGGTGCCAATAGTTCCCGACGGACCGCGCCGCGCCCAGCCGACACAGTAAAGTCCCGGTAAAATACGCCCTTCGACATTGGCAAAGCGGCCACGACCATGTTCAAAGGGCACGCCTTCAATCGATGGCGTCTCGTACCCGATGCAGCTGATAACCATATCGCAGTCGATGGTATAGATTTCCCCCGTGCCTATGCTGCGATACTGGTCATCCAGCCGGGTGCGTTCAACAATGATGCGCTCGACCTTGCCATTGCCTTCAATGGCGACAGGGGCGGCAAAGAAATCAAAATTTATGTTGATATCCTTGTCGGCGCGAAAGGCCTCTGGAATGGCGGCGAATTCGCGCAAGAGGGTAACGGATTTTCGCATACCCGGTTCCAACAGGGCATCATCGCCCAACTCGGGCAGGTCGCCCGGTTCAACACGGGGGGTCGCCCGTTCCAGATGACCCAGTTCGCCGAGTTCCTTTGGCGTCATCGCAATCTGGTGCGGGCCACGGCGACCCAGTATGGAAATATCCTCCAATTTACTGTCGTCGAGCATATCCAGCGCGTGGCTGACAATGTCGGACCCGCCAAATTCGGCCCGGGTCTTGGAAAGGATGCGCGCCACATCAAGGGCGACATTGCCATTGCCAATGATGACCACATGCCGGCCATCCAACGGTGGTTCGATATCGGCGAAATCCGGGTGGCCATTATACCAGCCGACAAAGGCCGCGCTGCCAAAAACACCGGGCAAATCGCCGCCCGCGATGTCCAGCGTGCGGTCATTGGGTGCGCCTGTCGCTAATATCACTGCATCATAAAGGCCTTGCAGTTCGTCGACGCTGACATCCTTGCCCACGGTAACATTGCCGACAAAGCCGACATTGTCGGACAGTGCAACCTTTTCATAACGGGCCGAAACCGCTTTGATGGATTGATGATCGGGCGCAACGCCAAAGCGAATCAGACCAAAGGGAACCGGCAAACGGTCGATGATATCGATACGGACATCAGACCCGAATTTCTTTTGCGCCGCCTCTGCGGAATAATAGCCTGCCGGGCCGGAACCAATAATCGCGATATGCCGCATGGGCTCTCTCCTTACCCCTGATTCGACAGGCTAACGTCGAACCGGCGAAAGGGAAGAGCGCATTACGCGGCTTGCTTCACTTCTTCCCTTTTATCCAGGAAATCCCGGATTACGGCGATGCTTTGTTCGACATGGCTCAACAGGAAAAGATGCCCGCCATCTTCGACTACGAACAATTCGCTATTGGGGATCAGGAACTTCAGGAATTTCCCATTGGCCACCGGTACAATCTGGTCATCGCCGCCCATCATGATGAGCGTTTCGGTTTGCAAAAACGGCAAGAACGGCGCGCTCGTCCAGCCGATCATCGCCATCAACTGATAGAAATATCCGGTTTTCGAAGGCGGTTTCAGGCGGTTGATATGCTCCGCCTTATTGCCCACCATGCCGCCGTAAAGCGTCTGGAAATGCTTCGCCATGAATTCAGGGTCGATATAGCGGCGCGGATCGGCCATTTTGATGAGCGCCTTGGGGTTGCCAGGTACCATCAACATACCCGCGCTGGTTGCGACAAGGATAAGCTTGTTGGTGCGCGCGCTGTTCTGGATAGCAAATTGCTGCGCCATCGCCCCGCCCCAGCTGACACCCATCACGTCAACCAGCGGCATTTCGAAACGGTCGAGCAACAACGCGGCAATACGCGACATCAGGATCGCGTTGTAAGGCACCACCGGATCAGGCGAACCGCCGATGCCGGGCATGTCGAATGTGATAAAGTCGCGATCGACCAGCAATTCCGCCATCGGCGCCATCGCCTCGATATTCGCGCCAATGCCGTTGAAGAACAGGATGGGAAGCTTGAGGCTCGCCTTGCTGGCGCGCCAGACAGCAACGCGCAAAACGCGGCCATCAACGGTTTCCATACTGTAAACTGGCTCGCGGCCCTTGGTCATAATTGTTCCTCTGCCCTGTTTTGGGTAGCAGGGGACGGTTTAACCGAACGGTTAGATGGTGCAAGTAACATAATTTAAATGCGCTGATCCAAGACACGCTCGTCGGGCAAACTCCTCACTCCAGAACATACAACCCCGGCGCGGCTTCCATTGCCGGATGTGCCTTGCTACCCAACCCACTCGGTGCCGCAACTTCCTTGCCCGAACGGGCGTGGAGCCATTCCATCCAGTAAGGCCACCAGCTTCCGGCGACTTCCTCCGTGCCCTTCATCCATTCGCCGACGTCGGCAGGTGCCTTGCCCTTTGAATGCTTCCAGTATTTCGCCTTGGGATTGCCCGGAGGATTCAGGATCGCCTGCATGTGGCCGGCCTGGCTCAGGATGAACTCGACATTTTTGCCGCCGAACAACTGTGTCGAGCGGTAACAGGCGCGCCATGGGGTGATGTGATCGGTGGTGCCGCCCAGTATGAACATGTCGCCTGTGACCTTGGTCAGATCGAGCGTGTGATCCGCTATCTCGAACGTCCCCGGCGCAGCATAAGCGTTGGCTTCGAACAATTCGAGGAAATCACCCATCAGCGCCGACGACAGGTTGGTCGCGTCGGCATTCCAGAAGAGAATGTCGAACGCGGGCGGATCGTCGCCGAGGAGGTAATTGTTGATGACATAATTCCAGATCAGGTCATTGGGCCGCAGCCACGCGAAACCTCGCGCGAGGCTAGAGCCTTCAATGACGCCCTTCTTCGCCGCGCGCTGCCGTGCCAACGCGATGCCGTTGTGACTGACCAGCGATGACACCTCGGTATCGCCCGGCTTTGGTTCCAGAACGCACACCATCATCGTGATCGCATTAGCGCGGGTGTCGCCCATTGAGGCCAGTTTAGACAGCAGAACCGACATGGTCTGCCCGCCCGAGCAACCACCCGAAACGTTGACCTTGTCGCTGCCAGTGATGTCGCACACCACGTCCAATGCCTTGACGCAGCTTTCGATATATTCCGCCATGCCCCAAACGCCCATTTCGTCCGTCGGGTTGCGCCAGGAAATCATGAATGGCTGGATACCGTGATCGGTCTGCCATTTAATCACCGACTTTTCGGGTGAAAGGTCGTTGATATACATCTTGTTGATCTGCGGCGGGATGGTCAGTTGCGGGATCGCATAAACCTTGTCGGTGGTCGGCGCATATTGGATCAGTTCAAAGCGTTCGTCACGATAGACAACCGAACCCTTGGCGGTGGCGACATTCTCGCCGAGTTTGAACGGCTCTTTATTGACCTGGCTCACCATCATGTCGTTGTGAACCATGTCATTATAGGCGTTTTTCAGCCCCTTGACGAGGCTAAGCCCGCCCGAATCTACCAGCCGCTTCTGCGCGGTCGGGTTGCCGATCAGGCTGTTGGTCGGGGACATCGCATCAATGATGATCTGAGAGATGAAGTTCGCGCGGTCGCGTTCCATCGCGTCGAGTTCAAGGTCCTCGATATAGCTTTTGACGCCCTTCTGCACTGCGAGATAATATTGTGCACCCGCCTTGAAAAAGGGATTGAAGGTCCATGCCGGGTCCATGAAACGCTTGTCCTTGGGATCGGGCGCTATGTCGGACTTTCCGGTGATGATCTTTACGACATCTTCGCTGAAATTACCGGCGGCCTTGAATGCCTTGTCCGGGTTGGTCGCGGTTTGACGCAACATCAGGCCAATTGCGCCGATAAAATCCTCACGCGCAAGACCAGCCAGCGGCCCCAGCGCCATCGTAGCATCATTGGCAGCGTCGAAAGCCCCCGAAATGCCCTCAAATGGCGCGCCCTTTTTAGGCTTCTTTGCGCCTGATTTTTTCTCAGGCCCTTTATCAGCTTTAACAGCCATAAATCTCTCCTCTTCCCGGACGAGAGATTGCACGGACTTTCGCCGACGTCAATTGAAGTGAATTCCCGAATTGGTAACTATCGATTTTCCGGAAGGTCGAAAATGAAATGCGCCATAGCCAGGCCGGAACATGCCCCCAATATTTGAGCAACGATGAACGGAACGACATCAACCGGCGCAATTCCGGCAAAGCTGTTGCTCAGGCTGCGCGCGATTGTAATCGCCGGATTGGCAAAGCTGGTCGATGACGTAAACCAGTACGCCGCGACTATATACAGCGACACACTGATAGGCACCAGATGGGCGCGGGTTTTCAATGTCCCCAATATGGTGAGAATCAGACCGGAGGTTGCAACAAATTCACCCATCCATTGCCCGACGCCGGTTCGGGTTTTGGTCGAAAGCTGCCATATCGGCTCATCAAACATCAGATGCGCGATCCACACCCCTGCGATCCCGCCCGACAGCTGCGCCACGATAAAGGCAAGCGCCGTTGTTGTTGCCAATTCCTTGCGGAGCCGCATCACTAAAGTTACCGCCGGGTTGAAATGCGCGCCAGAAACCGGCCCCAACATCGTTATCAGCGCGAACAACATCGCCCCGGTCGCCACGCTGTTGCCCAGAAGCGCCACGGCATCATTGCCGTCCGATAAACGCTCTGCCATAATTCCAGACCCGACCACTGTCGCGAACAAGAATAAGGACCCCAATGCCTCCGCCACTAGCGGACGGCGGATATCTGGCTTCATGGCTCAGCAGCAACCCTTGGGTGCCGACTCGACCTTGGGGGCGCAGCAAGCGGTGGCGGCGGCATTGTCGCCGACGAGGTGATCGAAATCGGGGCTGTCGCCGTAAACGGTGGACTCGCCATGGGTCAGGAAAGCCTCCCACACAACGCCGTCAGGGTCGGTAATCCAGCTTTTCTCGGATTTGGCGTAACAACAGGTGGTCGCCCCTTCCTCCAGTACGGGTCCGCCCGCAACCTTCAGCCGTCCATAGACATCGGCGAGTTCGGCCCCGTCTTCGACCTGGATACCCAGATGTTCGATACCCTTGGCCGCGCCTTCCTTGCAGGAAATTGCGAAATTGACGCGCGGATCATCAAGCATCCATTTGGCGTAATCGGACTTGGTCACGCTGGGTTCGTTTCCGAAGAGCGAGGAGTAGAAGGCGATAGACTGGTCCAGATTGTCCACGCCGACATGTACATGCAGCCTTTTCATGCAGCATTCCTTTCTGTGTCATTTTGGGTTTCGCAAGAAGTCGCAGGCGCGCAGCTTTGCCCGCCGCAGCAATTTTCGGTCAGATAGGCCATCAACCCGCCCATCGCCGCATAGTCCGCGCTGTAGATCAGCGAACGGCTCTGGCGTTTTTGCCGGATGAGACCGGCATGGCTGAGTTGGGCGAGATGAAAACTCATCGAAGAGGCGGGTGCGCCCACCGCTTCGGCGATTGCGCCCGCCGAAAGGCCCGCTTCGCCCGCCTGTACCAGCAACCGGAACGCAGCAAGGCGATGCTCCTGCGCGAGGGCGGCGAGAGCGCGGATGGTGGTGTTACTGTCCATGAGGAATCCATATTTCCATAATTATCGAATCATCGAATAAAGCACCACTCCCATTTTGTCAACACAGGTGGGCTGGATTTTGCGGGGCCATGCTGCCATCACCCCGCCCATGTCGTTGATCGAAATCGTCGCCGTCCTGCTCGGCCTTGCCAATATCGTGCTGATTATCCGGCGGTCGGTGTGGAACTTCCCTTTTGCGATCGCGATGGTCAGCCTCTATTTCGTCATTTTCCGCGATGCCCAGCTTTACAGCGATGCCGGACTTCAGATCTTTTTCGCTGTGGTCAATCTCTATGGCTGGTGGAGCTGGCATCGCAACCGTGCGGATGTCGGCGAAGTTGTTGTCCGCCGCCTGCCCGCCTTTGGCTATGCGATCTGCATCGCAGGGTCGGTCGCCGCGATCTGGGGATGGGGTGCTTTCATGGGTAGCTATACCCAAACCAGCTATCCCTATTGGGATGCTTCGGTGGCGATGCTTTCGGTCGCGGGCCAGATTTTGATGGCACGGCGTTTCGTCGAGAACTGGCACTGGTGGATTTTGGTCAACCTGATCTCGATCCCGCTTTATGTGTTGAAAGGTCTTTATCTGACCGCCGGGCTTTATGGTGTATTTCTTGTGCTCGCAATTGCCGGGCTGGTGGCGTGGCGCAAAGCTGAGGTGCGGCCATGACCAAACGCATCTGTCTCCACGGCCCGGAAAGCACAGGCAAGTCCACCCTCGGCACGCGGCTTGCCGCACATCTGGGCTGCGAAGTGGTGCCCGAATATGGCCGCGCCTATTGTGAGGCGCATGGCACCGACATCGGCATGGCCGAACTGGTCCATATCGCCCAGACGCAGGACGCGATGAACCAAGCGGCGGCGGCGCGCGAGGGTGCAATTGTGCTGTTCGACACCGACCCGCTGATCACCGCCGTCTGGGCAGAGATGATGTTCGGAACCCGTGATCCGTGGTTCGACAGCTTTTCGAGCTATGCCGACCTCTATCTGTTGCTCGACATCGACCTGCCCTTTGTCGACGATGGTCTGCGCGTTTATGCCAGCCCCGAACAGCGCCAGCGCTTTTTCGATCTATGCAAAACCGAACTCGACCGGCGCGGAGTTCGTTATGCCCTCATACAGGGCGAAGGTGAGGCGCGTTTTGAGGCGGCGCTGCTGGCAATCGGATGACAGACCCTGCCCTCATATCGTCGCCCTGCATCGACATCTGCAACGTCGACGTCACCGGCCAATATTGCATCGGTTGCGGCCGATCCTTGGACGAGATTGCCGCTTGGCCGACCGCGAGTTGTGAAGAAAAGTTGCAGATATTGGCGAAGCTGCCGGATCGAAAAGCGCTTTTGGCCTGATGTGAATTGTCCCGTTCTGTGTCGCAAAATAGTTGACAAATTTCTGGAACATATAAAGAACAATCTGGTATCATATTTAATAGCGGAGGAATCATGTCACCATCCCCGGAAATATCGCATGATTTCGATTTTCAATTTGGACATTGGCGCGTCACACATCGCCGTTTGAAAGAGCGGCTCGTTCAGAGCACCGACTGGGAAGAATTTGAAGGCACAGCCGACGCCCGCCCAATTCTGGGTGGCAATGGGAATATTGAAGATAACTTATTGCATATCGCATCGGGCAGCTATCGCGCGGTGGCGTTGCGATCTTATGATGTTTCAACGGGAAACTGGGCTATCTGGTGGCTGGACGGGCGCAATCCCCAAGCGCTGGATGTGCCGGTCATTGGCCGGTTTGAAAATGGAATCGGGACATTTTATGCCGAAGACAGTTTTGAAGGCCAACCGCTAAAGGTTCGCTTTATCTGGTCCCGAACAGATGCGCCCTCCCCACGTTGGGAGCAAGCCATGTCGCTCGACGGCGGCGAAAGTTGGGAGACTAACTGGACGATGGATTTCGAACGCGACGAGGTTAGCTAAGCCTTCTCCAAAGCCTCACTCGCCGCGACCCATCTTGCTTCAGCCGCTTCCTGCGCCGCGATGATCTTGCCGCGCCGTTGCGACAGTTCGCCCATCGTCAGGTTCTTGTATTCGTTCATTGCAGACGCCGGGTCGAACATTGCCTTGTCGATTGCAGACAGCACCACTTCGAATTTCGCGAGGTCCGCCTCGGCATCGCTCACCGCGCGTTTCAGCTTGGCCTGCTCCTCGCGGGCCGCGGCTTGGGCCTTCTTGTCTTCCTTGCGGTCGGCCTTCGACATCTTTTCCTTGGCAGGCGTCTTGCCCAAAATCATGTCGGTATAATCGTCGATACTGCCCTGATATTCGGTTGCTGTGCCGTTATCGACCAGCACCAGCCGGTCCGTAGTTAGCTCGAGCATGTGGCGGTCATGGCTGACCAGAACCACTGCACCGTCATAATCGTTCAGCGCCTGCACCAAAGCCTCACGCGCATCGACGTCCAAGTGGTTGGTCGGCTCATCGAGGATGAGCATGTGCGGCGCATCGCGGGTAATCAGCGCCAGCGCGAGCCGTGCGCGTTCGCCGCCTGACAGCTTGCCGACCAAGGTCGTTGCCTTCGCACCTGAAAAGCCGAACCGCCCCAATTGCGCGCGCACCGCGCCCGGGGTCGCCCCCTTCATCAGCCGGCTCATATGCTCAAGCGGCGTGTCCTTGCCGTCGAGTTCCTCGACCTGATATTGCGTGAAGTAACCCACACGCATCTTGCCCGAGGCCGACATCGCGCCATCCATCGGGGCGAGTTGCGCCGCGAGCAATCGCGCCAGCGTCGTCTTGCCGTTCCCGTTACGCCCGAGCAACGCCACGCGGTCATCGGGGTCGAGCCGCAGGTTCAGGCGCTGCAAAATCGGCTTGTTCTCGGCATAACCCACCGCTGCCATATCGAGTGTGACCAAAGGCGGGCGCAGTTCATCAGGCGACGGAAAGTCGAAGCTCAACGTCGGATCTTCGGCCATCGCAGCAATCGGCTGCATCCGTGCCAGCGCCTTGGCCCGTGACTGCGCTTGCTTTGCGGTCGAGGCGCGGGCCGAGTTTCGCGCGACATAATCCTGTAACTTGGCGCGCTGTGCATCCTGGCTGGCCTTGGCCGCAGCAAGCTGCGCCGCACGTTCCGCCCGCTGGCGTTCGAAGCTGTCATAGCCGCCCGAATAGAGCGTGACCGCACCGCCTTCCAGATGCAGGATGTTGTCGACCACATTGTTCAGCAAATCGCGCTCGTGGCTGATCACCACCATCATCGACGGATAGGATTTGAGGAAATTCTCGAGCCACAACGTCGCTTCGAGGTCCAAGTGGTTCGAAGGCTCATCGAGCAGCAGCAGGTCGGGTTCAGAAAACAACAACGCCGCCAGCGCCACGCGCATTTTCCAACCACCCGAATAGCTATCAAGCGGTCGCCCCTGCATTTCCTCGTCGAAACCCAGCCCGACCAAAATCCGCGCTGCCCGTGCAGGCGCGGTGTAAGCGTCGATCGCAATCAGCCGTTCGTGCAGTTCGCCCAGCCGGTCGGGGTCTGCGCAATGCTCGGCCTCTTCCGTCAAAGCAGCGCGCTCGACATCGCCTGCCAGCACGGTTTCAAACGGCGTCGCGGTGCCCGAAGGCGCCTCCTGCGCGATATAGCCGATCCGCGTGTTCTTGGGCATTTCGATCGCGCCGTCATCGGCCTCAAGCTCGCCGATCATCACCTTCATCAGTGTCGATTTACCAGCGCCATTGCGCCCGATCAGGCCAACGCGCGAATAAGGAGGCAGCGCCGCAGTGGCGCGGTCCAAGATAGTGCGTCCGCCAAGGCGCACGGTGATACCGTTGAGATTGAGCATGATGGCGCGCGCCTAGCAGAGCAAGGCGCGCGTGTCATGGGGGATTATGGTATCGAACGAACCGACCCGATCCTTTAAATCACCGCTGTTGCGATAGTCTTCGGGATTTGGGTCAGTTCAGCTTGAAACTTATTCCAATACCAGCTGCAAAGTCGGCGCTGTTGCTGTTTAGACCGGTCGACCCGAAAAGCGACAGGCTGAGCTTGCGGTTCAGCCTTGCACTTGTGCACCCGCAAATATGATGTATCCTACGAACGCGGAAGTCTCTTCATCTATCGCAACAACGATCTGTTGTTGCTGTATGAAATCTCGATAAACGGTCGCAGGCAAAAAGCCGAAGGAATTCCGCTCGCTATTCGAAGCTTTAATTATGCATTCGAGAAAAGGGGCGACGTCATCACGCGAAGACAAAAGGTTAAACAAGCCAAGGCCCCTCAAATAACTTGACTATTATCGGGTCAAATAATTGTTTTGTCTAGAGAAATTATTCCTCACGCGCGTGAGGCGCCTGAAGGGAGATTACCTACTCCTCACCCATCCTCAACGCCGCAATAAACGCCTCCTGCGGGATGCTTACATTCCCGTACTCCCGCATCCGCGCCTTGCCCTTCTTCTGCTTCTCCAGCAACTTCTTCTTGCGCGATATGTCGCCGCCGTAGCATTTTGCGGTCACGTCCTTGCGCATCGCGGCGATGGTTTCGCGGGCGATGACTTTGCCGCCGATGGCTGCCTGGATGGGGATTTTGAACAGGTGGCGGGGGATCAGGTCTTTTAGGCGTTCGCACATGCCGCGGCCGCGGGCTTCGGCGGTGCCGCGGTGGACGATCATGCTGAGCGCGTCGACCGCGTCGCCGTTGACGAGGATGCTCATCTTCACAAGGTCGCCTTCGCGGTGGCCGATCTGGTGGTAATCGAACGAGGCATAGCCGCGCGAGATGCTCTTCAACCGGTCGTAGAAATCGAACACCACTTCGTTGAGCGGCAGTTCATAGACCAGCTGCGCCCGGCCGCCGACATAGGTGAGCTGTTTCTGCACCCCGCGCCGGTCCTGACAGAGTTTCAGGATGGAGCCGAGA
>NZ_JBGSRI010000004.1:0-3883 GCF_041737645.1 Sphingorhabdus sp.
TTGCAAAACTTGCCCGCGCGGCCTTGAAGCGTATGACATTCGTAGCCCCACCGCTGGCGATACCGATATCCCACGCCTTCACCAAGGCGGGGTCGGTGCTATTTTGATGAACGTATTTTCACGTGAAAAGTCCACAAAAGATACATTGGCGGCCTTCGATTTTCTGCGCGAACTGGAGGCCAAATATGGAGACACCTTCAAGGTTGCAGCGACAGCAGCCGATGTTCGGAGCATTCGCAAGGCTGGGCGCATCGCTCTAATTCCAACAATGGAAGGAGCGGGCCGTCTGGAAAACTCTCCTATGATGTTGCGAACGCTACATCGCTTGGGCTTGCGCGCCGTTACCTTAGCCTATCAGACCAACGACCTGGCAGATGGATCGGACGATGCGCCTCGGCATAACGGTTTGTCAGTGTTGGGCAGGACCATGGTAGCAGAAATGAACCGCACCGGCGTTTTGATCGATCTGTCCCATGTGTCGACCAAAGTGATGAACGACGTGCTTGATATAACAACCGCACCCGTCCTTTTCAGCCATTCTTCCGCGCGTGCAATAGTGAATGTAGAGAGAAACGTGCCCGATGCGGTGCTAGCGCGCATTTCGCAAAATGGTGGCATCGTGATGATATCGTTTGTGCCCTATTTTTCGAGTAAGGCGCATGCTGAATGGGCAAAGGGTACAGAGAGCATGTCCGACCAGATAGGCAAAGATTTCGAAGCAAAGCGCATAACAGAAGCTGAGGGCGACGCGCGCTGGACCAAATGGCAAAAGGATAATCCCGAACCCAAGGTCGGAGTTGGTGAGGTTGCTGATCATATCGAACATGTCCGGAGGATTGCCGGTGTTGACCATATCGGCATTGGCTCCGACTTTGACGGTATTTCTAACAAGGTAACAGGTCTCGAAGATGTGTCTAAATTCCCTAATCTGTTCGCCGAGCTGCGCCAGAGAGGTTGGAGTGAAAACGATTTGGCAAAATTGGCAGGTGAAAACTTTCTGCGCGTGATGGAGGTCGCCGAAAAAACGGCCGCCGCAACGGTCGAGGCCGAAGGCCGCTAAGGATCCCAAGCAGCGGTTGAATTTTAGTGCCCTGACTGCTTTGTTGGACGATCCTGACAGGCAGCTTTTAGCACCGTTGGCCGAATATGCTGCCGTTCGTTCAGCCAGAGCGTTAATCGGAACTTTGCACCCGAATATGATCGTGCAACGCCGAAATAAGCTTGTATTAACACGCGTTTATTCGCCGGTTTACGATAAGCTATACCACACCCTCTTTAAGAGATGCATCGGACTGCATTATACATGCATCGCAACCCACACGATCAGCCACGCGGATGGTAAAAATAGTAGCTGCGCCACCAACGTACCAGCAACGCGGCTCATGGACAGCCACACAATCGTTCGCCGGTAATCCGCTTCCGAAACCCGACCCTCCACAACATCATCTGTCATCACCGAAAGCTGCGGATCAATCAGAACAAACAGCAAGATCGTGGCGAACCCGTTGACCACCGCCGAAAGCTGAGATGCAGTGACCCGAAACTCCGGGTAAATATATCCAGCATAAAGCGATGCAATGACACCGACGGTAAGTAGCGCTTGCGCAATGACGTTCATTGCAATCACATTCCAAGAAACCGCACTGGGTTTGCCAAGTTGTTTGGCATGGCCGGATGATGGCAATGCTATTGTTTCCGTGATCCGCCGCCAGTTTTTTGGAGCCAGTGCGTGAAGAAACAATTTGGGAACAGACCGGTGCACATGAAATTCGCTGATGGCACTTGCAAACAACCGCTGCACCGTTGGAACCGCAAGAGCACCGAGGACCGTGGCAATCGTCGCGGAAAACAGAACTAACCTTAGATCCCACAGCAGCCGGTCACCGGTGCCATTCGCCAGTGCGTTCTCGATACGCTTAGCAAGAAACGGCCCCAAAAAGCTATTTGACGTTCTCGATACCAAGACAAGAATGTTGAACAGAGCGAACGACAGGGCAATTTTATGCGTACGAACTCCAGCGATCCGCGCAGCGTAGGCTAGCGCTCCGATCAGGTGAATGACCAAGGTCAAAAGGCAAATATTGACGAGCGCCCAGTCCATAATTTGATTCCTCACGCGCGTTATCTGAGCTTGGGGTGACTGTCCGTCGTCAGATGATTTGAGACATCTGTCGGCTTAAAACAGGGGAGTGTTCGGGTTCATTTGCTGGTTAACATTACGCGGCGAGCTTGCGGTGATGCAAGCGCCGATGTTCGATCGTTTTTCGTTTGATCCTTACGCGGTGCCGGATGATGGCTGTACCTGGCTCGACACTCCTGATCGGTGCCTCACTTTAAAGGTTGATACGACAACAGAAACCGGTCAACGGCCGCCGCCAACGCTGCTGGCTTAACAGAAGCCGCCGCTGTGTCCGGATCGGAAAACCGCCACTCGACGTCAGCAAAGCCTTTGATGCTGCCGTATAAATGTGCTGCTGCTTCGTGCGGGTCGGCTTTGGCCAGCCGCCCCCGCTCCATCTCATCGGCAATCATTTCGGTCAGCATCGCCTTCATACGGCGCGGTCCGGCGTTGAGGAACAATTCGCCCATCTCGGGATGGCGCTCAACCTCGGCGGCCATACGGCGATCAAAGCGGATGATATCGGGACTACTCAGAAATTCCATCATCGACCTCGCAAAATGCAGCAACTCCGCGCGCAATGAAGTTTCCGCATTGGGCAAGTCGGGAAGCTGGCCGCGCATCACAACACATTCGCCGCCAACCATTGCCGAGAATAAATTTTCCTTGCTCTGGAAGTGATTGTAGATCGTCACTTTCGAAACATTGGCATTGGCAGCGATGCGCTCGATCGACGCGGCGGCATAGCCGTGCTCGAAAAACTCGGCACGAGCGCAACTGAGGATTGCATCCTGCTTGGCCTGATCGACGGGTCGGTGGGCTAGCCTTTTTCCCGTATCCATTTGCACTCCAGATATGTTACTGAACGCTATCGTTCAATTAAACGTTTGCGTTCATTATCTATCGAAGCCAATATGAACGCAAGTCGAATCAAATGGCAAACCAAAGGGCAACAGCTAAGTGAACTGGGTCGCAATCCGAATGCTGACTGGCGACAGAGTCAAATTCATTGGCCTTGTGTTCGGCGTCGCGTTTTCGACGCTACTGATTACCCAGCAGCTAACGATTTTCGTCAATCTGTTAATGCGTGGCGGTGTCGCAGTGCAAGAGGTGTCGACCGCCAATGTCTGGGTTATGGACCCCGCCACGCGGACCTCGGATGTCATTTATCCGATGCCGATAACCGCGCTCGACCGCGTACGAAGCGTTCCGGGCGTGGCTTATGCTTCGCCGCTGTTGCG
This sequence comes from Sphingorhabdus sp., assembly GCF_041737645.1. Classification (GTDB taxonomy): domain Bacteria; phylum Pseudomonadota; class Alphaproteobacteria; order Sphingomonadales; family Sphingomonadaceae; genus Sphingorhabdus_B. Next base: position 3,361 of record NZ_JBGSRI010000004.1, read on the forward strand.
CAGTAACGCTTCGATCCGAACACCTGAAGGCGATCTTGAAGGCGTCACCGTAATCGGCGTCGATGACAGCTCGCTGGTCGGCATACCCCGTCGTATGACGCAGGGTGATCCTTCCTCGCTGATGGATCCCGACGCGGTTTTCATCGATGATACCGGATCACGCAAGCTGTTTACCCCCGAACAGACGGTTGTCGGTTCGCAGCTCGAACTCAATGATCAACGCGCCGTTATCAAGGGAATTGTCGACAGCACCCCAACCTTCACTGCGCAGGTCACGCTTTACACGCGCTATTCCAATGCGCTGAATTTCGTTCCCGGCACGCGCAATCGTCTGTCATTTGTTCTAGTGCGCAGCGACGATAACATTTCACCGGACAGTCTCGCGCGGCGAATAACCGAACGGACCGGACTGAAGGCACGGACGAGCGAAGAATTTACCCGCGATGGTATCGATTTCATCGTTGAAAATACCGGCATTCCAATCAACTTCGGCATTACCGTCATACTGGGCGTGGTTGTCGGT
>NZ_JBGSRI010000028.1:0-8151 GCF_041737645.1 Sphingorhabdus sp.
CTGTCATGTCCGTCAGGACATTTCGCCTGACACGATCAGGAGACAGACAGTGCAGAACATCGTCGAATTTCACATCATCGGACGGCTGGGCAGGATCGACCCCGCCAAGAACGTCACCCACATCTCGGTCGCCACCAACTACAACCGTCGCGAAGGCGAAACGTGGAAGTCCGATCCGCAGTGGCACCGCATCACCCTGTTCGACAAGATGCGCGACCGGCTCGCCAACGCCACAATCGGCGATCTTGTCCGCATCACCGGGCGCATCGGCCAGTCGAAATACAAGGTTGACGGACACACCCAATACTCGGTTGACCTCATCGCGGACGGCTTTGCGATCCTCGCCAAAACCAAGGTGAAGACAGTCGAAGACGATATGCAGGACTGACCATCCAGCGGGGCGGCGTTGCCGCCCCGCTATGGTTCAGCTCGGCAAAACGCCAACATACTTACCGCGCGGCCTTATTAGTGTTCCGTCCCGATTTTGTTCGATGACGTGGGCGCACCAGCCAACAGCTCGACCAATGAGAAAGATTTGGAATGGCGCATCTTTGGGCAACCTTAAAACTTCAACCATCACCGCCAGCGCATAGTCACAATTGGGAAGCAACCCCGTAAGCTCGAAAACGCTCGCGGCGAGCGCCAGCAGATCAGCCGTTGGCTCGATATCCGAAAGCATCATAGCCGCACGGGGGTCGCCATCGGGATAGAGATTATGGCCGAATCCCGGAAGCATCCGGTCACGCTCTAGCCATTGCAGAACAGCTTTCTCCGCACCTTGCCGTCGGGAATCTTCGGCAAGGAAACGCAACGCTTCGCCAGCGCCGCCGTGGCGTGGGCCGGACAGTGTGCACAGTCCGGCAAGCAGGCAGGCGGGTAATGAAGCCCCGGTTGATGCGGCTACCCTCGCCGCAAATGTTGAGGCGTTAAGGTCGTGATCAGCCATTGCGACCAGCGCCTGACGTAAACGGTGCGAAGATTGCGCATCACAATTCCAGCCGCGAGCAAGTCGTTCATGTATTGGATCGAAACCACTTATTGCGCCGCAGACCGATGCCAATCCGCCAATTATCATGGCGGCATCCTGTGCAAGATGCTCGCTGCTGCGGCCAAGGATGGGCTGACCTTGTGACGCATAGGTGGCAAGAACGGAAAACGCATCCTCGCTCGCTTCAATGGTATGACCCGAAAAGTCGGGTGGACGGCGCACGTCCCAAAGGAGGGCCGCAGCCTCTTCGACCATCGAACTGCGGGCCAGTTCGATGGCATCTTGCCCGCGATAGTAGAGCTTGCCATGATGAATGGTAGAAAGGCTTGTCGGGATCGCCGGTTCTCCCCAGTTCATAGAGCTAGCCGCAATCGCTGCTGACCTGCGCCCACGCGCTTTGCGAACCGACACTTCTGCTATGTCATCGGCATTATACAGGCTTCGACGACTGTCGGCGGGATCAGATTGCACGCGGATGCGGCCCCGGCTCGCATAAGCATAGAGCGTTTGCGCTTTGACGCCCAAACGGGACAATGCCGTGTCGCGATCAATCCAACCATTCATGTTGATTATATGTATCAAGATTGATTGGATAGGCAACCGGTGATTAGTGTTACCGATCCGAACGATAGGTGCCTGATGTCCAACGATGTTACCCAATCCATGCTTGACTCCATTCTGGTCGCCCTTGACTTGCCCGATGAAGCCGGATCGCGAGTCACGTTTTCGGGTGAAGATCGATTGCCATCCTGCTTTCCTGTTTCAGAGCTTGCTGCCGCCTCAATAGGTGCGGCTGCCACGACGGTTTCCGAGTTGGTTGGTTTATTTTCTGCTGTCCCACCAGTCTCGGTGTCTTACCGGTCAGCGTCGCTCTGGTTTGGATGGTCGATCCAGCCGCTGGGCTGGGAATTACCAAGCCCTTGGGACTCCATTGCAGGCGACTACAAGTCTTCGGATGGATGGATCAAGCTCCATACCAATGCCCCGCATCACCGAGCAGCAGCGCTTTCGGTTCTTGACTGCGAACCCACCCGAGAGGCTGTCGCGGAAAAAGTCGAGACATGGCGCGGAGACGAGCTTGAAGACGCGATTGTCGCCGCTGGCGGCTGCGCCGCACGCTTGCGGTCTGGCGCAGAATGGGCGGCCCACCCGCAAGGCAAGGCGGTCACGGCGGAACCTTTGATAATCTGGACCACACCAAGCAACGGAATAGTCAGCGAATGGCGTTCCTCGCCCGCTCGCCCGCTTTCCGGCCTGCGTGTTCTTGATCTTACCCGCGTCCTAGCAGGGCCTGTCGCAACCCGATTCCTTGCGGGATATGGAGCGGATGTCTTGCGGGTCGATCCACCGGAATGGGATGAACCGGGCGTCATTCCCGAAGTCACGCTTGGCAAGCGCTGCGCAAGGCTCGACCTCAAAACCGTTTCCGGGCGCGATTCCTTCAAGAGATTGCTCGGAGAGGCGGATATACTGATTCACGGTTATCGCAGCGATGCGCTTGAAGGCATCGGTTTCAGTGCCGCAGAGCGACAGGCTATTCGTCCGGGCCTTATAGATATATCTCTTGATGCTTATGGCCATAGCGGCCCTTGGGCGCGGCGGCGCGGCTTTGACAGCCTCGTCCAGTTTTCATCCGGTATCGCGTCAGCGGGAATGGATTGGCAAAACGCTGACACTCCGGTCTCGCTTCCGGTCCAAGCGCTCGATCATGCTACGGGATATCTCTTGGCAGCAGCCGCAGTTCGAGGTGTGATCGCTAGAACAACCGGTTCAGGCACGTTATGCGCACGGGTGTCGTTGGCGCGCACTGCCAAACTTCTAGTTGATTACAAGGGCAGTCCATCAAACGCCGAATTTGCGCCGCCAATAGATGAAGACTTTGCCGCCGCCGTTGAGCAAACAGATTGGGGGCCAGCGCGGCGTTTGCTCCCACCAGTCAACATTGCTAGCACTCCGATGAACTGGACACGGCCAGCAACGAAACTCGGGTCCAGCACGGCGGGCTGGATTGCGTAAGTTCGTAACTGGCTCTGATGTCGAATCTCCTATCCGTGTAATGGCAGACAACGCCTTGCGAAATAGACGAAGCAGGAATCGGTGGAAGGGGCTACAGTGCTTCACATGGATCAGCTTGCCGTCCTTCACACGCTAATGACTACCGATCCTCTGCGACGTAAAGCGTTAGAGATCGTAGCGGCTCTTGACCTCCCGGATTGCTGGATTGGAGCGGGGTTTGTCCGTGACGCCCTTTGGGACCGCCTTCACGGGTTTGACGTGCGCGAACCCAACGGCGATGTTGATGTCATCTGGTATGACGCTGCCTCGCCGCAGGCTGATGTCGATGATTGCATTGAGCAACGGTTGTGCGGCGCGTTGCCCAGCCTGCGATGGTCTGTCAAAAACCAAGCCCGAATGCACCTTCGAAATGGTGATGATCCCTATCTCTGCGTGTCTGATGCCATGCGACACTGGCCCGAGACGGCAACAGCGGTCGCGGTCAGGCTTGGATACTCAGGTTCGGTGGAGGTCAACGCACCCTTAGGACTTCACGACCTGTTCGCCCTGCGATTGCGTCCAACGCCGCACTTCCTCTGTGACAAACTCTCGATATTTGTCGATCGGGTCGCCTCTAAGCATTGGATTGAGCGCTATCCGAAGCTCTTGCTTGAAGTGGCATCAATGCCGCCCCGTATTCATTGCGGAGTAGCCAACGACAAAGATGTTGGGGAGTGCTGACTGTCCGCTATCGGCGATCCGACTTGATTTGCTGCCGCTTGTGGCAGCAGCATCACGGCGTGCGCGACCGCACCATCCATTCGCGGGCACTTTGCCCATAGACTTGGGTAAGCTTTCCTGTGGCGTCCTCAGCTGAACGTAACCATTTGCTGCCAAGCCGCTCCGCAACGGCGATAGAGGCGCTGTTATCAGCATCAATGCAGTGGTTGATCTGGTCCCACTGAAGATTGATTAGCGTCCAATCGATAGCAGCTTCTGCCGCCTCGGTCGCAAAGCCTTGGCCCCAACACGTTGGCAAAATCGCATAACCAATTTCACTTGTGGCGCCCTCAGGTTTCCACGGTCCAACACGCCCGACCCATGTCTCAGACTGTTTCGTAAAAACGCTGAATAGACCGCAACCTCGGAGAGCCCACATGCCTGCGGCTGTCGCAAACATCTCCCAAGCCGCCGCTCGACTTTTAGGGCCACCGAAAAAGCGAGTGGCATTTTCGTCAGCGTCGAAGTTGGCCCACGCGTCGAAATCCGCTTCGACCGGTGGACGCATCAACAGGCGGGATGTTTCGATCATAACCATCATGCGAATATATGGCCGCTTTTGGCGAAGTCGCAAGCAGGTTAGAATGTCGCCAAAGTTGTCGGTAGCTGCCAATCTTTTCAAGTCACATCAAACATCCCCGCAAATTCCTTGTCCGTGTAATATTGTAATTTTTTCACGATCAACGGATTCTCGCCGACCCGCATCAGCAGCAGCGTATCAGGGGCGAGCTTCATAATTTCGTTCGGGTCCATCAGATTGCGGGTGGCGAGGTGCTCGGTTTTGCTCAAGGATCGTTCGGGGTCTTTGACCATCACGTCCTGTTCGCTCTGTCCGCCGGTTTCATAGGTGATGGTTTCACGACCTATCGTTTTCGACAGCATATCGGCGGTGTCATAATCATTGACCCCGAAGGCTTGGAGGACACCGGCATTGGAAAGGAACGTCCCGGCGTTCTTCCCATAGAGGCTGCGCAACTGGTGAATGTCCTGCAAGATCGGCCAGAGTTGCAGCCCGTATCCGGCCATCAGCCCCATCGCGCGCTCGATAGGTTGCAGCCGCCCGAGCGCGGCGAACTCATCGAGTAGGAACAGCACCGGGCGCAGCGGCTTGGCGGACGACCGCGCCATTTCGCCTATAGCTTGCGCTACCAACAGGCGGAGCCAGCGCGAATAGGTATCGAGCCGGTCAGGGGGCAAGATCAGGAACACCGTCGCCATGCTGTCCTTGAGATCGGCAAAGGCAAAATCGGACCCATTGACGACCTGGGCTATGCGCGGGCTGTCGAGAAAATGTGTGTGGCGTTGCGCGCCCGACAACACGCCCGCCGCTTCGCGGTGCGATTTGCTGAGGTAGCGATTTGCGGCGCGCGCGATCAATCCGCCAGCGCCGTCGCTTGCCTGCATCACCGTCAGCAGCGCGGTGAAGTCGTCAGGGGCCAGCGTCAGATAATCCCGAACGCTGGTCAGATTGCGGTGCGCGGCATCATCGTGGCAGACGACGTAGAGGATGATGCCCGAGATCAGGGCTTTGGCCTCCTCGTTCCAATGCGCTTCGGTTTCATTTTCATCGAACACCAGCGCATCGGCGAGCGTCATCGCATCTTCGGCAAGGTCGATGCTGTCGGCATCTAGATGGTCAAGCGGGTTGTAACGCGCCGTTGGTCGTCCCGTGATACCGAACGGGTCGAGGCAATGAACCGGCCCGAACGCCTCGCGCTGGCGTATGGTCACGCGAGCGTTCTCGCCCTTGGGGTCAATACAGACAACCGACCGTTTGGCAGTGAGCAGATTGGGAATGATCGTGCCAACCCCCTTGCCCGAGCGTGTCGGGGCAATGGTGATAAGATGGGCAGGGCCGTCATACCGAAGCAACCGGCCAAAGGTATCGCGCCCGATCAGCAGATCGCCTTTGTTCTTGGCCAGCGCGTTCACATCGGCGCGCGATCCGAACTGCGCCGAGCCAAGTGTATCGTCAGGAGGAGGGAACCTGACCTTGAGGTAGATGCCACCGATCCACGCCGCGAGGCCACCAATCAAAATGAGCCAGAATGCCGTGTGAGTCTTTGGCAGCCACCATGCGACAAGAAGCACCCCGACGAAGAGCAGCAACGCACAGCCGAGAAGCCGACCCTGCACCGATCAATCCTCCCCGTCCGCTGCTTCGGCTTCGGCATCAAAGGCTCGCTTGCCCCGCCGCTTCCAAAGCGCCAGCGCATCATCATCCCCGGCGCGGCCAGCAAGATCGAGCATCGCGCCGTAAAGGGTGGCACGGTCGTCACCCGAGAGTTCGACCAGACCCGATTTCTGGACGAGACCGCCCAGTTCAATCAGATGCCTTGTTCGTTCCCGTCGTTCCACCACCCACTCCCTTGTATCGTGGCGGCGCTGGCCTGATTCAGCCCGCCGTCGCGCCGCCGCGTTCTTTACCAGCGCCTGTTCAGTCGCCTTCAACAGCTTCATTATTTTTGCGCCCGCGCCCCTTGAGAAAGGTGGCACCGTCTGCGCGCCAGTTCTCCTTTACGGATTCTTGCTTGGCTTCGATAACGCCGTGGCGGAGCATCCCAGCGATTACCTCAAGGTCAAGTGCGTCGGCACCGGTCGCTACGACGAGCGCGCCAAGCTGCTCGACTTTGCGGGCTTTAATCAGCCGCGCCTTGTCGCTCAGGGCTTTTAATTCAGCATCATAATCCCGGACTTTACGCATTGCGTTTCTCCGATTACTTGCATTTAGAACGCTAGCGTATCCGCAAATTGCGTTTCAGACAACATCGTCATTCACATAGAGAAGCAAGTCACGCCAAAAATGGCGAAGACAGTTTTGAGTGCGCGCTTATACGTTGTTGCCAACGTTGCTTGAAAGTGAGAGACTCCGCAGTGTTATGGCGATCTACCATTTCTCTGCCAAAGTCGTCAGCCGCGCCAATGGTTCGAGCGCGGTTGCATCGGCTGCCTATCGCGCCGCCGAACGGCTAATCGACGACCGGCTTGGCCGCGATCATGACTTTACCAACAAGGCCGGTGTCGTGCATTCCGAGATCATGTTGCCGCAAGGTGCGCCGGAGCGGCTGGCAGACCGCGAGACACTTTGGAACGCCGTCGAGGCGGGCGAGGTTCGCAAGGACGCGCAGCTTGCGCGCGATGTCGAGTTTGCGATTCCACGAGAGATGAACGAGGCTGACGGCATCGCGCTGGCGCGCGATTTTGTCGCTCGCGAGTTTGTGGCGCGCGGCATGATTGCCGATCTTAATGTGCATTGGGATAAGGCCGCCGATGGCAGTCCCAAACCCCATGCCCACGTCATGCTGTCGATGCGCGAAGTCGGCCCCGACGGCTTTGGTCAGAAGGAGCGCGACTGGAACAGCAAGGAGCTGTTGCAGGAATGGCGCGTGAGCTGGGCCGATCATGTCAACACCAGCATGGACGAGCTAGGCCTTGATGCGCGGGTCGATCACCGGACATTGGAAGCCCAAGGCATCCCGCTAGAACCGCAGCACAAGATTGGTGCAGCGGGATCACGGCGCGCGATGCACGGCGAGGATGCCGAACGCGCCGACGATCATGTGCGGATCGCCTGCGAGAATGGCGACAAGATCATTGCCGATCCCGCGATTGCGCTCAGCGCTATTACGCATTCGCAAGCTACGTTCACGATGCGCGATCTTGCCCAGTTCGCGTTCCGGCATAGCGACGGCAAGGATCAGTTTGATTCCGTCATGGCTTCTATGCGCGGCTCCCCCGAGCTTGTTGCATTGGGCAAGGACGGGAAGGATCAGGAGCGGTTCACCAGCCGTGATATGATCGCGGTAGAGGAGCGGCTTGGCCTGTCCGCGTCGATGCTGGCGACCAGCGAGCGGCACGGGGTTGAGGATCGTAACCGCCATGCTGCGCTTGATGGCGCAGCAGAGCGCGGGCTGGTCTTGTCGGGCGAGCAGCGAGATGCGTTCGATCATGTCACCGGCGAGCGCGATCTTGCGTCAGTCGTCGGGTATGCCGGAAGTGGCAAGTCGGCGATGCTTGGCGTTGCGCGTGATGCTTGGGAACGTGAGGGCTATAATGTGCGCGGGGCATCGCTCTCGGGTATTGCCGCTGAAAATCTCGAAGCGGGGTCTGGCATCGCGTCGCGGACGATTGCCAGCTTGGAATATCAATGGAAACATGGCCGTGAGCAATTGAGCGAACGCGATGTGCTTGTCATCGACGAGGCAGGTCTGACAGGAACACGCCAGATGGAGCGGGTGCTGTCGGCGGCACGGGATGCTGGCGCGAAGGTCGTGCTTGTCGGCGATCCCGAGCAGTTGCAGGCCATTGAGGCGGGGGCGGCATTCCGCTCGCTCGCCGAAGCGCACGGGGCAGTTGAGATCACCGAGATTCGCCGTCAGCGCGACGAC
>NZ_JBGSRI010000034.1:0-14527 GCF_041737645.1 Sphingorhabdus sp.
CTTGCCTCACTGTGCAGAATCTGTGCAGATTGCGGCCCTAAGTCGTTGAATCGCCGTAGCTGTGTAGGTTCTGTGTGGGCAATAGTAGCAAAAAATGTTGTTTATTTCTAGGTATTTGTTATGATCCCTTCACCCGCTCCAGATTTTCCAAAGATTTTCCGAATGAAAAGGCCGTTCAGGCCCCGCGCAACACTGTGCTTTTGGCCAAACGATAGGCGAGGCCGGGCAGGCCTTTATAATTGGCGCGGTGGTAAGCGGAATCCGGCGCGAGTTCGGCGCTGAGGCGGCGGTGCGCTTCGCCCAGTGCATGATAGGGTACGCTGGGTAACAGGTGGTGTAATGCGTGATATCGCAGACCAACAGGAGCCCAGAGCGCCGGAAGAATTGCGGGCGGCGGGACGTTGACGCTATCTAGGAATTGCGCCGTGACGCTCAATGGTTCGCCATCATTTTCCCACAAATGGGCGACCAATGTGCGAATCTGGTTCAGCACGGCAACGGCGGACACGATGATGAGGAATATCACAAAAGCGTCGAGCGGGATAAAACCTGTCAATACACCTGCCAGCAAGGCGATAGCCCACAGGCTGGCTGCGGTTTCCTGCCAAATCCAGTTGCGTCGCGCTTCGCCTTCGGCTGGCCGGCGGCGAAATTCAGGGTTGATGACAAGGCCAGAGTACTGTTCCACCACCCGCTTGCGAAGCGGCGGGATGAAAAGCGACAGTGGCGCCAGCACGGCGTTGCGAAACAACAGAGCAAAGGGTGCGAGGATAGACAAGAGAATGAAAACCGGCAGAGTCCAAGGCTTCATTAGGGCCAGAGGGAGATATTCGGGGTCTTGATTCGTTCCGTAACGCGTGCGGGCATGGTGGAGATTGTGGACCCCTTCATACATATAAGAAGGTACCAATAGCGGCACACCGATCACGGCGTTAAATCCAAAACGGAATCCCGGAACTGACGAATGTTTCATATGGGACACTTCATGGATAAAACCCCCGGCACGGTAGAGTGCCAGAACCGAAATGAAACCTGCTCCCAATTTCAGCCAAAGCGGACTGGCCAAAATCGCTACGGCAAGCCCTGCATATCCAACAAAGGCCGAAAACAGGAAATCTGACCAGAAAATTCTCGGATTCGCAGTCCCCAAATCCCGGGTAAGTTCTGTCACAGCGCGCAGCATCGCTTTGTCATCGGCTATGTTTTTCAGCCGGTCCGCGCGTGCGGCTACATCATTACCGGAAGTGGTATCGCCCGCGGTTCCGGTCGTGGTGAAGGTCATATTCGTCATTTCAATATTTTCGCTTAAACGGTTCTCCAGCTCCAGATAAGCAACACTCATGGCGATATCATGGCAAAAAAGGCCAATTATGGCCCGGAAATTTCGCTGACGGTTATTTATGCAAGGGATTGTTATGTTTTTCCCGGAGGTGCGATAGGGACGGCACAGAAGAGAGGGGGCAGCGGCACAAGATGCCGATTTCAGCACAATTTGTGTATCAGGAGCACGACAGGCAGCTTTCACGCTGGACTACGGAACATATAGTAAAAGTTGATCAGCGGGTAGATCGAGGCGTGCCCGGCAATATCGATGGGTTTCGTGACCCTTATTGGTTTTGCGACCCTGCCGAAGGAAAGTTCTATATATTATTTACCGGGTCGCAAGCTGGATCGACCTCCAGTCACGATGGTGTCGTTGGTTTCGCGGTCGCTTTTTCCGGACTGTGCGAAGACGGGTTACGGCTTTTGCCCCCATGGCCCCAAGGGACCGAGCGGGCTTTGCGACATGGTCGCGCCTTCGCTAACCGGGCCTTATGTGAAATTGAACGGCGCGGGCCTTGTCCTTGCTAACCCGGTGCCCGAACCGCGTCAGACGCATCGCTGGCAAGTGCTTGATACGTTTGGAGTGCTTAGCTTTGTCGATCATTGGGGCCTCAATGGCCGCGATGTTTTTGCAGAACCCCGGTTGCAGCGTGATCAGTTCGGGGGCACAATTGCCCCGGTGGTAAAAATCGAGATTGAAGGAAACAATACGCGTGTACTGGGCCTTGCATGAGTGAGCGGCTTTATGGATGTGTCGAGGCAGGCGGGACAAAATTTGTCGTAGGAATTGCGGCGGCGCCCGATGACATTCGTGAAACGATACAATTCGAAACAAGAACGCCAAGAGAGACGATAGGTGCAACACTGCAATGGTTAAAAGACGCGCAAGTCCGTCACGGACCCTTGGCCGCAATCGGCATTGCAAGTTTCGGCCCCCTCGAACTGGACCGTCAGGCGGCCAATTGGGGCCATATCACCGCCACAACCAAAAAAGGATGGAGCGATACGGATTTTGGCGCGCAAATCGGGCGCGAGCTTGGCTTACCTGTTGGATTTGACACGGATGTAAATGGTGCCGCGATTGCGGAATCCCGTTGGGGTGCGGGCCGGGGTAAGACGGTTTGCGTTTATGTGACCATTGGCACAGGCATTGGCGGCGGTGCGATTATCGATGGCAAGCCGTTATACGGCCTATCACATCCTGAAATGGGCCATATCCGGTTACCGCGCCATCCCAAAGATATGGATTTTCCGGGCATATGCTCCTTTCATGGCGATTGCCTTGAAGGTCTTGCAAGTGGTCCGGCCATCAAAGCCCGCTGGGGCGTGTCATTATCCGACTTGCCGTTCGATCACCCCGCTCACGATATTATTTCCTGGTATCTGGCGCAGATGGTGGTGACTTTGCAATCGATCATGGAACCCGGTTGTATCATATTGGGTGGCGGTGTGACTGGCACATCAGGCTTGCTGAGCCGGATCCGCGCCAAAGCGGGTGAACTGGGCGGCGGCTATTTTCGCGGTCGCGCCGATGAAGTGATTGTATCGCCTGGCCTCGGTGACAGGGCCGGATTGCTAGGCGGCCTTGCGCTGGCGCAGGATATAGTGAAGGCGGTCGACACGCCCTGACGTTAACTCGATTGGCGAATGACCAATTTGGGTTCCAGCACAACAGAGTGGGTTTTTTCACCCGCAACCCGACGGAATAGCAAATTGACAAGATTGCCAGCGCCTGCGGCAGGATGCTCAGCTTGTCCGCCAGATTGGCCGCCGATAGTGCCATGGGGCAACCTTCCAGCCGTGTAGCAATTTTCCCACCCTTGCGGTTGTCGGAACCGACCGAGCAGTGGATTGTACAGGGAAGGTTTGCCCCCCCAAGCGACCAGCGGAAGATAGCGACTTGCAACTTTTTCAATGACATCGATCTGATCCGACTGTCAGATCAAAATCACTCCGTCGACCCGCCCGGAATCGACCACAGGGTTCAACCAGTCAGGATCTTTTGGAATAACCCGCGACAACAAAAGGTCGTGGCCGCGCTCGGTCAATGCATCGGCGAGATAGCCAAGCATCGTCATGAAGAAAGGGTCGGAAATATGCTGCCCGGTCGCCTGGTCCTGTTCCCTTCGACCATGTGGCACAGCACCATTCCTTTTGCGGCCGGGGAACGGCTAACCATCGCTTTTGAAATCAGGCGCCCGTGTATCTCTTGCTCTGGACGGAATGTCCGGTAACAAGACCAACATGCTTGGCGTTTGCTATTATCCCGAACATTGGTCCGAAGAAATGTGGGCCCGCGACGCGCAACGGATGCGTGATCTTGGTCTTATTTATGTGCGTATAGGCGAGTTCGCCTGGGGTCGGATTGAAAAGAGCGAAGGCCAATTCACTTGGGAATGGATGGATCGCGCGATCGGCACGCTGGGCGTGGCAGGCCTAAAAGTCGTGCTCGGCACGCCGACGGCGACCCCGCCCAAATGGCTGTGCGAAAAATATCCGGATATATTACCGGTCGACATTCATACGGGCCAGCAGCGGGGTTTCGGATCGCGTCGCCATTATGATTTCTCCAGTGAGACCTATCTGGCGCAGGCAGAGCGGATTAGCGCGGCCATGGCGCAACGCTATGGCACCCATATGCATGTTGCGGGGTGGCAGACCGATAACGAGCTATGCTGCCACGACACAACACTCAGCGCATCGCCTGCGGCACGGGACGCATTCCGTATATGGTGCGCGCGCCGCTATGGCACGATAGAGGCGATGAATGCGGCATGGGGCAATATATTCTGGTCGATGGAATATGACAGCTTTGACCAGATTGAGCTGCCCTTTTTCACAGTGTGCGAGACTAATCCCGCGCACAGACTCGCCTATCGCCGCTTTGCTTCGGATCAGGTGGTACGCTTTCATGACGTCATGATTGCCGCGATCCGCGCGCATGCGGGTGAAGGACAATGGGTTACCCATAATATCATTCCGCCGGCTACTACCGGCGTAGACAATGCCGCGCTGACGCGGGGGCTCGATTTTGTAAGCTACGACAATTATCCGCTCGGCTTTTCCGACCAGTTGATGGCAAAGGCTCCAGCGGAGGAATGGCAACCGTTCATGCGGACGGGTCACCCGGATCTTGCTGCGCTGAATTTTGATTCGGTGCGCGGATTGTCCAAGGGCGCCTGGTGGGTGATGGAGCAACAGCCGGGTCCGGTGAACTGGGCCCCCCACAATCCGCGCCCGGCGCCCGGCATGATCCGCCACTGGACGCTGCAAGCCTTTGCCCATGGCGCAGCCTGCGTGGCCTATTTCCGCTGGCGGCAGGTGCCATTTGCACAGGAGCAGATGCACGCAGGGTTGCTGCGGCCCGACGACCTGCCTTCGCCCGCATGGCCCGAGGTGGAGCAGGCCGCGCGCGAAATGGCGCTGTTGGGCGATCTGTCAGAGGTGTCCGAAAAAGCACCGGTGGCGTTACTGGTAGATCCGGCGTCGGCATGGGTTGACGATATCGAACGGCAGGGTGCGGGTTGCCGTTATCCGGCGGTGGTCTTCCAATATTATGGTGCGCTGCGGGCGTTGGGCGTGGATGTCGATATCCTGTCAGCAGGAGAAGTATCGCTTGATGGTTACAAGCTGATCGTCGCTCCGACACTGGCCATGCCCGATGAAACGACCGTTTCAAGTTTACGGGCGAGTGAAGGATTGTTGCTCTTTGGCCCCCGTTCGGGGGCGAAAACGCAGGAGTTCTCGATCAGCGACGGCCTGCCGCCCGGCCCGTTGCGGGAATTTGTGTCGGTAAAAGTCATCGCCGTCGAAACCTTGCGGCCGGATTGCACCGAAGCGCTGCATTATCAGGGCGAACTTTTTGAGAGCGGCCGCTGGCGCGAAACGATCGAAGCAGGCGAGGCCGAGATAGTTGCCACTTACGAAGATGGTGCACCCGCCGCAATCCGATCGGGCCGCAGCTTCTATGTCGCGACGCTGACCGACGATGCCTTTTTGAAAAGCCTGCTGGTCCGTCTGTGCGCCGAAGCGGACATTGCGGTCACGCCTTTGCCGCCGACCTTGCGCTTACGCCGCCGTGGCGGCCTGACATTTGCGTTCAATCTCGCCGATCAACCAGCCCACGCACCGGCGCCTGAGGGCGCGGTTTTTGTGCTCGGTTGCTTTCAGATTGAACCTTATGGCGTTGCGGTCTGGCGGTAAGGGGACTGTCTCCAATCACCCCCCAAAGTCGGCAATCAACGTTCCTTGGTTGCGCTGAATTTCAGGTCGGGGTGCTTTTCTTGCTGGTAACCCACATCCCATGCTGATCGCGCCATAAACACCGGATGGCCGTCGCGATCCTTGGCCATGTTGCCGCCGTTGAATGATGCGAACTGGGTCAGGTCGGCATCGGTCCCGATCAACCAGCGTGCGGTGTCATAAGGGGCGGCTTCCAGAAAGGCGTCGACCTTATATTCCGCCTCCAGACGGGAAATCAGCACATCGAGCTGTAACTGGCCCACGACGCCGATGATCCAGTTCGAACCGATTTCCGGATAGAAAACCTGAATGACACCCTCCTCGCTCAAATCGTCGAGGGCCTTGCGTAACTGCTTGGTCTTGGTGGGGTCGCGCAGGACAACGCGGCGCAGGATTTCCGGGGCAAAATTGGGCAGGCCGGTAAAGCGCACCTCGTTACGCTCGGACAAAGTGTCGCCGACCCGCAATGTGCCATGGTTCGGAATACCGATGATGTCACCCGGCTCCGCGCTATCGGCAATTTCCCGGTCCTGCGCGAAAAACAGAATAGGCGAATGGATCGCAACGGGCTTGCCAAGGCCAGAAGGCGTCAGCTTCATGCCGCGTTTGAATGTCCCCGAACAAAGCCGCATAAATGCAATCCGGTCGCGGTGCTGCGGGTCCATATTGGCCTGCACCTTGAAGATGAATCCGGTGACTTCCTTGCCCGAAGGGTCGATGACGCCTTTGGAACTGGGTTGCGGGCGGGGCGGCGGGGCAAAAGCGGCAATGGCGGTGATAAGCTCGATGACCCCGAACTCTTTCAATGCGGAGCCGAAATAGACCGGGGTCAAATCACCGTTCTGGAATGCGGTCAGGTCGAAATCGGAATAGCCTGCCTGTGCAAGCCCAGCCTCTTCACGTAAACGTGCGACGCCTTGCGGGGAAAGCACATCTTCTAGGCTAGTGGCGTCAAGGCCTTTATGGTCGCTGACTTTGCCTTCAAAGGCTTTGCTGTCGCCCGATGGCTGGCTCAAACGGCCGCTGGTGAAATCATAAAGCCCTTCAAACTCGCCGCCCATTCCTACGGGCCAGTTCATTGGGCAAACGTCGAGCGCCAGTGCATCTGCCACTTCGTCGATGGTTGCAAATGCGGCGCGGCCTTCGCGGTCGACCTTGTTGACAAAGGTGATGATCGGCACCGAGCGCAAGCGGCACACTTCGAACAGTTTGCGGGTCTGCGGTTCGATCCCCTTGGCCGCATCGATCACCATGATGGCAGAATCGACGGCGGTCAGCGTGCGATAGGTATCTTCGGAAAAATCTTCATGCCCCGGCGTGTCGAGCAGGTTGAAAACAATGTCGTCCTTTTGGAAGGTCATCACCGACGAAGTTACCGAAATGCCGCGCTGTTGTTCGATCTTCATCCAGTCCGAACGTGCGCGCCGCGCCTGACCGCGTGCCTTGACCTCGCCGGCAAGATGGATCGCGCCCCCTTGCAGCAAAAGCTTTTCGGTCAGGGTGGTTTTACCAGCATCAGGGTGCGAAATGATGGCAAAGGTGCGGCGGTTCAGCGTCATGCGCGCCGCTTAGATGGAATTATGTGCAATTGGAACCAGTAACCGTCCGAACAGCGCGGCCAGTCTTTACCGCTTTAGCCCATTGGTCAGGAAATCCGCGGCTATATCGGCCACCTCATTGGCATCGCGGTCTTCCCCCATGACGCCATAGCGCAGTCCCAAAAACACGTTCATGCCCACAATTGCCCAAGCGTGTACTTCCTCGACATCGGCGCGAACCTGCCCCTTTTCAGCAGCGTCTTTCAGGCTTGCGACATAACCTGCCACGGTATTTTCATAATGGGCGCGATAGCTGGGCGGATCGACGAATTCGGCTTCGTCGATAATCCGGTATAATTCCTTGTGCCGCCGCACAAAGCGCAGGAATTCGGCGAGCCCCTTGCGTTCGCCATCGAGACGATCCGATTCTGCGGCGATGACCGGGCCGACCGTATTGCGGACCCGGGCCGACATGTCGCGGACCAGAGCCTGAAACAGCGAATCTTTCGAATCAAAATAGGTGTAAAAACTGCCCAGGGCGACGCCGGCACGTTGTGTGATGCTAACCACCGAACTTTCGTGAAAGCCCTTTTCCCCGAACTCGGCCGCCGCCGCATCGAGCAAAATGCGCAAGGTTTTGCGTCCGCGTTCGGTGCGTGGAGTTTTGCCGGCAGGTGTCATTGTTGCTGATATGCCACGATTGGCGGGCATTCTCCAGTCTTCCTCTCACTTAAAGTTGAAACATGGTTCAACTTTCACTATAGCTGATTTCGAGAACGGGTAAAGACCCGCTTTTTCTGCAGGAGAGTGACATATGAAATCCCCTAAAATCTCTTTCGTTCGTACCGTTTTGTTGGCCGGTATTGCCGCACCAGGAATTTTCTGTGCCGCGCCCGTTTTGGCGCAAGAAGCGGGTGAAACCGCAACCAACAGTGATGAAATCATTGTAACCGCCCGCCGACGTGAAGAAAGCCTGCAAGATGTTCCGGTGGCCGTGACTGCGTATTCGGGCGCGCAACTGGAAGCTTCTGGTGCGCTTGATATCACAGATATCAGCGACACGACGCCCAACGTAACGCTTGAAAATTCACGCGGGACCAACTCGACCCTGACCGCCTTCATTCGCGGTGTCGGGCAGCAAGACCCGGTATCGGGCTTTGAAGCCGGGGTGGGCATCTATCTCGATGATGTCTATCTCAACCGGCCGCAGGGCGCTGTGCTGGACATCTATGAGGTCGAGCGTATCGAAGTGCTACGCGGACCCCAGGGCACGCTTTATGGACGCAACACAATTGGTGGCGCGGTCAAATATGTCACCCGTCGTCTTTCGCAGGATTTTGCCCTGAAGGCGCGTGCGACATATGGCACCTTTAACCAGGCTGATGGCGTACTGACCGCTTCGGCACCGATCAGCGACCTTATCCGCATTGGCGGTTCCGTCGCGCGCCTTTCGCGAGGTGGCTTTGGCGACAACCTTAACCTTGCTGGCGTAGAAAATTACAACAAGGATGTCTGGGCAGCGCGTGGCAGCGTCGAAATGGGCGGCTATGGTGAACCGGTGTTCATCCGCGTTTCGGGTGACTATTCGCGCGACAAGTCAGATGCGCGCAATGGCCACCGCCTCATTACCAGCCTATTAACCGCTGCGCCTGTGTTGAACGATGTCTTTGACACCCGTTCTGGTTTGAACACGCCGAAACAGGATGTGAAGGCCTATGGCTTGGCCATCAATGCGGAAATCAATCTTTCAGAAAATCTGACGCTCAAGTCGATAAGCGCGTGGCGCAAGGACCGCAGTTTTACTCCGATTGATTTTGACTCTTTGCCATCGGTCGACGTCGATGTCCCGGCGGTTTATCGCAACGAACAGGTAAGTCAGGAATTCCAGCTCCTTTATGAAGGCGACAGACTCAACGGTCTGGTGGGCTTTTATTATCTTGATGCAGACAGCTCGACCCAGTTTGACGTAATCCTTGGAACGACCGGTCCGCTTCTTGGCTTACCCGGCCTCAACGCCTTTACCGAAGGTGAAGTGAAAACCAAGACATGGTCGGTTTTCGGCGATTTCACTTTTGATTTCAGTGACCAGTTCGCCGCATCGGTCGGCGGGCGCTATACAAGCGACGAGCGAAGTTCACGCATATTGCGCCAGACAAAGATTGGCGGCAGCTCCCCGATCTTTGGCGGAACGGCCATTCCGATCGCAACCGTAACGGATTTCAACGGTTCCGCGAAGTTTAGCGATTTCAATCCACGCGCCTCGCTCAGCTTCAAACCGAATAGCGACCATCTATTTTACGCAAGCTACGCGCAAGGGTTCAAGGGCGGTGGTTTTGACCCCCGCGGCGACTCCCGCATCGCGCCCGATACCGACCGTAACGGGGTCCGCAGCTATCAGGAAATCTACGATTTCTTCCTGTTCGATCCGGAAACCGTCGATAGCTATGAACTGGGCTGGAAGGGCAGCTTTGACGGCGCCCGCATTGCCATAACCGGCTTTTATGGCGACTATAAAAATGTGCAGATTCCGGGATCGGTTGGTGTTGATACCAATGGCGACGGGATATTCGAGAGCTTTGCCGGGGTAACCACCAATGCGGCCAAGGCGACATTCAAGGGCGTCGAGTTTGAATCCTTCTCACGCTTTGCTGATGGTTTCGCAGGCGATGGATCGGCGATCACATTTGCGGGTACTATCGGCTATATAGACGGGCAATATGACCGCTTCATCGTGAACGATGTCGATGTGTCAAACTTGCGCCGAATTCAAAACACCCCGAAGTGGACAATTTCGGGAACGCTGGGTGTCGAGCTGGGGGCATTCAACGCGTCGTCCACCTATAGCTATCGCAGCAAGACCAACCAGTTTGAAGTACCCAGCCCGTTCCTCGACCAAAAAAGCTATGGCTTGCTGGACGCAAGCTTGACCTGGTCGAGCGATGACGACCGTTTCAGCGTCGGCCTGCATGGCAAGAATATTCTGGACAAGGAATATATCACTTCAGGTTACCAGTTCCTGCAGGTCGCCCCGGATGGTACGCCATTGCGTAACGCGACAACCGGCAACGTCATCCCGTCGCTCGGCCGTGAAGGCATCGTAACCGCATTTTACGGGAATCCGCGCCAAGTGTTCATCACTGCTGGCTTCAAATTCTGATCTGGATTTCGGGACCGAAAAAAGAGGGCCGGGCGTTACGCTCCGGCCCTTTTTTTATCCGCGTAAAACGCCGCCCAGCTTGGCCGCAGCCGCAATGACGCGGTCGGATATGGCTTTCAGCTCTTCATCGCCGTAGCTTTTTTCCAAGGGCTGCAACGTCACTTCTACGGCCAGTGATTTCTGACCCTCTGCAACACCTTGACCGGCAAACAGGTCGAATAGCCGGACAGCAACGATATTGTCCTTATCGCATCCCTTGATGGCGCGAACCAGATCTCCGCTAGCAACATCCTCCGCCACCAGAAATGCAAAGTCGCGCGTTACCGCCTGCAATGCCGGTGGTGTAAAGGCGGCGCGCATGAACCCGGTGGATTTTTTGACAGGTATGGCATCCAGAAAAATTTCCGCTGCCATCACTGGTCCGTCCAGATCAAAGGCTTTGGCCGTCACAGGGTGCAGTGCACCGAATGCTGCCAGAATGTTCTTTGGCCCCATCCGCAATGTTGCCGACTGGCCGGGGTGATAATGCGCCCCGGCTTCACCCATGACCATCAGCGTTTCGACAGCAACACCCGCTGCCGACAACAGCGCCTGAACCTCGGCCTTGGCATCAAATGCGTCAAACTTCGCCGCCTTTCCGCTGGCCCAGTCGCGCTGGGCCCTGTCACCCGCTAACACAAAGGCGGCGGTCAGTTTTTCGCTGTCCGCCAAATACCGTCGGCCGATCTCGAACAGACCGACAGATGACGCGCCGCGATTCATATTGCGTTGCGCCGCCGACAATAGCCCAGGCAGCAAGGATGGCCGCATGACTTTCATATCTTCGCTGATCGGATTGGCCAGCGACCAATGGCCACCACCAAAGGCCGCAGCCTCTTTTTCGGGCAGGAACGACCAATTGATCGCTTCATTCAGCCCGCGCGCAGCCGCTGTCCTGCGAACCTTGCGTTCAATCTTTTGCAGCGGCGTCGCCGTTTGCTTGGCTACCCCTTCGTCGCGGGGTAACGGGGTCGAAGGTACATTGTCCAACCCGACCATGCGGACCACTTCTTCGACGATGTCTGCAGACCCCTCGATATCACGACGCCAGCTAGGCGGCGTGACTTGCCAGTCTGACGTCACTAGAAAGCCCAGCCTTTCCAGAATGTTGCGCTGATCGTCCAGCGCGACGGAAACACCGCCAAGGCGCAGACAGTGTTGCGGGTCATAGGAAATGTTGCGCGGCGCAACTGGCGGTGACCCAGCGCGGGTAATCACGCTGGACTGTCCGCCGCAAATGGCGAGCACCAAATTTGTCGCGATTGCAAGGCCATCGTCCAGGAATGCGGGGTCGACTCCCCGTTCAAATCGTTGCCGTGCGTCACTGGTCAGAGTTAGCTTCTGTCCGGTGCGTGCGATATGTTCAGGGGTGAAATAGGCACATTCGATGAGCACATCGGCAGTGCTTTCGGATACGCCTGAATGTTCGCCGCCCATGATACCGCCGATATCGTGGACCATGCTATCGTCGGCAATCACCGTCATGCTGCTATCCAGCGTGTAGGTCTTGCCATTCAATGCCAACACTTCTTCGCCATCCGTCGCCAAACGTGCGACAAGTGGTCCGGACAGTTTCGCACGGTCATAGACGTGCAGCGGGCGGCCAAGATCGATCGAGATGAAATTGGTAACGTCGACCAGTGCCGAAATCGGTTTCTGGCCGATGGCGTGCAATCGGTCGCGCATCCATTGCGGGGCGGGTCCGTTCACGACACCCGAAACGGCTTGTGCATAAAAGGCCGGGCAGCCGTCAGGATCGTGCGTGGCAACATCCGGGGCAGGACCGTCGCCGGTAACCGGTGCAAGCGAGTCGAAGCGGTACACCGCGTGCAGCGGACGCAGCTTGCCCAAGCCTGCCGCGGCCAGATCGCGCGCAATTCCACGCACACCCATGCAATCCTGGCGATTGGGGGTAATGCTGACATCGATCACGGGATCGTCCAGACCCGCCCATTGGGCGTATACTTGTCCGACAGGGGCGTCGTCCGGCAGCTCTATGATGCCATCATGATCATCGCCCAGTTCCAGTTCTGCAATCGAACACATCATGCCGTTGGATTCAACGCCGCGGATGGCGGCCACTTTCAACACCATGCCATTGGCGGGCACGGTGGCGCCCGCAGGTCCGAATACGCCGAGCATTCCGGCCCGTGCATTGGGTGCGCCACACACCACTTGCAGTGCGTCGCCGCCGGAATCGACCGTCAGTATTTGCAGCTTGTCCGCCTGAGGATGCGGGGCTGCGGTCAGGACCTTCGCAATACGGAATGCGGATAGCTTTTCTGCCCGATTGTCGATGCTTTCCACCTCGTGCCCGATACGGTTCAGCATATCGGAAACAGTTTGGGCATCGGCATCGGTATCCAGATGCTCCTTGAGCCAGCTCAGCGAGAATTTCATGCTGATACTCCTCCGCTCAAGGTGGGTACATCCAGAGCGCCAAATCCATAATGCTTCAACCAGCGCAGGTCGCCATCGAAAAAGGCGCGCAGATCATCCATGCCATATTTCAACATCGCTAGCCTGTCGACGCCAACGCCGAAGGCAAAGCCCTGATACACGTCTGGATCAAGACCGCAGGCCGAGATTACTTTGGGGTGGACCATGCCGGAGCCGAGTAGCTCCATCCATCCGCCGGTCCCGCCAAGGATGCGCTTGCCGTTTTCAACCGAAAAGCTGACATCGACTTCGGCCGAAGGCTCGGTGAACGGGAAATAGCTGGGCCGCAAACGGATCGTCAGATCGTCGCGTTCGAAAAAGGCTTTCAGAAAGGTCTCAAGCGTCCATTTGAGGTGACCAAGATGTATCCCCTTGTCGATAACCAGTCCTTCGACCTGGTGAAACATCGGCGTGTGTGTTGCGTCGCTGTCGCTGCGATAGACCCGTCCGGGCGCGATGATGCGAATCGGTGGTTCCTGTGACGTCATGGTACGAATTTGCACCGGCGAGGTATGGGTACGCAGCAATTTGGCGACATCATTGGAATCGGCCGGAAAGTAAAATGTGTCATGCATCGCGCGGGCCGGATGGGTTTCCGGAATATTGAGCGCAGTGAAATTGTGCCAGTCATCCTCGATTTCCGGCCCTTCGGCGACAGCAAAACCCATGTCGGCGAAAATTTCGGCTAGCTCGTCCATGACTTGGGAGACCGGATGCACCGATCCTTGCGGTCTGGACGGGGCGGGAAGGGTCATATCAACACGTTCGGTTGATAACCGTGCGTCCAATGCCGCAGTTTCAAGCGCGACTTTTTTGGAGGCAAGAGCGTTCGAGACGGTTTCACGCAAGCCATTGATGATCGGACCCTGCACCTGCCGCTCTTCGGGCGACATGCCCCCCATGGTTTTGAGCAGAGCCGAAACGCTGCCCTGCTTGCCGAGTGCCGAAATGCGGACAACCTCCAGCGCTTCGGCAGAGTCGGCGGCATCGATTGCGGCGATCAAATCATTTTGTAAAGTTGCTGTGTCGGTCATCTCGGTTTGCCTGCATAAGCAAAAGGGCGCGAACGGCAAGTGCCGCCCACGCCCTTTTGCGCATTATTCTAAGCTGGTTTAAGCTGCTTTAGCCAACGCTGCCTTCGATTGCGCGATGATAGTGCTAAACATTGCTGCTTCGTTCATCGCGAGGTCGGCCATAACTTTGCGGTCCAGTTCAATACCGGCCAGTTTGATGCCGTGCATGAATACGCCATAAGTCATGCCTTCGGCACGAACAGCGGCGTTGATGCGCTGGATCCACAAGGCGCGGAAATTGCGCTTGTTTACCTTGCGGTCACGATAAGCGTACTGGCCTGCTTTTTCGACAGCCTGCCGCGCGACGCGGATCGTATTTTTGCGACGGCCATAATAGCCCTTCGCCTGTTCCAAAATTCTTTTATGCTTGGCTTTGGTGGTCACACCACGTTTGACGCGTGCCATAATCTATATCCTTTCGTACAAATGATCGCCGGTCTTAAAGACCGTAGGGCGCCCATTTCTTGATTGTCTTGGCATCGGGATCAGAGATCACGCTGGTGCCACGGTTCTGGCGGATATATTTTGCATTATGGCTGCTCAAACGGTGCCGTTTTCCAACGACGCCATGTTTAATCTTGCCGGTTGCGGTGAGTTTGAAGCGTTTCTTCACACCGCTCTTGGTCTTGAGCTTGG
Organism: Sphingorhabdus sp.; assembly: GCF_041737645.1. GTDB lineage: Bacteria > Pseudomonadota > Alphaproteobacteria > Sphingomonadales > Sphingomonadaceae > Sphingorhabdus_B. Next base: position 14,448 of record NZ_JBGSRI010000034.1, read on the forward strand.
GCATTTTGGTCTCCTTTGTTGAGTCCGTATCAAGCCGACATGGCAGCCCTATTGGCCAGCCTGCTTATTCGGAAGGCGCG
>NZ_JBGSRI010000057.1:0-13313 GCF_041737645.1 Sphingorhabdus sp.
GCCAAGGGCGAAAACTGGATCAGCGCGCTGGGCCGTGGTCTGCGGCTCGACCCGCTTTCGCCGTTGGCACAGGCAGAATGGCTCGCCGTCGCCGACCTGCAAGGCGCAGCGTCCGGCGCGCGTATCCTTTCCGCCGCGGCCTTGACCGAGGCCGAAGTGCTCAATCTGTTCTCAGATCGTTTGGAAACTAAGACCGAAACCCGCTACGATGCCGCCAACGACCGCGTCGAGATCCGGCAACGGCAAAGGCTCGGCGCGATTGTGCTGCGCGAAGCGACCGTCGCCAAGGCCGACCAAGCGGTGCTGGCTGACGCGTTGCTGTCGGCGGTTCGCCAATGTGGCATAGCCGCGCTGCCTTGGTCCGATGCCGCCATGGCGTTGCGCGCGCGGGCGGCCTTTGCCGGACACGACGCGCTGTCAGACGCCCGCTTGCTGGAAACTCTCGACGAGTGGCTCCCCCAATGCCTGAACGGCGCGGCGCGGTTGCGGGATATTTCGAAACAGGCGCTTTCCGACGTACTCGACCATCTGCTCGGCTGGGACAGCAAACAACTGGTGGAACGGCTCGCCCCGGCATATTTCACCAGCCCCGCCGGTACCACCCATCCGGTCGACTATGCCGCCGAGGCCGGACCGACGGTGGAACTGAGAGTGCAGGCGCTGTTCGGGCTGGACGAACATCCCTGCATCGGCATCGAACGCCTGCCGCTGGTACTGAGCCTGACATCTCCCGCAGGCCGCCCGATCCAGACGACCCGCAACCTGCCGGAATTCTGGCGCGGCAGTTGGCGCGACGTCGCCAAGGAAATGCGCGGCCGCTATCCCAAACATAATTGGCCCGATGCCCCATGGGAAAGCGTGGCCAGCCTGAAGACAAAGAAAGCCCAAGCACGCAGCGCTTGACGAATCCGCCATTTTTGGCGCAAGGCGACTTCATAATTTCAATCAGGAATTGCCGATGTCCGCACGAATCTATCAACGCAGCAAAAACGCCATGCAATCAGGTAAAGCGCGGATCGATGAATGGGTGCTGGAATATACTCCGGCCGAACAACGCAAAGCAGACCCGTTGATGGGCTGGGCTGGATCTGGTGACACCCAGTCACAAGTACAATTGAATTTCCCGTCGCTGGAAACAGCCCGCGCATATGCCGCAAAAAAGGGCATAAACGCGACGTTGATCCCGTCGCCGACAAAGACTTTGAAAATTCAGGCTTACGCGGACAATTTCAGGTGACGTGCTTCTAAACGTTCGCTTTCGGCAGCCTTAGCCGCACGAGCAACCCGCCAAGATCTTCGCTCTCTTCCAATTTGACCGAGCCGCCGTAGATTTCCACGACATCGCGCACAATCGCGAGGCCGAGGCCGGTTCCGGGTTTGCCGGTATCCAGCCGTGCGCCGCGGTCGAACAGGCGTTCGCGTTCGCCTTCGGGAATTCCGCGGCCATCATCTTCAACCAGCAATTCGACAAAATCGCCTGCATCTTCGACCGTTACAAAGACACTGCCGCCGCCATATTTCGCCGCATTTTCGATCAGGTTGCCGAGCATTTCGTCCAGATCCTGCCGTTCCACACGCGCCGCGAGGGTATTATCGCCCGCCATGTCCAGCCTTACATGGCTATACAAACGGCTCACTGCACGTTCAACCGATTCAAGGCTGTCCCACACTTGCGCGCGGCTGTGGCTGTGGCCGCGACGTCCGACGGCACGTGCGCGTGCGAGATGGTGGTCCACCTGCCGCCGCATGGTGGTAGCTTCGCGGATGACGGTTTCAGAAAGGTCCGACGCCTGCGCGGTCGCGCTGTTCATAATGACCGTCAAAGGAGTCTTTAGCGCATGGGCGAGATTGCCCGCATGACGCCGCGACTCTTCAGCCTGCTTCTCATTATGGTCAAGTAATGCGTTGAGTTCATTGACCATCGGCATCACCTCATCGGGCAAAGCATCGGTAACACGACTTTCGCGACCGCTCCGCATTTGGGCGATTGCCTGCCTTACAGCACGCAGTGGCCATAGCCCGTAAAATGTCTGCAACGCGGCCAATATGATAAGCCCCAACGCCAAAAGCAGAAAACTTATGACTAGAACGGACCGCAGTTCCTGAATCTGTCCATCTAGACTATCGCGGCTTTGCGCCACCATGAAGGTCCAGCTTATGTCGGAATCCGGCAGCTTGATATTGCGTTCGGCAATACGCAACGGTTCATCCCGAAATTCGTTGCTATCACGAAAATGGACAGCCTGGTCATTATGTCCTGCCGGTGATTTTAAGGCACGGTCCCATAAAGATCGCGACGGAAACGGCATCGCGCCAGGTCCTGTTATCTGCCAATAAAGACCGCTATTAGGCTCCAGAAAACGCTGGTCGCCCAAGGGCCTGTTCATCCTTATTTCGCCATCGGGGCCAATCTCTGCCGACGCAATCATGGCGGTCAGAACATATTCGAGCTGATTGTCGAAGTTCTGTTCGACCGAACTGGTCAGCACACGGTCAAGTGCCGCGCCGCCGCCAATCAGCAATATCGTAATCCACGCCGCCGCCGTCAGGATCATGCGGCGGGTAAGCGAACCCGTGCTTTGAAACTGGCTCCGCCAAGACGGGGCGCTCACCGCCGTGTTTATGACGGCAGGCGGATTCAGCTGACCGGTTCCTCTAGGCTATAACCTAGGCCACGGATTGTCGAAATAACGTCTTGCCCCAGTTTCTTGCGGATACGGGTCACAAACACTTCGATCGTGTTGGAATCGCGGTCGAAATCCTGATCGTAAATATGTTCGATCAACTCGGTGCGGGACACGACCTTGCCCTTATGGTGCATCAGATAGGATAATAGCTTATATTCCTGCGCGGTCAGCTTTACCGGCTGGCCATCCAGAGTGACCCGACCCGACCGGGTATCCAGACGCACATCGCCGACGTTCAGTTCCGAAGACGCGTTGCCCGAAGCACGGCGAATAAGCGCGCGCAGCCGTGCAATCAATTCTTCGGTCTGAAAGGGTTTTGCCAGATAATCATCGGCGCCCGCATCAAGGCCGGCAACCTTGTCCGACCAGCTATCCCGCGCGGTCAGGACAAGAACGGGAAATTTGCGTCCCTCCTTGCGCCAACGGTCCAGCACGGTCAGGCCGTCAATTTCGGGAAGACCCAGATCGAGAATGACGGCGTCGTAATTCTCGGTCGAGCCCATATAATGGCCGTCCTCGCCATCGACCGACAGGTCCACGGCATAACCCGCACCTTCCAGCGTCGATTTCAACTGCTGGCCTAATGTTGGTTCGTCTTCCACAATAAGGATACGCATGCTGTCCCCTTCAAATGCCTAAATAATGTTGGAAATGGGCTAGCAGATTCGCCGCCGCGCGCAAAATCCTATCAACGTTGACGCAAGATACCGCCGGTTTTGCCATCCACATCGACAAATATAACGCGATCTTTGTTGATGAATTTCAGGCGATATACCTGCGCCGAAGGATCATATTCAGGCCCCAGATATTGCATACCGCGCATACGAGGAACAACGCTGCCTTCGATTTCGCGCAAGGATTTGACTTTCCCTTGCTGCCAATCTTGCCGCGCATCATCCTGTTCACCGCGCCGCGCGTCGGCAGGCAGCGATACGGCGATAGCGGCCAACATAGCCAAAGACAGGATTTTCTTTCGGTTCAACATAGCACTCGTTTAGCAAACCGCCTTGAACACAATCTGAATGGGGCATCAACCTTTTGTTAGGGTTGATGGGGTGGTTTGGTGGGCTTTGGAACCGTTGGGGACAGTCCCCTTGCCTTCCGTGAAGCAGCGCCCGAACTCCCCCTCTCCCCTTCAGGGGAGAGGATACGGAGCCTTGGCCGTCAGGCCTAGGCGGAGTTGGTGAGGGGCGCGACGGTAAAGTTCGCTCACGGACTTCGCTTTACTTCACCATTTCAAAAGTGAAGGAAACCGTCGCCCCGACGCTCAGTTCGCCCGGTGCAATCGGGGTCGACTTTTCCGAAGCATCCATCGTGCGTGCTATCATCGGCATGGGCTGATAGCCGCCATTTTGGCCATCGGTTTCTTCAACACGCAAAACACGCACATTGGTATATCCTGCCTTTTTCGCCATGGATTTGGCCCGGCCCATTGCCGTTGCCCACACCTTGTCGCGGGCCATTTCGCGATATTTGCTGTCGTCATCTATTCCAAAGGTCGGACCGTTAAAATTGGTCGCGCCATCCACCGCCAGCGCATCTAGAAACGCGCCGAGCTTTTTCAGATCGCGCAACTTGGCGTTGACCATGTTGGATGCCTGATATCCTTTGAAAACCTGCTGGCCATCGCGGTAATCGAACTGCTGGTTCATGCTGATTTGCGTGGTCTGGATATCCTTGTCGGCAATACCCAGTGTCTTGAGGCGTGCGACGACCGAAGCCATTTGCACGTTATTCTGGCGCACTGCTTCGCTCGCGGTCGGGGCCAAGGTCTGTACCCCTGTTGAAAATGTCGCGATGTCGGGCTTGGCTTCGACGGTGTCGCTGATCGTCAGGTCAATGACCGGATTGGTTGCCGTGATATTTACCTGCGTTGCCATCGCGTCCCCCGCTGTCATGCCGCCTGTTGCCAAAAGCGCTGCCAAAATCAACTTACGCATATTCTTGCTCCTACATAGCGCCGAACAATCATATAGCGGTACGGCGTGCCCAATCGATATAGGCTTTGCGAAGCTGAACGGTTGCCGAACCGGGTTTGCCATCGCCGATTACCTGATCATTTATCCGCACAACCGGCATTACAAAGCCAGAGGCGGAGGAAACGAACGCTTCGGCCGCTTGTTCCGCTTCGTCGACAGAAAAAGGTCGTTCTTCAATATGATGCGTCACCAGCGGCAGGACTGCCGCACGGGTAATGCCGTGCAGGATTTCGCGATTTAGGGGATGGGTGACCAGGCATCCCGACTTGGTGATGATATGGGCGTTCTGGGCGGTTCCTTCGGTGATAAAGCCGTCGCGGACCATCCATGCGTCATCGGCTCCGCGTGCAATCGCCTCATTCTTCATCAGGGATGCATAAAGCAATTGGGTAGTCTTGATGTCCGCCCTGCCCCAGCGCAAGTCGGGCAAAGTGACGACATGGATGCCGCGCGCGGCGGACGGGTTATCGGCGAGTAGCCGGCTTTGTGTAAAGGCCAGCACCGTTGGCGCGGTGCCGGGCGCGGGAAAGACAAAGTCCCGGTCGGCCGGCGCGCCGCGCGTGACCTGCCAATAGATCATGCCTTCCTCCACCGCGTTTCGCGCAACCAGTTCGCGGCAGATCGCCAGCCATGCGTCGGCGTCGGGAGCTCCCGCTATGCCAAGCTCACCCAAGGAACGGGCCAGGCGCTGCACATGGCCGTCGAAATCGACGAGCTTGCCGCCCAGAACCGAAACAACTTCATACACCGAATCCGAAAATAGAAAGCCACGGTCAAAGACCGATACGTTACCCTCTGTTTTGGGGATGTAGATGCCGTTGAGGTAAATGGTACGCATATAAGAGGCCCCCTTCGCTAGCTTCGAGTCCTAAAGCGAGCGTGTGCGAGAAACAAGTTCAGCCTGACACCCCGGAGAAGGTTGCAATGCAACCGCCCTACCCCTATCCGCGCAGCCATGTCCCAACCCCCCATCTTTGCTTTTGAAAATCTCGCGCTGCAGCAAGGCGGCGGCTGGTTGTTTGAAGATATCAACCTGTTCATCGGCGCGCGCGACCGGCTGGCGCTCATCGGGCGTAACGGTGCGGGCAAAACCACGTTGATGAAGCTGGTCGCCGGAACGGTTGAGGCTGACAGGGGCAAGCGCGTTGTCGTGCCCGGCACGAATATTGTCATGCTCGACCAGGACCCTGATGTCGCATCCTTTGACCGGCTGGTGGATTTTGCGGTCCATGGCGAGAAAGGCCCACCCGAATATGCCGTGCGTGCGATTGCCGACCAGTTGGGCATCGACCTCGACCGGGAAGCAAAAACCGCGAGCGGTGGGGAAAAACGGCGCGCCGCGATCTGCCGGGCGCTGGCGAGCGAGCCCGATCTGCTGTTGCTGGACGAGCCGACCAACCACCTCGATCTGGCCGCTATCGAATGGCTCGAAGACTGGCTGACCCGCTATCGCGGCGCGTTCATGGTCATCAGCCATGACCGGACGTTTTTGACGCGGTTGACGCGACAGACATTCTGGCTCGACCGGGGCTTGCTGCGCCGGAACGAGATCGGCTTTGGCGGTTACGACGCCTGGACCGAGCGGGTCTATGCCGATGACGCGCGTAACGCCGACCGGCTGGACGCGAAGCTGAAGATCGAGGCGCACTGGCTGGAACACGGCGTGACCGCGCGGCGCAAGCGCAACCAAGGGCGCCTTGCCAAGCTGTACGAAATGCGCGCGGCGCGGGCGGCGATGATGGGACCGCAGGGCACCGCCAAACTGGCTGCGGCGAGCGACGATAGCAAGACCAAGACCGTCATCAATGCCCAGGCTGTCGGCAAAAGCTTTGGTGAACGCACTATCATCAAGGACTTCACGCTGCGTATCCAGCGCGGGGACCGGATAGGTATTGTCGGCGCCAACGGGACGGGAAAGACCACCCTGATCCGCATCCTGACCGGCGAGGCGCCGCCCGATACTGGCAATATCACCTTATCGCCGACGCTGACCGGTATTGTCATCGACCAGCAGCGCAAGCTTTTGTCGCCTGAGAAACGCGTGCGCGACGTGCTGGCCGATGGCAGCGATTGGATCGATGTGCGTGGCGTGCGAAAACATGTGCAGGGTTATCTGAAGGAATTTCTGTTCGACCCCGAATTGATCGAGGCACGCATCGGCACGCTGTCCGGAGGCGAACAGTCGCGCATATTGCTCGCCCGCGAATTTGCGCGGGAGGCGAATTTGCTGGTGCTGGACGAGCCGACCAACGACCTCGATCTGGAGACGCTGGATCTTCTGCAAGAGGTGATCGCCGATTATGACGGCACCGTCCTGATCGTCAGCCACGACCGTGACTTTCTCGACCGCACAGTGAACCTCACACTCGGCCTCGATGGGTCGGGCAAGGTCGATATTATCGCTGGCGGCTATGCCGACTGGGAGGCTAAACGGGATCGTCGGGATCGGCCCGAAGCCCGCAAGAAAGCCGACAAGTTCACAGCCGATATAGCTTCTGGAAATTCAACAGAAAAGCAACCGGCCCGCCCCGCAAAGCTTACCTACAAGGACCAGCGCGATTATGATCTGCTGCCGGGCCGCATCGAGGCCATCGACGTGGAAATTACGACCGCGGAAAAAGAAATGGCTGACCCCGCGCTCTACAGCCGTAACCCGGCACGCTTTTCCGAACTGACAGAAAAATGCGACACGCTGCGCGCCGAAAAAGAAGCCGCAGAAGAACGGTGGCTAGAACTGGCGATGCTGGTTGAGGAGTTGGCGGGCTAGGCCCTTCTCATCCCGGCAAACGGTAATATTCAGCCAGCCGGTCAAGCGCGATCCGCAGGACAATTTTGCCGGAACGCACAGGCCAGGTCATAGCGCGTTCAGCGACCGGAATACTCTCACCGGCACAAATGACGCGCCAGGCGATATCGGAAAGACCCCGCCCTAAATACACCAATGCATCGTCAAATCGGGCTTTTGCCGACATCATGCGCTCGGTCGCATTCAGACCCTGCAGTGCGCCGCGCCTTTGCCGGTCTCGTGGCGCATCGTTCCAGCACATAGTGACGTGCGGACCCATCGCAGCAGCTTCATAATCACCACGCAAATTCTCACCGGCCAAAAGTTGACGATCCGTCAAATATCCCCTTGCATGAAGCCAGCATAAAGGGGATTCGGCCATGTTGAATGTTACAGTTCGGTTAGCTTGAACCTTTCTGCCATTCCGATCCGGTTCGTAAAGCGCACGTTCGACCAAGGGTCTGGGATCAGTAAATTCGGTTGTAGCGGTTGTTTTGCGGGGCACAGTTTCTTCTCCGATTGACACGAATCACTCTTGCCATGCGGTAAACAATGTAGGAAAGAAAAAACCTATATGGTGATAGGAAAAAATCGATGCAAAGCCGAATTCGAGATGTTCGCAAGGCCAAAGGACTAACACTCGCCGACGTCGCCGCCCGTTGCAAACCAGCGACAACGGCGCAAACTATCGGGCGCCTCGAAACCGGAATGCGCGTTTTGTCGCTGATCTGGATAAACCGTATCGCCGATGCCCTTGGTGTCGATTCAAGCGATCTGGTGGCCCTGCCTGATCAGCAATATCTGCCCGTCGCGGCGGTACTGCATGATGATGGGACCCATGCCCCGACAAAAGAAGAACGCATCATGGTTCCTAATATCGGTGGTTCGATGATCGGATTGCGGATTGCGGCGACGTCGGGCGAATATCGACGCGGCGACGAACTGTGGATGGAGCAATTACCGCCCGTTGCGTTTGCGACCGCGCTCAATCTTGACGTACTTGTCCCCCGCCCCGGCGGCCGATTCCTGTTCGGGCGACTATTGGGCCGCGAAGACGGCAGGCTGCATATCCTTCCTTTGGAAGCAGGCGCCCGCCAGCAAGTCGTTGCCGATCCTGCCTGGATCGCAAAAGCGGTCCGCCTTATGCGACCATTATAGGGCATCGATATGCGTATACTCACGCTTTCGACGCTGTTTCCGGCGGCCTGTCGTCCCAATTTCGGAATATTTGTCGAACGGCAAACAGCGGCATTGACTGCAATTCGCGACATCGCGGTGACGGTAGTCAATCCGGTTGGTATTGCTCCATGGCCCTTGTCGCAATTTGGCGAACAGGCCCAGCTTCGCAACTTGCCAAATCGTGAACGATGGGGTGAACTGGAAGTGTATCGCCCCCAATTTACTGCCGTTCCCAAATTTGGCGGTCGCTTTAATCCGGCGGCCATTGCCAGAGCCGTTCTTCCGCTGGCTAGAAAACTGCACGCTCAGATCGACTTTGACCTTATTGATGCAGAGTTTTTCTATCCCGACGGTCCGGCGGCGATGCGGCTTTCGCAAGCGCTTGGCATCCCCTTCACGATTAAAGCACGCGGCAGCGATATCCACCATTGGGGGATGCAGCCAGGATGTACCGCACAAATTTTGGAGGCCGCTGACAAAGCGGCCGGATTGCTTGCCGTGTCTAGCGCGCTCAAGGCCGATATGGTGGCGCTGGGCATCGATGCCGCCAAAATCCGCGTACATTATACCGGACTTGACCAGACCCGGTTCCTCCGGCGTGACCGGGTGACGGAAAAGGCGAAGCTGGGCATTTCGGGTCCCCTTATTTTGAGCGTCGGGGCGCTTATTCCCCGCAAGGGTCAGGATCTGCTGATTGCTGCGCTACCGACGCTGCCCGACGCCATGTTGATGTTGGCGGGCAAGGGTGAGAGCGAAAACGACTTTCGTGCGCTGGCGGCGGAACTGGGTGTGGCCGATCGGGTGGCCTTTCTGGGCAGTGTGCCGCATGATGACCTGCCTGCGCTGTTCGCGGCGGCGGATGTGATGGCGCTGGTGTCCGCCAGCGAGGGACTGGCCAACGCTTGGGTCGAAGCACTCGCCTGTGGAACACCGATAATCGCAAGCGATGTGGGCGGCATTCGCGAATTGGTCAAAACCCCAGAGGCGGGCCGTATAGTCGACCGCACACCGCAAGCAATCGCCGCCGCCGTGCACGATATCCTCACCAATCCTCCCCCACGCGAGGCAGTTGCCGCCAATGTCAGCGCCTTTTCATGGGATGAAAATGCCAGTCAGTTGGCATCTTTTTTCAGGGATGTTGTTCGTTAGGGCGTTTGGGGACTGCCCCCATTGACCTCTCTCCTTTAGGGGAGAGGCGCGAGACTTGGCGGCTTGCCGCCTAGTCGCAGCGGAGAGGGGTGCAACGATGAAGTGCGAGCTGAGAGGTTTGGGCGTGAACTCTCCCCTCTCCAACTTCGCCTAATTGCTAAATCAATAAGGCTTCCTATCCTCTCCCCTGAAGAGGAGAGGTCAAATGCTTCATCGAAACGCTATCAAGGCTGCGCGCCGAATCCTTCGTCCATACGTTCGGCTTTCGATGCAACGCCCTCGCTGGGGACGAAGCTGTGCGGTCCGACTTTCAACCAGATCAATATGGGTGCCGCCTGATAGATGGAGGAATAAGTGCCGATGATAATCCCGAACGCCATCGCAAGGCTGAAACCGAAGATGACATCAGGGCCGAAGAATACCAGAACCAGCAAGGGCAACGAAATCGACACGCTGGTCATCACGGTACGGGCCAGTGTTTCGTTGACCGAAAGGTTCAACAAACCGGCCATGTCCATCTTGCGGAACTTCAGGAGATTTTCGCGTATTCGGTCATAAACCACGACAGTATCGTTCAGCGAATAACCGATAATCGTCAGCAACGCCGCAATAATATTGAGGTCAAATTCCAGCTCCAACAAAGAAAAGAGCCCGAAGGTCAGCGTCACGTCATGCACCAGCGACCAAATCGCCCCGACCCCGAATTGCCATTCGAACCGGATCCAGATGTACAGCGAAACCCCCGCCATTGCGGCCAAAAGCGCGAGCATCCCCTTACCGAACAATTCTTCGGAAACTTTGCCCGACACCGAATCCTTCCCGTCAATCCGCACACCGGGATAATCCGCCTTCAGCTTGTCGATAATCTTCACCGCCATCGCATTGGCAAGTTCAGGATTTTTATCGGCCCCATCAGGCAGCTTCATGCGGATAGAAACCTGATTTTCCTTGCCAAAGCGCTGGATCGTAGGCTCGCCATAACCCAAGGTTGCAACATTAGCACGCAGTTCGGAAACCGGCGCCTCGGCGACTTGGGTAAAGGTGGCCCGGATCATCTGCCCGCCAATGAAATCGACGCCGAAATTCAAGCCCTTTGTGGCAACCAAACCGACCGATGCCGCCATTAACAACAGGCTGATACCAAAGGCGAAAACCCGCCATTTCAGGAAATCGATATTGGTATCGTCGGGAACAAGCTTGAGGAGTTTCATGTCAATGTACCTTAGATAACCAGTTCTTGCGGGCGGGTGCGCTTGACCCATCCGGCGACCCACATACGGGTCAGCGTAACGGCGGTGAACACCGATGTGACGATACCTATCATCAAAACGACGGCAAAGCCGCGAATGGGGCCCGAGCCAAAGATGAAGAGCAACACCGCTGCAATCACGTTTGTGCTGTTCGCATCGAAAATCGCGCGGCTGGCTTCTTTGTAGCCGAATTCAATTGCCTGAACGATGCGCCGGCCCCGCTTCAATTCTTCACGGATACGTTCGTTAATCAGCACGTTTGCATCCACCGCGGCCCCGATGGTCAACACAAAACCGGCAATACCAGGAAGCGTCAGGGTAGCATTGGCCATCGCCATCACGCCCAAAATCAGGGCGATGTTGATGACCAGAGCCATATTGGCATACATTCCAAAGCGGCCATAAACGAGGAACATCAGCACCAATATGGCCGTGGTTCCAATCATCGCCGCCAGCACGCCGCGGCGGATAGAGTCTGCACCAAGGTCAGGGCCGACCGAGCGCTCCTCTACAATTTTGAGGTCAACCGGCAACGCGCCCGAACGCAGCGCAATCGACAAGGCGTTGGCACTTTCAACAGTGAAACTGCCAGAAATTTGCGAGATACCGCCAAAGATCGGCTCCCTGATCTGTGGCGCGGAAATGACCTGTCCGTCCAATATGATCGCAAACAGCTTGCCCGTATTCTGCTGCGTCATGCGCGCAAATTTTTGGCCACCTTCGCTGTCAAACTGGATCGTCACGGCTGGCTCGTTGGTCTGCTGGTCAAATGTAGGGTCGGCCTTTATCAGCTTGTCGCCGGAAATACCGCCCAAACGGCGCACCGCCAAAGTCGGCAGGCCGGTGGGATTTTCCGGATAAGGCAACACCTGGCTGCCGACGCGTGCTATACCCTTTGCAGTCTGGTCAGGGTCGGCCTGTTCGTCGACAAGCTTGAATTCAAGCTTCGCGGTTTTGCCGATCAGGGCTTTCAATGCTTCGGGATCATCAAGTCCGGGAACCTGCACCACAATGCGATTTTCCCCTTGCCGGATGATGGTAGGCTCCAACGTCCCGAGCGCATTGATACGGCGATCAATCACATCCTTCGCGGTATCCATGGCTTGATCGAGCGCGGTTTCGTCGCCTGAACCGGCGGGGGAAAGGACAATCCGGTTGCCGTCGACTACTGCGAAATTCCAGTCAAGGGTGTTGGTCGCGTTGCTGGTAAGCGGCAACAACACTTCACGCGCCGCATCGATTTGCGAACTGTCGGTGACGGTAAAACTCAATTGCCCGTTTGCGCGCGATACATCGTCAATGGCGATCCTTGGGTCGGCCCGGCGCATAGCGGAACGCACACTTTCCTCCAACGCCTCCAACCGCGTTTCGGCCAATTGCGACGTATCCGCCTCTAGCAGGATATGGCTGCCACCGGCAAGATCCAGCCCCAGATTGATTGTCGGTGTAGGCAGATATTGCGCCACCTGGGCACGGATGCTGGTCGGCAAAACACTGGGAATCGCAAGCATCACGCCAGCGAGAACCATAAGGCTCAACATCCAAACGCGCCAACGGGGGAAATCTAACATAATTCAGTTCCGAACGGACAGGAATTGGGGATTTGGGGTCGGACGCCTTAGCGTTCAACCCCGTTCATTCAGTCATTCGCCGCCTTGGTGCCGCGCGACTGGACGTTAGCTAGCGTCGATTTCAAGGCCTTGACCCGCACATTGGGGGCGATTTCGACCTCTACATGGTCGTCGGCAACCTTGATAACCTTGCCCATCAGGCCGTCGCCTGTGACCACTTCATCGTTCTTCTGGACCGCATTGATCTTGGCCTCATGATCCTTCGCGCGCTTTTGCTGCGGCCGGATGAGGAAGAAATAGAAGACTACGAAAATCAGGAGCAGCGGTATGATCTGCACAAAAAAAGCCGAACCACCGGCAGCCGTTGCAGCGGCCAAAAAGAGAAGCGAATCCATCGAAAATCCTTGCGACATTAATTTTAAGGCACCGTCTTTTGATCGGTGCGGTGAAACAATCGGGCGCGATTATCACCTGCACCTCTTTGACGCAACGTCAAACCAGCGAAACCGCCTTGCTTTTGCGAAAGCACCGCCATATAGGCGCGCTTCCAACGCCCGCCGCGCGGTCGTTGGCGGTCGGGACGTAGCGCAGCCTGGTAGCGCATCACACTGGGGGTGTGGGGGTCGCAGGTTCGAATCCTGTCGTCCCGACCAATAAATCAATGACTTAGCAGCATCACGATGACCCGGCAGAGGGCCAAAATGCCTCTGGTG
>NZ_JBGSRI010000060.1:0-24216 GCF_041737645.1 Sphingorhabdus sp.
GCTTGCCACGCATCACCTGACTTCATGGTTTTGATGGAATGGCGACGGTAATCCACACCATGTGATTTGATCGGCATGAGTTAATTCCTTTGCAACTTGATAGGTCAGATGCCGAAATGGGTTTTGAGAGACTCGTGGGTGGTGTGCGCGCGCAACTGTGCGCCAGCGCCCATCCGACTAGGAGAGAGGCAAGAGCGCCAGCGGGTCAGCTCAGGGAAGCCGCACCCTCAAGGAGCGAAGCGGGAAAGAGTGCGACCTTGGAATTTCCCGCTCAACTTCCCACGCTCCCGATCGTCACCGGCAACGGCCAAGACTACAGGCTTGGTTCGCGTCAGCGAATAGAGCGGGTCGCCGTCAGGCAGCGTCTAATTGCTTTTTACCCAAATTCGCCGATCAATCGCAGGGGCAACGGTTGGCAACACTAAGATCGTGGCGGCATCCACGACTGGTCAAGGCGTCGGTGAATTAACGAAACAATGGTCAAAATATCCTCGGCATCCGATTTCGGCATGTTCCAATGGACGCGCGGTTCATGAGCGGTAGGGTTACGAAACATTCCAAACACTCCGCGCACAAGGTTTGCAAAACCAGTTTGTTCGCTCTTCTCGCTCGGCGTTTTTAGCGGTGAAATGGCAAGCATCGGAGGAGAGCCGGAAAGTGTGCGATCTACCAACGCAGAACCATCATCAAGCAGTCCTGTCTTTGAACGAATTTTATCAGCCACGCTCTTCGTGGCTTCCTGCACAGCATGGAAATAGTCATCAGCAATTAGTTCGGCCTTACAAAATCTCAGGACGTCTGCATGAACACCGCGCCCTACCATATCGGCGCGAAGCTCGCGCGCACGGATCTCCGCATCCGGCAATGTCCGCACTCGTTGACCTGACTGAAGCGCGCCTGCTTGCGTGACTTCAAGGCCACAAAAAGCAAGCGCGCGATTCAGATTTGCACGCATCGGCTCGTAGCGATCTGGTGATCTCGCATATCGGGCTGGAGCCATCGCCTGCCGAATGAAAGCCAAGACGTGCAGTCGATCACGCCGTTCGTTCTGGCTTGTGGCAAACGCATTGTAGATGCGGATTCGCTTGGTCGATGGCCCAGGATCAACAAGTTTGCTGGATGTAAAAAGGAACTCGATTTCGGTGTTAGACAAACCCAAATCAGTATCTCCCAACGCTGCCGCGATGGCTTCCAACTGATCTTGGGTAAATGTCTTAGTCGTCAAATCGCCACCTCCGCGAGTGTGGTGACAACATCGTAATCCACACCAAGCGATTCAAAATGGCGACGTCCACAGGTAATCTTCTGGTTTTCCTTGGTGCGGCGATCTTCTGAATCGAGCGTGCCTTTGGTTTCGCGGACGAAATAGAGCTTATCGTCGCGCTCAGTCACAAATGCCCAATCAGGATTGTATGGGCCGATAGGCGTGTCGATCCTGAACCATGAAGGCAGCTTGACAAAGAGTTTCACATTTTCGTTGCTGTCTAGGTCACGGGCAAATTGACGCTCCACCTCGGAGTCATATTCGATGGCGTCAAAGAGGGATTTTGCGCGATTCTGCACCTCATAGAGATTGCTGAGATACCGAACGATGCCCTGTTCAGCTTCCTGTTCGATCCGGCTCATCTCCCAATGGTGATCGGCGACCCGCTCATATTGGATGCCTTCCAACATGAGGTCGTGCAGCGCGCGGGAAATTTCCTTGGCGACTGCTGCCATGAACGCTTGTGGATTGAGTTTGAATTCTGCCAAGCGGCCTGACTGCTTCAATACCGCTGCGAGAGTATGTCGGGTTAGCTCGCTTTCTTTTTGAAGAAAGGCGAGAATGTCGGGCAGAAATTGCACTTGTTCCGCGTCGCGAACACGAGTCGCAATCTGCCGGTCAGCGGACACGCCCGCGTCGGTAATGTCGACCTCGACAACGGTCGTCGCAATGCGCGGCGCTTTGATCGGCTCGATGTTCTGTTTAATCCGCTTCACCGCCCGCTCGATCAAATCGGGCGTATCGAACGTCACGCGGTAGCGCGTGCGATGTTTGATGCGATCCCATAGCTCTGTGAAATTTTCGCTAAGTTGAACCTCTTTTCGAAATTTCAGTTCGCGTCGGTCGCGGGCATTGGCGATGCGGTTCTTGAATAACTTTCGGTTGATCTCATCAATGATCTCAGGCGAAAGGGCGGCAAATTCATCTGCAATCTCAAGTTTGAAATGCGGGTTTTTCGGGTCAAACTTGTTCTGAATTTCACCAAGGGCGTTGAGATAGCCGTTGGCGACAAGATTTTCCCATATCCGCGCCGAGGCGTCCTGACCGAGCGGCTTATCCGTGCCGTTTTCAGCTTCGCGAACGAGCTTGGCAAAGGCGATCTTTTCGACCTTGCCAAACTTCATGCCAAAATCTTCTTCAAACTCCGATTGCAGTGAACGGGCAAAATCTTCGTAGGACTCGTTGGCGATCACGGTGAGGCGGTTGACGGTTTCGTCATGGACGCGCTCACCTGCGGAGTTGACGGGCAGGCGAAGCCCACGGCCTATTTCCTGACGCTTCTTCTCGGCCGATTGGGATTCATTGAGTGTGCAGATTTGGAAGACATTGGGATTATCCCAGCCCTCACGCAGAGCGGAATGCGAAAAGATGAAGCGCAATGGTTCGGCGGTATCGAGTAAGCGTTCCTTGTCCCGCATGATGAGGCTGTAGGTGTCATCGTCATCAGCGGTATTGCCGCGAGTGTCTTTGGCTCTGCCCTGTTTATCCCGCGAAAAATAGCCGTTGTGAACCTGTTCCGCTTCAAATGCCGATAACCCTTTGTAGATCGGCTTGTCGACCAACTCACGATATGCCTCTTCAAACCACTGTCCGATTTTGCCAAGGCCGGTTGTGCCATCGTCATTGTAGATGCGGTAGTTTGCCACGCGGTCGATAAAAAACAGGGAAAGAACTTTGATACCCTTACCCTTGAGCGCGCGCTCTTTCTTGAGATGCTGCTCAACGGTTTCAAATACCTGAGCGCGCATAACGTCTTCACCAAGCCCGCCCACTTCCTGACCAAGTTCAAGGAAGCGTCCTTGGTTGAATTCGAGATATTCGGCGGACGGCGTGCAGTCGATATTCTGCACGATATAGCCTTCGCGATATGCCTCGCGTTCGCCGGATTTCACGAACAGGTCGTCGCCTTGCTTGACCCAAATCTTAGCTGGAGCCGGGCCGCTCGCACCGTCCTTGTGAATTTCGATCTGAGCCTTGATCCCACTTTTGTTGTCGGTTTTCAGCAGCTTCACATAGGCATCATTAAAGCTGTCCTCGGACTTGATGGACGCGACTTCAATACGCTTCACAAGGCGTAGATCGTAAGCGCGGATCGGGTCTAACTTATAAAGCAAGTTGTAGGGATTGCGGTGGGTCGCGCTGTATCGCAGCGTCACCATCGGATGGAGGTTGCTGATCGCGCGGCGTGATTTGTCGGTGTTATCGACACTCTGCGGCTCGTCGATGATGACGATGGGATTCGCAGCCTGAATGAACTCGATGGGGCGTCGGCCCGACATACGGTCATTTTCACGGTTGATGACATTGAGCTTTTTCAACTCCTCGTCCGTCATCTCCGCCAAATCCTTGTCGGCAACGTCCTTTTGAAAAGACTGAATGTTGATGACCATGATCTGAATCTGGTTGCTGCTGGCAAACTGACGAACTTTGCCAAGCCGCTTTGAATCATAGACAAAGTGATCGAACGGCACATTTTCGTAGAGCGTTTGGAAATGCTCTTTCATCGTCGTGATGGAATGCAGCACTCCTTCGCGGATCGCCACGCTCGGCACGACGATGATGAATTTCTTGAAGCCGTAAACTTTGTTCAACTCGAAAATCGAGCGAAGATAGACATAGGTTTTACCCGTGCCGGTCTCCATCTCGATGGAGAATTCGTTGCCATGCTCCAACGCTTGCCATGCTAATGGCTGTCCGACTGCCATGCCTGCGGTAAAGTACTTGGTGGCAACGGGCGCGCGCTCGATGTCGTTGGCTTCTTGGATCGCGTGAACATTCTGCAATAGGTCTTCGTCGCCGATTGTCAGTCGATTGCCCATGCCAAGCTCGGTCTGAAACAGCCCGCCAATCTGCAATGCCTGAAATGCGGTTGCCGCTGATTGCACAAACGGTTGCCCGTCAAACACGCCGACAACGGCGTTGATTGCATCCTGTTGATATTGAAGCGTGGGGTCGAATTTCAACTTCATGGTCAGTTGATCCCCAGCTCTTTGAAAAACGCCTCATGCCGAAGGCGGGCGTCTTTCACGATCTGACCATATTGCAGAACCTCCACATAGGCGCGCCGCGTATCGTTATATCCGAAGAAGCCGCGCCCACCGGGCAGGGTTTGATTGATCTTATAGTCTTCCAAAATTGCTTTCAGGCGCGGGGTGATGTCGCAAATAAGGTAGCAAAAGAACGGGGTGTCAGCGCCGATCTGAGTGATGAGCTTACCGTTGTTGTCGGTGACTTTGTGTTCGCGCAGCTCCCGGATGTAATCGTAAATCTGCTTGATGGGATTTTCGTCATCGCTGTATTCCGTGCGCGCTGGCCGCTTGAATTCTACGATTACGATGGGCTGATCGGTCCCCTCCCGTTGGAGCAAATTGCTCCCTTGGAAGAGGATCAAATCCGGTCGATCTGCGCATTCCGACGATTTGGCATATTTCCTTATTTGCTGATCGGAAGCCCAAAAGTCATAATACGCCAACCGGTCGTCAATCAGCCACAGATTGTGATTGCCATATTCGATGTCGCCTGAATTCACCTTCAGAGGGCAAATTACCTTATGCACGGCCTCTTCGGTGTAGAGGCGTTGCTTCTCTTTATCCTCGAACCCGAGGCGATGCTCCAATAGGTCGATAATCAGCTTTCGTTTGCTGACATATTCAGCGAGCGATGCGCGTTCCTGTTCGCCCACGCGCTCCATGACCTGATCGAGTTTCTGTTTGAACTCAGCCGTCTGGGTCGGCTCGGACTCCGCCGAAACAAGCGCGTTCAAATCGCGACGAAGGTCGCGCGTTTCGCGATAATCGTAAACCGACATCGCCTGATATATCGCTTCCTCCGTCTTGCTGTTGAGCGGTAGCTCTCTGGCAAATTCCTTTCGGTCTTGCACAAGGTAAGAATAGCGGGGGAAATTTGTAACGACGCGCTCGATTGTTTGCGCCTTGGCATCAATGAGGCTGTTGATCGGGTCTGCCAGATATACCTTGGCGGCCTCTTCGGCGGCCTTGGTAATCTGCTTCATCGTCGCTTTCGGAATGTCGAAATTGTTGCGTTCCTGCGTGACGCTATTGTCAAGAAACTCGCTCGACACGATGCCGACATAAAAAACTTGCTCGTCTTCAAAATTGAAGGCGGAATCGAGTCCAGTCTGATTGTTGATGCCGTGATCCGTGACGATACGGTCGTGCGCTGCCAGATATACCGTGTGTTCGGTGCCGCCTTCGACCAAAGCCTTGTTCAAAAGCAAGTGCTTGATTGTGAAATTGCCAACGTCCTGCACATCTACAGAAAGGCTCTGCGGATTGTGGGTGTGCGCTTCGATAATCTGTCGAAGGCTGTGGTTCTCGGTTGCGCTTGAAACGGTAATATCGGGACACTGATCGCCGATGAGAAACGGCAGGAAATGTGCCGCGATCCGATGCGTGATGGTTTCAAGGCGCTTCGGGCAATGCGAGCGATAGCCGTCCTTGAGCGCGCGAAGTTCGACCCGCGTTTGCAACTCTGGCTTCGTGTCCAGCTTTCGCAGCGCGTAGTTTTGAAACGCCTTCTCATTATCCAGCACGAAGTCGAACGAGCGTTGGGAAACGCCCGCTGGCAACTCGAACTTGCTGATAATCTTCACGCCCTCAAACACTTTGAGCCAGGTCAGCCGCCCGACACCCTTGCCGCCTTTCTTGGCTTTCAGACGTGAATCGTATGTGCGGAAAGATTCAAAATTGTCGTCGTTCAGCCCAACCCCATTGTCGGTGATGACGAAGGACTCAGGATTACCCTCACTGTCGCAATCGACCGTCAGGTTGATTGATCCTCGCGTCACCCAATCATCGCCAAACCGCTCCTGCACCGAATGGATGGAGTTCATCAGCGCCTCGAACACCGGAATGAGGGTATTCGCATAGCTCGGCGACATGGCGAGATTGTCGATGCGACCCTTCAGGTTTTCCTTCAGGTGCAACGATGTTGGTGGGGCTGTGTCGGTCATCGCAAGCCCCTATACCGTCCGAAACACAATTTCAGATTCTTCGGCTTGGGCGCGCGCCTTGAATGTCTGAACGGCGTTCGCCTTCAACTGGTCGTTGCCCTTGAAGCCTTCGTCGAGACAAATGACTTGAAGGGGGTTTGCTTCGGCCAGTGCATCAATCAGCTCAGGGGTAATGTCCTTCTCAAGGCAAATTAGCAGCGCACCGTCATGGATCGCAAAGACGATTGAATCCGCCATGCTGATCGTCTCGACCTTTGTGGTCAGCTCAAATCCCGCCTTAAGTAGAAGCTCATATAGGACATCTTCGGGCTTAGCTGCTTCGTTGATATGATCGACGTGCAAATCAAGTTGCGTTCCGGCCTCGTCGAACGCTTCCGACGCACCATTCCACAATGCAAAAGCGGAGCGATCCAAGCGGAACGACTTCACGCCTAGGTCCAATGTCGCGCTCGATTGCAGATTCAGCTTGCCTGCGTCGTCATCAACCAAAGATTTGGCGGCACGCCTTATTCGCTCACGCCCTACTGCGGCGATGGTTCTGAAACCCGCTTTAGCGGCTGCTGTCTCCTCGTCGCATGGCTCTGGCAACTGCACCGTGATAAAACGCCGCTTGCCTCCATCTGCCTTGTTGAGCCGCATCACTGAATGGGCGGTCGTGCAGGAACCTGCAAAGAAATCCAACACGATGTCCTCGTCCGTAGTGCCTATCTTGAGGCACTTCTCGATCAGGCCGATTGGCTTCGGATGGTCAAATATGTTTGCCAATCCCAACTGACCTAACTCGACAGTTCCCTGCTCGCTGATAACGTCGGTGTCCGTCCACAACGATTTTGCTTTCGTCGTGCTTTTGCGTGACCGCTCGTAGATGTTCCAGTGACCATCACGTCGCTGTTTTGCGACTGCACTGGGGCAGGCGGTCCCCAAGCCCGAGCCTGAAACCTTGTCTTTCCCCCAGCGCCAACAGCTATCCGCACCTTCGCTGTTGCGAGGCAGAATTTCGACATTGAATTCAGGAGACGAAGTGAGACTGATACGAGCATAGCCGCTTTCGTCTAGCAACGCCGGAGCGACGTAAATCGGGTAAAAGAGGTTCGGGCGATTATGCCGACCAAATTTTGGGTTTCTATTCCTAAGCTCCCATAAATCGTAAGCTCCGATCGAATCTTTGAAGGGGAGCGCGTCGCCATGCTTCTCTAGCTCGAATACAGTGTAATCGTCACCCTTTGAAAACATGAGCAAATACTCATGGGTTTTTGCAATTTCCTTATATGTTTGCCCGCGTTTGTTGGATTGAATAATTATCTGGGAGATAAACATTTCTTCGCCAAATATTTCTTTCAAAATGGCTCGGGCGCTGTCCAATTCATTATCGTCGATACTCATGAAAATCACACCGTCGTCACACAAGAGATTTTTTGCGAGATAAAGTCTCGGATACATCATATTCACCCAATTTGAGTGAAACCGACCTGATAGTTCGCTGTTTGTAGAAAACTTTTTACCGCCAGAGTCGACTTGCCCAGTATATGAAAGATATGTTTCTAAAGACTCTGAGTATTTATCGGGATAAATGAATTCGTTTCCGGTGTTATATGGCGGATCGATATAGATCATTTTCACTTTGCCGAAGTATGCCTTCTGCAAAAGTTTCAGCACCTCAAGGTTGTCACCTTCAATAAATAGATTGTCGGTATCATCAAAGTTGACGGACTCTTCGCGCATGGGCTTTAAGGTGGCGACGCTCGGCTGCTGAATTACCTTCATACACTCGGCTTTGCCTGCCCAGTTCAACCCAAAGCGTTCCTTGCTTGGGTCAACCCATTCACCCAAAACGCGTTTGAGTTGGTCAAAATCAATGGAGCCTTCGGCAAACACCTCGGGGAAGGCCATCCCGAGAGATTGCTTCAATTCCTCGCGCTTCTGCGCTGCCACGTCCATTGACGTAAGGTCCATTTTTGCGGGTTGCGTCATGCCTTTTGCCATTTCTCGTAAATAGATTTTAGACTGGTGGGGATACTTGCTGGTTGAAGCGACACCACCAGAGATTTGAACTTATCCTTGCACCGAGAATGCGATGAAATGCGACTTGCGATGATCGTCGGTATTGATGGAAGTTCCAGCATCACCTGAATTTCCTTGGGCGAGAATCCGGTAATTATTTGCTGGTAATGCAAGTCGGCGGAATTCGCAGTGCCGTAAGGATTTCCAACAGAGCATGTCACGACAGCCTCGACAAACTCTCGCCTGACCGTCTCGGGAATCTGATGCCCAACGGACAATTTGGCGAGCCGTTCGGCGAAGGGGGGTTCATTATAGAAATTATTCATGCCCTGGTGGACGGTCATGAGATTTTTGCAGGCGGCTGAAATCAGTGCATGGCGCTCGGTCTCAGACAGCAAACCCAAAAGCCCAAGGTTCTCAAAGAAGGCTTGAGACGCTTTGAACCGGTCTTGCTCGCCCTTGGCTTGATATTTCTGATGCTGATTGATTAGGCCAGACGATGAGTTTGGTGAGAAAGATTGCGCAAACGCGCTACAGATCGTGATGGCCGTAACCCGCGAATGTTCATCCTTGGCTGGATCGCAGTAGATGCCGTGGAGCATCCCAAAAATCGCATCGCGTTGCGCATCGAACGTCTTTGTGATCCGGTCGCACCAGATTTGCATCTGCTCCGGCGAAAAGCCGCTGGCATTTAGGGCGGTCATGAACTCCTTGATGTCCACGCCGGTCATATTTTGCTCATCGCTCAGCGCATGGCGACTGCATCGATTCAGGAAGCTGATAAATTCATATTCGTCGATGCTGCCAATGACTGGATGGGCGGCGGAAAAGTTATTCCTAATATCGCGGCATTGATCGAGCATAAAAAAGCCCGTCTCAGAAATGAGATTGAGCTTTAAGCATAGATTCAGCAGCTCTGAATCCTGCATGTCGAGGAGCTTCGCCTCGTCAAAATCCTTGTCGGTTATCTGTGGAATGATGTGGATACCGAACCGGCGGACTTTATCACGCAACTCCACGATTGCAGCGTTCCATGCGTAGTTTATCGCAGAGTCAAACAGGCCCGTCGCGACTGCGACACACATGCGCGCCATACCCTCCGTCCGAAGATGCGGAGGGATATTGGACAATAGCTGTGGCAAATTTTGCCACGCATTTTGAATTTGATCATCTGATGCCAGGACAGAGCGATCAATGCCAAGAGCCGACGTAAGCGCGGTCAGCATTGGTGCGGAGAAGCTCGAAACCGCTGGAAGTTGCACACTGCTGACCACGAGTCCGTTCGTCATTATTTGATACTCCAGCGGATTGCGAAAAGCGGCTCATCGGAAACGTCCTGTCCAAGCCGCTCTTCCACCTGATCCAGCAATCCATCCTTCTGCGTTTCAATCTCTTTGGCGGCTTCGTCATAGGCGCGCCATGCGTCATCGCGCATCGTTTCGAGCGCGCGGGCTTTCCGTTGCAGTGCTAGCTTATCGGGAAGGTTTCCGGTCTGACGGACTTCCTTTTTCATGGCCTTGATCTGGTCGTCCAGATCCTTGAGGTCAGCTTTCAATCCGGCGCGCTTGTCCTCGGCCCAGCAATCCAGCTTGTCCATTTCCTGATCGAACCATGCAGATTGTCGCACCGCCATTGCTTCTAGGATGGATTGGCGTTCGGCTTGCACGGCCTCGGCAACGGTGGTTGATATGGTCAATTCCGCCGCGCCCAGATTGAGCGCGGGAAGCTCAAACAAACGCATGGCGGCTTTGGAGTCGATACGGCGTCCATCATCGGTGATCGCCGCGATGATGATATGATCCTGATCGTCCGAACCGCGCACGGATAATTTGTGCGCGATCAGCGTGCCTTGTGATCCGATGAAAGGTTCAAGCGCGACCGATGTTTGCGGCCATGCTCCGTAATCGAACTGAAAGTTTGCTCCGTTCAATGCACGGGATGCGGCATCCGCCATGATATGCTGCGCGAGTGGATGTCCAAGTCGGTAACGGTGGCCGTCCAAACCCTGCTTCGACATATAGTAATGGCCGGAAGGAACCGTTGCGCCCGATGGCGGGGCTTTCAGATTGAAGCTGAGGTAATCGTCATCGAACTTGGCGAGCTTCCCCAATTCATGCTTGGTGACATACCAAAGCATCCGCGCATAGCGGTCGAGATATTCCCTGCTCTTGTCCATGTTCATTTTGAGCCGGTCGTGAACCTCGGCGTCAAAATTTTCGAGGAGCTTGCGCCGCGTATCCTCCATTGTGACGGTGATATTTTCGTCCATGTCGGCGCGTAGCTGCTCGAACTGAGTTTCGATGTCCTCGGTCGTGCGGCAATTTTGATAGATGGAAATGATGCGCTTCTCGAACTCCACGCCCGATTCAATTGCGCCTAACACCTCATCGGAAGCGCCAAACACGCCGTCGAACAATTTGAATTTCTCGGCGAGAAGCTGATAGACACGCTGATCGGCAGCGTTGTTTTTGTTGAGGAAGTTGACCACCACAACGTCGAAGCGCTGGCCGTAACGATGGCAACGTCCAATGCGCTGCTCGATCCGCTGCGGATTCCAGGGCAGGTCGTAGTTGACAACCATCGAGCAGAATTGAAGGTTGATCCCCTCCGCTGCCGCTTCGGTCGCAATCATGATCGACGCCTTCTCGCGGAAATACTCCACGAGCGCAGCGCGCATATCAGCGGTGCGTGATCCGGTTACGCGATCAGTGCCTTTATGCCGCGCAACCCATGCCACATAAATTTCTTTCGACTGCGCGTCGCTGTTCGATCCGTTGAACAGGACTAGCTCGTCGCCATGCCCGTTTTCGGAGAGCAAGCGGACAAGGTATTCCTGCGTCCGCCGCGATTCCGTGAAAATGATAGCCTTGCGCGCGCCACCCAATTCCTTCGCCTTGGCAAAGCCCGTGCTGAGCGCGCTCAGAAGGGCTTGCCCCTTGGCATTTTCGGTCACGGAAACGGCAAGGTCGCGGAAGTTACGAAGATCGGCAATTTCTGCGTCGATGGCGGTGATGTCGTCGGCGGTCAAAAGCTCGGGTTCATCCTCGCCGTCCGTCCACTCGTCCACGATTTCGTCGAACTCCTCAAAGTCCTCCGCAATTTCCTCTTCCATCTTCTGGCGCAGCGAAGTGTCGTCCCTGAGCTGGCGTTCCAG
Source organism: Sphingorhabdus sp. (assembly GCF_041737645.1). Classification (GTDB taxonomy): domain Bacteria; phylum Pseudomonadota; class Alphaproteobacteria; order Sphingomonadales; family Sphingomonadaceae; genus Sphingorhabdus_B. The sequence goes on from NZ_JBGSRI010000060.1 coordinate 11,392, forward strand.
TTTGCGGGCCAGCGTATCGAGCGCGCCCGCAATCGCGAATGTCGATGACGCCAAGAGCTTGCGCATGATAAGTGTCATCAAGGTGCGCTGCCCGGACGGCAATGCCTGCAATGATGGACGTTGCAGGTAACTCGACACCATGTCGTAGAGCGATTGCTCCGCTTCGGTCGGGATGAATTCCTGCGTAATCGGAATGCGGTTCGTATAGCGGATATATTCAAGCACCTGACGGCGAAGCGTCCGGTGGATGATAGGCTGCAAGCGATCTTTCAGCTCGTCAAACTGCCCGTCATTCAATCGGGCATATTGGGCGCGGAAACTTTTGGCGTCGCCGAACGCATAATCGTCAATCAAGCTCACCAGCCCGTAAAGCTCCATTAAAGAATTCTGGAGCGGGGTCGCGGTCAAAAGCACTTTGGGCGCATTGGCGAGTGCGGTCTTCAACGTGCGCCCGATACGATTGTCGGGTCGATAGACGTTGCGAAGGCGATGGGCTTCGTCGATCACGACAAGGCTCCACGGGATGACCATCAATTCCTCGGCGTGACGCGCCGCGAATTGAAACGAGCAAATGACGATGTGCGGCTGTTCAAAAGGGCGGCGCGCGCCATCCTTTTTCTGCTTGTTGTAATTTCGAGCTTCAAGGATGCCCGTGGGCAGAAAGAATTTTTCCTCGATCTCCTGCGACCATTGCTTGCGAAGGTTGGCTGGCGTGATGACGAGTATGCGGCGCTTGCCCTCTGTCCATTTCTGGGCGAGCACCAATCCCCCTCAATGGTTTTTCCAAGCCCCACCTCGTCGGCAAGGATCGCGCCTTTCGATAACGGTGATTTGAACGCGAACAGCGCGACTTCGACCTGATGCGGATTCAGGTCAACTTGAGCATCCATAAGCGCACCGGCAAGTTTCTCGTCATCGGCAACCGAATGCCGCCTGTTCAACTCGTGGGCGAACAGCTTGGCATGATAATCGGTTGTGGTCGAAGTCCCTTGCTGCACGTTCATCCTAATTTACTTCGTTGCCTGATTGGCACTCTTGCTTTCCAATGTCCGCTCGGCCTCGTCTGCGTTCCGTGCAACATAATCGCGCATGAATTCGCGAAGCACCTGCGCAGCGGGCCGATCATTGGATCGGCATACTTGCAGGAACTGTTCGTGAAGCGGGCGCTCGACCCGAATGCGAAAGCCTGAGTCTTTCCCTGACATTAGATCGGTGTAGCCAATGGATACACGTTTCCCAAGGGCAAAGTTGATCGAGGCTTGAGAAAGGCTTTGCATTTGTGGCGTGTGGGCGATGGCCGAATCCCGTCCAGGATTCTAGTGGCCAGCATGACAGGCGTTCGACTGTCATTTCGCAGGTTTGGGGTGATGACCGTTCGGAGCATTTCACCCCGATCAAACATGATCCAAAGCCCAGTTCTGGGCCGCTTTTGGATCATGTGAAGATGGTGCCCCCGGCCCGACTCGAACGGGCACTCCTTGCGGAACCGCATTTTGAGTGGGACGAGGCAACCGTAACTATTTGATAACAAATTGTAAATTTTTGGTCAAGTCAAATTTGTGTAAGGTTTTGTGTAAGTGTGTAAGACATGTGTAAGGGAATCCCACAAAAAGTGGTGCGCGACTAAGCTTAGCTCGACCACTTGTTCACCCGTAAATTACCGTCAACATCCCTTGTGAAGAGTTCTGGCGAGACACCCACAATAAATTGCTCCTATCAAAAATGTACGCCGATCAATCTGCACTAATTATTCGGCGCTGTTCCTTTTCAATCCAAGGGTCAATGTTGACGTAATGACATGTTAGATGGGTGGCCGTTAGGTGACGCCAAGTAGCTAAAGGAAGTCTGTCAAAAATCCTGCTGTAATCAGTGCCTAATCAAAGAGCACGCTCCATAGATTTGATTAACCTTCTAAATTTCATAGGAAAGTGCTAGCGATTCTCGCTGCCGAAAACATAAATTTGTCGGCGAATTTGTAAATATGTTGCTGCAGATGGGGGATAGAATTCGGTATGCCATTGGAGGCTAAGCTTTTTGGCGGGTTTCAGTTGCTGTCCAGTTCCGGTCAAGAGATTGAGATTTCCAATCGGCGTGCTCGCGCTTTGATCGCTATGCTTCTTCTCGAACCAGATGAATCACTTGAACGTGATCATATTTGCAAGCTGCTTTGGACAGGGCGTTTTGAAGCGCAGGCACGGGCAAGTCTGCGTCAGTGTTTGTTAGGCCTTGGTAAAATACTTGATCCGTTGGAGTGCGATCTGCTTGAAATCTCGCGTAGCCGGATAAGCCTCAATACCGCTTCCGTGCGGTCCGATTTGGATGATCTGGAAAAAGCGCTTGCCGATGGCAAGTGGGCGCAAGCAACAGCATCGCTATTGGACATTGGCGGCAAACAGTTGCTCGATCAGCTGAATTTTGGAGAGGAGTTCGAAGCATGGCTTGCCGAGCGACGGCAGGCGATAGAACAGAAATTGCAAACGCAAATTAGCGATGCTTTGGACAAGTTGAAAACATCCGGAAACCCGGCGGATCAAGATAAGTTGCTTGATGCGTGGATGGCACGGCACCCGGCATCATCCCGCGCGATCATGGCCGACCGGCAAAGCGGGAGGACGCGAATTGCGATATTGCCCTTTGCCTCGCAAGATAGCGAGAATATTCAGGGATATTTTGCCGATGGTATCGTTGATGAATTGATCACAGCGCTGGGACAAGTTCCGCAGATGCTGGTTGCGGGACGGACATCGTCTTTCCAGTTTAAAGATACCGAGCTCTCATTGCCGGAAATTGCCGATCTACTGCATGTCTCCCATTTGGTCGAAGGTTCTGTCCAAAGGGACAATACCGATGTCCGCATGAATGTGCGTTTGATTGACGGGCAAACCGGCTTCGAGAGTTGGAGTTATAGTTATGATGGTACGGAGGATGATATTTTCTCCTCCCGCAAGCAGCTTGCGCGCAAAATAACCAAAGAACTCGGCGCTGCGCTCAAACTGGATATTGCCGAACCCGATATTCGCCCAATGACGCACAATAAGGAAGCATACGGGCTCTATTTGCAAGGCCGGGCCTTGACCCGCCGCGCTATCGGGGACGGAGTGCTCGGCACGGCAATTAAATTGCTCGAACAGGCATTAGAGCTGGAACCGGAATTTGCCGAATGCTGGACAGCGCTGGCAGAGGCGCACGTTTATACAGCGGTTTATACGCCTTGCCTCGATAAATTAGGGGAAGTCCAGCGCATGGCCGAATGTGCGCAAAAGGCAATCGAGCTCTCGCCGAAGCCAGGCCATGCCTATGCCATGCTGGGCCTGTATCAATGGACCCAGAATGACGCCGTGGGCGCGCTTGATCTGGCGTTGAAAGCCTATCAGTTGGAGCCTGAAAATCCGGCTGTGGTAATGCGCCTTGGATCTTTTCTGCTCTATTGCGGACGAACAGCCGAGGCACTGCCCTATATAGAGGCCGCTATTGATCAGGATCCCGTCGACGGCCGAAATTACGGGATGCTGTGTGTTGCACAGCTCAACCTAGGCAATATCGATGCTGCCATACGTGCAGGTCAACGGATGGCCGATCTTGGTCAACCTTCGCTTCATTTGGCGGCGGCAACTGCGGCTTCGGGCAACCACGAACTTGCCGTAGAGCAATATAAAAAAACCCGATTGCTGATGAATAGCGTTATTTTTCCGCCAGCGGGAACCACGCCGATGTCACCCGAAGCGATGGACGCCTATTGGCTGCTCGCGGCCAAGGGTGTCCATAGTGGCCGGGAGGACGACCGACAGCAATATTGCCAGATGCTGGAAATGCTTCATGCCTCCTTTCCTGACCCGTGTGACCCGACAATTGTGTGGCCCGCAATCTGGATGGGTTATGCTCCAATGGTATTCAAGACTTTGGGGAAACAGATTACGCCGCCTAATATGGTGGGCCTGATGTCGCTCTGGGCCGACATTGAACCGATCCGACAGACTCGTATACATCCCGACTTCATGGATTTTGCAAAACGCATCGGATTGGTCGCGGCATGGGAAAAATATGGCTGGCCGGACTTGATTCCAGAACCTTGCTCCTGAATCCACATCATTATTGACGCTTTATTGACGGTAGCGCCGTTGACCCGAAGTTACATTCGGGCGCAATAACACACCATCGTAAACGCAGACATGAAAAGCCATCTGGCGGGTTCCGGAATACCGGGATTCCGCCACAGGGAGAGCTGTATCTGCAAGGAAGCTAGGGGACAATCTATGCGTAGAGCTTTCGCCAATCGGGCCGCACTCTTCATTAGTCCGTTGGCCGCCTGTGCCAATGGACAGCAAGACTTTTCACACGCTGCGAAGAATGGTTCCGAATGTAAAAATTCGCCAAGTCAGCAGTCGATCATGCAGGCGCATTACACGGAAACTGCCCTTGATCGGGAATCCGAGAATTCGCCACCAACACTCGAGACAATATTCTGCGGAATATTCACGACCTGATGGATTTGTCAGCGGAAAATTAAGGGGGGCGAAATTCAATGGGCGAGCTCATCATTCACAAAAGCATAGCGGCGGCAGCGATGCTGGCATCAATTGCGGCATGTGGATCACCACCAGATCATGCAGCGCAAGATAGAAATGTTGCAATCGGCAATTCAGCGATCACCAACGAATTGCGGGCAAATGCTAGTGCGGTTGTCGCCGCATTTAATACCGGTGATGCGGAAAAGGCGGTCAGTTTCAACGCTCCCGATTTTGTGCAGATGTTCCACGGGCAACCCAATGCAGACAATGCGGCCAATCTGGCAAACGCGCGCCAGCAACTTGCCGATCCGGCGGCAAAGCTCGTCGTTTCGGATGAAAATATCGAAGTCGCGCAGGCCGGAGATATGGCGATTTACACATCCCGCTACGCCTATGATTTTACCGATCCCGCCAGTGGCAAGGTCGTCACCGAAACGGGTAATTGGGTCATGATCTTCCGGCGGCAGGCCGACGGATCGATGAAAATCTACCGTGAAATTATTTCCGACACACCGCCCGCATTGGCTGACAGCGACGGGCCGGTCAGATGACCATATTAACCGCGCTCCCCGCCCTGTCCGAAAACCGCCGCCTACGGCTGTGGGCGTTCTTCCTATTGTATGTCACGCAAGGCATACCTTTTGGACTAGCGCAGGTCGCTATTCCCGCATGGCTTGCCGCCAATGGGGCGAGTGCAACTGAAATCGGCGCGTTCATCGGTATCGTGATGCTGCCGTGGTCGCTGAAACTGGTGAACGGGCTTTTGATGGACCGTTTCTGCTACCGCCCTATGGGCCGGATGCGGGCATGGATTATCGGCTCGCAGGCAGTGATGATCGCGGTTTTGCTAGTCACCGCAGCGCTGAACCCCGGTCCAACAGACCTTGCCGTGCTTACCGCACTGATTTTCACGCTTCTGCTGTGTTCGGCTTTTAACGATGTCGCGGTGGACGGCATGGCGGTCGATCTGGTGCCTGAGGAAGAGCGCGAGCGGATCACTGCCTTCATGAGCGGCGGTCAGGTGGTCGGGATTTCCGCTTCGGCAATGCTTGCGGGGGTCACGCTAGTCTATGGCGGGGTCGCACTGACAGCGCTGACCTGTGCGCTCCTGGTGGGCGTGCTAACTATTATGGTCACACTGCTGCGGGAGCGCGTTGGTGAGCGGTTGCTGCCGTGGACGGCTGGAACCGCCTCGCCCGAAAATCTTGCACGGGGCGGGGAGCCGTGGCTGCCGATCATCGGTAAAGTGCTTCGCGGCCTGTTTCGCTGGCGCACATTGCTGTATTTTGCCGGCGTCGGGATGATATACTCCGGCGTCGGGATGGCGGATGTTTTCGGGCCAAGTTACAGCGTATCCCAACTGGGCTGGAGCAGCGCATATTTCACCAATTTCTCCAGTATTACCGGCTTTATTTCGGTGATTATGATTATGGTTGTCGCTGGACCAATTGTCAGCCGCCTTGGCACGGCCCGTTTCTTTGTCCTGTTCACTTCGATGATGCTGCTGGCCAATCTAGGCGCATTTCTGGCCTTGTCCGGATATTTCGGAGCGGGCCAATTCGGCACGCTGGCGATGCAGCTTTGGTCCGTGGTCTTTTGGGCCGGGAATTATGGATCTTTCGTTGTCTTCGTCGCGTGGTCGATGAACCTCACCAATCCCGCCGTCGCCGCCAGCATGTTTGCGCTGTTCATGGCGATCCCCAACCTGACCCGGTCCTTTGGCGCGGGCGCGCATGGCCAGATCATCGACAGCTATGGATATGACGCCGCCTTTCTGGTCGCCGCGATCTCAATCGCTGTGGGAATGGCGGCCTGTCTTTTCGCCGGATTGGGGCGAAAGGAAACACTCCCCGCCCGTGACAGCGCCGAACCACGGCCAGAGGACAAAGCCCCCTTACCACAGCCCGTCATCGCCTGACCGGTCGCGATTTTTGCAGACGCTGCCCCAATTCCGGGGCGGCACATAACAGGAGAAGAAAGATGAAACTGATTAAAACTATGATGATGGCCACTGCCATGATTGTGGCCGCGCCGCTCGCGCTATCCACGCCCGCAATGGCAGATGATTTTCCGCTTGTAGCCGGTGATTACACAACCATGACCGGTATCTATCTTGAGGACGGAGGCGTAACCGCATACGCCACTTATCTTGCCACAGAGTGGAAGAAAAAGCAGGATTTTGCCAAATCCAAGGGCTGGATCAGCGACTATAAAATCTACTATAATATCGATCGCCGCGATGGTGAGCCGATGATGTACCTGACGCAGACCTTCCCCTCCATGCCGAGCGGCGCTGAATTTGAAAAGCGCAACAAGGAATGGGAAGCTTTTGATAAAAGAACCAACGCGCAGCTTGATGCAGCATCCGGCAATCGGGCAAAATTCCGCAAGGTGACAGGCTCGATGACTCTACAGGAAGCGAAAATCCGCTAATTTCAGCGCTTGGTCTGGCCGTACAGTGCAACCCTTTGTGTTGACCGGCCAGACCACAACCCAGTCCGGCGGGTGAGAATGCGACCCGTCATCCGCCGGGCTATCCTTTCATTATGGCCCTTTCAGCTCCGGGAGATACGCCCATGCAAAGTCTCGCCGACATTGCGAATGATTATGCCGCTTTGATGGCAGCTGGCAAGACGCTCGCCGCCGCAGAGAAATATTGGGCGAGCGACATTGTCGCATTTGAACCAGCCAAATCCGGATCAAATGATCCAGCCGTCGCAAGCGGTAAGCCAGCCGCCCTTGCCAGATTGAAGCGCTGGCTTGACGACAATGCGATGAGCGAAGTGCTGATTGATGGACCGTTCATCACCGGCAACCAATTCGCTTTATTCATCGACATGGAAATCACCCGCCTCACCAATGGCCGCCCCACCGGCAAACGCAAACCATTCAGCGAAATCGCCACCTACACCGTGGGCGACGGCCAGATTATTGAAGAGAGATTTTTCTATGGTTGATGCAGATGCCTTCCTCCCTCCTCTTGAAAGGGAGGTTCAAATATGACCACACAAACCAACACTGCCACTTTTGGTATGGAACTGCCCGCCTTTGCCGACAGCCGGAATCTGCGCCTATTTCTGGGCACGGTGCTGTATCTGGCGCAGGGGTTTCCGCAGGGTGTGTTTTTTGCTGCTATCCCGACATGGCTAGCCGCTAACGGACAATCAACCGCAGTGGTTGCGTCGGCGGCGGCAGCGGCTGCCCTGCCTTGGAGTTTCAAGTTCCTCGCCGGGCTATTCCTTGACCGATACACTTGGCGGCCAATGGGGCGGCGCCGGCCGTGGTTGATCGGGTCGCAAGCCGGCATCGCAGCATGTCTGCTTATCGCCGCATTCATATCGCCCGCGCCAGGCGACACGGCCGTCGTACTCGCCATCATCCTGATCTTATCGACCCTCACCGCCATCCAGGACGTGGCGCTGGACGCTCTGGTAATCGATCTGACGCCTGATGGTGAAAAAGGCCGGATGAATGGTTTCATGTTAGGCGGAAAAGTCTTCGGGATTGCGGGCGGGATCGCCATCACCAGTTACCTGCTCGAGCATTACGGGTTTTCAATTGCCATGCTGGGGATACTGCTATGTTTCTTCATCCCCGCATTCGCTGTGGTAAGCATCAGAGAGCGCAAAGGCGAAAAACTGCTGCCGTGGAGCAGTGGCTCCGCATCAAAGGATGGGGATGCGTCTGGCAGCGATGATTGGGGCATGATCCTGCGCGCTGTATTCCGCAATCTGATCCAGCGCCTCACCATCATTATGGTGCTCGTTCTTATGACTTACGGCATCCACCAAAGCCTTAACGACACTACCAACGGCCTGTTCGTCATCCGCCAGCTCGGCTGGACGCAGTCGGAATATGGCTCGATGTCTGCGGCCTTTAACATCGTGATTGGCATTTTCTGCCTCACGATCGGTGGCTGGATGGTGGACCGGTTTGGTCCGGGCCGGATCGCGTTCTGGTCTGGCCTCGCAGCATTGCCGATCATGCTAAGCTATTTGGTCGATGTCAGCCTGTGGCAAGACAGCCGTCTGTTTATCGTATGGATTGGGATGAAATCGGTGCCGCTGTTTCTGTTTTACCTCGCCAATCTGGCAATGGCGATGCGGGTAACGGCGGCGGAAGTGGCGGCCAAATCCTTCTCAGTTCTAATGGCAGTAGGTGCCGTCGGTTTTTTGATCGCATCGGCCATCCTGCCCTCCTTGGAGGCTTTAGGCGGTTTCCAGGCGATGTACGGTGCCAGCGCCGTGCTAATATGCTTCGCCGGTTTGCTGACGTTGCTGCTGCATAAGGATGTTCGGCAAGCTGTCACCGAGGAGCAGGCATGACCGCAGCGCCAACTACCAAGAACCACCTCCAGAAACGTCTTGGCCTGCCCTTTGCGCTGGCCATTTCTGTTGGTGGGGTCATCGGAACCGGGATCATGCGCGCGCCGGGCGTGATCGTAAACGAGGTGCCGGTATTCTGGATCGCGATGACGCTGTGGGCAGTGGCGGGGCTGTTTATTCTGCTGGCGGCGAACGTCACTGCCGAACTTGGTGCGGCGTTACCAAAGGCGGGGGGGCATTATGTCGCGGTCCATGCCGCCTTCGGGGATACGATGGGTTTGCTGTCAGGATGGACCAACTGGCTGGCAAATGTGGCGGGAACGACTGCCGTCGCCATTGCCTGCGCAGATTTTCTCGGCACCATCAACCCGTGGGTTGCCGCGCATGTGCCATGGGCTGCATCGGCAATCCTGATCGCGGTGACAGCAGCCAATTGGGCGGGTGTACGCGAGGGCAAGTGGATGCAGATTATCGGCACGGCCATCAAACTCGGCCTATTGGGCGCGGTCGTGGGTATCGCGTTCTTGATTGATCCGGTAGCCGTGGCACCTTCGTCGGCGGCGGCCTATGTCCCGGCACTGCCCGGCGGCATTGCCGGTTTCATCGCTATCGTAACCGCTCTCCAGATCATCCTTGGCGCATATGACGGCTGGTTCGGACCGATCTACTTTTCCGAAGAGGACAAAAACCCCGGCCGGAACATCCCGCGCGCGCTGTTCACCTCGGTATTCGTCATTATCGGCGTGTATCTGCTGGTCAATCTGAGTCTCTTCAAGGCGCTCGACATCGCCGGATTACGCGCGTCAGAATTGCCAATGGCGTTGGTGATCGAGCAAGTATTCGGGCGAACAGGCAATATTGTTGTGGCTCTGATCGCGACAATCATGGCGCTGGTCACGCTCAATTCGATTGTGATGCCAACGCCGCGCATCCTGTTTGCGATGGCGCGCGATGGGCTATTCCTTCAGTCCGCGACGCGCGTCAATCGCGGCGGCACCCCCACCGTGGCATTAGCCATCTCAGCGTTGATTGCCTTTCCGCTGATTTGGTCCGGTGGCTTCATCTTCGTGTTCAAGCTGACTGGGGCGCTGTCGATCTTTGCCAGTTCCCTCTACTTTGCCGCCTTCTTCGCCCTTCGCCGCAGCCAGCCCGATCTGCCCAGGCCGTTCCGCGCGGTCGGTTATCCGATCCTGCCAGCGCTGGCACTTGTGATCAGCGTGTTGCTGCTGATTGCCTTCATTGCCGCCGATCCGATCAGCGGCGTTTACATGATTGGCCTAATTGGCATCTGTATTCCGGTGGGCATTCATCTCGGGCGGGAGCGCGTTCGCGCAGCCATTAGTGACAAGCAAGCTACATGAGCGTTAGACAAGTGAGTTCATCCGCCTCAAGCAATTTTTGGAGAAGACAATATGAGACATTTTGGAATCAACATTTTTGCGATGGGTATTGCACTAGCAATCGGCTCACCCGCCGCCGCCGAGCCGGTCGATCCGGTCACCAATGCGAGCCAACTGGAAGCAGCCATAGTCGAGAGCCACCGCGCGCTCGAAGCGATCCTCAACGGTGATCCCAGCCTTTATCTCGCGCTGTTTGCCGAGCGCGACGACATCACTCTCGGCAATCCGTTCGGTCCGTTTGGTCAAGGGCGCGCGGCGGTCGCGGCAACGCTCGCCAATGCGGCCAATAAATATCAGCGCGGAACGGCGAGGGTTGAACGGGTTGCTCTGTATGGTGACGCGGATTTCGTCTGCTTGGTCGAGATTGAGCACGACCGCGCTCAGCTAACCGGAAGCGACGAATATTCCGAATTCAGCGTCCGCGTCACCAGCATTTACGAACGGTTGGGCGGCGCTTGGAAGTTAGTCCACCGCCATGCCGATCCGATTACCACGGCCCGCTCAGCTCAATCCGTGATAGGGAAGTAGCAGCGTCCCCATCCGCTTTCAACTCGCCAGCGGCGAAGCGGACAGGAATGCTGTAGACGCAGAATTGGGGGTGAACCGAGGCTCGTCTTCCCTAATTTCCCAACCCTGCTTGGCCTGTGTCCCGATCAAGAACGCCAGCGGCGCTTCGGAGACACAGGCGGAAGTGCTTGTATGGCAGGCCGCATCGAAGCTCGACGGGCCATTGATCCGCCAAACAAGCTAACCGGATTCGCTCGACCAAGAATGCCAGCGGCAAGTCGGCGACCGGCAACAAGAGTCCTATCGGAGCATCGCAGCGCGACGCTCTTAGGGCGCGGCCTCATAGAGAAATTTGATTTAGCGGAGTGGTGTTCGTCCACGACGAGACGGCTTTGCCGCAAGCCGGGCTTTTGCTCCCGCTGATGCTTTGGCTGTTCCGTCATCGACTGCCGGATCGTTCATCATCGGTTCCCATCCGCTCATGCCCTGCAACACGCGGTCGGCATGTTTGATGGTGTTCACATGACCATAATGCTGCTCGATCATCTTGACCGATGTGCCCATCTGCTCGGCAAGGATGTAAACATCGACACCTTCGCTAAGGCGGAAGGTGGCATAGGTGTGCCGGAAACAATAGGTTGAACGCGGTGTCCCGTTCGGTCCAATTTTGAGTTCCGCGTGAGTGAGCAATTTCTCAACGGCATCTTCAAAGAGATATTTGGCGGGCTTGCCGCTGATGATTGTGAATACCGTATCATCAGGTTCCGTAGCTTTTGAGATCGCGCGGATGCGATCAAGATAATCGCCCACACTCTTGGGTGCGACCAGCTTGCGTGATTTGGCTTTGCCTTGAACGAAAAGAACGATGATTTCTTTGCCGTCACGATCCTTGGCGGGCATGATGTCACGCCAGCGCAAATTCTTGGCCTCGGGCGGGCGCATTCCGGTGTTGCACATGATGAGCATGAAATTGTAGCACATGGTGCGCGACCATGTGCCGGGGGCATTTGTCGCCTTTTTGATCCAAGCGCGTCCCGCAGTATGCAGCTTGCGATATTCCTCCAGCGTAAATTCATCACGGCGCATGGTTTTGAGTTTGGGCTTGCTCTCGAAGCGCTGGTTTGCTGGAACATAGCGTTTGCGGATGGCAAAGTTCATGGCCGCGTTGAATGCGCCCATTTCAAAGCTGATAGTGGAATCGCTGATCTGCGCGCGATGGCGTCCCTTGCCATTCTCGCGCCGCCAAGTTGGATAAGCTGCCCAGCGATCTTGGCCCACTAAATGAATCTGTGTGCTGCCCACATAACGGTCTAGCGCACCAAGCAGCACATTTTTTAGATTTTTGACGCGCGCTTGGGAAATCTCACCCGTATCAGCGCGGCGCTGCTGCACGGCGATAAATTCTTCCGCGACTTGGCGGAAGGGCCGGTTGAATACAGGCACGTCATGCTTGAGCCGAAAGCGCACATCGGCGTCATGGTCGAAAGCGCGGTCGCGCGCGGCATCGCGGTCTGGCGTCCCCAATGCAATGGTCTTGTATCGGTCGTCCTTCGGCAGCTTAATTCGGCAGTAGAAGTTGCGATGCGTAACATCGCCTCGCCGGAAGATTATAAGTCCGGGTTTGAGTTCTTCCTTATCGGTGATAAACGCCATCTCATCCTCCACTGTGCAGAATCCGTGCAGATTGGCGGCGTAAGTTATTGATTTGCCGTATCTGTGTAGGCTCTGTGTGGATGTTTATATATGTTTTTGTTGTTTATTCATAGGACTTTAGTTAAATACTCTCATCCTGAACCTGGTTCAGCATCCATCTGTCCGCTAAGACCTATGCTCTATGCGGCGAAATGGACCCTGAAACAAGTTCAGGGTGACGATGAAGGAATAAGCGTGAATCGAGACATCAAAAACATCGTAATCCTGACCGGCGCGGGCGTGAGCGCGGAGAGCGGGATCGACACTTTCAGGAGCGCCGGCGGGCTGTGGGAGCAGCACCGCGTTGAAGATGTCGCCACACCCGAAGCTTTTGCACGCGACCCCGACCTCGTCCTTCGCTTCTACGACATGCGCCGCGAACGGATTCAGGAG
>NZ_JBGSRI010000050.1:0-28720 GCF_041737645.1 Sphingorhabdus sp.
GCGCGAAGAGCAAGCCGAACTCCTCCCCGCCCAAGCGGGCGAGCAGGGCCTCTTTGGGGGCGGAACTGCGCAGCACCTCGGCCGCATGCTTCAACGCATTGTCGCCACCGGCATGGCCGAGCCGGTCGTTGATTTTCTTGAAATGGTAGATGGCGGTCATGGCGAGCATCTGGCTGCTGCCCGTGCCCAGCCGCGCGGTGGCGGCATCGACAAAGGAGCGGCGGTTATTGAGCGCGGTGAGCGCGTCAATATGCGCCAGCTTGTCGAGCCGTTCATTCGCCTTTTTCAGCTTCCAGCTGAGAAAGGCGACAAAGCCGTAGGAGGGCGGGGCCACCAGCATCGGAATGATGAACGCGACCATCATGGTCGTGCGATAGTCGGCGATACCACTGATCTGAAAACTGACATGCGTCGCCAGCAGAGACGCGACGACGGAAAAGCCGACAACGGCAATGCCCGTCAGCACCAGTTTCAATTTGGTCGCAGCGATATTCATCTCATCCATAGCACCTATAAACGACCGCCCGTTCCTATCTTTGATAGGGGAGGCGGAAGTTTATAATGCAGGGGGATTGATTAAGATTTTGGGTAGTTGGTGGGGGTGGGTTTTGCGCGTCAATGGGATGGGAAGCTAATGGACTGGCTACGCGGCACGTGTCATTTTATTCACCAACCGCTCTACATTCTGAGCGGTTGCGCTGCAGCGGAAGAGGCCAGCATGGCGGAAATGAGCAATGTCTATGACGAGACTGGGCGCGAGCTATATATTGGCGGTGGTGATCGGGAGCATGATTGAGCGAGCATAATTGATTTTCGTGGAACGCGTTTGCGCTTTGGCGGAGCCGTTCGGCAACTGACATTAAAATGTTGTCTGGCATTATGCGCTAGAAGTGAGCTATGGGGTCAAGATATGAAGCTGTCTTTAACTGATTTTAGAGCCTTTGCTTACACGGGGGCTTTGGAAATTCGCCCACTCACTTTCCTTGTGGGCGAAAATAGTTCTGGAAAAACATCTTTTTTGGCTGCGCTGAGTTATATTTGGCGATTCCAAGAACGAATGTTGTCAGCTTCATTCAATTTGCCTCCTTTTGATTTGGGTACATTTGACGAGATTGTGCATCGGGTTCGAGGTCGGACCCGACCGGACCGCTTCAATTTGGAAATTGAAAATAATATCACCACCGATCCGAGAAGATCACAAATATATTATCCACGGGTGCAAGCGGAGAAACAGTCTGGACTTGCTAAATTATGCCTCACATTCACGAGTAATGTGGGTGACGCAGTCATAGAAAAGCTAGAATTAAATTTTCTCGATTACTTTCTGCAAATCTCTGTTGATCAAAAAATTAGAGTTGTTGCAAAACAGGGTAATGATATCGCTTTTGACTCCAGCGAGGGTCAGGAGCAGCTGCAACTTAATCAAAGAATAGGACGATTAGAAAAATTGGACATGTCTGACATGCTATTTTTTCTTCGTCGGATGGTGCGTGATCGAACGGTTTCCAAAGATGAATTGATAGGCGGTGCCGAGAAAGTTTTGTCTGTCACATCAATGGCATTAGAACAACTCACCCAGACATTCCCACGAGCCATTTTCGCGTCAGCGCCAGTTCGTTCGAACCCAAGTCGCGTTTATACCCCAACGGATCAGATTCGTTCACCAGACGGTACTCACACTCCTCAAACGCTTTTTAAAATAAAAGAATCAGATGAAGCTCGATGGCTGCGTATAAAAAATGGTCTTGAAGAATTTGGTCGCTTATCTGGCATGTTTTCGGCCATAAATGTCGCCCGATATAGAACGTCGGGGTCCAGTCCTTTTCAAATTAATGTTACTCGAAAAGGAAAGCAATCTAACATCGTAGATGTGGGCTATGGGGTTAGTCAGGCGCTGCCAATATTGACCGACCTCATCGAAAGCCCTCCTCGAAGCGGATTCTTATTTCAACAGCCTGAAGTCCATCTGCATCCTCAAGCACAGGCTGCTCTTGGTTCTTTTTTTGTGGATTATCTAGAGCGGGTAAAAGGCTCCACAATAGTTGCCGAAACGCATAGCGATTATCTTATAGATCGAGTGAGATTATGTATTCAGCGGAAGCAGATACGTGCCAACGATGTGTCGATATTGTATTTTGAATCCGTTGGTACCGGTACTCAGGTGGCTCAAATAAAAATCGATGACGAAGGAAACATGATAAAAGTTCCAAATGGCTACCGGGATTTTTTTGTTAAAGAGCAGATGGATTTGCTTGGATTGTCTGAATAATGTGTGTGGTAATTGATGCCAACAAGGCTGCTGATTTTTGTAAACAGGACCATCCTTATTTAAAGACGCTTTTGCGATGGGTGAATTCCGGAGGACGCATCGCTTCTGGTGGTCATTTAGAAAAGGAACTTTTTAAAGTTCAAGCAATGAAGGGGTTGCTGACCGAATGGTCTCGTGCTGGAAAGCTCGTCCGCATTTCAGCAACTAAGGTAGCCGCACGAGAAGCGGTCGTTAAACAGCATTGTGTTTCAGATGATCCGCACGTTGTTGCATTGGCCATTGAAGCTAAAGCTCACATAGTAGTAACCGAAGATAAAAAGTTAATCGTCGATTTGAGAAATACGCGGATCGTTGGCCAAAGAAGACGGATATATAAAGAAAATTCAGCTAGCCCGATGCGCGTCGACCGACACATTGCGTTATTGCGTAGTTCGGACTGTCAATGAGGTGTAACTGAGGCGCAGCTTTGGTTAGATGACTTCAACTAATCAACCACCCCCCGACACCAACTTATCCATCAGCCGCCGCATCTCTCCCGCTGGCGTATGTCCCGCGACCACCTCATGATAGCCGATGCCTGCCTTGCGCAGCTTTCGCTTTTAACCGCGTCCCTTAAATTACGGGGACAGCAGACGAATTAGACCCTCACCCCAACCGCACCAACGCCTCATCAAGCGCCTGCAAAAATCGTGACCTGTCGGCTTTGGCAAAGGGTGCGGGGCCTCCGGTGATGCCTTCAATGTTTTTTGGCCAATTCCGGCGCGCAAGTCGTCCATGATCGCACGGGTGGTGATGGCGCCGCCGATAGAGCCGCGTGTAATAGGATGTTGACGGTGTTTCTGATGACCAATGACAGAACAAACCATAAACATATTTGACAAATAACCTTATAGGTGATATTTGTCGTCAAATGATAACCACACACACCTCATCTTCCGCCGCCGCCGACACCGCTCCTCCCCCTGCCGAGGCGCTTGCATCCATCGACGGGCCTGAAACCTCCACACCCATCCCGTACGACCCCGCAGAATATCGTTGGGTCCCCGTACGCCGTCGCCCGCGCTCCGATGGCTGGACGGAGGAGAAGCAGCGGCGCTTTATCGAGGTGCTGGCCGATACCGGGCGCGTCGCGCTTGCGGCGAAGGCGGTGGGCCTGTCGCGGCAGGCGGCTTATGAACTGAAACGCTCAGGCGATGGTTCTGCTTTTTCGCGGGCATGGGATGCGGCGCGGCTGCATGCAGGTGCGCTGCTCGAAGATATCGCCTTCGACCGCGCCATTGAAGGCCGCGAGGAAAATGTTTTCAATGAATGTGGCGAAGTGATCGCAACCAAGCATGTGCCCGACAACCGGTTGCTCATCTTCCTGTTGAAGCACTTGATTCCCGACCGGTATGGCAATGGAGCCGCTGCGGTTGCCGGCGCGGTTGCGGATGCGGGTGGGTCCGTCACGGTCCCAGTCACAATCGATGCCTGCCTGCGCGATATGGAGCCGCAACTGCCCGCGCCTGCCGAAACTTTATTGGGGGCCGAAACACTTTCTGACGAGCTGGAAATTGCCGACATCATGGATGGCAAGCTGCCACAATATCTCACCGAAACGCAGGCCGAAAAGACCGAGGCGCAGTTGGCGGCTGCGCGATATGCGCGCGGCAAGGCAGCTTCCGAAAAGTGCAATGCCAAGGAAAAGCTGAGTGACGCGGAGTTTTCCGATATGTGCTTTTATCTCGATCCAGGCAGCGTGCAGGAGCCGCCGCGCCGTCGCTATAAATAGGCTTTTCAGCTGTCAATTTGGTGTCAACTTTGGACCTGCCCGGACCTGCACCGCCTTCACCCCAACCGCACCAACGCGTCATCCAACGCCTGCAAAAATCGTGACCGGTCGGCTTTGGCAAAGGGTGCGGGGCCTCCGGTTATGCCTTCCATGTTTTTTTGGCCAATTCCGGCGCGCAGGTCGGCCATGATGGCGCGGGTGGCGATGGCTCCGCCGATGGAGGCGCTGGTGAACGGCTTGCCATTATTGCCGATAACGATGGCTCCTGCCTTCAGGCACCGGTCCGCAAGTAATATGTCGGCGGTGATCACCACGCTGCGATGGTTGGCCTGCTCCGCTATCCAGTCATCGGCGGCGTCGAAGCTGTCCGATACGATAGCCCTCGTGATCAGGGGATGGTCGGGCATACGAAAGCGCGCGTTGCTGACCAGCACCACGGGCACATTGCGGCGATATGCGACCTTGTAAATCTCCTCCTTTACCGGGCACGCATCGGCATCGACCAATATGCGGGGCGACAAGGGAGAGGCGCCATAAGGCAGGGGATTGGGGCTGTCAGAAGTCATGTTCAGTGCGGGGCTTTATACCGATTTAGCCCCGGCACCAACTTCTCTCGCCTCCGCCTCAACAACGCTAAGTTGCCGTTAGGGAAACGGGCGTTAGCGTGCTATAATCGCGACGGGTCGAGAAGGTGCCGTGTGTCAGCGTTTGTCCAAACAAGCGGCAGGCGGCACGTAATGGAGAGGACCTATAATGAAAAAACTGCTCTTGATCGCAGCCTTGCTGCTGCCCGGCCCCGCTATGGCCAACACGCTCGACGTTATTACCTCGAAGCTGAAGGACGGCTGCACATTCCAAACCTATCTTGGCATCACCAGGGAGTTCAATGAAAGCTGGGGCAAGGCCAATGGTTACAACGTACAACTGATGCTGCCCGTCCACAGTTCCGATTCGAGAATGGTTGTCTGGGTCGGCAACATTGCTTCGGCACAAGCGTTCGGCAAGGCATGGGACACCTGGCGCAATGCGATGGCCAATCCCAATTCGGTCGAAGCAAAATTGCAGGCGCGTTTCGACGCATGCAGCACGCAAATCTCGCGTGCGAGCTACGACACCTATCAATAATCCGGCGAACGGCGGCGGGGCAAGCCTCCGCCGTCCATCGTTGTTGCGCGCAAAAAAAGGGGCGGCATCGCTGCCGCCCCTCTCAAATCGGATAGCCCGATGATTAGCCCTTTGGCATAATCACGGTGTCGATGACGTGAATGACGCCATTGGTGCATTCGATGTCCGCGCTGGTCACGGTTGCGCCGCTAACACGTACGCCGTCGGTGCCATCGACGTGAAGCGCCTCGCCGTTCACCGATGCGGGTGTAAGTGTCTTGCCCGCAACGTCGGCGGCCATAACCTTGCCGCTCATCACGTGAAGCGTCAGGATTGCGGTCAGCTTTTCCTTGTTTTCAGGCTTGACCAGTTCGGCCACTGTGCCTTCTGGAAGTTTGGCAAACGCATCATCGGACGGTGCGAAGACAGTGAATGGGCCTTCACCTTTTAGTGTATCGACCAGACCAGCGGCGGTAACCGCGGCGACGAGTGTGGTGAACGAGCCCGCTGCGACAGCAGTATCAACTATGTCATGCATGATGTAATCTTTCAAATGCTCAGAATAGAGCATAACAACATATGGTCTGCCGATAAGTATATTCAAGAGATCGGTGCACCTGATTTAAATTATGACATTTTTAATACTATTCAAATCATGACGTTTTACTGTATTACGGCGATAGTACAAATCATCTGCCGACGAAAAATCTTCCGCCAAATAGGAAGAACCGATCGTCCGCGATGTCAGCCTTGGCTTGGATTACGGTGACAGTGCACTATTTTACCGGCACCAACTTCTCCACAAGCCGCCGCAGCTGTACCTTGCTGGTGGCCGATGCCTTCACATTCGATCGCGGGCTTCTGGGTCCATCAGCGCTTAGTCGACGCTTTTTTCATTGCGTTAAGCCAGCATATCCCAAACCCACCCAACAGCGTCTCGTAACACTTTCCATTCTGTCCCGCCGGTTGCCCAGTCCACGAGGAAAAGTCCGCCAAAAAAGGTTACCCCGATACCGAAGGACAATGGCGTGACAAACGCTTCGCGGTCATAGGAACAGCCGTCTTCGTCGCTATATGCCCACCGGTCGAAGTTATCGCGGTTTCGGGGCGGCTTGCCCTGCAGCTCTCTGGTGAAATCTTCGAGACTCATATGCCAGCCCCTTTTTACGGAGGTCTTTAATATAGGCATCATCGGTTAACAAAGTTTCAGGGATGGTCAGAGTTTCAAGCCGAAGCGGCGTTGTGTCCGCCCGTTAACCTTTCGTCAGCGATGCGCGGCTGGCGACAACCGCGAGCCCCAGCGAAATGGCGATGACAGACACGCCCAACGGCATCGAAGCGCCAACGCCGTACATAAACACCCATGTCCAGTTGATCACCGACGTGACGAACGCAAGCCACAGCACGGGCTTCGCCCATGATTTGAAAATCGCCAGCCCGGCACTGCCCAATACTCCGCCGAATACCGCGATGGCGAACGCGGCGGTAATATAAATCGGCATTGGTGGCGAGCCGGGCGGTGTGGCGGCGGCTTCCGGGCCGAACATCCCGACATGCGCCAGATAGCTGGCGACGCCGACCAGATTCCACAATATACCAATGATGCCGATAATCCGAACTGTTCTGCTGTTCATGACAAGTCCCCTCCTTGACGGTCAGGGGCACAACATATCAGCCTGCAAAACGGCGGGATAGCATTTTCTACGCGGCGGCGGGCCGGTAAAAACCGCTTTTTTTAAGCTATCCTTTATGTTCACGAAACCGCGTTCGTGATGTGAGGTCGTAAGGCTCACCCACCTTTTGCGGGAAAAAATGCGTTACGTCCCCACCTGATCCTTATGCAGTGACGCCATGTCGATAACGTAGCGAAACCGCACATCGCCTTTTTCTAACGCCTTGAAAGCATCGTTGATCTGCTGGATCGGGATAATCTCAATATCCGGACCAATTCCATGCTCGGCGCATAGATCGAGCACTTCTTGCGTTTCGGCAAGGCCGCCGATCAGCGACCCGGCAACCGATTTGCGCGAAAAGGCGACGACCGCGTTGTTGACGCCCTTCATTGGCTCAAGTGCGCCGACCAGAACGATGGTCTTATCGCGCTTGAGCAAAGGGATGAACGGGTTGATGTCATGCTTTTCGGGGATGGTCGACAGCATGAAGTCAAAACTGTTTTTCAAAGCCTTCATCGCCTCTGCGTCATCCTCCATCACGACGGTTGCGCCAAGTTTTGTTACGTCGTCCAGCTTGTCTTTGCTGGTGGTGAAGGCGGTGACGATGGCGCCCATCGCAACCGCGATCTTGACCGCCATGTGACCCAGTCCGCCAATCCCGATGATGCCGACATGGTCGCCCGCCTTGACGCCCCAATGCTTCAGCGGCGAATAGGTGGTGACACCAGCGCATAAAATCGGCGCAGCGACTTCAAGGCGGAGGCCTGCGGGAATTTTCAGCGCGAATTCCTCGCGGACGGTAATGCTGCCAGAATAGCCGCCAAAGGTGTTGCTGCGGCCATAGATGTTTTCGCCGGTCGGTGTTTTTTCCGCAGGAACAAACGGGCCGTTGTAAGTGGACAGAAAGCCGTTGGGCCCTTCGCAATAATTTTCTTCGCCTGCCTTGCAGGGCTCGCACGTCTGGCAACTGTCGACCATGCATCCGATGCCGACGCTATCACCGATCGAGTGGCGGGTGACGCCCTGACCTATGGCGGTGACACGGCCGACAATCTCGTGTCCGGGCATGCACGGGTAGATCGTGTTCGACCAGTCGTTGGCGCACTGGTGCACGTCCGAATGGCACACGCCGCAGAAAAGGATCTCGACCTCGACTTCGCCCTTTCCAGCCGGATCGCGTTCGAACTCGATGGGCTTGAGGCGGCTGTACGAATGTTTGGCGGCATAGCCGGTCGTGCTGGACATAAGAAACGCTCCGGAAGAAAGGAGAGGGGGAATGATGCTAACGGCCCAGTGGGAGGACAGTTCCGCAAAAAAGATTTTCCCTCTCTCCTTCAGGGGATAGAGGGGTGTTTTTTCACCAAAGCTTTACCCCCACCCAACTCCAGTCCATTTTGGCTTCATCTCCGCTTGCCAACAATATCTATGCCTATACTTTCGTTCCAGCCACTACGTCTGGGGGAAGGTCGTTAGATGGAAAATCGCAGTGTCGAGATTTCGCGCAAAAAGGCGCAGAAGCAAACGGGTAAAAGTCGGCAGGCCGACTGGAAAAGCCGAGACACCAATCCCGCCTTTTTCGTCCGTGCGGACACCGCACGTCCTCCCACATTTCCCGCCGATATTCTGCCTGACCAGCGTTGGCTTTCGCCCGATCTTGCATCGACGCTCATCATTCCGGTGGCATTGCGGGCGGTGACCGCTGAGCCTGTGTTACTCAAATCAACATCGCGTGCTGCCAAAGCCAAGCCCAAAGCCAAAAAGGCGGCAAAGCCTGCATTGGCAAAGTCAGCTTCAACTAAACCTGTCGCACGTAAGGCCCGGGTCGCAAAGCCGAGAGTAAAAGCAACACCCCTCCCAAAAACCGCGGCCCGAAAACCTCTCTCGGCGGCCTTAACTCCACAACCGATTACCGATACTACGGTGATTGTGCCAATCCGTCCGGTGGCCGATACAATTCCTTCGCACACGCCGACGCCGTTGCCGCGTGCACGCTCGGTCACGGTGTACCGGAAAAATGGCGTCGTCGACATATTGGGCTATTGGATGCGAAGCCGTGTTTCCGACCTGCTAAAGCTTTTTTCGCCGCGCCCAAAATCGGCAAGACCCGCCCCGAAAATGGCCGATCTGATCGCCGAAAATACGGCATTAAGGCAAGAGATCGCAAGGCTGCGCGCGCTGACCTAAAAAGTATTTTCCTACAGACCGCGCCTTATGCTCCAATGGCGGTATGACCGACACATCCTTACCCCAAGACGAAGCGGAATTGTCCGTTTCCATCCTCGACTTCACGCCGGTGCCGCAGCAACGCCGCCGCTATGATGGCTGGTCGCCTGAAACACAGAAACGCTTTATTCGGGCGCTATCGGCCATGGGGTCGGTGGGCGCTGCGTGCCGTGCGCTGGGCAAGGGGCGGGTGTCTGCCTATCGCTTGCGCGAACGCGAAGGCGCCGAAAGCTTTGCCGCCGCGTGGGACGCCGCCATTGAAAAGGGCAAACGGCGCCAATTTGACTATTTCCTCGATCGGGCAATGAACGGTGTGACCACGGTGCATATCCAGCGTGGCGGTTCGGTGTCGGTGACGGGCGGCCCTGACATGAGCCTTGTCCGGGCCGCGATGGCTAAATAAGGCTCGCGTTGCGCCAGGGCCTCGTTGACTTAAAGCTACAAAGGATACATTTTCAGGTTCGTTTTGCGTATCTTTTGTATCTTTATTGAAGAAATCGTGGGCATATAGCCCGCTGATGATTGGAAAAGCTGTTTATGAGTAAGCCTAAAAATTACCCGCCGAGTTGGTTCAGCGTTGGCATGGATGCCTGGGCGCTTGCCGCCGAATCCAATATGGTTATCGCTATGCGGATGGGTGCTCTCGCCTCTGGCGGGCCTTCAGCGGTGAAAGAGGCGGAACGTATGGTCTCCGAAAAGCTGTCCGCAAGCATGGCGCTTGGCGCGGATCTTGTGAGCGGAAAGCTGGGTAGTAGCCCCGAACAGATTATGAGCAGCAGCATCGCGCATTATTCGCAAGCGGTCACGGCAAACAGAAAGCGGTTGGGCTGGAAATAAAAAGGACGGTTTTCTATGGCGAAAATACTTGGCCTTGGCGGCCTGTTTTTCAAATCCGCCGATCCGGCGGCGACGAACGCATGGTATGCGGATGTACTCGGGATCAAAGTAGAGCCTTGGGGAATCATCTTCACACCCGAAGCGGCGGCCGCGCATCCCGGGGCGGCGACGGTGTTCTCGCCCTTCAAAGCCGATACCGATTATTTTGCGCCTTCGGACAAGGAATTCATGTTCAACCTGATGGTGGATGATCTGGATGCGATGCTAGCGCGTTGCGCCAAACATGGGGTGACGCCGGTCAAAACTTTCCCTGATGAAGCTAATAGCCGATTTGCCCATATCATGGACCCGGAAGGTCGAAAGATCGAGTTGTGGCAACCCATGCCGATGGATTAACCCATCGGTTTGCCGATTTTATCGGGCTTCAAGTCGTTGTAGTTTGCTAATTCATACAAAAGTGGGTATGATAGGCTTTGCTATCGTCGACCGCGACGGAATTTGAGGCGCGTGTCTGGCAATGAAGTCGACCCGCGCAGACGTTTTCCTACCACGACTTGGCTTCCCACGCGGCGCTGTTGCTGTGTGGTCACCTGTTTCGTGAAAGGAACATCAATATGCCTACTGGCACCGTAAAATTCTTCAATGCCGACAAAGGCTATGGCTTTATCGCACCCGATGGCGGCGGCGATGACAGCTTCGTCCATATCTCGGCTGTGCAAGCTGCGGGTATGCACTCGCTCGATAAAGAACAGCGCGTAAATTATGAAGTCGAAATCGGCCGCAATGGCAAGGCTTCGGCGGTAAATATTTCGCAAGCCGATTGATTTCGACTAACCAAGTTTAAGAAAGGGCTGCCGAAAGGTGGCCCTTTTTTGGTTTCAGGTGCGCGTATCTTTCCGGCGGTCACCAGCGCGGCGTTGGCCTTTGCGACGATCAGGCCCGGAATAGTCGGTGTCCGTGTCATTCCTGCGTTCGCCCTCGCGACGCGGTTTGTCGGAAGTTTTATCATCGTCACGGGTGGTCATAAAGAACCCCTTGGATAGCCTGCGGTGTGCCTTAATGTGTAAATGTTAATGATTTTTTGCTGAGAAGCTAGCCGGATTTCAATGGCGTTTGCGAAACGGCCAATCGGTTACTTCCCCGACCCACAAGGCAAGCCAGATGAATACCGGTTGAAAGGCCAGTCGCGGGCCATGATAGCCCCATCCCAAATCGGTGCCGCTGATCATGATGTCATTCAGCGCATGGTTGAAATTGGCGGGCCATACGCAAACAGCATAAAGTGCCAACCCGACCCCTGCAGCTTTCCGGAAACGGGGAATGAACAAACCGATAGCTCCGACGATTTCGGCGATGCCCGTCAGCAACACCACGTGCTGCGGAAAAGGCACCCAGTCGGGGGTAATTGCAATAAAACCGGCAGGAGACCTAAGGTGCGCGATCCCGGCGGCAAAATAAAAAATCGCCAGAACTATTCTCAAAACAGTTTTTGCCATTATCTTTTACGAACAAATTCGGCGCGGAGAACCAACCCTTTTATGCCTTCAAACTTGCAATCAATTTCCTGCGCGTCCCCGGTCAGCCTTATAGATTTTATCAAGGTCCCGCGTTTTAGCGATTGGCCTGCACCTTTGACGACCAAATCCTTGATAAGTGTCACCTGATCGCCATCAGCCAAGATGTTGCCGACTGCGTCGCGAACCTCATTGGTATCGGTTTCGGAACCCTTGTCGAGTGCCTCTTCGGCGCTGATCCATTCACCTGATACCTCATCATACACATAATCGTCATCGCTGCTCATAAATTACTCCGTTCGATTTCAATCTTGCGGCGTTTGTAGCGGTGAAAGGGCGCAAACGAAAGCCAGTTGCAATTTGCAACGATGTAAGTAAGATTTTTATCAGCGAAGACCGGAGAGAATAAGATGGCACAAGTGGAAACGAATGTAGATGTTTTGATCGTAGGCGCTGGCCTCTCCGGAATTGGTGCTGCCGCGCATCTTAATATGCAGTGCCCAAATAAAAGCTATGCGATAATTGAACAGCGCGCCGATATGGGTGGAACATGGGACTTGTTCCGTTATCCGGGGATCCGCTCTGATTCAGATATGCACACACTGGGCTATCGTTTCAAACCGTGGCTGCACGAAAAGACGATAGCCGACGGCCCTGCAATCCACGAATATATTCACGAAACGGCCTTAGAATTCGGTATAAACCCGCACATCCATTTCGGTCATCGTGTGATGACAGCAAATTGGTCCAGTTCCGACGCTTGCTGGTAAGTGACAGCCCGATCGGTCGATGGCGGCAAAGCCAGGCATTTTGCCGCACGGTTCCTGTTCATGTGCGCAGGCTATTATGATTATGATGAGGGCTATCGACCCGAATTTCCCGGTGAAAACGATTTCAAGGGACAAATCATTCACCCTCAGCATTGGCCAGAAGAACTTGACTATACCGGCAAAAAGGTCGTCGTTATCGGTTCGGGTGCAACGGCGGTCACCATAGTCCCGGTGATGGCGCAACAGGCGGCGGATGTAACGATGTTGCAGCGCTCGCCAACATATATGGTTTCGCGACCGGCGCGCGATCCTTTCGCCAATAGATTGCGAAAGTTACTGCCCGAAAAGCTGGCTTATGCGATCACCCGTTGGAAAAACATCAATAACCAGCGTTTTACCTATTGGTATGCGCGGCGTAATCCTGCGAAATTGGGTGAGAAACTGGTGGACATGGCCCGACAGGAATTGCCGAACACCGTTGATGTCGAAAAGCATTTCGTACCCAAATATGGGCCTTGGGAGCAGCGTCTTTGCCTTGTCCCTGATAGCGATATTTTCAAAGCAATATCCAGCGGAAAGGCAAAGGTCGTCACCGATCACATCGACCATTTCACCAAAACAGGTATTCAATTGAAATCTGGCGAGCATCTGGATGCGGATATCATAGTGACTGCGACGGGGCTTAATCTTGTGACAATGGGCAAGATTGCAATGAGCATTGATGGCGCGCCGATCAACTTCGGGGAGCATTTCAATTATAAGGGCGTGATGTACAACGACATCCCGAACCTTGCGAGTGTGTTTGGTTATATCAACGCATCCTGGACACTAAAAACCGATATAGTCGCAGACTATGTGTGTCGCTTGCTTTGGAAAATGGATGACAAAAATGTCAAAGTGGCAACGCCGCATCTGGACGATTTGAATATGCCGCAGCTGCCATTTGTGACCGATTTTAGTTCAGGCTATTTCGCACGGTCCCTGAATAAATTGCCGAAAAATGGCGATCGTCATCCGTGGCGCGTTTTGCAAAACTATGCAGCAGAAAAAAAGATACTGTCCGAAGATCCGGTCGATGATGGCGTGATGGTGTTTTCCAATCCCACTGTAGCGCAGCGCGACGAGGTGGCTGAAACCTTGTTGGCGGCGGAGTGAGCTGCTTGCCTTCGGCTTTCAAGGCCTATTCGGAATCCCTTACAGTTGCGGCAACTCGCCGCGATTCAGGTGCCGAATTGGGGACTAGGATGTGAGGCCGTCGCTTTACAACCCAGATCAGCAGTAAAAGACCCAGCAAAGCGATAATGGCCAAAGCGCCCATAATCCAAATCATGAAGGTTCGCATTTCTTTGGTATGCGCTATCAAAGCCGGTGGTTCCGTCGCGGTTTTGACATCCCAATACTCGACTTCAAATGGACCGCCTTCAGTACGGTACAAGCGAATTTCCGCGCTTGTCCATTTCGAGCCGTCATGTGCCGCATATGTAACGCTTACTTCGTTTTGATTGGGACCAAAAGTACCGGGCTTGGGAATATAAATTGCAGGCGTAAGCGGCGGTGATTTTTTGAGAAGTACAGCCATATTGTCAAATTGCGCGCGGCTGTCATCGACGAATGATGACGTCATACGCCTTTCGATCGCAGCCTGGTCGCCGCGCTTCACCGCAGCCATAAACGGTAACGTGACTGCCGCAACGTCTGCAGGAAGAGTGACATGATCTATTTCATTTTCTGCGCAGGATGCGGGTCCAAAAAAAGATGCGACGAACGCAAGAATCATAAAAATACGTGACATTCCTGAAATATCTCCCGTTTGCACCCCATTGCCGCTATCGGGGTATTCATGCGTTATGACGAATTGATCCTGCCTGACACCGGCCAGCCTGCCATTACCGTTCAAGTTATCGACAAGAACGGCTTCGACACATGGCTTGCGGCGCAACCTGATTCGTCCCAAACCGTTACAAAGGCTCAGAAATTCACTGGTGCGCCGGGGGATATCGCAATTCTGCCAGGTGGGAAAGCTGGGCAATGGTCTGTAGTCGCGGGGGTGGTCGATACTGCTAATCTCGGACTATGGTCACTAGCCAAAGTTGCCGAAAGCTTGCCCGAGGGTCAATATCGGCTGATAGATGCCGACGCCGGTGAAGCGATGATCGGATGGATGCTGGGCCATTATTGCTATCAGGAGTATCTGAGTGAACCGAAAATGACTGGTCACCGTGTTCTTCTGGTGAAGGAACCCGGGCGCATCGCTAACGCCATGCTGCAAGCGGCCGCTACAGTATTGGTGCGTGATCTCGTCAATCGACCTGCCGCGGATATGGGACCCAACGCTTTAGAAGTGGAGGCGAGGCGGATAGGCAAGGCGTACAAGGCAGAAGTCGCAGTAGTAAGCGGCGAAGCGCTGGAGACTGGCTATCCGCTGATCCATGCGGTTGGAAAGGCAGCGATGAGGGAACATGCGCCACGCCTGATTGAGTTGCATTGGGGCGATGATCGTCATCCGCGCGTCGCGATTGTGGGAAAAGGTATAACCTTTGATAGCGGAGGTCTGGACATAAAACCGGTGAGCGGCATGCGGATCATGAAAAAGGATATGGGCGGCGCCGCTCATGCTTTGGCGTTGGCTGAACTGATCATGGCGGCGCATCTGCCTGTTCGTTTGCACATGCTGGTTGCCGCAGCCGAAAACAGTATCGCAGGAAATGCCATGCGCCCTGGTGATGTCATAAAAAGCCGGAAAGGCACTACGGTCGAGATCGACAACACAGATGCGGAGGGCAGGCTTGTTCTTGCAGATGCGCTAACTAAAGCAGTTGAAGACAAAGCGACATTGATTATTGACTTTGCAACTCTAACCGGCGCAGCGCGGACGGCATTAGGTCCGGATTTGCCAGCGATGTTCAGCAATCATGATGATGTGGCGTCCGGTTTGTTGTCGGCAGCAAATGCGGTAAGCGATCCCGTTTGGCGGATGCCCTTATGGGCGCCCTATGCAGAAATGCTGGACAGCGATATCGCTGATACAGCGAATAGCGGGGGCAGTTTTGCCGGCGCCGTCACCGCTGCTTTATTCGTGCAGAAATTTGTACCCGATGAAATACCGTGGGTGCATCTTGATACCTATGCATGGCGACCAACGAGCAAGCCTGGACGACCTAAAGGCGGCGAAGCGCTTGGGCTAAGGGCGGTGTTTCGCTATTTGACGGACACTTATCCGGTCCGCTAAGGGTATTGACGACAATAATAGTCGAGCCGACGAAGGTTGGAACACATATCATTGATCGGCTTGAACTTTAAGGCGCGACATACCCGCCCTTGGCCAGATTGACGCAAGTGGGGAAGAGAGAGTTGGGCACTAAAACAACAGGCGACCGGCCGCTTTACACTTTAACCGGGCACAGCCTGACTGGCGACCGGCGCACAACGCCTATCCGTGGTGACCTTGCCGATATCAGTCTGGCCGGCAAATTATTCGCCCCACATTATGCCGTTCCGATGTTACGCACCGGGCTCGCACCGGTGACGGAAATTCATGCTGAACCGCATGCAACCGCCATGCCCGTTAGCGCTTTGATGCATGGCGAAGAATTTGCTGTGCTCGACGTTGCGGGTGAATGGGCGTGGGGTTATTGCCTGCATGACAATTATCTTGGTTATTTGCGCTTTGCAGAACTTGGCGACGATTTTGATGCGACACATATCGTGAGTGCATCTGCTACTTTGCTGGTCGCGTCCCCTTCGGCTAAAGCGCCAGTGGTCGCGCGGTATCCGATGGGGGCTCAGCTAGCCTGCGGTTTGCCTAGTGAATGCGGTGCGTTTTTAGCGTGCGAAGGTGGCTATGTGCCTAAGACGCATGTTTCCGAACTGGGTCATGTCGCCGCTTCTCCCACCGATTTGGCGGAGCGCTTGATCGGCACCCCCTATAGTTGGGGCGGACGAAGCGGCGATGCGATTGATTGCTCCGGTCTGGTCCAACTGGTCTTCGGATTAAAAGGCGTATTGGCATCGCGTGATACAGATATGCAGCAAGCTGAATTTGGTGACGATTTGCCTGAAGGTGCCCCGCTTATTCGGGGCGATCTGGTATTTTTTCCGGGTCATGTCGGAATTATGGTAGATGCCGCGCATATCATTCACGCCAATGGCACAGCGATGGCGGTCAATGTGGAGCCTTTGTCCCATGCCACTGCAAGGTTTGCGACGCACGAACAGGCTATTATTGCACGGAAGCGTATTTCACTGTGACAAAATCGGTTTTCATCGACGGTGCGGCTGGAACAACCGGACTTGAAATTGCCGACCGTCTCGCGGGGCGCAGCGAATTTGCGTTAATTGTTCTTGATGATGACAAGCGTAAGGATTTTGAAGCCCGTCGTCAGGCTTTGAACGATGCAGATTTCGTCATTCTATGTTTACCCGACGACGCAGCAAAAGAGGCTGTTGCGATGACGAGCTCGGCCAATACGCGTATAATTGACGCCTCGACCGCACATCGCGTGGACCACAATTGGGCTTATGGTTTCCCCGAATATCGTGATGGACAGCGTGATCGCATCGCTGCGGCACGGCTGGTAAGCAACCCGGGCTGCTATCCTACGGGTTTTCTGGGATTGGTCGCGCCATTGGTCGCGGTGGATCTGATATCCGAAGATTGGCCCTACACGGTAAACGCTGTGTCTGGCTATTCCGGCGGCGGCAAGGCGTTAATCGAGCGGTTCGAAAGCGATGCAGGCGCGGATATCGGCTTTCGCACCTACGGCCTCGACCTCAGCCACAAGCATGTGCCCGAAATGCAGACCCACGCCGGTCTCGGCCTCGCGCCGATTTTTTCTCCGGCGGTGGTGCGGGCCTTTCGCGGGATGATGGTCGAGGTGCCGTTGCCGATTTCGGTCATGCCGGGAACCGATAGTCCCGACGAGATGCGTGCGGCCTTGGCGGCGCATTATGCCGGTTCTCCTGTGGTCACGGTCCATGACCAACTTGCGCCGTCGGAGCTGCTGATACTCAACACGCAGGAGCCGTCGGATCGTCTCGACCTTTACGTTTTGGGGTCGCCCGACAACACGCAAGTGCGCTTGCTGGCGTTGCTGGATAATCTGGGCAAGGGCGCGAGCGGGGCCGCTGTCCAGAATTTGAATATCATGGCCGGGCTGGACGAAACAGCAGGGCTGCGTTTGTGATAACCGATGGACGGAATGAATCGCAAGGGAATTGACAAAATGATATTGTCCCATTATATGGATCATATAGGGTCAAAATAACGGACATATTATGGAAACGTCATCTTCCACGACATTACGCGAAATGCCTGCGACGTTTCGGGCTATTCCGACTTTTGCTCCCTTTACCGATACCGGATTTCTTGGAGCTTGCTTTACCAAATCAGGTGACGTCGATATCGCATATCTGGCTGACTTGTTTCGTATGTCCAAGGCGCAACTGGCCGAAACTGTCGGACTGCCATTGGCAACCGTCATCAAAACCAACCGCATGAAAGCGCCAAAGGCGCAAGGCAGGATGACCGAAATGCTGGAAATCATCGCACGTATCAAAGATTGGGCAGGCAGCGATGCACAGGCAATGGCATGGTATCGGTCGCAGCCCATTCCCGCTTTGGACGGTCGCACCGCCGAATCTTTGGTGAAATCGGGCGACGCGGCGGCTGTGCGCGATTATCTCGACCATATGGCCTTGGGCGGTTTTGCTTGAATTTTACGGGCCGCGCATATCGCGCGCATGATCCACGATGGTCCTTTGACCCCACCTCTGGCACAGGCGCGGCCATTTCCGGTGGCCGGTTCAATATAAAGGGGCAAGCGGCGTTGTATCTTTCGCTCGAACCGATCACTGCGCTGGCCGAATGCACACAGGGCTTTGCCCAAAGGATGCTGCCTTTGACCTTATGCGAATATGACATTGCATGTGAAAAAGTCGCAGACCTGGCCGATACGGAAACACGCCAAGCACTCGCGATCGACGAAAAAGATATGGCCTGTGCATGGCTTGTTTTCCAGCGCAGCGGCAAAGTCGCGCCCTCACAGAGGGTCGCCAGGATACTGGTGACCGAAGGTTTCAATGGGGCACTGGTGCCCAGTTATGTTCCGGGCATCCACGACGGTGCCATAAATCTGGTGCTGTGGAACTGGAGCGACAAGCCGCCGTGCAAGGTGACCGTATATGATCCCGACGGGCGATTGCCGACGAAGTAATGCGTGCCTCAATAAGGGGGCTTATCAAACCCCTTCGGACTGCTCGTAAATATCTCACAGCCGTCTTCGGTAATGCCGATGCTATGCTCGAACTGCGCGCTTAAACTCCGGTCGCGGGTTACCGCCGTCCAGCCGTCCTCCAATACCTTGCCCGCTGCCTTGCCGATGTTGATCATCGGCTCGATGGTGAAAATCATGCCGGGGCGCAGTTCCGGGCCGGTTCCAGGGCGTCCGACGTGCACAATTTCGGGTGCGTCGTGAAACAACTGGCCGAGGCCATGGCCGCAAAAGTCGCGGACCACGCCATAGCGATGCTTTTCTGCATGGGTCTGTATCGCATGTCCGATGTCACCCACATGGTTTCCGGGCTTTGCTTGCTCGATACCAAGCATCAGGCATTCATAGGTCACTTCAACCAAGCGCTTTGCTTTGACCGGGACATCGCCGACCAGAAACATTCGGCTGGTGTCGCCGTGCCAACCGTCCAGTTGCGGCGTCACATCGATATTGACGATGTCGCCGTCCTTCAGTTTCTTTTCCGACGGGATACCATGGCAGATGACATGGTTGATCGAAATGCAGCAGCTATGTGTATAGCCGCGATAGCCCAAGGTCGCCGGAACCCCGCCGCCGCGCATCGTCATTTCGCGCACGATATCGTCGAGTTCTTCTGTGCTGACGCCCGGCACGACATGCGGCACCAACGCATCGAGTATTTCGGCAGCTAAGCGACCGGCCTTTCGCATGCCTTCGAAGCCTTCGGCCCCATGCAATTTGATGACCCCGTCGCGCGAGAGGCCCGCTTCGGCTGGTGTGACTTCGACATATTGATCCATGCAAATGACATAGAGCGTTTTTCCGCACTTTGCGAGAGGGGTATTTATGCTATCGCAGTCGCATGACAGAATCCCGCATCTATACCGCCGCGCTCGTAATCATCGGCGACGAAATCCTATCCGGCCGCACACAGGACAAAAATGTCGCCCAAATTGCGCTTTGGCTCAACATTCAGGGGATTCGCCTGAAGGAAGTACGGGTGGTGGCAGACGATATGGGCGCGATTGTCGAAGCGGTGAATCTGTTGCGGGCGCGCAATGATTATTTGTTTACGACCGGCGGCATTGGCCCCACGCATGATGATATAACCGTCGATGCAATTGCTACGGCGCTGGGCGTCGAAGTTGTTATCCACCCCGAAGCGAGCGCGGTGCTGCATGAATATTACGAGACGAGAGGTGGAATCAATCCAGGGCGGCTGCGGATGGCGCGTGTTCCCGATGGCGCGGAACTCATCCCCAATAAAATGTCGGGCGCGCCCGGCATCCGGCACGGGAATATCTTTATCATGGCGGGCGTTCCGCACATAACGGCGGGTATGCTTGATGCCCTGACCGGTACATTAGAAGGTGGCGCGCCTTTATTGTCGCACCAAATCGGGTGCTGGGTTGCGGAAAGCGAAGTGGCCAAATTGCTCGGCGATACCGAAAAGCAT
Organism: Sphingorhabdus sp.; assembly: GCF_041737645.1. Classification (GTDB taxonomy): domain Bacteria; phylum Pseudomonadota; class Alphaproteobacteria; order Sphingomonadales; family Sphingomonadaceae; genus Sphingorhabdus_B. The sequence continues at coordinate 19,866 of NZ_JBGSRI010000050.1, forward strand.
CATGAAGGATGCCAGATCGGCAGCTATCCTTTTTTCCGTGAAGGCAAGGTCGGCGCCAACTTCGTGGTTCGCACGACCGACGCCCATATGTTGAACGAATGTGTCGAGGCTTTGATATTGGGGTTGCGCGGGTTGGGCTATGACTGCGTCGATGGTGGAATTTAAGCGCTGTTTCGTCGGCGCGTTCATCTGGCGTCAACAGTTACTCAGGATATTGAGGCCATAATGCGTAAACTGTCCAAAGCTCTCGTTTTTGCGGCCCTGCTGCTTTCTTCCAATGCTCATGCCCAGAACACAGTTCCTGTCAGTCAGGTCATTGCAAAGCCTGCCCAAGTCCCATGGCTGTATGAAGGCAGCGATGTACCTGTTGACGAGAGCTGGACATTTGGCGTTCTTCCTAACGGGTTGCGCTATGCGGTCAAAAAAAACGACGTACCTTCAAGGCAGATATCCATTCGTGTCCGAATTGATGCTGGTGCATTGCACGAAAACAACGAGGAGCAGGGCTTCGCACATTTGATCGAGCATCTGTCGTTTCGGGGTTCCACGTTCGTGCCCGATGGCGAAGCCAAGCGCATCTGGCAGCGTTTTGGGGTTACATTTGGCAGTGACAGCAACGCACAGACGACACCGACGCAAACCGTTTACAAACTTGATTTGCCCGCCGCGACACCCGCGACACTCGATGAATCGGTCAAGATCATCTCCGGGATGATCCGTAATCCGCGTATTTCGGAGACCGCCCTCAACGCCGAGCGCGCTATTGTCCTTGCCGAACTACGTGAAAACAGCGGCGCTCAGTTGATCTATAGCGACGCCCTGCGCCAACATGCGTTTCAAGGACAGCGGCTGGCCAACCGTTCAACTATCGGCACGCCCGAAACGTTGCACGCGGCTAGCGCCGAGGCTTTGAATGCTTTTCATGACCGTTGGTATCGACCGGAAAATGCCGTTATCGTTATGGCCGGAGACATGGAACCGGCTCAGCTTGCCAATCTCGTGCAGAAATATTTCCACGATTGGAAAGGTACTGGACCCCGTGCGCCGGAGCCGGAATTTGGTGACCCTACCCCTCAGGGTACGCCAACCCGGGTGCTTGTAGAGGCGACACTGCCGTCCACGGTGAGCGTCGCTTATTTGCGCCCGTGGCGTAAAGTCGATGATACGATTGCGTATAACGAGCAATTGCTTATCGATGCCTTGGCTTTGCAAATCATCAACCGTCGGCTGGAAGTTCAGGCACGGGGCGGCGGAAATTTTCTGTTTGCCGAGGTGGCTCAAGAAGATATTTCGCGCACTGCCGACGCTACGCTGGTCTCGGTTACGCCGGTAGGCGACAAATGGGAAGCGGCGACCAAAGACGTCCGGTCAGTTATTGCCGATGCCATCAAGACCCCACCCTCGATGGCAGATATTGACCGCGAACTAACGCTGTTTGGAAACGCACTACGCACGATGCTTGACAGTTATCCGTTTGAAGCTGCGGCAAAGCAAGCGGACGACATTGTGAACGCGGTAGATATCCGCGAAACTGTGGCAGCGCCGAAGACGATTGTTCAGGTCTTTGAAGGCATGAAGGACAAATTTTCACCAGCACGATTGCTCGCATCCACGCAAGCCTTGTTCAAGTCCGATGCAACCCGGCTGATGTTGTCATCACCTACGCCTGTTGCAGATGCTGACCAGCGCGCGCTTGCTGCATTGAATGACGTCGTTGTCGCGAACAATGCCGCCCGGCTGACGAATTCCGCCTTGGGCTTTGATGCCTTGCCGAAATTGGGCCCCCCTGGAAAATTGGTGACCGAGGAACTGGTTTCGCGGGAGTCTATGACAGCGCTGGAACTTTCAAACGGTGTCCGGGCACTGCTTTACCCGAACAAGGCCGAAAGTGGACAAATCCGGGTCATGGTCAGATTTGGTAAAGGCTATCAATCGGTCGCACCGGAAAAAGGCGGGCTATTATGGGCCGGACCTTATGTCTTACCAGAAAATGGCATCGGAAAGCTGAAACGTACCGAGATTGACCAGATGGTCAATGGACGCCGGATCGAGCTTAATTTTGCGATTGACGACGATGCCTTTGAATTTGCAGCCAATACCCGCCCTGATGATTTGGCGGATCAATTGACTTTGATCGCGACAAAGCTCGAACATCCCGGTTGGGATCCAGCACCTGTCGAACGGGCAAAGGCGCTCGCCACTTCGGGCTACGACAGTTTTGAAATGTCGGCAACGTCGGTATTGCAGCGTGATCTTGAATATCTTCTGCGCAGCAAGGATCTGCGCTGGAAAGCCGCTTCGCCTTCCGATGTCGCCAAAATCGATGCTGCATCTTTCAAGGCCTATTGGTCGCCGTTGATTTCACAAGGGCCGGTCGAAGTGCTGTTGTTCGGTGATTTTGACAAGGATGCAGCCGTAGCCGCGCTCGAGGCAAGCTTTGGTGCGATGAAAGCACGCACTGCGGTCATGCCCGCTGCGACCGCGCAGTCGATTAGCTTTCCCATGTCGTCCGGAATGCCCATGCGTTTGACCCATAAGGGATCGCCTGACCAGGCAGCGGCAGTCATGGCGTGGCCAACCGGTGGCGGTATCGCGGGAATTACCGAGGGGCGTCAGCTTGAAATTCTGGCGGCTGTATTCCGTGACCGGCTGTTTGAAAAATTCCGGGCAGAACAGGCTGCAAGCTATAGCCCGGACATGTCATCGCAATGGCCCAAGGATTTTTCCAGCGGCGGTTATCTGATGGCTTATACGCAGGTGAAACCCGCCGATGTCGATCGTTTTTTTAACTTCGCTGACGAGGTTGCGGCAGACCTTTCGGTCAACCCGGTCAGTACCGATGAATTGAACCGTGCGGTCGAACCGATGAAGCAATATGTCGAACGCGCAGCTTCCGGGAATACATTCTGGTTGAACAATCTGAAGGGGGCGACACGTGACCCGGCGCGCTTTACCGCGCTGGGACGACTGTATAGCGACTATGCCAATGTGACGCCGACCCAGTTGCAGGCTCTTGCCAAACGCTATTTCGTTAAAGACAAGGCATGGACGCTGGTGGTGGCACCGAAAGCTAGCGGGGCCACTCAGGCGGGTTCGCGATAGCTCTCACGGCTTGGCTTTGCTGACCGTAAAGCCAAGAGGCTATTCCGGAAAACGGTCGAATTTCGGAAGATCTTCCTGCCCTAAAGTCCACCCTAATTGCTCAGCCGTTTGAACGTGCAATTGGGGTGAAAGCACTTCGGGATTGTCCAATGTGCAGGTCTGGATGTCGACCAGACCGGGCAACGCTTCTTCATTCACATAAAAGAGGCCGGTCCCACAACGGGTGCAGAAATAGCGAACGGCGTCGTTCGATGATGTGTAGGCCTTTATATCGCCACTGGATTCAAAATCGGCAGACGAGAACGCTGCCCAACTGACAAAAGGCGCACCTGAACATCGTCGGCAGTCACCGCAATGGCATACCGACACATGCTGCGGCGTACCGCTCGCCTTATATCGTGACACGCCGCAATGGCATCCGCCTTCGTAGGTCATTTCATTCTCCTTCAACTCGCCTGGAATTTAGCAAAGAAATGAGAACACTTAAAGAACATATTTGGAAAGATCGGTATCCTTGGCGATGCCGGAAAGCTGCTTGCTGACATAATCGGCATCAATCGTCAAAGTTTCCCCTTTGCGATCTTCCGCTTCAAAACTGATCTCTTCCAAAAGCTTTTCCATGACCGTTTGCAACCGGCGCGCACCTATATTTTCGACCGTTGCGTTCACGTCGACCGCAATACGTGCAATTGCATCAATAGCATCGTCGGTGAAATCCAGATGGACTTCTTCGGTGGCCAATAGGGCTATGTATTGCTGTGGCAGATTAGCCCGGGTTTCGGACAGGATACGAACAAAATCTGCATGTTCCAACGCGCGCAGTTCGACCCGGATGGGCAGGCGCCCCTGCAATTCGGGAAGCATATCGCTCGGTTTCGAAATATGGAAAGCACCCGAGGCGATGAAGAGAACATGGTCGGTTTTCATCGGACCATATTTGGTCGCCACCGTCGTGCCCTCGATCAAAGGCAACAGATCGCGCTGCACACCTTCGCGGCTGACCGATCCGCCGCGCGCGTCAGATACCGCAATCTTGTAAATTTCATCCAGGAAAACGATGCCATTCGCTTCGGCATCGGCCAGTGCAACACGGTTGACATCGTCCTGGTCAAGCCGCTTTTCCGATTCTTCTTCGACAAGCTTTGCCCATGCGTCGGGAACCTTCATCTTGCGACGCTTCAGATTGTTCTGGCCAAATGCTTTGCCCATCATCTCGCCAAGATTTATCATGCCAACATTGCCGCCCATGCCGGGAATTTCCATTGGCACAGTCGGGCTGTCTGATACTTCGATTTCGATTTCCACATCGTCCATATGCCGATCGCGTATCCGCTGTCGAAATGCTTCGCGGGTTGCTTCGCTTGCTGTTTCACCGGCCAGTGGTTTCAACATCCGCTCCATTGCGGCCGCCTCGGCGGCTTCGCGCACAGACCCACGTCGCCGCTCCTTTTCCAGGCGCACGGCTTCCTCGGCCAAGTCGCGGGCAATTTGCTCGACATCACGTCCGACATAACCGACTTCGGTAAATTTGGTCGCTTCGACTTTGATAAAAGGTGCATCAGCCAATTTTGCGAGGCGCCTGCTGATTTCGGTTTTGCCGCAACCCGTGGGGCCGATCATCAGGATGTTTTTTGGAGTCACCTCATCGCGCAAGTCCGCCCCAAGCCTCTGCCGCCGCCAACGGTTACGTAGCGCGACCGCAACGGCTTTCTTGGCATCGACTTGCCCGATGATATGTTCATCAAGCGCAGCAACTATGGCTTTCGGCGTTAAATTCTGGATCATTTTTTGAATTCCAAACAGGTATTAGGTAGCCGAATCGAGAACTTCGACAGTCAACTGATCGTTGGTATAAACACAAATTTCCGCAGCAATTTTCATCGCGTGTCGCGCCAGTTTTTCGGCTTCCGCCTCATAATCGACAAGTGCGCGTGCGGCCGATAGGGCAAAGTTACCACCTGAACCTATGGCGGCAATGCCGTCATTGGGTTCAAGAACATCGCCATTACCGGTCAGGATCAGTGTCACGTCCTTGTCGGCAACAATCATCATCGCTTCCAGATTGCGGAGATATTTGTCGGTGCGCCAGTCCTTGGCGAGGTCGACTGCCGCGCGCATTAACTGGCCACGATGCTGTTCGAGTTTACGTTCAAGACGTTCGAACAGCGTAAAGGCATCGGCTGTCGCTCCGGCGAAGCCGCCAATAACCGAGCCATCATGCAACTGCCGGACTTTACGGGCATTCGGCTTCATGACCGTCTGCCCCATCGACACCTGACCATCGCCAGCGATGATGACTTTGCCATTTTTTCGGACCGACAATATGGTCGTGCCATACCAGATACTGGAATTATTATGTGCGTGATTATCCATCAGCCGGATATGGTGTCGCTGATGAATGAGTGCAAGACGCCGGGCCTGATTATGCCCGTCTATCTTCCAACTGGCGCTCCCATGCCAATGCGTGCTGAACTATAGTATCCAGGTCGTCATATTTGGGTTGCCAACCAAAGCGGGCGATAATGCCGCGATTGTCTGAAATCAACGAATCCGGGTCACCGGCGCGGCGGCCTTCCATTTTGCGGACAAGCAGATTGTTGGTGACCCGGTCGACAGCATCCAGAACCTGCAATACTGAATAGCCGTGGCCATAGCCGCAGTTAAGCGTGTGGCTTGTCGCAGGATCAGCGGTGAGGGCTTCCAATGCGATGACATGTGCCGCAGCAAGATCGGCGACATGAATATAATCACGCACACCCGTACCGTCTTCAGTGGCGTAGTCGGTGCCGTAGACCCCGACGCTGTCCCGTTTACCAAGCGCAGCTTCGACCGCTATTTTGATTAGATGGGTTGCCCCCATGGTTGATTGCCCGCTGCGTCCCTTGGGGTCGGCACCTGCGACGTTGAAGTAACGCAAGGCGCAATAATTGAAATCATGCACAGCCGCGACATCGCGCAACATGAATTCAGTCATCAATTTGGACGTACCATAAGGGTTGATTGGTAACGTCGGCATATCTTCGCGCACCGGGCTTTCCTTGGGAATGCCGTAAGTCGCCGCTGTAGATGAAAATATCATGTGCCGAATGCCAGCCTTGATGATCGAATCTATCAAGGACCGGGTCTTCGCAGTATTATTGTGGTAATATTTTAACGGATTTTCCACCGATTCCGGCACTACGATTGAACCGGCAAAATGCATGACGGCGTTGATGTCTTCCTTTGCGAAGATATCTGCTACTAATGCTTCGTCCGAAATATCGCCTTCGTAAAAAGGTGTTCCTTCGGCAACGGCCCAGCGAAATCCGGTTACCAGATTATCAATCACAACTGGCCGATGTCCCGCATCGATCAAAGCCAAAACAGCATGACTGCCAATATATCCCGCCCCGCCGGTGACGAGAACGTTTAGTTTATCAGTCATGGAAATTCACTCCAGTTGGATTCTCGGGTCTTTGAGAAAGTGCTTATTATGCGATGGTTCTAAAAAGCGGGTAAAAAAAAGGCGACCCTTAGGCCGCCTTTTCTATCTGTAACAAACTGCCTTGGCTTAGCCTGGGCTGGTTGGCTCATCATCGTCATTGCCAGCAGCGATAACAATACCGCCGATAACAGCAACAGCAGCCAAAACAGCGACGATAACGCCACTGCCACCGCCGAGCTTGCTTTCTTCCTTGGTCGAAGCGCCAGCGCGCTTAACCTTGGAAGCAGCAACCGCCTTTACTGAAGGCGAAAGTGATTCAGCCATTACTGGCGCGCTGATGAGGGCAGCGGCTGCTACTGCAGCGAGAGAAATCTTACCGAAACGCATTTTGTGCTCCTTTTTTATTGCGAAGTGCATTGCACTCGGTAGCGTCACTTGCACAAACCATTTGGTATTTCAAGCATTGAATGGGCAAATACCGCAGAAAAGCCTCAATTTATCGGACTGTTGCATTTATCATACAGTATAAAAACGTGCGGACGGGCATATAATATTAACCATATTCTAACGATTGAAGATATTCGGGACGAGGGAAATGCGATGAGAATAGCGGTTCACCAGATGTGCAGCGGCACCGCGCCGTCACGCAATGTCGAAAATATGGCCGCCGCTATTTACCAATCTTCCGAAACAGGCGCGAAAATGTATTTTGCACCTGAAATGTCTTTCATGCTGGATAAGGACCGCAATCGGGCGGCGGAAAGCATAGTTTCCGAATCCGGAAATGAAGGCTTGAAATATCTGGCTGATGTTGCCGGGAAATGCCGGATGTGGGTACATATCGGGTCGATGCCGGTTTTGGATCAGTCAAATGGCAAATATGCAAACCGGTCAATTATTATAGATGCCAATGGTCAAATTCGCGCGCGTTACGATAAGATGCATCTTTTTGATGTCGACCTTTCCACAGGTGAAAGCTGGCGCGAATCGTCCACTTATTTGCCTGGCGCCGGGCCCGTCGCGGTGCAATGCCCCTTGGGGCTGATGGGCCTGTCCATTTGCTACGACCTTCGATTTCCTGACTTGTATAGCGCCTACGCTAAGTCTGGCGTTGACGTCTTGGCGGTGCCAGCTGCATTTACTGTTCCGACGGGCCAGGCGCATTGGCATGCACTTCTCAGAGCGCGGGCGATTGAAGCGCAGGCTTTTGTGATTGCTGCGGCACAATCCGGTACGCATGAAGATGGCAGGCAAACTTTCGGGCATTCGCTGGTTATCGATCCGTGGGGTGAAGTCCTTCTGGATATGAACGAGATGGAAAGCATTGGTTACGCCAATTTGGAACTTAATCGTCTCGCCGAAGTGAGAAGCCAGATACCCGCGCAACATAACCGGCGGGAAATTACGATGCCCGTCAAAATTTGCTAACAGCATGGCATCTTGACCAACGGCCCATCGCGCACCACATGGCGCGCATGATAGTCTTGGGATCAACCTTTTTGGGCAATCATCTGTGGACCAGCCTTTCAGTGCTGTCCGGTATGATTGTCCTTATTAGCAGCTTGGCCGACCGCGGACGCAGCAGGCGAAAGAATATTGAAGCGGTAGGCTTCATGCCATGGACCGCGATCACAGTATTCGCGGTGCTTTCCGCCGTAATATCGGCGGCACTCGCAATAAAAGGCGCTTAACCCAGACAAGCTTCCAAGAAGGGCTGGTCGAAACCGAATTGCCGCGCCTTTTCCAGGGTATAGGGCCGGACACCACCTGCGACCCATTCACCGTGGATCTTCCCGTCGGCGTCTTCATCGCGATATTCGAACTTGAACAGGTCCTGCGTCACAATGACGTCGCCTTCCATGCCGATTACCTCGGTAATCTGGGTCGTGCGGCGTGAACCGTCGCGCAGGCGCTTGACCTGAACGATCATGTCGACGGATTCGGCGATCTGGCGCGAAATGGCTTCCTTCGGGATCTTGATGTCACCCATCAGGATCATGTTTTCCATACGGCCGAGACACTCACGCGGGTTGTTGGCGTGAAGAGTACACATGGAACCGTCGTGGCCCGTGTTCATCGCGGCGAGGAGGTCGAAGCACTCCGCGCCACGAATTTCGCCGAGGATGATGCGGTCAGGACGCATACGCAGGGCGTTCTTCACGAGGTCACCAATCGTAATGGCACCTTCGCCTTCGAGGTTTGGTGGGCGGGTTTCGAGCGGAAGCCAGTGGGGCTGTTGCAAGCGCAATTCGGCCGCGTCTTCGATCGTCAAAACGCGCTCGCCAGGGTCGATCATTTTCGACAGGGCGTTGAGCATGGTGGTTTTACC
>NZ_JBGSRI010000001.1:0-1689 GCF_041737645.1 Sphingorhabdus sp.
GTGTCGTGCGGGCGTGCGAGTCGAGTTGTGATCGGGCTCATGGGGTTTGCCTCCGGCGGCTTCGATAGCGGGAATCGGCGCGCGGGGAAATGGCGGGCGGTGTGGGTGGCTAACGTGTTCCTTGTAGCAACTGTGTTTCACACGGCTGCCACAAGCTGTTCGCTTTGGTCAATGATTAAGCTCGCGTATCATTTGCCGGGGAGTTGATTCGCGAGCTTGAGCTATGGAAACTTTGACGAAGATCGATGTCGCTCGGCGGCAGCTTGTGACGGCTATCCGCCTTCTGCTCGATGATCGCGATCCGGTCTCAGTCTACTCGCTGGCCACAAACGCCCAAGAGATACTTTCGGCGCTATGCGAGAGGCGCGGGGTACTTTCCCTACGCGCAAATATTGCAGCCCCAACGGGCGTGAACAGCGGCCAAATTCAGATACAACTAATCAATCCTGCGCGCAATTTCTTCAAACATGCTGATCGCGATCCAGATTCGGTCTGGAGCGACTTCACCGACTCGGACTGTGATCACATCTTGCTAATTCCGAGCATCGACTTCGTCATGCTGGAACGAAAATCGCCAATCGAGGCACAAGTGTTCGTCATTTGGTACGCAGCCCTATACCCGGAAAAAATTCCACAAAACACCGATTGGAGCAAGGCGGCGGCGAAGCATTTTTCAGGTATCCGTGCTGCACAACGCAGTGATCAGAAGCGCGCCGCGTCTGCGCTGATTGCTGCTTCCCTTAAGGATCCTGGGTTGATTGCGCACCCTGAGACTTATCCCAGTGAGATTCGGCGATGGGCGTAGTCCGCACCGCCATCATCACCATGGGCGCAATAGCCGGTCTATAGTCGTATTTCTGGCCGTCCGAGAATTGGATGGTGCCCGCCCAATCGGCGATTATCTGATCCAGTGCCCGCGCACGGCGCGCCAGACTGTCGAGATCGATGATATGGATGCCGACGTTCAATTCGAGTGTGCGGACGAACCGCATTTCTTGTCTGTCGAACACGAGGCCCGGCACGCTCGCTTGGAGGTGCTGATTGCCGGTGAACAGCGAGAACTGCATCAGGACGTCGGTTTCATTGACCCATGAAATCGTGCCCCACAATGGCTGCGCTTGACCAGTGATGCCGGTGATCTCGTTGTTGATGTGCTGGACGTAGTGACGGAGATGTTCAACGGCGCTCGTGCCGACCTTAAAGATGCGGAACTCGGGATCATTCTTCGGCAAAATTGGCGCGCGCTCGATTAGAAGCCGGATGCGTTGGGTGGCGTCGATCATAGCCCATGCATCGGCCACGACTTGTATAACGGCGTTCGCGGGCGCTCCTGACTGCCAGTCGGCTTCGAATGTACTCAGAGCAGACCGAACACGGGCGTGACAAGACAGAACAATAGCGAATGAGTATCGCAGGCCATCGAGGCAGAGCAATAGTTGCTGAGCGCGGTTCAGATCGTCTGCTTTGCGGCGCTCGGTCATGCCGAAAGCTTAACAGATTCGACGTGACCTTTCTAAACGAAGGTTGGCGGTTGCACTTTTGCAAATAAGCGCTTCGCGCGCTTTTTGCTGTCGGGTCGCGCCGCGCTGTGCGCGTGCTTGACCACGACCTACGGTTGGATGGTTTGTTTCGCGAGTTATCCCCCTTCCCCCAACCGATGGCATTCTTGTCATCAAACCTTCCTGACGA
>NZ_JBGSRI010000007.1:0-75108 GCF_041737645.1 Sphingorhabdus sp.
ACGCCCGATTTGCGGCCATGCAAGTCGCCACCGCCCAGATCCTCGGCGCTGATTTCCTCGCCCGTCGCGGCCTTCACCAAAGGCGGGCCAGCGAGGAAGATCGTGCCCTGATTGCGGACGATCACGCTCTCGTCGGACATCGCCGGAACGTATGCGCCGCCAGCGGTGCAGCTGCCCATCACACAGGCAATTTGCGGGATGCCCTTGGCGCTCATATTCGCCTGATTGAAGAATATCCGCCCGAAATGGTCGCGGTCGGGGAAGACCTCGTCCTGATGCGGCAGGTTCGCGCCGCCGCTGTCGACCAAATAGATGCACGGCAGACGGTTGGCCTCGGCAATCTCTTGTGCGCGCAGGTGCTTTTTGACGGTCATCGGGTAATAAGTGCCGCCCTTCACCGTCGCGTCGTTGCATACGATCATGCACTGGCGGCCCGACACACGGCCGATGCCGGTGATCAGACCAGCACCGGGCACTTCGCCGTCGTAGATGTCGTTTGCTGCCAGCTGGCCGATTTCGAGGAAGGGAGAGCCGGGATCGAGCAGGCGTTCAACGCGCTCACGCGGCAGCAGCTTGCCGCGCGCTGTGTGCCGCTCCCTTGACTTCTCATTGCCGCCTAACGCGGTTTCGGCGACCTTCGCCCAAAGCTCATCACGCAACGCGCGGTTATGGTTCGCACGTGCCTTATAATCCTCGGCTTCGGTGTTGATCTGGCTTGTTAAGGTCGGTGCGCTCATCGTTTCAATTGAAACGATTTTGAAGATTTAGCAAGGCCATCGCAGCCTTTGCGGCTTCACCGCCCTTGTCCTTTTGCTTGGGATCCGCGCGCACCAGCGCCTGTTCTTCGTTTTCGACGGTCAAAATGCCATTGCCAATGGCAATGCCATCCATCGTCAGCGCCATGATGCCACGCGCGCTTTCGCCTGCAACGATTTCGAAGTGATAGGTTTCGCCGCGAATAACCACGCCGATGGCGACGAAGCCGTCATATTGCTGCGCCTCGGCGGCCATTGCGATGGTGCCCGGCAGTTCCAGCGCACCCGGAACGGTAATAACCTCGACCTCGTGCCCGGCCGCCTTTAACGCTGCCTTGGCTCCGGCGACGAGCATATCGTTTAAATGATCGTAAAAACGCGCTTCAATTATAAGGAACTTCGCCATTATTCGCCTCCGGTGCCAGGTATCGGCCGCTCGCCTACAATGGAAAGACCATAGCCTTCAAGCCCCACCAAAGTGTGATGTGTATTTGTAAGCAAGACCATATCTTGTACACCCAATTCGGTGAGGATCTGGGCACCACCCCCATAATCCCGCAATTCTTCGACTTCAGGCGCACCGGCAGTTTTACCCTCGGCACGCAGTTGCATAAAGCGCGAAACGATGCCTTTCATAGGCTTGTTGATGACGACGACGACGCCACTGCCTTCCTCCGCAATCGCTTCCATTGATCGGGAGAGCAGACCTGAACGTTCATTGTCCTCGCCGAAAACATCGACAAACATTGACATGGTGTGCATGCGGACCAGAGTCGGCTTGGTCGGGTCGACATACCCCTTTACCAGAGCCATTGTCTCGTCTTCTGTCGCCTTATTGTAGAAGGTCATGGCCGTCCAGTCACCGCCCCACTGGCTGGAGAACTTCATTTCTGCACGTTTTTCAACGAGATGATCGTGTTTGCGGCGATAGGCGATCAGGTCCCGGATGGTTCCCATCTTCAGGCCGTGCAGGCGCGCAAACGATACGAGATCGTCCATCCGTGCCATCGTGCCATCGTCCTTCATAATCTCGCAAATGACGCTGGAGGGATTGAGCCCGGCCAAGCGCGAGATGTCACAGCCTGCCTCGGTATGCCCTGCCCTTACCAACACTCCGCCGTCGCGGGCGATCAACGGAAATACATGTCCCGGAGTCACAATGTCATCACGGCCTTTTGAAGCATCAATTGCGACGGATACAGTTCGCGCACGGTCAGCCGCACTAATTCCGGTCGTTACACCCTCACGCGCTTCGATCGATGTCGTGAACGCCGTTTCATGTCGTGTTCCGTTGGCGCGGCTCATTAGATCCAGACCCAGCTGCTCAACACGTTTTTTGGTGAGCGTGAGGCAAATCAATCCACGCCCATGGGTTGCCATGAAATTGACTGCATCGGGTGTCGCCATCTGTGCGGGAATAATGAGATCGCCCTCATTTTCCCGATCTTCGTCATCGACCAATATGTACATGCGACCATTGCGCGCTTCTTCGATAATTTCTTCGATTGGAACGAGAGCAGGCGTATCGTCATTGGCGAAGAGATAGCTTTCGAGCTTTCGCAATGTATCGGCCGTGGGGTTCCAGTCGGGCTGATCGAGATCGCGCAGCGTGTTGGCGTGAAGCCCGGCAGCGCGGGCGAGGCCGGAGCGCGAAAGGCCGCCGTCATTGACGAGGCTGCGGAGTTTTCCGATTAATTGGGTGGACATATGGCCTCCAAAGTCCGCAAAATAGCGGGAGATGATTCGCTTTTTCACATCCCGATGTGATTGTCAAAGGCAGAGTCACATTGGGATGAAGGAGAGAGCAATTGCCGTCAACTGTCTGGGTGAAAAAATCGACGCTGATCGAAACGCAAATCCGCGAAGATACCTCCCCCCCGCTGGGCGATGGTGAGGTCCGGTTGCGCATCGAAAGCTTCTCGGTCACCGCCAACAATATCACCTATGCGGTAATCGGTGATATGTTCGGTTACTGGAACTTCTTTCCTGCTCAGGGCAATTACGGCGTGGTGCCGATGTGGGGCCATGCCGTGGTCGAGGAATCGCGGCATCTAGATATCGCGGCAGGCGAACGCGTTTATGGCTATCTGCCGATGGGCACGCATCTCGACGTGCTACCCGGCAAGGTCTCTGGCGGCGGCTTCACCGATATGGCGGCGCACAGGCAACCAATGAGCCCGATCTACAATCAGTACAGCCGTCTTAACGCCGACCCAGAGCATGACCCCGCCAAAGAGGCAGAGCGGATGCTGTTTGGGCCCTTGTTCAAGACGGGCTTCCTGATCGAAGCGATGTTCAGGCGAGAGGCGTGGTTCGAGGCCGAAGTGCTTGTGATGACCAGTGCGTCGTCCAAAACATCGATGGGCCTTGCCAGTGTCGCCAAGGACCTATCTCCAGCCTTAATGCGCATCGGTCTGACTTCGGCTGGCAATGTCGCATTTGTCGAAGACACCGGCCTTTACGACAAGGTGCTAGCCTATGACGATGTCGGCAGCTTGCCACAACTGCCCTCGGTCTCGGTTGATTTCGCAGGAAACTCTGGCCTTCTGCGAAGTATCCATGAAACGCTAGGCGACGGGCTAAAATACAGCTGCCTCGTCGGCGCAACCCATGTCGATGCGCGCGGACTAGGCGGCGGTGGCGGCGAGATACCCGGACCAAAACCCATCCTCTTCTTCGCCCCTGACCATGCAGTAGCAACGGTGCAAGAACTCGGCCCCAAAGGCTTTGGCGAAGCGGTAGCAGTAAGTTGGAAACAATTCCTTGGCGCAGTCGATGGAGTGGTTACCATCGACGAACGGCAAGGCCTCCACGCCGCAGCTAATGCCTTTGTCGAAACGCTCCAGGGCAATGCCGATCCTCAAAAAGGCATTATCATCCGGCCGTGATAAGTATCGTGTCTGCGGAAGTCTCCGGTTTCCCCAGCACTTCGCCGCAATGTCCCCAAAATGTATCCCATGTGCGTTTAATGCGCCTCGGGCTTAACCTTTTCACCAAGAGCCATATTCCTGCGCTCGGCCTCGATTTCGTTTCGCCAGTCAACAAGCGGCAAGCCACGCTCCCTGCAGAAACTAACCGCGCTGCCGGCCGCAGCCTTTTGCAGAACATCCGCAGCCACATCGACCGATGCCATCCCGCTGTCGATGGCCTCAATCGCAAACTGTTTTGAAACAAGCCGATTCGAGCTGACGTTGCCCTTCGCCTGATGCAACAGGCCCAGCAATTTTATTTTGGTCGCGGGATCGAGTTCGATATTTTCGGAAAGTACATCAAGCTGTGGCTGCAAACCCCTCATTTCCCTTACTAGGCCTGACCTTATGTCGAGCGCTGTATAAGCCTCGCTCAGTTTTCTCTGTCGATATGCGGGAAAGTGCGACAGGGTTCCGTCCTGCTGAAGCGATTGCCATATCTGGCTTTCGCTCGGGCGACGCGGTGTCACGAATACAATCGCAATGTCGGGAGTCCTCGCCCGGATAAATGTCGGTGCCGGATCGAGTCGCGACCCGCTTTTGCGCAACCGTTCGCTCAGGGCGTCAAGTTGCGCCGTCACGCAGGAAGACACCGCGATTTGCTCGATCGCGTAATTGGTATTCCGCTTAAATTCTTCCTTCAGCCGCTCCTCGCCATCGGCCACCTTGCTCTGCCAATTCGCCCACTCGGCGAATGCGCCCAAGCCCAGCGCGATCAACACGCCAAGGACAACGATCACGATCTAGGTGAAGAACGCTTTCCAGCCATGCGCTGGCTTGGGAAACTTTAAGCGAAGTGCCATTGGTTCTCCTGTTCAGCGCTGGGCCTATGTGGATTCTGCGTTTCGGGCTTGGCGCGTTTTCTCTTACTCCGACTTAAAAACACGCCCATCCTTCATCACAAACCGCACCGCGCTCAGTACCGTCACGTCCGCTGTGGGGTCGCCTGCCACCGCGATCAAATCGGCCGCCTTGCTGGGCTCCAGCGAGCCGACTTCCTTCTCGACGCCAAGCAACGTCGCGGCGTTCATCGTCGCGGCTTGAATCGCGGCGCTGGCGGACATGCCATGTTTGACCATAAGCACAAACTCATCGGCGTTCTTTCCGTGCTTGGAAACACCGGCATCCGTACCAAAAGCGATTTTTACGCCTGCGGGATAGGCTTTGGCGAGGCTCTTGCCTGTTACCTCAATGCGCCATTTGACCTTTTCCAGAACTGCGGGCGGATAGGCGTTCGGGTCTTTCGCCAATCGCTCAATATAGCCGTTCACGGTGGAGAGCGTCGGCACATAATAAGCGCCCGATGATTTGAATAATTTGATGCTGGCGTCATTTAGCATCGTGCCATGTTCGATAGAGTCCGCGCCGGCCGCGAGTGCTGCGTTGATGCCATCCTCGCCGTGGGCGTGGACCGCCATTTTTTTACCATATAGATGGGCCGTGTCGACCAGCGCCTTGACTTCGTCGTCAAACAGCTGACGCCCGAGACCTGTCCCGATACGACTATTGACGCCGCCGGTCGTCGCAATTTTTATCACGTCAACGCCGCGCCGGATCTGCTTCCGCACCGCTTGACGACAGCTTTCAACGCCGTCACATAGATTTTCCTGACCGATGCTGCCGTGCAGATCTTCTGAAACCGAAAGCGTTGCATCCATATGGCCGGAGGTTGTTGAAATGGAACGACCTGCGTCGATAATGCGCGGTCCCGGCAGTTCCCCAGCGGCTACAGCATCACGCAACGCAAGCGTCGCACCGCTATCGTCACCCAGATTACGGACGGTGGTAAAGCCCGCCATCAAAGTCTTCTTTGCATTAGCCGCCGCGCGATAAGCCGCACGGGCGGGGCTGTCGGTCACCGCCTCAATCAATGCCGCGTTACCGCCTGCATCGCTGTCGAGATGGACATGGCTGTCGATTAGGCCGGGGAGGACGAATTTGTCTTTGAGGTCGATTAGCGTCGCGCCTGCCGGACCGGACTGGAGGCCGTTCAAGACCTCTGCGATTTTGCCATTTCGGATGACAATGGTCGACTGCCCACGTGGAGCAGAACCGGGTTTGTCGAGCAACTGGCCTGCATGGATTACGGTAACCTGTTCGGGGGTTTGCGCGCATAATGGAAAGGTTGCCATTGCCAGTGCGGCCGAAGACACAAATACCAATTTCTTCATGTATCAAACTCCCCTATCGGCGCGGCGCCGTGTTCCTGCCGCTGGCGGATTCTGCGGTGGACCGGCAAAACATTGCGCAACCGCCATCCATTGATGCGCGACTTCGCCGGATACATCAAGTGACGTATCGGCGATGTTGCGGCATTGTGTAACGACCTGACAGAATTCGGTTGCGTTGCCGCTGATGACTCCGCTGTCCGATACTTCGCCATATTCCCAAATTGCACCCGACGGCGCGGTGAGCCGTAGTTGCGGCATAGGGCCGGGCGGCTCCATTCGACGATTTTTCCACGTGAAGCCGTAGGTATTGACGCCCAGCCTTACGATATTTCCGATACGGCCGCTGTCACCGCGCTCCACGCCCAACACATCATAAATCGCCTGCGCGTGGCTCCATGTTTCCATAAGGCGTGCGGTAATCGAACTGATGACGCTCATGTCTGGGCCGACCCACTTGACCCGGTGCCTGGGTTCAGCGGCAGCAAAGCGCGGGGTCATTGCCCGAAATTGAGCGACCCAAGCCGCGACCAGATTATGGCGGGAAAGACCGCCCAGATACTCCGCCTCAAAATCTGGCAACCGACCGCCGCGAACGCCCGCCATCATCTTTGCGATAAATTCTCCGAAGGCCGCCTCATCGGTTAGCGCGAGGTCGGCCGCGATATTCCACACATGCAAATGGCGGATGATATTATTGATCGTCCAATGTTTAAATTGCGTTGGGGTTTCGAATTCGGCATCGGACAAAGGCGCGAGCAGCGCAGACAGTGCTTCACTTTCGTCCAGAAAATCTGTCGCTTGCTGCATGATAGTTATCCCATGAACCCGAACATATGCCCGGCTACTTTCCGCATCTGAATTTCCTCCGCGCCTTCGGTGATCCGATAGCGCCTGTGGTGGCGGTAGATATGCTCGAACGGCTTATGGCGTGAATAGCCGAGGCCGCCATGTACTTGCATCGCGAAATCGGCAGCGTTGCAGACGATGCGATTCGCTTTGTAATTGCACATGCTTACCTTGTCCGACAGACGCACCGCAACTTCGGGTTTTGTCATGGTGTCCATCTCCGCCGCTGTTTTGTAGATTAAAAGTCGCAGCATTTCCGCATCGGTCTGCAGCTCGACAAGTGGAAACTGGATACCCTGATTGACGGCGAGCGGCTTGCCAAAGGGTTTGCGTTCACGGGCATATTTTACAGCCTCATCGATGCAATATTGCGCCGCACCCAGTGAAGATGCCGCCTGCCTGATCCTGTTTTCATGGACGAAATGCTGCGCCACGGCGAGACCGTTGTCCAACGCCCCTAAAATCGTGCTTTCGGGCACCCAGACATCGGTATATTTTACTTTGGGGTGGTCAGTGGGCATATTGAATGTCCATAGATAATCACCAATTTCAAATCCCGCAGCATTTGTCGGTACAACGAAACAGGTAATTCCCCGCGCCTTGCCATCCTCACCGCTGGTGCGGGCGAAAGTCATGACGTGGCTGGTGTAGGGCAAGCCTGTTGTCCACATTTTATTGCCGTTGATGAGATAGCCTGAGACACCATCACGGATTTCGGGATTGGCTCTAGTGTCCATATGAGTTGCATCGCTGCCGTGATGCTCCTCGGTCAAGCCGAAGCTCCAGCCCATTCTGCCCTCCAGCATGGGCGGAATGAAATCGCGTTTTTGTTGCTCTGTTCCAAAATCCCGAAGCATCAACACCTGAACCAGATTGCCGACGATGCTGCTTTCATTTTGCAAGTCGTTGTGCAGCCCAAGGCCTTTGTGGGCCAGATGATGCCGGATAACCGCCATCGCCAAATTGCTGCCATCCTGACCGCCATATTCTTTCGGAATTGCATAACGATAATGGCCGCCACGGTCGGCAACTTGCCGCATTTCGGACAACAAGGCCCACCAATCCGCGCGCGGAAGTCCGTCATTGTCCCAGTCGGTCCGCGCATGTTCACGGCGATGATCGAAAAAGCGGATATTGTCGTCGCGGTTTTCAATCGGTTTGATTTCACGTTCGATAAATTCGTCGAGAGTAGTGAGATAGTCAGTGATTTCCGTCGGAATAGCGAATAACATTTTACTCTCCCTATCGCTGCGAAGACCGCAGAAAAACGGGCAGATTCACAGTCTTTTGCCGGTTCTGAAGCTCAACAGATTCCGGGCGATATTGGGTAAAGTGACAGGGCATATCCGCCTTTTCAAGAAGATTTAATTGTACGATTAAATCCAATGCTCATTTGCCTTGGAAAGCGCGGAATATTTCGGCTGATCGATCCGCAATTTTTGCAACGATTGCTGCTTCAATCGGGCAAGCAAGCCGGGCGTCGCCAATGTCATTCGCCCGGCGAGCAGGTCATCAGACAGGGCTTTGTCATGAATTATCGATTGATATTCAGATTCCCGTCGCAGCATGCCCAATGCGTTTAGCGCGACCGATGCCATGAAGCGGTCCCTGCCCTGCGCCTTTGGCTTGACCTCGGATTCAATCCAGCCTGTGATCGCCTCCAACATTTCAGATGACGATGGTTCACCGATGCGCCGGGGTGCCGTTGCGGAAGGCAACATAATCGAACCGCGCTCAACGGCGGGCGCGTCTTCTTCCAGCAGCAACAACAGGTCCACTTCGGTTTCAGAAGCACGCCGACCAATCACTGCGCGCTCCAGTCCGGTGTCGTGGCCACTGCGCCAAATATCCGCCATCTGAAGGCAGCAGATCCCCCACCACAAAGTCGCATAGACCAGCCACCAGCGGAAACGGTCAGGGTCAACGGCAACACCGCTGGCGGCTTCATATTCTGCCCAAAATACTTCTAGCTGGCCAAGGCCGAAAGCGGGGCGATCAATATGTCCAAAGCGCCAGCTGTTAATGCAGCCGAACGCCAAGTCCTGATGCCGGTCACCCAAATGCGCGAGTTCCCAATCAAGTACCGCCGCCAGACCGCGTGTATCCGCCATGATGTTGCCCATGCGGAAATCACCATGCAATAGTACCGGGTCAACAGCGGCTGGGCATTGATCGTCCAGCTAACGCAAAGCGAGTGCCATGACCGGACGGTCACCGCCAAATTCAAGGAACCGCGACTTGAGTTCCGCAAGCAGGCTTTGTCCGGTTGTGGCTGGCAATTCCGGCAGAGCATCCCGCGAAACATTGTGAATCAACGCCAGTTCGCGAGCAAGATCGGCAAGCAATGACGGGGGTGGGTCTGTTAGTATCTTGGCTGGATTGACCTCGGCATCGACCCGCCGCATAAGATAGCCCGTTCCCAAATCATCGCCGGCTTCAACCTCCGCCACTATTTCGGGTGCCTTCACACCGGCGGCAAAGGCTGCGCGCACCACGGCGGCTTCGACGTCATGGCCATAGGCCCGCCCCGCCATCAGATCGGCGAAAGGCGAACGGCGCAGGACATAGCCTTGGCCAGCATAATCGAAGGACCAGCTTTCTATATTTGCCCCGCCCGACAGACGCTTGATATCGTCTATCACACCGACTCCACCCAGATTGCGCTGCACATATTGGCGCAGCTTTGGGCCGAATTCATCGTTCATGCCCGCCCCTTCCAATAGGCAAAGACCGCACGTTGCAACTGGGTGATGTGCGCCTGCGCCTCCGGGCCGGTCCATTGCCCTTGATAATCGGTGCGCCCGGTCCACCAGCCCTGCCCGGGCAATCCGTCCCCTTCCCGGACCACCAGCACCGCAAGTGCAGGCGCGCCTTCGTGCGCCGTCAGCATATCGATGCGGTCGAGTGTCTTGCATACGGCCCTCATTTTGGGGCGGGTGAAACGGAAACCGAGGTTGAGGAGCAATTCGGAGTAACTGATTGCCCGACCGCCCCGGGCGCACTGTTCCAATAGGCCCTTGATCCGCGCAACATCGTGCAGCGCGGAAAGTTCAGCCGTCGGGTCGCACAGAAAATCTTCAAGAACGGCGTCCAATTCTCCTCCTAGGTATAGGTCTTGGCCATTTGCCCCATGATATCGTGAAAATCGGCGATGACCTCGTCGATAATCTGTTTGGCCGGTTTGATATCGTCGATGCGACCGGCCACCTGCCCTGACAATGCAATGGCCGCCTCCATATCGCCACCGAAATAGAGGTCGAGAACCCCGCGCATTTCGCCCATGATATTGTCGGTCGGCTCAAGGTCCAGCTTCGTCGTCCGCTCGGTCCGCAGCGCACGCAGCGCCGGCCCAGGGCCGTGACGGTTCAGGAACAGCGTATCGGTTTCTTTTGCTTGGACAATGGCGTCTTTCCAGTTCTGGTGCACCGGCGATTCCGCCGCGCTGACCATCCGCGTGCCCATCTGGATACCCTCGGCCCCCAGTGCAAAAGCCGCAGCCATTGTCCGTCCGCACACCATGCCACCGGCGGCAATGATCGGAACATCGACCTTGCTGCGGATGAGGGGCAACAACACCATCAAGGCAACGTCGCGCGGGTTTTTGAAGCCACCGCCTTCGCCGCCTTCGACCACCAGCCCGTCGACACCGGCGTCAATGGCTTTCAACGCACCGGCCAGCGTCGGAACGACATGGAACACGGTCAACCCCGCCGCTTTTAACGGACCACAATATTTGTTCGGATCACCCGCCGAAGTCGTCACAAATTTCACACCCTGGTCGACGACAAAATCGACAATGCCAGGGTCACGGACAAAGGCTTGGGCGATGTTGACGCCAAAGGGCTTGTCGGTCAGTTCGCGCATCTTGACGATTTCGGCGCGCACCTCCTCCAATTGGCCGGACGAGGTTTCGATAATCCCCAGTCCGCCCGCGTTCGACACTGCCGAGGCCAATTGTGCTCGAGCGATCCAGCCCATAGGGGCTTGGACGATGGGATATTCGACACCCAATAAATCTGTGATGCGATTGCTAATTTTTTTAATGGCCGCTCTCCTGCCGGATTATAAAAACATCAATTTTTTCAAGACACTATTTTAATATGGGGTTCTTTTGTTGACTCGGCTGAAGCTTGTGCGCCCAATCCGTTAAACATCGCATCGACGATAAGGGCCAATTTTTCGACCTTTAATTTGCCCGTTCCGATATAGATGATGGCCTCAGGATTGGTGTAGCATTGGACCATCTGGTTGACGAGCGACACCGTCTCGTCAATCGACAGACCCTGAAAATAGCCTTGCTCCATTGCTTCGGCCACGATCAGCGATAGATAATGGTCACCAAGGTCGACATAGCCGCGCACGACTTCGAAATGTTGCTGGCCGATTTCGAGATAGCTTTTCAGCAGGTCTGGCTCAGCCTCGTACTTTTGGACCATCACCTCGAAACGCCGTGCAAAATACTGGTACATTTTATCGCGAACAGGCAGGGCGGATTCGGTTACCTCGACCATGATCGTGCTCTTTTCTTCAAAGAACCGTTCCGCCACCGCCTCCAACAGCGCCTCTTTGCTGTCGAAAAAGCGGTAGAGGTTGGAGGGCGACATTCCTGCCGCAGCGGCAAGGTCGGTCATGGATATATCGACTGCACCGCGTTTTCGAACCAGGTCATCGACGACGTTCAGCAACTCGGCTCTTCCAGCCTCGATATCAGTTTGGGGGCGGGCCATGGGGAGGTTCCTGTATTATATGTGCACAACAGTTTTGTGATATATGGCGAATATCTTCAATCTTCAATGCCGTCGAACGCAAATCGGCCCTGCCCTGTCGCATCTTCGGTATCGCCGGATTCTCCAACCAGACCCGACAGTGTCAAACCGAGCAACCTGATCCCCATTTCAGCCGGCAAAATCTGGTCCAGCAAGGCATGGCCCAACTGCGCGAACTCCGCACGATCGGCCAATATATGCGCTACAGTCCGCGACCGGGTGACCGTCCGGAAATCCGAATAACGCGCCTTCAGCACCAAAGTCTTACCCTTGGCCTGATAGCGTTCGATCCGGTCCCAGACGATGTCGATAATCTCGTCCAGCGCATCACGCAGTTCCTCTTCGCTGCGCTTGTCATCGAAATAAGTCAGCTCCCCACCCAATGATTTGCGGACGCTGTTGGCGTTGACCGGCCGGTCATCAATCCCCCGCGCCGCCTTGAACAAATAGCTGCCCCAACTGCCAAAATGATGCGCCAGCCATGCCGCATCCTTCTGCGCGAGGTCGGCGCCGGTGTGCACGCCCAGCTTCGCCATCTTCTCCGCCGTGCGCGGCCCGACGCCATGAAAACGCCGCACCGGCAAACCGGCAACAAATTCAGCGCCCTGTTCGGGCAATATCACGCACAGGCCATCGGGCTTATTCTCGTCACTCGCCAGCTTGGCGATGAACTTATTGTAGCTGACCCCTGCGCTGGCGGTCAGGCCGGTTTCGGCGAGGATGGCGGCACGGATGGCCTTGGCGATCTTGACCGCCGAGCCGATGTCCTGCTTGTCCTGCGTCACATCCAGATACGCCTCATCCAGCGACAGCGGCTGGATAAGGTCGGTGTGCCGGGCAAATATGTCGCGGATCTGCCGCGACACCGCGCGATAGGCCTCAAAGCGGGGTTTTACAAAAATCAGGTCGGGGCATTGCCGCTGCGCCGTGATCGAGGGCATCGCCGAACGGACACCAAAAGCCCGCGCCTCATAACTCGCTGCCGCCACCACCCCCCGCTTGGACGATCCGCCCACCGCAACAGGTTTGCCGCGCAGATCCGGATTATCCCGCTGCTCCACGCTCGCAAAAAAGGCATCCATGTCGACATGGATGATCTTGCGGACAGGCGGCGGGTCGTCGGGTTCGGACACGGGTGTGGATTATGGGGAAGTTGGGGGGATTGCTATCGGAATCGGATGTGGTTTTTTTGCTGGAAGAAATTTCGCTAGAAGGAAGAAGGGCTAAAAGGAAGAAGACGTCGGTTTGGGCCTTCACGGTTGCCCTATAATTACACCCGTTCTCTATCCCACTCCGTCACCCTGAACTTGGTCTACCTGCGGTGAATGCATTCCAGATTGACGGGGCGGAAAAGAAATGCGGCGCAATCACAAAGGGCGGAGAAATCACAAAACAACGTCTTCTTCCTCCTAGGCCTTCTTCCTTCTAGCCCTAAAACACTCCCCTAACACCCAATCTCCACCCGCAACGCGTCCCGCACCACGACGGAGGAAACATTGAAAAACATAGCCATATTTACAAACAAAGCATTACTATGTAATTTCCTATCGACTCATCTTAGCAAGCCAAAAACCGCAGGCCGGAGCTGCATGAAGATTAAAGGAATACATCAGATGTTAAACCGTAAAAACCTAATGGCCGCCGCGCTCACCAGCGCAAGCATAGCCGCCCTCAGCTTTTCTGTGCCTGCTTCGGCGGATGCCACACCGGAGTGTAATAATGGCCCTTCCCGCAATTCTACCGAATGCGGTGAGAATTCAACAACAATCGGTTCGGGTTCAACTGCCGTCGGCGCAAGCGCAGAAGTCACTGCTGCATCGGGTACGGCCATCGGCTTTGATGCACAAGCGGCCGGACAAGCGCTGTCGGTTGGTGCAGGGTCGGAGGCCGCGACTGACGGCACGGCCATGGGTTCTGGCGCATTTGCAGGTAACCGCGCCGTAGCCATCGGAAGGCGCGCAAGAGCTGAAGGCGTTAACAGCATTGCCTTGGGCGCAGACTCGTTCACGAAGGCCAGCGAAACCAATGTCGTTTCAATCGGCAGTAGCCTTGCCGGTTCGGTGTTTCAGCGACGCCTGATCAATCTGGCCCCGGGAATTGCGCCAACAGATGCGGTCAACGTGGCGCAGCTTGCCGCGAGTCAGCGGTTTGTCTCCATCTTCGGCGTAGTCGGTTCGGTTGACGCCGTCGCATCCACAAATTCAACGGCAATTGGTGCAAGTTCGAAAGCGATATCCCAAGGCGTTGCTATTGGATCTGAAAGTACCGCTGGCTTGTTTGGCACGTCGGTCGGAAATGGCAGCTTTACATTGGGTCAAGGTGCTGTAGCCATCGGTCACAATGCCAGAGCCGAAAATTTTGGTGCCATAGCGCTAGGCGACGGCAGCTTTGTGAATGCAACGGCCGGACAAGGTATCGCGATAGGATTATCGGCGCGGGTCGAAGCAGGGGTTCTTAACGGCGTTGCCCTCGGTAACTTCTCGGTCGCCTCTGAAACTAATACCGTCTCAGTTGGCGCTTCCAATTCTATACAGCGCCGGATCGTAAATCTCGCCGCAGGCACCGCGCCGACAGATGCCGTCAATCTGGGTCAGCTGAATGCGGCGGTTAATCCACTGCTTGTTGATGTGGCCGATCTTCGCACCGACATTTCAGGCCTGGTGCCATTTCTCGCATTCAACACCACAAGTCCGGTATTAGCCTCAGCGACTGGGCTCAATGCGATGGCGATGGGCTCGGGTTCGTCAGCATCAGGTGTCAACAGCGTTGCAATCGGAAATCTTTCCAACGCAACTCAATCCAATACCTTTTCAGTCGGCGATCCGAGCAATGCAAGCGGTCAGGGTTCGATTGTGATAGGCTTCGAGAATAACGCCACCGGCGTTGCGGCTGTGGCGATGGGCTCTGAAAGCACCGCCACCGGTGACAGCGCTTTTGCACAGGGCAATAAATCCAACGCGCTTGGCCTATCTGCTGTCGCCCTTGGTGAAGGGGCGCGCGCCGCACTCGATACCCCGACCATCGGTTCGACCGAAGCATTTGCATCGTCCAACATTGCCATCGGTCGCGGCGCTGCGGCAACGGCGCAGACCACCATTGCCATCGGTAATGGCGCGCGCGCTCTTGACGAAGACGCAACGGTTGTCGGTGACAAATCGCAAGCCGGCTTCCACGCCACTGCCATCGGCGGCGAAGTGATCGCCAGCGGTCGCGGGTCGCAGGCTTTCGGCTGGCAGACCAATGCCACGGGCACCGCATCCTTGGCAGTCGGTTTCCGCGCAAATGCGAATGCCACCGGTTCATCGGCAATCGGCGCGAACGCGCTGGTCGATGCGACCCATGCCAACAGCTCTGCTCTCGGTACCGGCGCAAAGACGTCACGTGCGGATCAGCTGGTTCTGGGTCGCGCAGCCGGCGTTGCCGCGAATGGAACACCGTTCAAGGGCACCTCGGTCACCATCGGTGATATCGCGGCCAGCACGGCAGCGCAGGTTGGCCCGACCGATGTCATGACCGTTGATGCCGCCGGTACCGTAGGGCGTGACGCCACGATCCGTCCGGCACTTGCATCGCTCAATACCCTAACGGCACAGCATACCGCCGATATTACCGCTCTGTTCAACTTGAATGACGCAACCCGCCGTGAAATCGGTAAGGCCAATGAAGGTGTTGCCATGGGTCTGGCTATGGAAAGCCCTGCTTTGCCTGCAGGCACATCCTTTGGCATTTCCGGCGGCGTCGGCTATTACAATAACCGCACCGCAGCCACCATGGCTGCCACCGCCCGGATCGACAAAAACGCCATCATTTCGGCAGGCGTCGGTTTTGGCTTAAACAGCGGCGAATTGGGGGCGCGCGGCGGGTTCCAGTTCGCTTGGTAAGGGGCACAGATTGAGCCTGACCTGTATCTGATGGGGGGATTTTTTCGCTCGAAGAAATTTCGCTAGAAGGAAGAAGGCTAAAAGGAAGAAGACGCTGTTTTTTGCTTTCGTGGTTGATTGCAAAATGCGGCGTTTCTTCTTTTTATACCCCGTCACCCTGATACGCATTCACCGGAGGTGAAATTAGTTCAGGGTGACGGGAGTAGGATGTTCCAGTGAGACGAAGTGGGATAGCGAAGGGGTGTAATCACAGAGCTACAACGAAGGCACTAACCAACGTCTTCTTCCTTCTAGCCCTTCTTCCTTCTAGCCCCTAAACCCCAATCTCCGCCTGCAAAGCCTTACGGTCCAGCTTGCCAATCATCGTCTTGGGCAACGCGTCGCGCACCACAACGGCCTGCACCCGTTCATGCTTGCCCAATTGCGGGTTCAGCCACGCCATCAGCGCCGCGCCGTCTTCGGTTGCGCCGTCCTGCAGCGTTACAAAGGCGCGCGGCATTTCGCCGTGATAGGCATCGGGCACGCCGATCACCAGCGCCTCTTTCACCGACGGGTTCTTGTACAGCACATCTTCGACCTGGCTGGGGAAAACCTTGAAACCGCCGACCGCGATCATGTCTTTCAGGCGGTCGACAATATGGATGAAGCCGTCCTCGTCGATGGTCGCAACGTCCCCGGTCCGCAAATATTTGCCCACGAACACTTCGGCATCGGCGTCCGGTCGCTGCCAATAACCGCACATGACCTGCGGGCCTGAAAAGACCAACTCTCCCGGCTCGCCTTCAGGCGCGGGCTTGGTCGGGTCTTCCTTGTCGAGCAGTTTGACATCGGTGCCCGGAATAGGCTGCCCGATGCTGCCCAATTTGTTCAGCCCTTCATACGGGTTGCACGACACGACGCCCGAGCTTTCGGTTAGGCCATAGCCTTCGATCACCACGGCGCCCGTACGTTCTTCAAAGCGCGCCTTCAGCTCCGCCGCCAAAGGTGCGCCGCCCGAAATGCAGGCGCGCAGGCTGGTGAAATCGGTTTTCGCAATGTCCGGGCAATCGAGCAAAGCCTGATACATTGTCGGCACACCGGGCAGCGAGGTCACATGGGTCCGGTTGACCGCCGCCAACGCAGCCTTAGCCTCAAAACGCGGCAACATGACGATTTCGCCGCCATTATATATGGTCCGGTTCAGCACTGTCGCGTTGGCGAAAACATGGAAGAAAGGCAGCACGCCCAGGATGCGGTCCTCCACCGGATTTTCGGGCCGGTTGATCCGACTGTACGGGTCGAGCATATTGATCTGCCGCGCATTGGCGGTGATATTCTGGTGACTGAGCATCGCGCCCTTGGGCACGCCGGTGGTGCCGCCGGTATATTGCAACTGGGCAATGTCTTTTACAGGGTCGCACGGCTGTACCGCATAATCCCCGCGATTGGAGGTGAGTTCTGCATAAGTGGTGATGCGGCTATCGGCCGGAATTGCGGCGACATCCTTGCGCTTGAACAGGCGATAGGCCCAGCTTTTGGCGCGTGGCAAGGCTTCGGCCACGCTGCCCACGACCAGTTCTTTCAGGCTGGAATTGTCCAACACCTTGATCGCGGTCGGCAAAAGCGCCGCAGCCGATACCGTGAACAGGATTGACGTACCGCTGTCGGCCACCTGATGCGCCAGCTCGTCCACCGAATAAAGCGGGGAGAAATTGACTACCGTCGCCCCTGCGGCAAGGGCGCCATAATAAGCCGCAATATAATGCGGCACATTGGGCAAGAACAAACCGATATGGTCGCCCTTCCCTATCCCTTTATCCTGCAGACCCTTGGCCACGCGCCGGACGCTTTCGGCCATTTCGGCATAGCTATATTTGCGGCCCATGAAATCGGCCAAGGCGGCCTTGCCCATGCGTTCCGCTGATTGGAAAAACATATCTTGCATGGCCAATGGGGCAAAATGCTGGTCCCATTTTGTCGGGTGGAGATAATGGGTTTGCCAGATGCTGTTTGTCATATTCCCACGATGCGATATTATTTTGAACTATACCAGCCCACGCCGTCGCGGACCTCAAATGATGCGCGCCCTGCACGCTCCAGAAAACGTAAATGCGCCATCGCTTCGCCGGTGGCGAGGCTGTAGATATTGTCATCAATCGGCCGTCCGAACAACAGGCCGAATGTATCGACAGCGCGCATTTCCTTGGTCCGAAGCGCCGCTTCCAACCGGTCAAGCTGTTCATGATGCCCTGCCGCCAAACGGTCCAGACGGGCGTGGATACCTTTGAACGGAAAGCCGTGCGCGGGCAGCACGAGCATATCCTCGGGCAAGGCCACCCTGAATTTCGCAATTGACGCCAGCCATTCGGCCAACGGATCGGCATCCGGTTCGCTGTCCATGATCGACACATTCGATGTGATGCGCGGTAAAATCTGGTCGCCTGCGATAATCACCCCATTGCGGTGGTCAACCATGCAGGCATGTTCAGGTGTATGGCCCCCGCCGGTCAAAATCTGCCAGTCGCGATGCCCGACACGCACCGTTGCGCCGTCGTCCAGCCTATGATGTCCACTCGGCAAGCGAGACACGGCTCGGGCGAAATTGCCCCAACCGCCCTTTCGGAGTTTGTCGAGGCGTTCGTCATCATAGCCGTATAATTTCCGGCGGCGCAAAATGTCTTCGGGGGGATGTTCCAGCTGCTCGTTGACCAGCAGCCGCGTCAGCAGCCATTCGGTGCGGTTCATCCACACCGGAACCTTGAATTTATTGGCCAGCCACCCTGCACATCCGACATGGTCAGGGTGAAAATGGGTTACAAAAATCCGCGTAAGTTGCCGCTGCGACAATGGCCCTGCAAACATCGATTTCCAGTAATCGACCACATCGGGAAGGAACAGGCCGGTATCGGCAATCGCATAACCATTGCCCTGCGGTGCATCATCGTCGAGCAACCATAGATTGATATGCGACAAATTCCCCGGAACCGGCATCCGCGTCCATCCCAGGTCCGGCGCAAGCTGATAGATTTCGCCATATCCTGGTGCATGATCGCCCAGCGGATAGGTCAAGCCCTTCAGCTCTTTGGCTTCAAATCCATGATCGACGAGCGACATGTCATATGCGGGCGGTGCTTTAGTGGCCATCGCCACCTCGTGCCTTAACCGCGCGATTAACGCAATGGTGACGTTAGGGAAGGTGATTTGGGGAGGAGCGACGGTGAGGTCAGTGCGCGACCTCCCCCTCTCCACTTCGTCTAACGGCTAAAGCCGAAAGACTTCGTACCTCTCCCCTGAAGGAGAGAGGAGGATAGCGCATGCCCTCTCCCCTTCAGGGGAGTTGGAGAGGGGAGCGGCCTTATTCGCCCGTTTTCTTGAACAATGTATCCGCGGTCAGCTCCGGCTTTGCGACTTCGTCTTCTTCACCGTTCAGTGCGGCTTCTGCCTTGCGCGCGGCTTCGGTGCGTTCGGCGCGGAGTTCTTCGATCAGGGCTTCACGGTCGGTGCCAAGGCGCGCATCTTCGGCAGCGCTATTGTCAATGCCGGCTTTCTTTGCGGCGCGGTTTACGATGGCATCCAGTTCGCGTTGCGAAGTCAGGCCCAGAGTGACTGGATCTTTCGGCTGGATTTCCGCGATGTTCCAGTGGCTGCGTTCGCGGATGGCCGCAATCGTGTTGCGGGTGGTGCCGATCAATTTGCAAATCGCGCCATCGGAAATTTCAGGGTGATTACGCAGCAACCACGAGATGCCATCGGGTTTGTCCTGCCGCTTTGATACCGGGGTATAACGCGGGCCTTTCGTGCGGCGCACCTGATCGGGGCCTTTCGACATTTTCAGCACATAATCTTCGTCCGCCTGTCCCTTTTCGATTTCGTCCATCGAAAGTTCGCCAGCGTGCACAGGGTCGCGGCCGGTATATTTGGAGCCGGTCATATCGTCCGCCATAGCCTGTACTTCGAGGATGTGAATCCCGCAGAACTCGGCGATTTGTGAGAAACTGAGCGCGGTGTTATCGACCAGCCAGGCGGCGGTCGCGTGCTGCATCAAAGGGGTGGCCATGTCGTTGCTCCAATAATAAGGGCCGCACCTTGCGGCGCGGCCTGAATATGTTGTCTGCGATATTAGGCCAAGTTGGCGCAATCGGCAAGCCGCAATCCACGATGGCTCTTGCACATCTGGCCACACAGGTGCATTTACCCTTGAAAAAGCGGGGAAACTTATGAAGCGGCTGTTGAAATGGTTCGGAATTCTAATCCTGGTTGCAATTGCGGGTGTGTTCTTTTGGGGCTATGCACCTGACACCGATGCGGCGGAGATGAAGGCCAAATATGGCGGCGGCGCGTCCCAGTTTGCCGAATTGCAGCCCGGCCTGACGGTCCATTACCGCGATGAAGGCAAGCGCGACGGGCGGGCAATCGTGCTGATCCACGGGTCAAACGCATCGCTTCATACATGGGAACCATGGGTGAAAATGCTGGGCAAAGACTATCGCATCATCAGCATGGATCTTCCGGGACACGGTTTAACCGGCACGCATCCGGGCGGTGTTTACGACTATCCCGTTTTTGTTGATGTCGTCGACCGGTTGATGTCACAGCTAAAGGTCAAATCCGCCGTCATTGGCGGCAATTCGATGGGCGGCGGGACAGCGTGGATGTTTGCCCTTGCCCACCCTGAAAAAACCGACGCGGTGCTGTTGATCGATGCAGCTGGACAGCCGCATTGGCAGGCGCAAAAAGTCCCAATCGGCTTTCGGATTATGCGGATACCTGTCATCAAGGAACTCGCCCGCCTCATCGCCCCGCGCAGCATATTTGAATCGAGTATCAAAACGTCAATGTCGGTGCAGTCAAAAATCGATGATGCGCTGATCGACCGTTATTGGGAACTGAACCGATACCCCGGCAATCGCGAGGCTACGCTAAAGCGCTTCGCCCTGCCGCACAATAACCGGCAAGCGTCAAAAGAAGCATTGGCGGCTATCATGGTCCCGGTCATGATTATGTGGGGCGAAGAGGATAATCTGATCCCGGTAAAATCGGCAAAATGGTTCGCGGATGCCTTACCTGATGCCAAGCTCGTCATTTACCCCAAGGTTGGCCATATTCCGATGGAAGAAATACCCGAACAAAGCGCCAAAGACGTTAAAGCCTGGATGGATGGTCTGGCCGCCGGTTAAACTTCCAGAACGATCTTTCCGACATGATCGCCCGATTCCATGTGCGCATGGGCGGCGGCTGCGTCTGCCAGTGCGAATAGCTTGTCCATTTCCGGACGCAGCCGCCCTTCGGCGACCATAGGCCAGACATTGGCATGAATTTCCTGTGCCAGCAGCCCTTTGAACTGTGCGCTGCGCGGCCGCAAAGTTGATCCGGTCAGCGTCAGCCGGCGCATCATTACCTGTGCCATGTTGATTTCGGCGACCATCCCGCCCTGAACCGCAATTGTCACGTGGCGGCCATCTTCGCGCAGGCATTGCAGATTGCGCGCGACATAGCTGCCTGCAACCATATCAAGCACGATATGAACGCCCTGCCCTTCGGTTAGTGTTTTGACTTCTTCGACAAAATCAGCATCATTATAATTGATCGCATGATCGGCCCCCAAAGCCTTGGCCGAATTGCATTTTTCGTCTGAACCGCAGGTCACGATAACCATCAATCCGAACAATTTGCCCAATTTGATCGCCATCGTGCCTATGCCGCTGGTGCCGCCATGGATAAGGATCGTTTCGCCATCGCGGGCATAAGCGCGTTCGAAGACATTGTGCCATACGGTAAACAGGGTTTCGGGAAAAGCCGCCGCCTGCGCCATGTCGAGTGTTGCGGGAACAGCCAGGCATTGGTCAAACCGTGCAAGACAATATTCCGCATAGCCGCCACCCGAAACCAGCGCGCAATACCGCGCCCCGATTTCGGTCCCATCTACGCCATCGCCGACAGCAACGACAGTTCCGGATACTTCAAGGCCGGGCAAGTCGCTTGCGCCCGGCGGCGGCGGGTAAAGACCCTTTCGCTGGATGACATCGGGCCGGTTGACGCCCGCATAAGCGACCTTCAGCAAAACCTCACCCGGCCCCGGAACAGGAACCGGACGCTGACAGGGCACAAGGACTTCGGGGCCGCCGGGCGCCGAAATCTCTATCGCAGTCATTATCTTTGGCAAATCTGCCATTCCAACCCCCGTTACGCCCCTGAAACAATCAGAACTTATTGACAGCAACCGCAGTCCAGTCAACACTACAAGACATGGAAAGCGACGAGAACTTACCGCTCCGCCGTGACGATCCGCTGACAATATTGGTCAGGCAGGACCTTGACCCTTTGTCAGTGGACGAATTGGCAGCGCGGATACACATGTTAAAATCGGAAATCACCCGTTGTGAAGGCAAAATTGCCTTTGCCACGCGCCACCGCAGCTCCGCCGATGCCTTGTTTAGAAAATGAAAATTCAGCGAAACGAGTGAAATTTTCGCGCTTTTGCCGTTATCTTGAATATGCCGGTTGAAAGCGCAAAAGCCGGAACCGATATAGAGAATAGAATTACAGCGACCCACGATTAAGGAAACAAAACATGCCATCATTTGCGGAATCGCTGGAAGCGACGCTTCACAATGCGCTGAAACACGCTGGTGACCGCGCGCATGAATATGCGACACTGGAACATCTCCTGCTCGCGCTGATCGACGATGCCGATGCCGCCAAGGTGATGCAGGCGTGCGGCGTTGATCTGGGCGAATTGTCCGATGTTGTGATAACCTATCTCGACACCGAATTGGAAAGCTTGCGCGTTGATGGCAAAGTCGACCCGTCGCCCACCAGCGGATTCCAGCGTGTAGTCCAACGCGCGATTCTGCATGTGCAAAGCTCCGGCAAAGATGTCGTCACCGGTGCAAATGTGCTGGTCGCGCTGTTTTCCGAACGGGAAAGCTATGCCGTTTATTTTCTGCAACAACAGGATATGAGCCGCCTCGATGCGGTGTCCTACATCAGTCATGGCATTGGCAAAGACGGCAAATTGGCCGAACCTCGCCAAATTCAGGGCAGCGAACAAAAAGGCGAAGAGCCCGAAGACACCAAGTCGAAAAAGGAAAAGAAGGAAGGCGCGCTCGATCAATTCACCGTCAATCTGAATGAAAAGGCCAAGCAGGGCCGCATCGACCCGTTGATCGGCCGCGCCGCAGAAGTCGACCGCACGGTGCAAATCCTGTGCCGCCGGTCCAAGAACAACCCGCTTTATGTGGGCGAACCGGGTGTTGGCAAAACCGCAATTGCCGAAGGACTTGCGCGGCGGATTGTTGAAAAGCAGGTTCCCGAAGTGTTGTTGCCTGCGGTGATATATTCGCTTGATATGGGCGCGTTGTTGGCCGGAACACGCTATCGCGGTGATTTTGAGGAACGTTTGAAAGCCGTCGTTTCCGAGCTTGAAAAACTGCCAGATGCGATCCTGTTCATCGATGAAATCCACACCGTCATCGGCGCAGGCGCGACCAGCGGTGGCGCGATGGATGCGTCGAACCTTTTGAAACCAGCGCTTTCGGGTGGCAGTATCCGCTGCATCGGGTCGACGACCTACAAGGAATTCCGCAATCATTTCGAAAAGGATCGGGCGTTGCTGCGCCGGTTCCAGAAAATCGATGTGAATGAACCGACGATCGAAGATACCATCAAAATTCTCGCCGGATTACGCAGCGCATTTGAAGAACATCACAAGGTCAAATATACCCCCGACGCCCTGAAAGCTGCGGTGGAATTGTCCGCGCGCTATATCAATGACCGTAAATTGCCTGATAAGGCCATCGATGTCATTGACGAGGTTGGCGCGATGCAGATGCTTGTCGCTCCGTCCAAACGCCGCAAATTGATAACCGCACGCGAAATTGAAGCCGTCATCGCGACAATTGCCCGCATCCCGGCGAAAAATGTATCCAAGGATGACAAGACGGCTTTGGGTACACTCGAAGCGGATCTGAAACGGGTGGTATTCGGACAGGACAAGGCCATCGAGGTTTTGGCAAGCGCCATCAAATTGTCCCGCGCCGGATTGCGCGATGGCGACAAGCCGATTGGCAACTATCTGTTTTCCGGGCCCACCGGCGTCGGCAAGACCGAAGTTGCACGGCAACTTGCCTCGATCATGGGCATACCGCTCAAGCGCTTTGATATGAGCGAGTATATGGAACGGCACTCGGTATCGCGCCTGATCGGTGCGCCTCCGGGCTATGTCGGCTTCGATCAGGGCGGTCTGCTGACCGACGCGGTCGACCAGAACCCGCATTGTGTGCTGTTGCTCGACGAAATTGAAAAGGCGCATCCTGACCTGTTCAACATATTGTTGCAGGTGATGGATAATGGCCGCCTGACCGACCATCATGGCAAGACCGTTGATTTCCGCAATGTCATCCTGATTATGACAACCAATGCCGGGGCCAGCGACATGGCCAAGGAAGGCATCGGCTTCGGCAATAATATCAGCAAGGAAGATGCTGGCGAAGAAGCGGTGAAGAAGCTGTTCGCGCCTGAATTCCGCAACCGTCTCGATGCACAGGTTCCCTTCGCTTATTTGCCGACGGAAGTTGTCGCGCGCGTCGTCGACAAGTTCATCCTGCAACTCGAATTGCAGTTGGCCGACCAGAATGTGCACATCAAGCTGGACGACGAAGCGCGGGCATGGTTGACCGAGCGAGGTTACGACAAGCTATATGGTGCGCGTCCGATGGCCCGGTTGATCCAGGAAAAGATCAAGCAGCCGCTGGCAGAAGAGCTACTGTTCGGCAAGCTGGTCCATGGCGGCGAAGTTGCGGTGCACATGAAAGATGGCGAACCCGTCTTTGAAGTAACCCCGGCACCGCCCAAGGCCACAAAGCCGAAAGCCCCGAAAAAGGCAGCAAAAGAAAAACCAAGCAAAGCCAAATGATTGGTTAGAGAGACAACCTTGCTCCCCCGTTCAGGGGAGTGGACGAAAGCGATTTACTTCTCCCCTTCTGGGGAGAGGATACGAAGCCTTGGCCGCGAGGCCTAGGCGTAGTTGGTGAGGGGCACGACGGTGAGGTTTGCGCTCCAACGCCCCCTCTCCACTCCGTCTAATGGCTAAAGCCCTAAGACTGCGTTCCTCTCCCCTTCAGGGGAGAGGTGAATTGTCATTTAATCCGGACTAACCGCAACCAATTGCGCCGCGGGGCCGATAGCGTCGAATAACGCCGCCTCTGTCCCTGTCATCCACACTTGCGCGCCGGTTGCTGTCAATCGTTCGAACAACGCGGCCCTTCGAAGCGGGTCGAGATGGGCGGCGACTTCGTCCAGAAGCAAAATGGGTGGCGCGCCGCGTTGGTCGGTAACCAAAGCGGCATGGGCCAATATCAGTGATAGCAGCAATGCCTTTTGCTCGCCGGTCGAACACCGTTCAGCCGCTTGCCCGTTCGCCCGATTATGCACCACAAGATCGGCGCGGTGCGGACCAATCAATGTCCGCCCGGCCGCTGCATCCTTGCGCCGCGACACACGCCAGATTTCCTTCAAATCAGGGGCGTTTGTCGGACCAGCCATTGCCAGCGCAATGTCTGGAGCCGGAAAAGGATCCTTGGGAAGAATAGCCAATTGTGTATCCAGCGCCGCCAACATTCGCGCACGCGCCTCTATAATGAAACGACCACTTTCCGCCATTTGCGTCTCAATCGCGTCCAGCCACATCGGGTCAGGCGCGGTGTTTGTCGCCAATATCCGGTTGCGTTGCTGTACCGCCTTTTCATAGCGGGCCGCATGGCGGGCGTGGCCGGGTTCAAGTGCCAGTACCAACCGGTCCAGAAACCGGCGTCGTGCGCCCGCACCATCGACGAAAAGACGATCCATAGAAGGCGTCAGCCAAATCGCGGAAAGCCATTCGGCAAGCGCATTGATGGACGCATTCGCACCATTGATGCGAACCTTGCGCCGTTCGGGTGCTGCGGCCTCTATTCCAGTGCCTATCGTTATGCCGTCAAGTTCGGCAGAAATGGTGAAGCCATTCGCATTGGCGCTATTCGCCATTTCAGACAAAGCCGCGCGACGCAATCCGCGACCCGGAACAAGCAGCGAGACCGCTTCCAATATATTGGTTTTCCCCGCGCCATTTGGGCCATGCAGCGCGATGAACTGCGCCTGTGGCCGCAGCGACAATTGGGCATGATTGCGAAAATCGGTCAAGGTAAGCAGCGACAGGGTCATTGGTGGCTTCTGCTATATCATGATCGCGTATGGTCCAATGGATTTTTCATCACTATTCAATCCTAAATATTGGGATAAATTCCCAATATATGAAATCTTACAACAATGAAGATTGGTTCAGAATTTGCTTATAGTCTTGTTATTATTTAATATTATGAAACTGGCACGGCCTGTGCAAATACTCTAATATAGCCGGAATGGTCCGGCATATTGAAAGGAATATCAACATGACACAATCTTCACGCACCCAGGTCGCTTCGGTTTTTGCAGCTATAGTTTGCGCTTTCATCACCATCGGCATGAGCGTTGCCCCCGCCATTGCACCGATCGCAAGCATCGTCGCCTGATCCGTTCAGTCACATAAACAATTTTTGAATTTAGGGAGTAATAAAATGGCACGCTTGGTACTTGATAAAGCCAACAAGAAAATCCTCGGCGTTTGTTCCGGATTGGCTAACTGGTCGGGTATGGACCCGCTCATCGTCCGCCTTATCTTCGCGGTTGCAACCTTGATTGGCTTTGGCTCACCGATTCTGATATACATCTTATTGGCAATGATTTTAGACTGAGGTCGCTGTGTTAGTAAATTTCCTTGCCTGTTGCCGTATAAAAAGAAAATATAATAAGGTCTTTCAGGAGTCGCCAATTGGCCGAGCATCGGCATCTTTTCAACTCGCGCCAATTTCCGCGCGGTGAAGTTACCATTCCCGGAGAAATCCGGGAACGTGGTGGTGGCAAGCAGAAAGTTGCGGTTATCGACCTGTCGCAATCAGGTTTCAGAATGCACTGCATGTTCCTGATCCCGGAAGACCGGATGGTTTTTCTGACGATGCAAGGGTTAGAACCGATGGAAGCACGTATTGCCTGGCATCAGCAAGATTTTTACGGTTGTGAATTCAAGCGCCCCTTATACCAAGCCGTGTTCGAACATGTGATAAGAACTTACCCGATGCTAAGAAAAGCTTAGGGGCAGGAACTAAGCACCGCACCTTGGAAATGGCGTCGGCATGACATTTGTCAGGCCACCTTCCGCATGAAGACGCAACCAGCCGAATATCCCGCGCCAAATGAGCAGATCAGGCCAATATCGCCTGCGTTCAAATCTTCATTATGCTTGTGGAATGCGATGATGGAGCCGGCGCTTGACGTGTTTGCATATGTATCAAGCACAGTCGGGCTATCATCCTCACTCGCTTCATGGCCTAAAACCTTGTGCGAAATCAGCCGGTTCATACCCGCGTTCGCCTGATGCAGCCAAAGACGGCGCAAGTCGGCGCCGGTTAAACCGAGGCTGTCGGCGTGTTCAATGATCATCTGGCCAACCATTGGCACCACTTCTTTGAAAACCTTGCGCCCCTCCTGAACGAAAAGCTTATCATTATGCGGGCCGCTTTGGTCCACAGGGCCATTGCCGTGGCCGCGGTTGAGGAAACCGAAATTGTTGCGGATATTATTCGAAAACTGGGTCTTCAGTCGGGTACCGAGAATTTCCCAATGGGTTGCCGGTGCCATATCTTTTGCCTCGATAAGTATCGCGGTGGCGACATCTCCAAAGATAAAATGGCTATCCCGGTCGCGCCAGTTCAGGTGGCCGGAGGTGATTTCCGGATTGACCACCAGAACCGACCTGGCATTCCCGCTCCGGATATAATCCGCCGCTGTCTGGATGCCAAAAGTGGCGGACGAACAGGCGACATTCATGTCGAATCCGAAACCGCGCACCATGCCCAATTCATGCTGGATTTCGACAGCCATCGCCGGATATCCACGTTGCATATTCGACGCGGCACATAAAACAGCGTCGACATCGGCGATATCACGACCGGCATTGGCCAGCGCATCGCGACATGCGGCCACGCCGATTTCGGCCATTAGCGAAATTTCGTCATTGGGTCGCTCGCGGTAACGCGGTTCCATGATGTCGGGATCGAGAATGGCGCTTTTGTCGATGACGTGCCGCGACTTGATGCCGCTTGCCTTTTCGACAAATTCGACAGAGCTGTGCGTCAGCGGTTCGGCGTCGGGATGGGCGGCATTATAGCGATCTGCATAAGCATTGAAACTTTCAACCAGCTCTTCGTTGCTGATGGTGTCCGCCGGCGTGTAAAGGCCGGTTGAGGATATGACCGGTATTGCAGTTTGTGCGCTTTGCGACATTATTTTCCCCGCGTTGATCGAATGAATGCGTCCGGATGCCTAGCGCCTGCGTATCTTTGAAACAAGCCGTTTGCACGAGACGGCAACATTGTTAAACAGGGTGCGGGGAGGATCGTAATGGCATTTGAGGAAGGTAAGCCAAGTTGGTTTTCCCGGCTTTTCCGCAAAGCACTGGTCGGTGTTTACCGGCAACAGGGCTGGCGCGCGTATGGCGTGGTGCCGGAACCCCGCAAATTTGTGCTGATCGCAGCCCCACACACGTCCAACTGGGACTTTGTCTATTTCCTTGGCCTGACCGAGGAACTTGGCATTATGCCCCACTTCATGGGCAAAAAATCGTTATTCCGATGGCCGTGGAAAAACTTCATGCTCGACATGGGCGGCGTGCCGGTTGACCGGTCGTCTAGCAAAAATTACGTCCAGCAAATGGTCGATGAATTCGCCCGGCGTAAGGAATTCATGCTGACCATCGCCCCCGAAGGCACAAGGGGAACTGTCAAAGCGTGGAAAACGGGCTTTTATCATATTGCAATGGGAGCAGGCGTGCCGCTGGTTGTCGGCATGATGGACTATGCGTCAAAATCCGGAGGGTTGGGCCCCGCTATCTGGCCGACGGGCGATTATAAGGCGGATATGGCAAAGGTTGCCGAAATCTATGCAAAAGTTACGCCCCGGCACCCTGCAAAGGGGATGACGGCGGTTTTGGCAACAGAGGAAGATTGATGGATATTTTATCGATGCTCGCCATAAATGCAGCGGCTTTGCTGACCGCGATTTTGCTGCTGTGGGCCTATTCGGTACGGATCCGGGACGTGTCTTTCATCGACGCATTCTGGGCATTCGGCATGGTTGTGCTGGCGTGGGCGACATGGGCGCAGTCCGCCAATCCCGGCGCTCGGTCGAACCTTATTCTGGCGCTGACGACCCTATGGGGGATGCGCTTGACGATCCATTTGTGGATACGCTGGCGCGCGCATGGCGAAGACCCGCGCTACACCAAGATCATGGCCAGCCGCATGAAGAAAACGGGCTGGAGCTGGGCAAAGACGTCCCTGATCGCGGTGTTTTTGACGCAGGCCCCGCTTCTGTTCATCACGTGCCTTCCCGCGCAGCTCGGCATCTGGGCCAGCGAAGGCGGGCGCACGGTTATCGGCCCGCTGGGCGCTATCGGCGCGGCCATCGCGGTGATCGGCATCGCCTTTGAAACCATCGGTGACGCGCAACTGAACGCCTTTCGCAAGGACCCGGGGAACAAAGGCAAGGTGCTCGACACCGGCCTGTGGCGCTATACCCGCCACCCCAATTATTTCGGCGATGCCTGCACCTGGTGGGGCATATGGCTGATTGCGGCGGAGACGGGACTGCCCGGCTGGATCAGCATCATCGGCCCGATTTTCCTGACGTTCACCCTGACAAAATGGTCGGGTAAGCCGTTGCTGGAATATGGCATGAAGAAAACGCGGCCGGACTACGCAACTTATGTGGCGCGGACCTCGGGCTTTTTTCCCCTGCCGCCAAAGAAGGTGTAGCGGTTACTTCACCAACCATATCTCGCCATAGCCGTTAAAGGCGGGGGCGATCTTGTGCTTCACCTCACGCCCCGGTGCGAAGGCAAGATCGGGCAAGCGTTCGAACAGCAGCGGCAGGGCAATCTTTGCCTGCGCCTTGCCCAGCCCTGCACCCAGGCAATAATGCGCGCCACCGCCAAAGGCGAAATGCTGGATATTGGGGCGCTCGATGTCGAATTTCAGCGGGTCGGGATTGACCTGAGGGTCGAAATGCACGCCGAAGAGCGACATGTGGATCGTGTCGCCCTGCTTAACGTGCTTGTCCGCTACCTGCATGTCCTGATGCGCGCTGCGTAATACCTGCGTGACGGGCGGTTCGACGCGCAGGATTTCGTCCATTGCGTTGTCGTGCAGGTCCGGCCGGGCGCGGAATTTGGCGAGCTGGTCGGGATTTTTGAGCAACTGCACCACCCCAGCCCCCAGCATATCGGTTGTGGTCGAATTGCCGGCGATCAGCAGCAACCGGATCAGCAGCACGATATCCTGCGTGGTCAGCATATCGCCTTCCTCCTCGGCCTGCGCCAGACGGGTGATGAGATCATCGCTGGGGTTCGTGCGCCGCGACTCGACTTCGCGGGCCAGATAGTCGGCGAGAACCGTGGTCGATTCTTCGTAAAGCGCGGTCTGTTCCGGCGTGCGGAACGGATTGAGCGCCTGCATACAGCCCAGCGACCAGCGCCGAAAATCCTTGCGGTCGGCGGAGTTGATGCCCAGCAATTCCGCCATCACCGTGGTCGGTAGCGGCGACCCGAACAGCTGCACAAAGTCAAATTCGCCTTCGGTTGCGACGATATCGTCCACCAGATCGCGGGCAATCTGCTCAATCCGGGGCAGCAACGCATCGACCGACCGCCTGTTAAACGCCTGCAATACGAGCGTCCGTTGGCGCTTATGTTCGGGGTCGTCGAGCATCAGGATCGACAGTTCCTTGCTATTATTCCCGTACAGCGTCTTGGAAAAACTGCCCTCATTGGCCTTTCGCGGATCGGCGTTCAGATCGCGATTTTTGATGAGCTCGGACACTTCAGTGCCACGGGTCAGGAAATAGCGGCCCAGTTGCTGGTCATGATGCACAGGGTCTGCCGCACGCAAACGGTCCAACGGCACCCACGGCGTCTCGCGATAAGTCGGATCCAGAGCCGAAAGCTGGTAACCGGTGGGGAGTGGATTATCGTCGGACATGGGGGACTTTCGGTTGTTCGGGTTTCGCTCCGACTATCCCAGATGTATTTTCGCGGCAAGCGGTGAGCTTGGTTAAGCGGAAATTACCCCAAACAAATCATGCTCATCCGCATCTTCGATAGCGACCGAGACGATATCGCCTTCCTTCACCGTCCCCGCGACGTCGCGCAGGTAGACATGGCCATCAATCTCCGGCGCATCCGCTTGGCTGCGGCCGGTGGCGCCGATGCTGCCGTCTTCGTCGGGTTCGCCGATTTCATCGATGATAACCGGCAAAGTCCGCCCCACCTTCGCCGCCAGTTTCGCTGCGCTGATTGCGGCCGTTTTCTGCATGATGCGCTGGAAACGTTCTTCTTTTACCTCTTCAGGCACCGGATTAGGCAGCGCATTGGCCTGCGCGCCTTCAACAGGTTCAAAGCGGAACGCACCGACGCGGTCGAGTTGCGCCTCATCGAGCCATTGCAGCAAATATTCAAAATCCGCCTCGGTTTCGCCGGGGAAGCCGACGACAAAGCTGGACCGGATTGCGATGTCGGGCGCGATGCTGCGCCAGTTGCGGATGCGCTCGAGGACCTTTGCTTCGTTCGCCGGTCGCTTCATTGCTTTCAGCACATTGGGGGCGGCGTGCTGGAACGGGATATCGAGATAGGGCGTCAGCAAACCTTCCGCCATCAGCGGGAGGACATCATCGACATGCGGATAGGGGTAGACATAATGCAGGCGAACCCAAGGGGCGACGCCCTCACTTGTCCGCAGGCCTCCCAGTTCACGCGCGAGATCGGTCATGTGCGCCCGCACATCACGGCCCTTCCATTCCCTGCTTTCGTGGCGCGTATCGACGCCATAGGCCGATGTATCCTGGCTGATGACCAGCAATTCCTTGGTCCCTGCCGACACGAGCTTTTCCGCCTCCCTCAAAACCGCATCAATACGTCGGCTGGCCAATTTTCCGCGCAAAGTGGGGATTATGCAAAAGGCGCAGCTGTGGTTGCAGCCTTCTGAAATCTTCAGATAGCTATAGTGTCGCGGTGTAAGCTTAATGCCACCTTCGGGCACCAGATCGACAAAGGCCCCGCGTGTCGGTGGCGCAGCGGCATGGACTGCAGAAACGACATCCTCGTACTGATGCGCGCCTGTAATCGCCAAAACGTCAGGAAAGCGGGCGCGAATGACGTCGGCTTCATTGCCCATGCAGCCTGTTACAATAACCCGGCCATTTTCGGCGATCGCCTCGCCAATGGCTTCGAGACTTTCTTCTTTGGCGGAATCGAGAAAGCCGCAGGTATTGACCAGCACCACGTCCGCACCAGCATAGTCGGGCGACAGGCCATAGCCATCGGCGCGAAGCTTGGTAAGGATACGTTCGCTGTCGACCAGTGCCTTGGGACAGCCGAGGGAGACCATGCCCACCTTGGGCGCTGCTTTGATGTGAGTTGCCATGATGGCCGCGCGCATAGCGGGTTTATGCGCGCTTGTCACGGCGCACAAACGGGCGCATGTTTCTATGCCTTGGATTGGAGGGATTATCCATCATGGCAAACGCAAATCTACTGGCAATATTGGTTGCCGCCGCCGCCGGTTTTCTGGTCGGCGGGCTCTGGTACGGCCCTCTGTTCGGCAAAATGTGGATGGCCGAAAATGGCTTTACCGAGGAGGAATTAAAGAAGGCCAATATGCTGAAAGTCTATGGGCTGACCTTTGCCTTTTCCGTGCTTTCGGCGGTGTTTTTGGGACATTTGCTGGCGTTTTTCGACACCAACACGCGGGCGACGCTGATGATATCCACTGGAATCGCGCTGGGCTATATCGTGCCGGCCATCGGCACCAACTATCTGTTCGCGCGCAAATCGGGGAAGCTGTTCGCGATTGATGCGGGATATTGGGTGGTATTCTATGCCGCGATGGGGCTGGTGTTCGTGCTTTTGGGCAGTTGAGGTGCAGTGGGGAATGTCATCCTCTCCCCTTTAGGGGAGAGGTACGTAGTCTTATGGCTTCAGCCATTAGACGAAGTGGAGAGGGGGAGTTGGCGCACAAACCGCACCGTCGCGGCCCCTCTCCAACTGCGCCTAAGCCTTCGGCCAAGGCTTCGTATCCTCTCCCCTGAAGGAGAGAGGGTTACCTAAAAAGAGGCAGTTCAGCTAAACTCACCCCCCATAAGCCGCATGCAAGGCCGCAATCGACTCCTGGTGCGTTAGGTCAAGCTGAAGCGGTGTCACCGCAATATACCCGTCCTCGACCACCTCAAGATCAGTGTCGTGCCCCGATGTGTGCACCATGCCGTGCAGCCCGAACCAGTAATAATCATAGCCGCGTGGGTCGGTGCCTTTGACAATCGAGCCACGGCTGTAATCATGGAACCCTTGCCGCGCGACCTTTATGCCTTTGACATCCTGCGGCAGCAGCGCGGGAAAATTGATGTTGATAAGTGTACGCGGCGTCTCTGGCATATCAAGCAACGGCCGCAGGACGCGTTCGCCCCAAGCCTCTGCGGCGGAAAAAGGCACGCTATCGGCCATGCCTTCCTTGCTGTAGACCTGACTTAACGCAATCGAGCGCACGCCAGCCAGCGCACCTTCCATGGCGGCGGATACGGTGCCCGAATAGGTGATATCATCGCCCAAATTTGCGCCGCGGTTGACCCCGGACAATATCAGATCGGGCTTAGCGTCTTTCATGATGACGCCTAGTCCCAACATAACAGAATCGGTTGGCGTACCGGACACCGAAAAATGCCGTTCCCCATGCTGCCGGATGCGGACCGGCCGCGTCAATGTTAGCGAATGACCTGCCCCTGAATTTTCCTCGGCCGGGGCCACAATCCAGATATCGTCGCTAATGCTGCGCGCAATGGTCTCGAGCACTTTCAATCCCGGCGCATTCACGCCGTCATCATTCGTTAGCAATATACGCATCAGGCCATCGGCTCCAATCGGGTGATACCACCCATGTACAGGACCAAAGCCGTGGGAATAAAAATGCTCCCATCAGCTTGTTGATAATTTTCGAGAATGGCAACCAGCGTCCGGCCCACAGCAAGGCCGGACCCGTTCAGCGTATGGACGAAAGCTGTCCCCTTGCCGTCGGCGGGGCGGTAACGGGTATTCATCCGCCGTGCCTGCCAATCGCCACAGTTTGAGGAGCTGGAAATTTCACGATACAGCCCCTGCCCTGGCAGCCAGACCTCCAGATCATAGGTCTTGCGCGCGCTGGCGCCCATATCGCCGGTGCACAACAGCATTTTGCGATAGGGCAATTCCAGCGCCTGCAATATGCCTTCAGCGGACTCGACCATCCGCTCATGTTCCGCAACGCTGTCTTCGGGACGCACGATGGAGACCAGCTCGACCTTTTCAAACTGGTGCTGGCGAATAAGCCCCTTTGTATC
This sequence comes from Sphingorhabdus sp., assembly GCF_041737645.1. GTDB lineage: Bacteria > Pseudomonadota > Alphaproteobacteria > Sphingomonadales > Sphingomonadaceae > Sphingorhabdus_B. The sequence goes on from NZ_JBGSRI010000007.1 coordinate 33,860, forward strand.
GCGTCCCGCGGCACCCGCTTCCGACCGGAAACAGGGCGTTAAGGCGGTCATGCGGATGGGCAATGCCGCGTCGTCCAATATCTGTTCGCGCACACTGTTGGTCAGCGACACTTCTGCAGTCGGGATCAACCAACGGCCATCGGTGGTCTGGAAATTATCTTCGGCAAATTTGGGCAATTGCCCGGTGCCGAACAGCGATTCCTGTTTGACCAGATAGGGCGTCGCGCATTCGGTATAGCCGCGCCGCACAGTGTGGTGGTCGAGCATGAACTGCCCGATCGCACGGTTCAGCCGTGCCATTTGTCCGCGCATGAAGGTGAACCGAGCGCCCGAAATCGCAACACCAGTTTCAAAATCCAGCCCTAGCGCGGGACCAAGATCGGCATGATCCTTGGGCTCGAAGTCGAATTTCCGCTGGCTTCCCCAGCGGGTCAACTCGACATTTTCGGTTTCATCAGCGCCTTCCGGGGCTTCATCCGAAGGCAAATTGGGCAAAGCGGCGAGCAGACCGTCGAGTTCGGACGCCAAAGCGCGCTCCTGCTCTTCCATCTGAGGCATGCTGTCCTTGAGGGTAGCGACCTCTGCCTTCAAAGCTTCGGCTGTGGCGGTATCGCCCTTGCCCATGGCGGCACCAATGGCTTTGGAGGCTTCATTCCGACGGGCTTGCGATGCCTGCATTTCGGTCTGGACCGACCGGCGTTTTTCATCAAGCGCCAGCAAGGACGCCGACACAGCGGCGGTCCCGCGCCGTTTTAGCGCTGCGTCAAAAGCCTCGGGATTCTCGCGGATATATTTCAAGTCGTGCATGGCGGCAGGCTATGCCGACGCGCCGGAAGTTTCGCAACGAAAAAGGGTGTGAGTGCTTTTGGGGCTGTCCCCAAAGCCCTCGCCCTTATGCTGCGATTTTATCCTTGGCTTTCTTGGCGGCGCGGCGGCGGGCGAAAAGGCCGGCTGCGGCTGCACCGAAGAGCAGGACCATGGGCGGAGCCGGAACATCCGTGCCGCCGGTGGAACCGCCCGTCGACCCGCCGCTCGACGAAGACGACGAGCTTGAGGAAGAAGAACTGCTGCTTGACGAGGAAGAGCTTGCACCAAAACTTGACGATCCGCCCGAAGTCGATCCGCCCGAAGACGAACTGGATGACGACGAACCGCTCGATCCGTTGCTTCCGCCCGAACCACCGTCGCTTGATGACCCGTGGCCGCCTGAACCGCCGCCCGAAGAGGAGCTGCTGCTCGACGACGAACTCGACGATGATGACGAACTGGATGGGGACGAAGAACCGGAGCTGGTAACGGCGCCGCTCGACGTGCTCACATTGCCCGACGATGTCGATACGCCACCAGTCGACGTTGAAATGCCGCCTGTCGAGGTGGAAACGCCGCCGGTTGAAGTGCTGATGCCACCCGTGGAAGTCGACGTGCTGACGCCGCCGGTCGAAGTGGATACGCCGCCCGAGGTGCTCGATGTGCTCGAACCACCTGTTGATGTGCTGGAACCGCCGGTCGAGGTGCTGGAACCGCCGGTCGAGGTGCTCGAACCGCCCGACGATGTTGAGCTGCTGATGCCACCGGTGCTGCTGGAGGTGGACGAAATAACCACCGTGCCACTGCTGCCGCCGCCGCCACCGGAGAAGCCACCAAAAAATCCACCGCCAAAACCGCCGCCAAAGCCGCCTGAACCGCCGATCAGGACAGGTACGCCGCCGCCGCTACCGCCTTCGTAAGGCCCGGACGGCAGGAACGGCACCGGAATGGGCGGCATGCCCTGGCTGGCAACGGTAACTACACTTGGCGTGCAGGTGCTTGTCGTGGTTGTTCGGACAACCTTGCGGACCCGCTTTACTTTCCGAACCGGTACATGGTGCGCGATTTTACGCACTTTATGCTTTTTCTTGGCCACTTTCTGAACTTGCGCGGGGGGCGTATCGGCCACCTTCATCGCGCCGCCACCGATCAATGCGCCGCCACAGGTGCAGGCACATAATTTCGCTAAAGCCATGCGTACAGACATAATTTCGACCTTCTTCGGCATTGGGGCAGAATTCAAGTCGGAGAGACGGACCCCATTTCACGTCTCCTGATTTAGCGAGAAAGGCAGAACTATTGGGTAAACTCAATTGCATTAACCCTGTTTGGACAGGCTGCCTTTCGAAAATTGCCGAATTTCAGTGGGCAAATGGCAAATCGTCCCGAAAAGGAACTGTTTACATGGCAACTATTGCCCGGTGATGCTCATTTCCACAGCTTTTCTGGGCGCATCGCGCGGTTAAGCAAATTGGCGCTTGTGCGCCTATAGCCCCGAGTCTATATCGCCGCCCGAGAGTTGAATTTTAGCGGGATTCCGTGGTTCCCCACGGGCCGCTAGAGGTGGAGAATTCATAATGGGCGCCAGCGCCAAGCCTCACGAAAATTCCAGTGCAATCAATGGTTTAGATATTGATTTGGACCCTTCTTATGTTCCGGCCGATGACGAGCCGTTCATGAACGACCGTCAATTGAAATTTTTTGAAAAACAACTGGTCGAGTGGAAAAACAGCATCCTTGCCGAAGCGCAAGGTACGCTGAACCAGCTACAGGACGGCCCGATCCGGGAACCTGACCTCAACGACCGCGCATCCAGCGAAACCGACTGGAGCATAGAATTGCGGACCCGCGACCGGCAGCGTAAGTTGATTTCCAAGATCGAAGCCGCCCTGCGCCGTATAACCGAAGGCGAATACGGCTATTGCCAGGTAACAGGGGAGCCTATTTCGCTCGCCCGGCTGCGCGCACGACCTATTGCGACCATGACATTGGAAGCGCAAGAACGGCACGAACGCCAGGAACGTGTGTCCCGCGACGATTAAGCGCCGGTTCGGCTATCGGGGTCGGTGACACTATTTTTGGTTGGCTGATTTGGTTAACCGATGCCGGGAAAATAGGTCACCATTCCGCCCTATATTAACCTTTTAGCTACATTTCGGTGCCACAACTAACGCGTAACATGAAGACGATTTCTTCTCTGGTAGCGCTATATGACCGATCTGTTGAAAATTGATAACCCAGCTTCTGCCAAGCGCGGAAATAATCGGGACAGCCTTTTGTTGAAGGCCGTGTTGCGGTTCAACAGCATCAGCGACGATCGCGAGGTCCGGATACGCAACCTTTCGGCTGGCGGATTGATGGCCGAGGCCCCTCTGCGCGTGGCGCGGGGTGAACCTGTCGAAGTTCATTTGCGAAGCATCGGCTGGATTAGCGGCCATGTCGCCTGGGTCACCGAAGGTCGCATTGGCATTGCCTTTGACCACCCGATCAACCCGAAAGATGCGCGCAAGCCGGTTGGCAACAGCGATATAGAAATGCCGCATTATCTCAAGAAGCTGAATAATCCGGCGGCACCCAACAAAATGCGCCGAGTGTAAGGGTCTGCTTGATACCGGGGACTGTCCTTTTAGGGACTGTACCCAACCCTCGCCTCACCCTGACTAAGCATCAAGGCAGTAGATATCGACCGGTATCGTAATCCGTTCCAATACCCGTCCAACCGGGATGGTCGATTTGGCCCCATCTTCAATTGCCTTTTCCAACACTTCGCGTTTCTTTGCGCCTGATATGACGATGATCGTCGTCCGCGCCGAGGCAATGGCGGCGGCGGTCAGGGTAACACGGTTGACCGGCGCTTCTTCAGGCAAAGGATCGGGTGCGACACCCACGGCACGCACGTCTTTCCCGCCATTCAGTGCGTCATCTAAATCAGGTCCGGGGAAAATCGACGCTGTGTGGCCATCCGCCCCCATACCTAGCCAAACCAGGTCCGGCGGCCAGTGCAAGTCGGCAAGGCGTGCATTGGCGGCATTTCCGGCAAGCTTATGATCGGCGGCGTCGCTGGTAATCGGCAAGACCCGCGCGCCCTTTGGAATGAAGATTTTCGCGATCATCGCGACGTTGGACAAAGGGTTGTCAACCGCGACCAAACGGTCATCTGTCGGAATGATGGTGACGCTTTTCCAACGGATATTGGCTTGCGCCAATTTTTCGAGGATCGGCCTGGGTGTCGAACCACCGGGAAAAGCAACCAACGCCTGCCCCCGCGCATCGAGCGCGCTTTCAATGATGAAGCTGACATCGCCGACCACTGCGTCGATCAGATCTTCGGCAGCATCAAAATCCCACCACTCAACTTCTTCGGCCATGTGCTTGTTACTCCATCAAATGCGAAGCGCCGCTGCGGCGCGCGCTGCGGCCTCTATCGCCGCAACATCCGGTGTCCCTTTACCAACAAGCCAGCTACCGCCAACACATAAAATTTCAGAAACCGCCAACCAGTCGGCGGCTGTTTCCTGCTTGATCCCACCAGTGGGACAGAATTTGCACTGGCCAAAGGGACCGATAAGCGATTTCAAGGCCGGAAGCCCGCCATTCGCCTCGGCCGGGAAAAATTTAAAATGGGTCAAGCCCAGGTCCAGCCCGCGCATGATATCGCCTGCATTGGCAATGCCCGGCAGGAACGGAATGCCCTTGGCAACCGCCGCTTTGCCCAGATTTTCGGTCAATCCGGGCGACACAATAAACTCGGCCCCCGCCGCCATGGCGCTTTCCAAGCCTGCAATATCGACAATAGTCCCTGCCCCAACAATCGCGCCGGGCACTTTTTTCATTTCGGCAATGACATCCAGCGCCGCCGCCGTCCGCAATGTTACTTCCAGCACGGGCAGGCCGCCTGCGACAAGCGCTTCGGCGATGGGCCGCGCATGGGCGGCATCCTCGATGACCAGTACGGGAATGACAGGCGCGGTCCGCATGACAGTTTCGACGGGTTTCACTAAATATTCTCCTGCGCGTAGGCCGCTGCTGCCCCGAACAGACCGGGTTGCGGATGGGTAATCAATTTCACGGGAATTCCCGCCATCAACGATTCGAACCGCCCCTTGGCGCGGAAACGTTCTGCAAAGCCGGAGCGGACCAATATGTCCTTGATACGCAGCCCGAGACCACCAGCGATCACGACACCTGCAAAACCACCTTGCGCCAAGGTGATGTCGCCCGCGACGCTGCCCAGCGAAAGGCAGAACCGATCAACCGCCGCCGCCGCAAGGCTGTCCTCGCCCGACATACCCAATTGCCATAACTGCTTATCGTCAAGTTGCTGGACAGGTCGACCTTCCAGCGCAGCCAAGGCTTCGTAAATCTCGACAAGCCCCGGTCCTGACACAACACGCTCCGCCGAAACCCGCCGGTAGCGTCGGCGCAGCCGTTCGAGCAACGCATCTTCGATACTGTCGAGCGGTGCGAAATCGATATGCCCGCCTTCGGTCGCCTGCACATGATAGCCATTACCCTTGCGCCATATATGCGCGACGCCAAGGCCGGTTCCGGGACCAATGATGCTGATCGTTCCGCTGTCGGCCAAGGGTTGTTCCGGCCCGGTCAGGTGCAGAAAATGCTCCGCGCCCGCCTGCGCCACCGCATGGCCCACCGCGCCAAAATCATTGACGATGACAAAGCTGTCTACCTCAAGCTTTTCGCAGACCAGCGATCGCCGGATGATCCATGGATTATTGGTCAGCTTGATAACGTCGGCATCCACAGGCCCGGCAATGGCAATCGCAGCTGCGCGCGGCAATGGCTTTCCGGTGATCCGGCCAAAATCCTCCCACGCGGTTTGAAAACTCGCATGCTCTGCCGTCTTTAACGTGACGGCTTCACCGAGCGAGACAACCCGGCCACCCGAAACTTCCGCAATGGCAAAGCGGGCATGGGTCCCGCCGATATCGACCGACACAATCTCCATCACAGGCCAGCCGCAGCCAGCATCGCCGAACCGCCTTTCTCTGCCTCATCCGACCCGCTCCGCATCAGGGCGAACAACTCACGCGCTGTACCGACATGCGCCGGTGGCATGGGAACCGCCATCCGGCCCGCCCATTCCGCCTCGTCGACCAAAATATTAAGCGCCCCGTCATTGGCGCAGAGCCGGACCACATCGCCGTCCTGCAATTTCGCAATGGCTCCGCCGCGCGCCGCTTCCGGACTGAGATGGATTGCCGCGGGAACCTTGCCCGATGCGCCGGACATACGGCCATCGGTGACCAGCGCCACCTTGAAGCCCTTGTCCTGAAGCACACCCAAAGGCGGAGTCAGCTTGTGCAGTTCGGGCATGCCATTGGCTGCCGGTCCCTGAAAACGGATCACGACGATCACATCGCGGTCCAGTTCCCCTGCCTTGAAAGCGGCAAGCGCGTCATTCTGGTCGTGGAAAACCCGGATCGGCGCTTCGATAGTCCAGCGGACCGGATCAACCGCGCTGGTTTTGAAGGTGGCGCGCCCCAGATTGCCCGTCACCAGACGCATTCCGCCATCGGGGCTGAATGGGTTGGAGGGCGGACGCAGCATCGTTTCATCGGCGGTGACGGCAGGCGCATCCCGCCAGCTCAATTGTTCGTCCTGCAAAATCGGTTCCTGCCCGTAACCGGTCAGATCATCCGCCGCGACAGTCATGATGTCACGATGCAACAACCCTGCATCCAGCAATTCACGGATGACATAGCCCATGCCGCCCGCAGCATGGAAATGGTTCACATCGCCGGAACCATTGGGATAGACGCGCGCAATCAACGGCACCGCCGACGACAATTGGTCGAGATCTTCCCAATCAATCATTATGCCCGCGGCACGCGCGATAGCAGGGATATGCAGCGCATGGTTGGTGGAGCCACCTGTGGCGAGTAACCCGACGCAGGCATTTACAATCGCCTTTTCATCGACACATCGGCCGAGCGGACGGTAATCGTCGCCTTCCCAACCGATTTCGGCAAGACGATGCACCGCCGCCCGCGTCAATTCGGTGCGTAATTTGGTGCCCGGATTGATGAAAGCCGCGCCGGGGATGTGCAGCCCCATAACTTCCATCATCATCTGGTTGGAATTGGCCGTGCCGTAAAAGGTGCAGGTCCCTGCCCCATGATAGGATGCCGCTTCCGCTTCCAGCAATTCTTCGCGGCCGACTTTGCCTTCGGCATAAAGCTGGCGGACGCGTTGCTTTTCCTTGTTGGCAAGGCCGGACGGCATGGGACCAGCCGGAATCAATATGGTCGGCAAATGCCCGAAGCGCAACGCACCGATCAAAAGGCCGGGGACGATCTTGTCGCAAATGCCCAGCATCGCGATGCTTTCGAACATCCCGTGGCTGAGGCCGACCGCTGTCGACATGGCGATGACATCGCGGCTGAACAGCGACAATTCCATCGAATCCTGCCCTTGCGTCACCCCGTCGCACATCGCCGGGGTTGACCCTGCCACCTGAGCAGTGGCGCCGACTTCGCGGGCGAATATCTTCATCTGTTCGGGGTAACGGCCATAAGGCTGATGCGCGGACAACATATCATTATACGCGCTGACGATACCAATATTCATCGACTTGCCGCCGCGGATTGCTGTCTTGTCTTCACCACTCGCCGCAAAGCCGTGGGCCAAATTTCCACAGCTTAAGGTGGGCCGGTTGACACCTGCATCGCGTTGCCGCGCAATCAGGTCCAGATAGGCGGCGCGTCCCGGCTTTGACCGTTCGATGACACGTGCGGTGACCGCTTCCAAAATGGCGTTCAGCTTACTCATGCCAGCTTACTCCATCCCGTTCGGCGAGCGCGATGGCGGCATTGGGGCCCCAACTGCCTGCGCCATAATTTCTGGGTTTCAATCCGGTCGATTTCCAAAGCTGCCTGATCGCATCGACCCATTTCCACTGCGCCTCCACCTCGTCGCGGCGAACGAACAAGGTCTGGTCGCCCTCGATAAGGTCGAGCAGCAGCCGTTCATAGGCAATCCGGCGGCGCGAACCCGCAAAAGCAGTGGTGAGCGAGAGGTCCAATGGCACCTCGCGCAAGGTCACACCGCCGCGATCAAGCCCGGGTTCCTTGGCCATCACCAAAAGACGCACATATTCTTCGGGCTGCAACCGGATGATCAGCGTATTTGCCTCGAGCCGTCCGCCCCGCGCGCCGAACACATTGTGTGGCACCGGCTTGAACTGAATCACAATCTCGCTGCGCCGTTCAGGCAGTCGCTTTCCGGTCCGCAAAAAGAACGGCACGCCCTGCCAGCGCCAGTTATCGACATAGGCCTTGATCGCGACAAAGGTTTCGGCGTCGGACGGCTTGCCAAGATCGGAAGCATAGCTTTTTACAGCCTCGCCCTTCACGGCGCCATCGCCATATTGGCCGGTCACAACATCACCTTCGGCAACAGGCCGCAATGCGCGGAGCACTTTCACCTTTTCGTCACGGATGGCGGTGGCATCAAGATTGGCGGGCGGTTCCATCGCGGTCAGCGCGACGAGCTGTAGCATATGGTTTTGCACCATGTCACGCAGCGCGCCGGTATCATCATAGAAGCCCGCACGTCCTTCCAGACCGACCGTTTCGCTGACCGTAATTTGCACATGCTCGATGGCATTGGCGTTCCACAACGGTTCGAACAGCATATTGGCAAAGCGCAGCGCCATCAGGTTCTGCACTGTTTCCTTGCCGAGATAATGGTCGATGCGGAACGTCCGCTTTTCGGGGAATACGGCGTTGACGGCATCGTTGATCTGGCAACTGCTGGCCAGATCATTACCAAGCGGCTTTTCCAGACCGATGCGGACATTGTCGCCAGCAAGGCCCGCGCTATGCAGCCCCTTGATGGTTGGTTCGAACAGCGACGGCGCGGTAGACAGGAAGATCGAAAGGCCGCCCGAAATATCGCCGATTTTTTCGGCCAGAGCCGCAAAGCCATCCGGCTGCGACGCATCCAGCGCCTGATAATATAGTCGCTGCAAAAAGGCGTCGATCATGCCTTCTGCTTTGCGATCTTCGGGTAAAAATTCGCAGAGCGATGTGCGCGCAAATTCGCGGAACTCGGCATCGCTATAGGCGCTGCGCGCTGTGCCGAATATACGCAAGGCGGGGTCGATCAGTTCATCGGCGTGAAGCGCATAAAGTGAGGGTAGCAACATCCGCCGCGAAAGATCGCCGGTCGCGCCGAATAATAAGAGGGTCGAACTATGCTCGCTCATGCAGCCAATCTCCAACAATCGGCGCATCGCGCGTGCCGATTATGTGCCATCCCTTAGCTTGCCGACTCCCCGCGTCTAGCGCTTATTCGTATGCACCGCCCTTAACGGACCACCTGCGCCCTCTGCTCTGCTATTCCCATCGACAATATCACCGGATTTTCGACCTGACGGCCCTGAAAATCCGTTTTTCCGGAAAGGCCGCGCCAGTGTGACGCGATCAGGGCTTGCGCGGTGGGCGCACCCAGTGTGGTTCCGGGGCCAAGGACAATGATCTTGTCCGGCGCAAATTCGGCCGCCGCGACCTGAACCGCGCGGGTGAAGTTATAAGTATGATTTAATTGGGCACCCAAGGTGTAATCATAGATCGCAGCCGGATCGAAAGCCTTGGGCGACCAGATCTTCCCCTGCCCGTCCACCGCCGCCAGCGCACCGACGCCGAAATCCGCCAGTGGATTTGCGGTGCGCGCCATTTGCGGGATATGGTCGAGCAGCGGGCTGTGGAAGGCCGCATGGTGCATCAGGCGCATGGGAAAACGGTCGTCCTTCGGCAAACGTTCAGACAGCCATTTCAGGCCTTTCTCATCCGCCGCAAAAACGACCATGCCGCCAAGGTGGATGGAGATATGGACCTCGATATCAGATTGGGATTTAGCTTCTTCGTATAATAGACTGACTAAATTTGTTTTTTCAGAATCAATACGCCAATCCGCATCCACAATCGGCCAGACAATCTGCCCGCCCACGCCATGCTGGTGCATCATCCCGCCCATGGTATTGACCAACCGCGCGCCGCCTTCAAAATCCAATATTCCGGCGCAGGCCAGCGCCAGATACCAGCCCATCGAATTGCCCGTAACGGCGACGATATCATAGCGGTCCCGGTCAATCGCCGCGAAGTCGGCCAAGGCACAGGCGTAGATGAGCAACGACGCATTATCGCCGGTCATATGGACCGATGGGGCGTATTTTTCCGCAGCGTCCAGTTCCGACACCGGGATCTGCCCCAGCGAACGGCGCAGCGCGTCCAATTGCTCGACCATCGCCCAGCGGTTGGCATGATGGGTCTTCAGATAGCCCAGTTCCGGCGCATTATATGTGCCCCGGCCCGGGCAGACGACGAGTGCAGTCTCTTTCATGCCACGGCCGCCTTCGCTGCAGCGATGATTGATTCACGACTGGGCAGGACCAATTCAGCCGCAGGACCCAAGGGTATAAAACAATCCTCGGCGGTGATGCGGTGGCTCACATCACCCCGACCGGCTTCGGCCAATATCGTCATCAGCTTTTCACTCAAGCTTCCCGTCCGGCGGCTTTCATCGACGATCAAAATATTCTGGCAGTCCGCGACAGCGGCCAATATGGCGGCATCGTTCAACGGGTGTAGCCAGCGCAGGTCGATAATCCGCAAATCGATACCCGATGCGCGCAACTCGGCCTCCGCCTGTCGCGAAAGAAAATAACCATTTCCGTAAGTTATAATCGCAAGTTGCGAACCATTGCCATGTTGATGCAGGTCACCCAAGCGAATTTGCCGCAAGTCTGAAGGTGCAACATAAGGCGCCGTCCACACCCCATCATTGGCCTCAAGCAGATCGGCCGTATGGTATAGCGCAATCGGTTCGACAAACACGACAACCTTGCCATCCTCATGCGCCAGACGGAGACATTCGCGCAACATATCAGGTGCGTCGGCAGCATTGGAGGGACAGGCGACAACGATTCCGGGGATGTCGGTCAACACCGCCAGGCTATTGTCGTTATGAAAGTGCCCGCCAAAGCCCTTTTGATAAGGCAACCCTGCGATGCGGACGACCATCGGGTTGCGATATTGCTGGTTCGAGAAGAACGACAGCGTGGCTGCCTCACCACGGATCTGGTCTTCGGCATTGTGCAGATAAGCAAGAAACTGGATTTCCGGGATCGGCACAAATCCATTATGCCCCATGCCGATGGCGAGGCCCAATATGGTCTGTTCGTCCAGCAAAGTATCAAAAACCCGCGCCGCTCCGAATTTGTCCTGCAAACCCTGAGTCACCCCATATACTCCGCCCTTGCGCGCCACATCCTCGCCGAACAGCGCCACATTGGAATAGCGCAGCATCAGATCGGCGAGCGCGAAGTTGACGGACTTCGCCAGCGTCACGGGCTTTGCCAAATTGCGCTGGTCCTTGGCAAACAGGGCGTCTCGGGCCGGTGCATCGGGTAAGGGTGGCGACGCTTTGAAACCCCTGATCGGGTCAATCGACGCCATGACGTCAGTCGCGGTCTCAATCCGTGGCTTTGCCAGCGCATCCTGCGCCACACGATCGACGCGGGCGCGCATATCCTGATAACGGCGGACGATTTCTTCACCGGACAGCCCCGCCTGTTCATGCAGAATGCGCGCACTGTGCAGCAACGGGTCTTGCGTCTCTGCGGCCTCGATATTGGCGAGAGCGGAATAGCTCGCCTCCACATCCGCGCCGGCATGGCCCATCAACCGCACGGTACGCATATGCAGGAATACGGGCCGGCGGTGCGTCCTTGCGTACCGAACCGCCTCCCGACATCCGCGCAATGCGTCGTTAAGGTCAGCGCCGTCGCACTGGATATAATGCAGCGCAGGTCGATGCGCGAAATTCGCTTCGATCCAACCGCCCGGCGTGCGTACCGATATCCCGATGCCATTATCCTCACACAGGAAGATGATCGGCATCGGCAAATGCTGATAAGCCGCCCAGCACGCCGAGTTAAAAGCACCTTGCGACGTCGAATGGTTCGCCGACGCATCACCGAAGGAACATAAAATCACGGCATCATGCGGCAGGATCGCATCCGCAAGCTTCAACCGCTGCGCCATGCCCAAAGAGTGCGCCGCCCCCACCGCCTTGGGAAGATGCGAGGCGATGGTGCTCGTTTGGGGGGGAACAAAGGTGTTCGCGCAACCCAGAACCTTGTGCCGGCCGCCCGATATCGGATCATCGGCAGCGGCTGCAAAAGACAGCGCCATGTCGTATAACGGGGTCAGACCGCCGAACTGCTTTTTCCGCTGGATCAGGAATGCGGCATCGCGATAGTGCAGGAACGCCATATCGGTATGCCGCGTGGCCGCCGCCATCGCGGCGGTGCCTTCATGGCCGGAACTGCCTATCGAATAAAATGTCTTCCCCTTGGACCGACGCGCCCACAAATCGAGATGGCGGCTCATGATCTGGCTGTCGAACAGGTCGACCAGCTGGTGCGCGGAAATCGAAAATGGTGCAATATTGCTGCGCGGCGCAGAAAAATCTTGGGCCGCAACACGACGCACAAAAGCGTCATCGATAATAGTGGGTCGATCAAACATAGTTCTGAAGTGAATAACGAAGCGACACGCAAAAGCCACACCAAATCGCAAAATTCAATCGCTTGATTAAATCGCTGGATTTGTGAAAATTCTACGATAGGATGACGGTTGAGAGAGAGCTTATTCCCCGGGAAATCCCGGTGAATTTGTAAGTGACTGCTGGATCGAGACGAAAAGCAAATTTCGCAAAATCCACAGTTTACATGGAGGAGAGAGAGAAATGCGTCGTTTTAACCGTATCATGACGGCTGCGCTTTGCAGCACTATTTGCAGCACTTTAGTGGCACCTGCCGCTTTCGCACAGCAATCCGCGGCGGAAGAAGATGGTGATGAACCGATCATCGTGACCGCAACTTTGCGTGCCATGGACGTTCAGGACATTCCCCTTGCTGTGACCGCTGTCGCTCCCGAGGCATTGGAGCGCGAAGGTGTTTCGGACATTAAAACTTTGTCTTCGATCTCGCCAAGCTTCAACATCCAATCGTCACAGACCGAAACGCAAGGCACCTCGATCAAAATTCGCGGTGTCGGTACGACGGGCAACAACACCGGTCTGGAAAGCTCGGTCGGCGTATTTATTGACGGCGTTTATCAATCGCGGCCCGGCGTAGCGCTTGGCGACCTTGTCGATCTGGAACGGCTAGAAATTTTGCGCGGGCCCCAAGGTACATTGTTCGGACGCAATACATCGGCTGGTGCGCTGAATATCACGACGAAGCGCGCCAACCTCTCCGAGGTCGAAGGTTTCGCCAACGCATCTTATGGCAATTTCAATTTCATCAATGTGCAAGGCGGCATCAGCGTGCCTGTTGTGCAGGATGTTGCCGCGTTCCGCCTTTCGGGAACCTATCGCAAACGTGACGGGTTTTTGAAAAGCTCCACTGGCGCCGAGAGCAATAACCGTGACCGTTACATGCTGCGCGGCCAACTCTATATCGAACCCAATGCCGATGTCAGCATCCGCCTGCTCGCCGATTATTCCAAGGTCGACGAAAATTGCTGCGACGCGGTGATCGTTCGCGAAACCGAATTGGCTCCGTTCTTTGCTTTCCACGGATTGACCTCGGACGGGGTCGATCAATCGGGTCCTTCGGCACTGAAAAATCTGGCAACCAATGGCCAGCTTTTCGTCAATGGTGCCGAACAATGGGGCGTTTCGGGTGAATTGAAATGGGACCTTGGCGGTGCCAAAATAACCTATATCGGTTCGTACCGGAACTTTGAATCCAACTCGACGCAGGAATCCGATTTCGTCTCACTGGCCATTTTCACGACCGGTGCAGGTGGCCAAAATTCCCGCGCCGGTATTTTGCCAACAGGCAACCGGATCAAGACAATGACCCACGAACTGCGGTTTCAGGGAACGGCGTTTAACGATCATCTCGACTGGCTGGTCGGCGGTTTGGACTTGTAACGGTTTTGCGCCGGTCACTGATCTCATTATGCCACCTTTGCTTCGAACGCCAGCGGGCTGATGCCACCCAGATATGAGTGACGGCGACGGGTGTTGTAGAACCCGTTGATGTACTGGAAGATCGCGGCCTCTGCTTGTCTTCGTGTTGACCATTTCTGACGCCAGATCAGCTCGGCTTTCAGCGATTTGAAGAACGTTTCAACGGATGCATTGTCGTAACAATTACCTTTGCCGCTCATCGATGGCCGCAGGCCGTAGGCCTGCAATTTCTTTTGATAATCATACGCACAGTATTGGCTGCCGCGATCAGAATGGAAGATGCAGCCTTCGGCGGGTTGCCGCAGGTTTACCGCCATATCCAGCGCCCTGATTGCCAGATCCTTCTTCATTCTGTCGCTGACCGCCCAGCCAACGACACGGCGGCTGTGTAGATCAAGAACAACAGCGAGGTAGAGCCAACCCTCGGCAGTCCATATGTAGGTAATGTCGCCTGCCCATTTTTGGTTAGGAGCAGCGGCAACAAAATCGCCGTCCAGCCAGTTCGCAGCGATGCCCAGACGATGATTACTGTTGGTGGTGACCTTGTGCTTGCGGGTGCGAACCGGCCTGATCCCGTTGATCCGCATCAATCGGCCAACACGGCGCTCGCCTACAACGAGCCCTGCCTCCTTCAACTCCATCGTCATGCGAGGACGGCCATAGCTGCCGAGACTGAGCCCATATTGTTCACGGATGTGGGCCAGCACTTTCATGTCACCGCGTGACCGTCGGCTCGTCGGCCGTGCGTGCCACGACCGGTAACCGCGCGTCGATACCTGCATCACGCGGCAAAGCATCTCCACTGGCCAGACATGCCGCCAGCTGTGCACGAATGCGAACCTCACTACCGCTGGCTCGCGAAGAACTGGGTAGCCTTTTTTAGTATCTCCCTCTCCTCCTTGAGGATACGGTTCTCTAAGCGCAGGCGTTCATTCTCGCGGGCTAAATCCGCTTGCGGCGCTGATACCAGATCGGTTGGCCGATACTGCGATATCCACTTGCCCAGCGTCGACAATCCAACGCCCAGGTCAGCAGCAACACGCCGCCGTGACAATCCGCTGGTCAAAGCAATCCGGACGGCCTCTTGCTTGAAATCTTCTGTATGCTTCATCATCTCTTCGGTCTCCTTGTATGAGTGTTTAACTCTCAAGTGACCGGCACGAAACCGTTACAAGTCCAGTTTCTATTCGACAGAGGACATTGTCGAAGACCAGAGCATGACATTCGGGACCGATTACCAACGGGCAAATAGTGCATTTAACTTTGCAAATGCACTCGGGGTTAATCCGCTTTTTGCATTCACCGCATTGGGCAATGGCGGAATTCCGGTGAACTCGGCTGGTGCTTTTGCAGAAAACCGTTTCAGTCAGGATGCCAAAAGCTTCTCAATTTTTACGCACAATGTCATCAATTTCACTGATAAATTGAGCCTTACTTTAGGCGCGCGTTATGTAGACGAGAAAAAGACGGCATCATTTGACCAGCTTAACTCTGTAAACGGCGCGTGTCAGGCCAGTGTGAACGGAGTTCTAACCGGTGCGTTCACCGGCGCTGGATTGCCCGGCGCAGTTCAGTCCGGCATTGTTGGACTTAACTGCTTCCCGTTCGCAGCCCCAGTCACATTGACAGCACCCGTCGGACTTGGCGGCGGCCTTGCCAGCAATTTCCTGCCAACGCCGCGTGAGTGGGCGAATGTCTTCAAAGACGACGAAATTACCTACACAGCTCAGGTCGGTTATAAGGCCAATCCCGATCTGTTGCTTTATGCAGGATACAGCCACGGCTTCAAATCGGGCGGGTTCAACCTTGATCCCACCGCCGCCAATATCACCAATTCCGGCGCGGTGCTGGCCGGTGGCGGCACGGTTGCTCCGATTTTTGCCGATCCACGGTTCAAATCTGAAAAAGTGGACCAGATCGAAATCGGGGTGAAAGGCACATTCGGACCGATCAAGGCGAACCTTGCCTTGTTCGATATGAAGATGAGCGATTTCCAGGTTCTAGAATTCACCGGGGTGCAGTTCCTGACATTCAACGTCAATTCCGCCCGTTCAACCGGTGCGGAGCTGGAATTGTTCGGTGATTTCGGCAATTATATGAAGGGCAATCTGGCGTTGACCTATGCTGATGCTCGCTATCCGAGCAATTGCGCGGTTGGCGTCTCAGCCGCGGCATTGGGTTCAGTCACCCGGCTATGCGGTCAAGACCTGACCAATGCTCCGAAACTCACTGGAGTCATCGGGTTGACCTATGACGGTCCGCTCAACAGTTCGGGCTGGGGATTGCTGGTCAGCGGCAGCATGAATTATTCGGACAGCCGGACCACGCGGACGATTGATCTGGATACCAACAATCTTCCCATCCCGCTCGCCCGCCAGGAAAATTACTTCAAAATGAACGCACGCATCGGGCTGACCACGCCGGATGAACGCTTTACCTTTGAACTATGGGGTACCAACCTGTCGAACGAAATTACCCGTGGTATCACAGCCAACACACCTCTGCGTGGTGGTGCAGGTACACGGTCGTTGATCGGCTTTGTCGAAGAACCCCGCATGTACGGCGTGACCGTCCGCGCGAAGTTCTAGGTTTAAGCGTTACGCACAAAAAAGGGGCGGCCTTCCCAATGGAGGCCGCCCTTTTTTATTGGGCTTGATTACGCCGCTGCTTTGTAGAGCGTCTCGCCATTATCCGCCATTTCGCGGAAGCTTTTGGGCGGGGCGAAGCGGTTGCCGAAACGCTGGGCGAGACCGTCGGCTGTCCGGACGAAGTTTTCCAAACCGACTGTATCGATGTAGCTCATCGGACCGCCGGTATAAGGCGCAAAGCCCCAGCCGAAAATCGCACCCAGATCCGCGCTTTGCGGATCGCGCACCACTTCTTCTTCAAAGCATTGCGCCGTGGCGATAAGCTGGATGTAGAGAAGGCGTTGCTTGACTTCTTCCACCGACGGCTGGTTTTCCGCCAAGGGGTAATGATCGGCCATACCCTTCCAAAGGGTCAACCGTTCGCCCTTTTCATCATAGTCGTAAAAGCCGGAGCCGAAGCGACGGCCCTTGCGGCCCAGTTTGACGACCATCAGTTCCATGAAATCTTCGGTACCGCTTGGCTGATAGGCATCGCCCAATTCTTTCTTGGTCGATTGCATTACATCATAGCCAAGCTGCAACGTGGTTTCATCAAGCAACGCCAAAGGACCGATGGGCATACCCAGCGACTTTGCCGCATTTTCGATCAAGGCGGGTTTCACGCCCTCGGTGACCAGCTTCATCGCTTCACCCATATAGGGCGGGAAAACGCGGTTGGTGAAGAAACCGCGGACGTCTTTGACCACGATCGGCGTCTTCTTGATCTTCGCGTTATAGTCGAATGCTGCGGCCAAAGCGCGGTCGCCTGTCAGTTCGCCCGGAATAATCTCCAGCAATGGCATTTTTTCAACCGGCGAGAAGAAGTGCAGTCCGATAAACAGTTCCGGACGTACCGAATTCTTTGCAAGGCCTGAAATGGGCAAGGTCGAGGTGTTGGATGCAAAGACAACGTCGGGGCGAATGACCGCTTCAGCCCGCTTGATGACATCCGCTTTCACGTCGGGGCGTTCAAACACCGCTTCGATAATCAGGTCGACATCTTTCAGGTCATCATAATTATCGGTCGGGGTAATACGCGCCATGAACGCTTCGCCCGCTTCCTTGGTCATCTTGCCACGGCCGACTGCCTTGTCGATGATCTTGCGGCTGTAATCGACCGCTTTGTTGGCATCTTCCAGACTGCGGTCGAGAACGATAACGTCCATGCCGCCCTTGACGGTGACATGGGTGATGCCCGATCCCATCAGACCGCCGCCCAAAACGCCTACTTTCTTGATTTCGACGGGTGGCACGGCCTTCGGACGGCCTGCGCCCTTTTCCGCTGCCTGCTTGTTGATGAAAAGGGTGCGGATCATATTCTTGGCCTGGCTGCCCGAAAGAAGCTTGGTGAAATATTTCGATTCCACGCGAAGCGCGGTGTCGAAAGGCAGGATCGACCCTTCATAAAGACAGGACAAAATGGCCTTCACGGCGTCGAAATTGCCCTTACTTTCCTTATGCGCCATTGCGTTAAGGCCGACAAAAAGCTGGACCGAGCGCGGGTCCATGGCGCCTGCACCGCCGGGGAATTTGAAATCCTTCTTATCCCAAGGTGCAGTGACCTTCGGATTGGCCTTTACCCATGCCTTGGCATTGGCAATCAGGTCCGCTGCGGCGACAACTTCGTGCACCAGTCCCTGCGCCTTTGCCGTTGCCGGGTCGAGCGACTTGCCCTGAATGATCATCATGGCCGCATTTTGCAGGCCGATCAGACGCGGCGTACGCTGTGTGCCGCCACCGCCGGGCAACAGGCCAACCATCACCTCGGGCATGCCGAGCTGGATTTTCGGATTGTCGGCAACGACGCGGTAATGGCACGCGAGGGCGAGTTCCAAGCCACCGCCAAGCGCCAGACCATTAAGCGCACATGCAACGGGCTTTGCCGAAGCCTGTCCGCTGGAAAGCGCCTTGGCCGTCTTGCCACCCGCTTCCATTTTGCGGAGCAAAGCGTTGAGGGCAAAGGCCTGGTCAAAGGCTTCTTTGGTGCTGCTGGCCTTTGCGCCACCCAGCATGGTGAGGTCCGCGCCGGCAAGGAAACCTGTTGCCTTGCCCGAGGTGATGACTGCGCCCTTGATCGCTTCGTTGGTGGTAAAATCATCCACCCAAGCGCCAAATTCCGCAATCAGGTCACCATTCCACACATTCATGGTGGCGCCTGGAAGATCGATGGTGACGAGGGCGATGCCATCGCTGTCGATGTCGACTGAGAAAGTTTTGTAGGTCATGTTTTAAATCCCAATCAATTTACGCGTTCGATGATGGTCGCGGTGCCCATGCCTGCGCCAATGCACAAGGTGGTGAGCGCGGTCGATTTTCCGGACCGTTCCAGCTCGTCGAGAACCGTGCCCAAAATCATCGCGCCGGTTGCACCCAAAGGATGCCCCATCGCAATCGCGCCGCCATTCACGTTGATGTCACTATGGTCGATGTTCAGCGCCTCCATGAAACGCAGGACGACCGCTGCAAATGCTTCGTTCAATTCCCACACATCAATGTCGCCCTTGTTCATCCCCGCACGCGACAAAGCCTTTTGGGCGGCAAATTCCGGGCCCGTCAGCATGATCGACGGTTCAGACCCGATGGACGCCATCGAAACAATGCGTGCGCGCGGTTTCAAGCCCAGTCGTTCCCCTGCTTCCTTGTTACCGATCAGCACGGCAGCCGCACCGTCGACAATGCCCGAACTATTTCCGGCATGATGGACATGGTTGATCTTCTCGACCTCCGGATACCGCATCATGGCGATGTCGTCGAAGCCGGGCATCATTGTTCCCATCATCTGGAATGCGGGTGCCAGGGCACCAAGCGACTGCATGTCTGTTTCAGGACGCATCAATTCATCATGGTCCAAAATCACTTCGCCAATCACGTCGCGGATTGGCAGGATGGATTTGGCAAAACGCTTTTCGCTCCACGCCTTTGCCGCGCGCTTCTGGCTTTCAACCGAATAAGCGTCCACATCGTCGCGGCTGTAACCGTAAAGGGTGGCGATCAGATCTGCGGAGATTCCCTGGGGGATGAAATAATTGGCAATGGCCGAGCGCGGGTCAATCGGCCAAGCGCCGCCGTCCGATCCCATGGGCACGCGACTCATCGATTCAACGCCGCCGCCGATCGCCAGATCGCATTCGCCCGACATGACCTTTGCCGAAGCAATATTTGACGCTTCAAGCCCTGAGCCACAGAACCGGTTTACCTGAATACCCGAAGTGGTGTGCGCGTAGCCTGCCTGAAGCGCGGCCGTGCGGGTTATCACCGCGCCCTGTTCGCCCACCGGAGAAACGCAACCAAAGGCGATATCTTCCACAGCATCGGGCGCTAAACCGTTACGATCACGGACACTTGCCAGCACTTGCGCGGCCAGATCAAGCGGCGTAATTTCATGCAACGCACCGTCTGAGCGGCCTTTACCGCGCGGGCTTCGCACCGTGTCATAAATATAAGCTTCGGTCATAGTCAGTCCTTGTTTGCGACCACGGCACCCGCCGCGATCAATTGGGATATTTCAGGGTCAGTCATCCCTGCTTCGCCGAGAATCGAAGCATAGTTACCGCCTTTTGTTGCAATTTCGAAATGGGTGGCCAGCGGCTGCGTTGCAAGGCGCGGCGCGACTTGCGGGTGCAGCCAGCGTCCTTCCTGAACCACCGCCTGCCGTTCGGCATTGGCAGGATGCGATGCGGCTTCGACATAATCGAGTACCGGCGTAACGCACGCGTCGGTCCCGGCAAAAATCGCCTCCCACTCATCGCGGGTTTTGGTTGCGAAGATATCTTCGAGCATTTCATGCTGCTTGGCCCGCGCCGCCATGTCATGCTGATGTCCGAACGCTTCCTGATCGAATGGCAGACGCTCCATCATCGCGGCGAAGAATTGCGATTCGATGCAGCCGACAGCCATAAATTTGCCGTCCGAAGTCATGTAGCAGCGATAATAAGGCGCGGCCCCGTCCAGCAGATTGGCTTCCCGCTTTGTCTGCCACTGGCCCAGGCCAGCCATGCCGTGCACAAAGCTCATCAGGCTGTGCGTGCCGTCGATGATAGCGGCATGGACGACATTGCCCTTGCCGGTCCGCCCACGCTCGATAAGCGCGGCCAATATGCCGGACAGCAGAAACATCGAACCACCGCCAAAGTCGCCGACCATATTGAGCGGGGGCACAGGCGGTTGTCCATCCTTGCCGATCGCGTTCAACACGCCGGTCATGCTGATATAGTTGATATCATGGCCGGCCATTTGGCTCCACGGGCCGCTTTGGCCCCATCCGGTCATGCGTCCATAGATCAGTCCCGGATTGACCGCGTGGCAGGCATCCGGCCCGACTCCCATCCGTTCGGTAACCCCAGGGCGCAATCCCTCGATCAGCACATCCGCTTTGGCGACCAGCTTCAACAGGGCCTCCACTGCTTCGGGTTTTTTAAGATCGAGAACGATGGACCGCTTGCCACGGCCATCGACCGCCTTTGGCATTCCTCCACCCGGCCGGTCGATCACAACCACATCCGCGCCCATATCGGCCAGCAATTGTCCGGCATAAGGACCAGGGCCAATACCGGCCAGTTCAACGACCATGATGCCACCCAGCGGGCCGGTCTTTGCGGGGAAATCAGTCATGGTATCCTTCCGTTACGGAATGGCGGCACAGATATTTAACCGCACGATTAACCGCGGTCTTCTACCCCGTCCTTCAGGTTGACGCAAGCGTCAACTACCGATTCTTCCGACCTTCAATCAATGCATCGACGACGCTGGGATCGGCCAAGGTCGACGTATCGCCCAGCGCGGCAAAGTCATTTTCGGCGATCTTGCGTAATATCCGCCGCATAATCTTGCCCGACCGCGTTTTGGGCAAGGCGGTGGTGAAGTGGATATGGTCAGGCGATGCAATCGGACCGATTTCGATGCGGACCTGCTGCCGCAATTCGGCGTGCAGTTCATCCGACGGCTCTTCGTCCATGTTCAGCGTGACATAGCAATATATGCCCTGCCCTTTGATATCATGGGGGAAACCGACAACGGCCGCTTCGGCCACCTTATCGTGCAAGACGAGCGCGCTTTCGACTTCGGCAGTGCCCATGCGATGGCCGGATACGTTGATAACGTCGTCCACCCGACCTGTGATCCACCAATAGCCATCTTCATCGCGGCGGCAGCCGTCGCCTGTGAAATATTTGCCCTTATAGGTCGAAAAATAGGTCTGCACGAAGCGGTCATGGTCGCCGTAGACCGTGCGCGCCTGCCCGGGCCAGCTATGGGTGATGCATAAATTACCACTGGCCGCGCCGCCAGTCTGCTCGTCGGCCAGCACGCCGCCTTCGGCATCGACCAGTTGCGGGCGGATTCCGAAAAAGGGTCGGCCTGCGCTGCCCGGTTTCATGCCATGCGCGCCGGGCAAGGTGGTGATCATCACCCCGCCCGTCTCGGTCTGCCACCATGTGTCGACAATCGGCAGTTTCCCCTCGCCCACCGTGGCATGGTACCAGCGCCAGGCTTCGGGGTTGATCGGTTCGCCGACCGTCCCCAAAAGCCGCAGCGATTGCCGCGACCGTGAATTCACCGGTCCGTCGCCATCGCGCATCAAGGCCCGCAGCGCCGTTGGCGCGGTGTAAAATATGTTGACCTGATGACGGTCGATAATATCCCAGAACCGTCCGCTGTCGGGATAGCTCGGTATCCCTTCAAAAATCAGGCTGGTGCCGCCATTTTGCAGGGGACCGTACACGACATAGCTGTGCCCCGTGACCCAGCCAATATCCGCCGAGCAGAAAAAGACCTCGCCCGGCTGGTAATCGAACACATAATGAAATGTCGCCGCCGTCCAAACGGAATAACCACCCACGGTGTGCAGCACGCCCTTGGGCTTTCCGGTCGAGCCGGAGGTATAGAGAATGAACAACGGGTCTTCGGCATTCATCGGCTCGCAGGGGCATTCGCCCGATACCTGCATGTCATGGAACCAATGGTCGCGGCCATCGCGCATGCCGACTGCTTCGCCGGTATGGCGCACGACGAGCACCGCATCGACCCCGCCGACCTTTTCGAGCGCAGCGTCGATATTCGCCTTCAACGGCACCGATTTTCCGCCCCGAACGGCGCTGTCCGCGCATATAACGAAGCGGCTGGCGCAATCTTCGATACGTCCGGCAATGGCTTCTGGGGAAAAGCCGCCAAAGACAACACTATGCACCGCGCCAATCCGCGCGCAGGCCAGCATGGCCACCGCACCCTCGACACACATCGGCATATAGATCGTAATCCGGTCGCCCTTGGCAACGCCAAGCTGTTTGAGCGCATTGGCCATACGGATAACTTCGGCTTGCAATTGGGCATAGCTGACGCGGCGCGCATCCTGTGCGGGGTTGTCGGGTTCGAAGATAAAGGCAACCGCATCCCCGCGTCCGGCCGCAACATGGCGATCCACGGCGTTGTGGCACAGGTTCAGAACGCCATCTTCATACCATTTGATCGAGACCGGATCATAGGACCAGTTTGCGATTTTGCTGGGCGGCGTAATCCATCCGATCCGCTCTGCCTGCTTTGCCCAAAAGGCGTCGGGATCGGTGATGCTTTCGGCATATAGCCGGTCATAGTCCTCCGCAGAGCAATATGTGTGCTTGGTTGCGCTTTCGGGAACGGGAAACCAGTCCTGTTGCTCACTCACTTGCTCTCTCCTGCGCTGGGTGTGAAACACCATAGCGCATAGGTGCAGTCGGCAGGCATATTCAAGGTTAAAGAACAGCGCCGCTCATATTCGACCTAAAACGGCAATATAGCAATGCTACCCGTTTTGTCAGGCATATTCGATAGATTGCACAAAGGTCCGGCTTTGTTCACTTATTCCCTTTGCCGAAACCAACAGCATTGCGGAAACACGCGCCAATTCACCCGCGCTTAAATTCACCTGACTGGCACGCGTACCAATATCTTCTGCACGCGCACTAATTTCCGAAGTTGCGTCGGCGGCCTGCTCGACAAATCCCGCGATCACAAGACTTGTTGCACTTTGTTCGTCGACAGCCGTTTCGATTTGTTCCGAAATCGTGCTGATCTGTTCCATTGCGTCTACTATCTCGCGATGCCCCACCAAAACGTCATCTACAGTCCGGCCAATTTTGCCAACTTTTTTGGAGACTTCTTCTGCCGAAACTTTCGTTTGATTTGCCAATTGCTTGATCTCGCTCGCCACCGCGACAAATCCTTGATTATCGGAATCTTGTCGAACAGCCTCGATTTGAGCGTTTAATGCCAGAAAATTGGTCTGTTTGCCGACTTTATGGATGACGTCTATTATACCGCCAATTTCAACCCCACCGTCAGCCAATGCTTTCATTTGAGGCTCTGCAGAATCGATAACGCATTTGGTCCGGGTGCGAACCATTTTCGCTTCACTCGCCGCAACGGCAAGCTGCTCGAGCGCGCTGGCAAGCTTATGCCCTCTTTCGTTGACATCTTGTAGTCCCATCGAGGACTGGGCGGCGCCAGAGGCGACGCCTTGTGCCGCGTTGGTCATCTCCCGCGCCTGATTTCCCAAGGATTCGGACAGGCTATTCACTTGATTAGCCGTTTCGGAAATTTGGCCCGACAATGCCAAAATATTTTTCGTAAATTCCTGGCCAAATTTTGCGATCTTTTCTGCCCGCATTATTCTGCCTTGGGCAAGAAGCTCCAGCAAACGGTCGCCGCTTAAAGTTTCCCGAAACCGTCCTTGCGTGACCAGAACCAACCCCGGGCTGTCGGTGTAACGGGTGAAAACCTCCATCAACGCCGCGCTATCCTGCCCATGTTCGGCGACTGCGCAATCCCTGATCAGGCCAGTAATATCACTCCCAAAACCAGGATTGGACATCAAAGCGTGCCCAAATGGATTAAACAACAAATCGCGAATATCGATTTCGCGGATTACGCCAATTGGAATTCCGGTGGCATCAACAACGGCCAAAAGCCGCATCGTCCGATGAACCCGAAACATTTCGAGCGTATCACGAAGCGTATCGGTGGGAAGTACGGACAGGAACGAACACTCGTCGCTTTTCTCAAATCGCGATATATGCTGCATAAGCCCATCCAAAATGCGTGTTATACGACCGCGGATTACAGCTTCTATGGTTAATGAGCGGTTATGATTTTCGGAAAAATTTTACAATTGCGCATATTGTCATCGAAAATTGTTCAAAGATCAGCGACCCGTTCAGCATAGAAACGCATTCAAGCATCTCGCAATAGGATTACCCATGTCCAAATTACAGAACAAAACCGCCCTTGTTACCGGGGCAGCCAGCGGAATTGGCGCGGCCATCGCGCGATGCTTTGTCCACGAAGGCGCCAATGTCATCCTTGCAGACATCGATAAGGCGGCGGGCATGAACCTGGCTGCAGAAATCGGCGGCCATTTTTTCGCAATGGACGTCGCGTGTGAGGCGGATTGGAACCATCTGGCCAGCGCCTTCCCCGCCATCGACATTGTCGTAAACAATGCCGGAATAACCGGATTTGAAGACAGCCCCGGACCGCACGACCCCGAACATGCCACATTGGCCGAATGGCATCGCGTCCACGCAGTCAACCTCGACGGCACTTTTCTGGGGTGCCGCTATGCAATCGGCGCGATGCGCGCAAAGGGTGCCGGCTCCATCATCAATATGTCGTCACGCTCCGGTCTTGTCGGTATTCCGGGTGCAGCCGCGTATGCCTCGTCCAAGGCCGCCATTCGCAACCACACCAAATCCGTCGCACTGTATTGCGCGCAGCAGGGGCTCAACATCCGCTGCAATTCGATCCACCCGGCAGCCATATTAACACCGATGTGGGAAGCTTTGATCGGTGAAGGTCCGGACCGCGAACAACGCAAAGCTGCCATGGTCGCGGACACCCCTTTAAAGCGGTTCGGTACCGTCGAAGAAGTCGCCGCCATCGCCCTGATGCTGGCGTCCGACGATGCCACTTATATGACTGGTAGCGAAGTCCATCTGGATGGCGGTTTATTGGCCGGTTCGGCGGCATCACCGGGGGATTAAGCGGCAATTTGGCTTATGGAATCTGAAATGCGAAACACTAAATCATGTATAATATAAATAGTATTACTACTTAATTTATACATGTCAGATTTATTACTTCGTCACCGTTCATATTTTACTCGAATAACAAATATAGATTATATATTTACTTGCCCTAGCAGCAGAGGATGCTTAGCTGCCTTCACCTAATGGGGAGGGCATAACTATGAAAAAAATGATTCTTATCGGCTTGCTTGCCACAGCAATGCCATTCAATGCAACGCACAAACAACATCTGCGCCTGCGAATACAACAATCAGCGTCAAGCCTTTGATGTCCGAACCGGGACCCGATGTATCAACCCGAGTTGTCCGTGGTGGAGCCCAAGTGCGTGTTCAATTTCTTCATGAAATCACTACAGAAGACAAGGCATCCAAAGTTGGTGATCGCCCTCGCTTGGAAGTTGCCGAAAATGTAGTCGTTGACGGCGTTACGGTTATTCCGAAAGGCACACCTGTTGTCGGTGAACTTACGGCGGTTCGTAACAAAGGTATGTGGGGCAAATCCGGCAAGTTGGAAGGTCGGGTTTTGAACATGAACCTAAATGGCCGTACCGTGCGAATGTCAGGTGCATTTGATGACAAGGGCGTCACAGGAACTGCAGGCGTAGTCGCTGCAGTTGCGCTAGTTCCTGTCGTCGGATTTTTTGTGACTGGCACCCGTGCACGCATCCCGGCTGGCGGACAGGTAAGCGCGTATATCGATGAAGATATTGTCTTCACCGTGACGCCCGCCCCCGCTCCCGCGCCGGTCGAAGTAGCTGCGCCTGTCACAGCAGAGGTTACGACTGCAATTGCTCCTGCAACTAACTGATATTTTTAATATTTTAAACTAAGGGCAGTCCCTCAAAAAGGGGCTGCCCGTTTTATTTGTTGCTTGCGATGTAAATTTTATGATCGCAGTTGCATCGAACCTTCAATCCACATCCTCAACCGCAACCGCCTCACCCGTCACCCGTTGCGCGAGCGCCGCTGCGATGAAGCTGTCGAGATCGCCGTCCAGAACATCTGATGGAGAAGGCGATGTGACGCCCGTTCGCAGGTCTTTGACCATCTGATAAGGTTGCAGGACATAGGACCGGATCTGGTGCCCCCAGCCGATTTCTGTCTTGGCCGCATATTCACCGGATGCCACTTCTTCGCGCTTGCGTAATTCGGCTTCATACAGGCGCGCTTTCAACATGCCCATCGCGGTGGCGCGGTTCTTGTGCTGGCTTCGGTCGTTCTGGCTCGCCACCACAATGCCCGAAGGTTTGTGGGTGATACGGACGGCGGAATCGGTTGTGTTCACGTGCTGCCCACCGGCACCCGAAGCGCGGTAAGTGTCGATTTTCAGGTCGCCTTCATTAATTTCGATATCGATGTTATCGTCGATAACCGGGTAGACCCACACGCTGGAAAAGCTGGTGTGCCGCTTCGCTGCGCTGTCATAAGGCGAGATGCGGACAAGACGGTGCACGCCGCTTTCGGTCTTTGCATAACCATAAGCGTTCTCACCCTTCACCTGCATGATGGCGGACTTGATGCCCGCTTGGTCGCCGGCCTGATAGTCGACCATTTCAACCTTATACCCGCGCTGCTCCGCCCAGCGGTAGTACATGCGTTGCAGCATTTCTGCCCAATCTTGGCTTTCGGTGCCGCCTGCGCCTGCATGTATTTCGATGAATGTGTCGTTACCGTCGGCTTCACCCGACAAAAGGGCTGAAACCTTGTCCCGGTCCGCACGATCCGCCAATTCCTTGAGCGATGCGGCGCCTTCGTCGCCAAGCGCACCATCGCCTTCCATTTCAGCGAGCTCAATCAATTCCACCGTACCGGCCTTGTCCGCGTCGATTTCGCGGACGGTGGCAATGGCCGCATCCAGACGGCGGCGTTCGCGCATGACTTCTTCGGCGGCCTTGGGATTATCCCATAGCGTCGGATCTTCGACCTTGGCGTTTAGTTCGTCAAGGCGACGCAGTGCGCGATCCCAATCAAGCGACATCTTGACGAGATTAAGGGCAGCATCAATGCGGGCAACATAGCCTTCTGCGTCGGCGCGCATGGGGAAACTCCAAGGGAATGAAATAAGGTTGGCGGCCTTTAGCCGATTAGTCGCCCAAGTCAAAGGTGGCTAATGACGCGGACGTTCATTCAGCAATTTCACCAGCTTGGCGATCGAACCAAATTGCGCGATCGTCTTGCCCAGCAATTCGCGATCCCGTTGCGGGCTGAGCGTCGCGCTTTCAAACATATCGCCGGTGTGCAAAGTCACAATCAGGTCACCGCCGTGGAAAAGCGCCGCCAATTTGTCGCCTTCAAATTCCCGCTCCATTTCGATCAGGCGTTCGCAATAGGCGGGGTGCACAAGGTAACGGGCCTCGACCTGATCGGTGCCGTAAACATCAAACGCATCTTCAAAACCGGGGTCGACCATCTTGATCCGTTCCAGCGTTTGGCCATCATAGGTTTTGTTGTCCCCAAACAGGGACATTTTGAATCCGTCGCGGCGGACCAGCGTTGTGGCCAAAAATGGACGCGCAAACTGGAACCGCAATACGACGCCTTCGAATTTGGTGACCGTGCGCCGGTTCTTGCCCGACCCCTGCTCCTCTGTCAGCTTTGCCTCATATAAAAGAAAATCCGTGCCCTCGATCGACCCGTGCCACTGGTCTTGCAGATATTTGTCGTCATAGGTCGGCAACAGGCCATATTTGCGCGCCACTTCGAATTCCTGCCCTGAAAAAGCGGAGACGGAATAGTCCACTTGCAAGCTGCGGCCGAGCGCACCGTTCATTTCATGTTTCAGGGAATCGATCATCTTTTGCCGGATATGACTGGCCCATGCCAGCGCCCCGCCGCCAACGACAGTGGCCGCAAAATAGCCAATTTCCTCCAGCCCGAATGTGAAAAAAATAAAGCCTACCAGTATCGCCGACACAATGCCGCCTGCGCCGGTCCAGATCATTTTTTCCTTGGCCTTGGCCCGATCCGCGGTCAACGCATCCAGCCGGTCCTGCAAGCCGCCCGCCATTAGCGTATCGACATCAGGCAATGCTATCATCTTGCTTTCCCCTTCCCCCGTGATAACCAATGCTATCGACCGTTACATGGGGAGTAAAGCGATGGGTTTGGTCATTATAGGTATCGTTGTTTTTTTGGGTCTTATTGCGATCCTCATTTACAACCGTCTTGTCGGCCTGCGGCAAAATGTGCGCCAGGGTTGGGCTGATATAGATGCCCAGTTGCGGCAACGGCATGACCTGATACCCAATTTGGTGAACACGGTGCAAGGCTATGCCACGCATGAAAAATCAACGTTGGACGCCGTTATTTCCGCGCGCAATTCGGCCTTGGGCGCATCGAACCCCGCTGCAGCGGCGGCCGCAGAAAACGGCCTTTCAGGCGCATTGAAAAGCCTGTTTGCATTGGCCGAAAACTATCCGGACCTGAAAGCAAACGAGAATTTTCAGACCTTGCAGCATGAGCTTTCCGATGTCGAAGACAAGCTCGCCGCATCACGCCGCGCCTATAATGCCGTGACGGCCGACTATAACGGCGCCCGCGAAGCATTCCCCGCCGTCCTGTTCGCAGGGGCATTCGGCTTTGGGGAAGAAAAATTCTGGGAACTGGGCACCGAAGAACGCCCAATGATAAGCGCCGCACCGGAGGTGAAGTTTTAGACGAAACCCTTCGCCTTCGCGAAAGGTCCGTTTTAGCGGCCTAGATTCCCCTAATAAATCCCGCCTTCTTGCTGGATGAATTCCTGATCGCGTTTGGTGCCTGCGCTTGGGCCTTGCGGGGTTCCGCTGCTGCGGGAACTGCTGTCGGATGAAGAGGACTTCTTTTTCTTTGGCTTGTCGCCGCGCGCTTCAAGATCTTCGCGCCGGATCGAGCGTTTGGGTTCTGTTTCGGCCTTGAAAGCTTCCCAGATTACGGCGCTTTTCGGATCGTCGCCCGGCCATGATCCATAGACACGCTTGCCGCTTTTGCGGTCAATGCGGACGAGCCTTGTGCCATATGGCGCGACAAAAGGTGTTTTGGGCATTCCGGCCATTGCGGTGCGCGCGAATTGCTTGAACACGGGCGCAGCGAGCGATCCGCCCTGGGCATAGCCGCCCATGTTGCGTGGCTGGTCATAGCCCAAATAAAGCCCCGCAACCAAATGCGGTGACCCGCCGATGAACCAGACGTTGGTCGGCCCGGTCGTCGTCCCTGTTTTGCCGAAAAGCGGGCGATCAAGATCACGCAAGATCGTTGCTGTTCCGCGCTGGATCACGCCTTCAAGCATGTGTACGGTTTGATAGGCGGTTATCGGGTCCATCAGTTGTTTCCCGGTTGCGACAAAGCGTGGCATGGGTTTCCCATCCCAATCTTTCGCTCGGCAGCGTTTGCAAGGTTTCCACTTTGCCGGCAATATAACCTTGCCATTTCGGTTCTGGACAAAATCGATTAACGTAGGTTTCAATTCGCGGCCGTGGTTGACCAGCATCGAATAGGCATTCACCATTTTCAGAACGGTGGTGTCCCCTGCCCCCAAAGCATAGGCCAGATAATCGGGATAGTCGCCAATGCCCATGGCGCGGAATGTATCGGTGACATTGTCCATGCCCGAATCCGCCGCCGCACGAACCGTCATCAGGTTGCGTGATTGTTCGAGGCCCCAACGCATCGTTTGCGGGCCCGCCCCGCTACCGCTGAAATTACGGAAGCATTTCTGACCAAGTGATGCGCCTTGCCACACGCAATAGGGGCCATCAACAATGATCGATGTCGGCGTCATGCCGTTGTCGAGCGCGGTTGCATATACAAAAGGCTTGATGGTCGAGCCCGGCTGACGTTGCGCCTGTGTGGCGCGGTTGAAGCTGGATATGCGGTTGTCAAACCCGCCCTGTACGGCCAGAACTCGGCCGTTCAGCGGGTTTTGCACCACCATTCCGCCGCCGACTTCGGGGACGGTTCGCACCGAATAACTGCTGCCGCCATTTGGAACAACAGCGATAACATCGCCCGCCCTCATCGCCGCTGGACCGCCATTCAATAGGCCGACGCTGCCGTCGGCAAAGCCAACGCGGTTTTTGCCCAACGCAACCCCTGCGCGCCAATTTGCATAATCAATACTGATGTTGGTGGACGCAAATCGCGACGCCCAATTGTCGTCGGATACATCGATGGTACCCATATTCGCTTTCCAAGCCTTGCCAGCATTGTAACGCAGCAATCCATCCCGCAAAGCTTGCGTCGTCAGCTTTTGATATTCCGGGTGCATCGAAGTACGAACCCACAGTCCGCCTGCATAGACGCTATAGGGCCCTTCCTTGTCGGTTTCGCCAAACTTCTCGATCAATTCGCGGCGCACCTCCTCGGTAAAATAGCCGCCGATATTTTTGTACCCGGTACCTCGCTGCTTGATCAAACCGAGCGGCTGTGCGCGGGCCTGCGTCAACTGCGTTTCAGTGATCCAACCGTTGGCGAACATCTCACCCAGAACCCAATTGCGACGGGTGATCGCGGCATCGACGTTTTTCGCGCGTCCATAACGCTCTGGTGCCTTTGGAAGGATCGCAAGAAACGCCATTTCGTGCAGAACAAGTTGGTCAACACTCTTGCCAAAATAGGCCTGCGCCGCTGCCTCAACACCAAATGACTGGCGACCCAACGCAATTTCATTAAGATAAAGCGACAGGATTTGCGGCTTTGTCAGCGCGCCTTCAATGCGCTTGGCAAGGATCGCCTCCTTTACCTTGCGCGTATAGCTATATTCATTAGTCAAAAGCAGGTTTTTGGCCACTTGCTGGGTAATCGTCGAAGCACCGCGCGAACGGCCGCTGCTAAATATATTGGCAAACACCGCCGACGCAATTCCGGGATAATCGATGCCGCCATGGCTGAAGAACGTCTTGTCTTCGGCTGCCAGATAAGCGCGGATCAAAAGGCGCGGGAAATCGGCATATTCCAACTGCACCCTTCGTTCGCGCGCGTAGCTCTGAAATGGCTCTCCATTCACATCGCGAACGACGGTGGGCAGTGGCGATTCATATTCAATAAGTGCCTCTGCATTAGGCAGATTTCTGGCAAATACGGCCCAAAACAGGGCCAGGAACAGCATTAGGACACCCGCCGCATAGACGACCCAACGAAAGCGTTTTCGTTGCCACCAAATTTGCCAACGACCGACAAATCCACCGACATCGCGTTTCAACTTATAGCTGATGCTTGAGGAGTCTTCAGGTGGGATCACTGCGCCTGTCATTATCGCGCCTCTCTAACCGATTTGCTGCCAAGGTCCAGATTGTTCATACCTTGGCTTGCTATTTTACTTCTATTTTGTCGCAAGCCGGCGTGCGAAATGAATTTGCACGGCGCTCGCCACGCTGCGTGCCACCTTGATTTGTCCAGCTTCCGATCGGAGAAACTCCACATCCTCTTCATTGCTAAGATAGCCAGTTTCAAAGAGCACAGATGGCATGTCGGGAGCCTTGAGAACAATGAACGAAGCAAAACGGTGCGAATTTGTCCGGATACGCATATTCGGCCTTGATTCGCGCAAAAGCAGTTTCGCAAAATCGGCGGAAACGTTCATCGTTTCGCGCTGGGTGAGATCAATAAGAATGGACGAAACATTGGCATCGGCGCGTCCCAGATTGATGCCGTTTATTATGTCGGACTTATTTTCACGCGCCGCCATCCGTTGCGCCTCCCTGTCGGACGCGACTTCAGATAACGTATAAACCGTACCACCAGTGGCTTCGGGGTTTTCGGCACTGTCGGCGTGAATAGAAATAAACAAATCCGCCTTCATTTTCCGCGCGATGCCATAGCGATCTTGCAGCACCAGAAACTTATCGGAATCCCGGGTCAACGCGACCCGTATTCTACCGGTTTTCAGCAGTTCTGTGCGGATCGATCTGGCTATAGCGAGCGTTACCTCTTTTTCATATTGTCCGCCATGCGGACTAATCGCGCCAGGATCGTGTCCGCCATGCCCGGCATCCAGAACCACTAATGGAAGCGTCATGTCTTTAGGGCCGCTGATTTTCGGAAGGTTCTGCGCAATAGCCCGTTTAATAGGTGCAGAAACCTCGTAACGCCGTTTTGGCGGCGCAGATCGAAATGCAATGATTTTGTTTATAGGCGCACGTGACGCCACAACAATGCTATTGGCGCTAGAAATCGATTGTTTTGTCCCTGGCGAGCTGGGCAATATGGTCCAAGGCAAGGCCGCGATGATCGCCAATAACAACATTTTGGCCTTATGCGTTTTTGATTGCCAATCGGTCCAGAAATATTTTCGACCGAATTATTCAGAGATCAATTATCGACCATTGCAGGTTTTTACGCATTCCCTTGCCCATATTGCAAACGGGTGCTAGCTAGACTTTATGGGGCACATATATCTTTGTCCCTTTGATCGGGCGCAGATAATTTACCGCCCATTTAACAGGTTGACGCTGCATGAAGCATGAAATTTCCGCCTCCGCCGCCCTTCTAGGGAACGGCATATGGGCTGGAAATCAAGCGCGCGCGATATTCGCCCGCCATGCACAAGCAGCAGACGCAATTTTTACTTACCATCCATATCGCCCTGCCGACGCCGACGCACTGCGTCCGATGCGGCTTGGCACCAACAATAGAGCAGGCGGCCCAGGGCTGACAACCGAAACGGTCACCTGCTGGAGTAATTTCAATGACCACGCGTATGCTAATCGACGCGCGTCACCGGGAAGAAACCCGGGTCGCAGTCGTCACAGGAAACCGGATTGAGGAGTTCGATTTCGAATCTGCCGAGCACAAGCAGCTCAAAGGCAACATCTATCTTGCAAAAGTAACCCGGGTCGAACCGTCGCTTCAGGCGGCATTCGTCGACTATGGCGGCAACCGCCACGGCTTCCTTGCTTTTGCCGAAATCCATCCGGATTATTACCAGATCCCCCGGGAAGACCGCGAACGTCTCTTGGCCGAAGAAGCGGAAGCCGCTGCTGAAGAAGCCGCCCTTCGCGAACAGGAAGAGGAAGAAAGCGAAGAGCCTTCCGACATCATGCAAGGTTCGGAAGAGCGCGAAGACGAAGTGTCCGACTTCATCGAAATCGACAGCGACGACAGCGTTGACACTATCGACATGAGCGAAGGCGAAGAGCCTGACCTTAGCGCGAATGGTGACGAAGCTAACGACGAAACTGGCCGGGATGAAACCAACGCCCGCAACAACCGTCGTCGCCGTGGCCGTGGCGGTCGCAATGGTGGTGAAGGCCGCGCGCCCAAAGCCAGCGATGAAGTCCGTGCCAAGCGCATGAACCTGCGCCGCCGTTACAAGATTCAGGACGTCATTCACCGTCGTCAGGTTTTGCTGGTGCAAGTTGTCAAGGAAGAGCGTGGCAATAAAGGTGCGGCGCTCACCACCTATCTCAGCCTCGCTGGCCGTTATTGCGTGTTGATGCCCAACACGTCGCATGGCGGTGGCATCAGCCGCAAGATCCATAGTGCCGCCGACCGCAAGCGTCTGAAATCGATTATTTCCGATCTCACTTTGCCGTCGACCATGGGCTGCATCATCCGCACCGCCGGACTTGCCCGCACCAAACCTGAAATCAAGCGCGACTTCGATTATCTCGCGCGGTTGTGGGATGAAATCCGCGAACGTACATTGCGCGGCGCGGCGCCGATGCTGATCCACACCGACAGCGACCTGATCAAGCGCGCCATTCGCGACATATATAATAAAGACATTGAAGAAGTTTTTGTCGAAGGTCCTGAAGGATATAAAGCCGCCAAGGATTTCATGAAACTGCTGATGCCCAGCCACGCCAAGCGTGTGCAGCATTATGCCGACCCTGTACCGCTGTTCCAGCGTTACCATGTCGAAGATCAGCTGAACGCGATGTATCAACCGATCGTCCAGCTTAAATCGGGCGGCTATATCGTCATCAACCCGACCGAAGCTTTGGTTTCGATCGACATCAACTCAGGCCGTTCGACCAAAGAACATGGTATCGAAGCGACCGCGCTTTCAACCAATTTGGAAGCAGCACGCGAGATCGCCAGGCAATTGCGTTTACGTGACATGGCCGGTCTGGTGGTCATCGACTTCATTGATATGGAGCATCATGGCAACGCCCGCAAAGTAGAGCGCGCCATGAAAGAAGCGCTCAAACACGACCGTGCCCGCATTCAGGTCGGACGTATTTCAGGTTTTGGCCTGATGGAAATGAGCCGCCAGCGTCTGCGTACCGGTGTGTTGGAAGCCTCAACCCGTCAATGTCCGCATTGTGAAGGAACGGGCCTCGTTCGCACCGCATCGTCGGCTGCTTTATCCGCCTTGCGCCTGATTGAAGAAGAAGCGGCGAAGGGCAATGGCAGCCAGATCGTGCTGCAAGCCAGCCAGGAAGCCACCATCTATTGCCTGAACAACAAGCGCGGCGAGTTGGCAGATATCGAAGAACGCTATCATGTCCGCGTGCTGATTGTGCCTAATGGTGAGACCGAAGGTGCCAAATTGGCCGTGAGCAGCTCAGGCCCACGCCCAGAGGCTCCGCTCGCCTTGCCCCCGATCATCGACGTTGAAGAAGATGATTTCGAAGAAGAAATCGACGATTTCGAAGCCGAAGAAGAAGAAGAGGCAAACGAACCGCGACGCGCCCGTGAGGATCGTCCGCGTGACGATAGTGAAGGTGGCGAAGGACGTCGGCGCAAACGGCGTCGTGGCCGAAGAGGCGGCAAATCGCGTGAGCGGGATGATCGTCCGGAAAATGCGGATGGCCAAATCGAGCCAGACGCTGAAAACGGCGACAATATTGTCGAAACAGAAGCGGAAACGGAAACGGCACCAACCGATGATACACAGCCTAAGGCCCGTCGTGGCCGTCGTGGCGGCCGTGGACGTGGTCGTGTGGATACCGATAGCAACGGAACTGATGTAGACGCAGAATCCGGCATTGAAACCACTTCCGAGGAATCAGCCATACTGGCTCCGGTGGCCGACGAATCTGCACCGGAAAAGCCGAAACGCCGGAGCCGGGCAAAGCCAAAGGCGGAAGTCGTCGCGGTGGTTGAAAGTATTGAAGCCCCCACCGTCGTCGCAGACGAGAAGCCAGCGCCCAAAAGACGCAGCAAGGCAAAAGCGGTAAGCGAGGAGCCTGAAACAGTGCCTGCCGCTCCGGTTGCCGAGGAAGCGCCAATCGCAAAGCCAAAGGCAACCCGGAAGAAAGCTCCCGCAAAAGCAGCCGAAACCACAGATGAGCAACCAGCTGAAAATGACGGCCCGCCGCGCACCGGCTGGTGGCAGCGTACTTTCGGCTGAATTGCAAAAAGCTAATAAAACCCCGCCCGTTTCGACTGGCGGGGTTTTCTTTTGGTCACTTTGCTAGCATCGGTGCCGTTTCTTCATTGCCTGTTCACTTTGCTGACGGCACAACTAGGGATATGGCTATCGTTTCCTTGAAACATCTTCGGGCGTTTATTGCGTTTGTTCTTGCGCTGACGCTGACCACGCAGCCCGTTATGGCGCAATCCATTTTACGGGACGCAGAAACCGAAGCCTTTTTCGAAGAAATTTCCGAACCGTTGATACGCGCCGCAGGGCTAGATCCGGCCAATGTCGACATTGTTTTGATAAATGATTCTTCGATTAACGCATTTGTCGCAGGCGGCCAGGTTGTTTATCTGCACAGCGGCTTGATCGACGCAGCAAAAAGCGCAAACGAAGTCCAAGGCGTGATCGCCCACGAACTCGGCCATATCGAGGGCGGCCATGTCATCCGCTTTTCGGAAGGTGTTAGCGCCGCCAGCGGTCTGAGTATCGCGTCACTCATACTCGCAGCAGCCGCGATAGCCGCGGGTGCAGGCGAAGCAGGTATGGGCATTTTAGCCGCCGGACAGCAAGCCGCATTGGGTAAATTCCTAGCATTCAGCCGCGCGCAAGAAGGCACGGCCGATGCGTCAGGTGCGCGCTATCTT
The DNA here is from genome assembly GCF_041737645.1 of Sphingorhabdus sp. Lineage (GTDB taxonomy): Bacteria > Pseudomonadota > Alphaproteobacteria > Sphingomonadales > Sphingomonadaceae > Sphingorhabdus_B. The sequence continues at coordinate 70,280 of NZ_JBGSRI010000007.1, forward strand.
GCGGCCGCAGGCATTACCGGCAGAGGATCGATCAACTTTTTCAAAACCTTGCAGAATTATGAATTCCGCCTCGGCATCCCCCAAGAGGACAGCTACGGCCGCACGCATCCTTTGTCAGGAGAACGCATTTCCGTTTTGGAAGACACATATTCCGCCGATCCGGCCTGGGAAAAGCCGTTGAACCAGAAATGGGAAACTGATTTCAAACGCATCAAGGCAAAATTGACAGGCTTTCTTGCCGACCCCAATGATACAATGCGTGATTATCCCGAAACGGACAAGAGCATCCCAGCCCGTTATGCGCGCGCTTATGCTTGGCATAAAGGGGCCTATCCTCAAAAAGCGTTGGAAGAATCCTCCGCATTGGTGACCTCTGCACCCGATGATCCTTATTTCCTGGAATTACATGGCCAAATATTGTTGGAATCAGGCAAGCCGGTCGATGCGATTCTACCTCTACGCAAAGCAGTCGAACTTACAGGCAACCAACCGCTCATTGCAGCGATTTTTGGTCACGCCCTTGTTGCGACAGAAGACAAGGCAAATCTGGATGAAGCCGCAACGGTATTGAAAGCGGCCGTCACAAAAGACAACCAAAACCCGTTCGCATGGTACCAATTGGGTGTGGTCTATGCCCAAAAAGGCGACACCGCCCGCGCCGCACTCGCCAGTGCCGAACGCTATCTAATGGAGGGTGCTCCGCAATTCGCCCTGCCCAACGCCCAGACCGCAATGGCCGGCCTGACCGAATATTCGCCCGACTGGATCAGGGCGCAAGACATCAACATGGTGGCAGAAGCACAACTGGCCCGGTTGAACAAACGGCGGCGCTAGGAATTGCATCCCAAGACCGGAGCCTAAATTACTGGTATATCCCTCTTTTTACTTTTAAGCGCAAAGCCATGAATGTAATCGCCAAAAATAGCCGCCTGCCTCTTTTTATCGTCGCCTTGGCTCTTGCCATATCCGCATTACTCGGCGCCTATTTTTTTTGGCGACCTGCGCCGGAAACGGGGAATCTTCAAGGTGAAGAAGTCGCCCAAAAAGCGTCAAGCTCAGCAGATGTAGCGGTTGCCGCGGCTGGCATGTCGAACGAAGAGCGCAACGCAACCGAAGCTCTGGTGCGTGCCTATATTTTGGAAAACCCGGAAATCATCACCGAAGCGGTTGAAATTTTGCAGCAGCGCGAAACGGCAAAACGGCTGACATCAGTTCAAAAAGAAATCGTCGCGCCCTTCCCCGGTGCAGAGGCTGGCAATCCGAAAGGCGACGTCACTATAGTCGAATTCACCGATTATAGCTGCGGATTTTGCCGCGCAAGCGTTGCCGACGTGAAGCGTCTGTTGACTGAAGACCGCCAAATCCGTCTTATTTACCGCGAACTACCAATATTATCACCCGCAAGCCGTGAAGCCGCGGCATGGGCCCTTGCCGCCGCACGGCAGGGTAAACATCAGGCATTTCATGACGCTATTTTTGCTGCGGGGCCTCCCAGCGCGCAAAGCATACGCACCGCGGCATCAAAGGCCGGGTTGAACCTTTCTGAAGCAGAGGCCTTCGCGGTTTCGCGAGAGGCCAAAACAGAGATCGAAAGCAATTTGTCGATCATGCAACAGGTTGGCTTTAACGGAACCCCGACTTTTGTAATCGGCAACCAGATTTTGGAAGGTGCTCTGGGTTATGAAGCCCTAAAGGCCGCCGTGAAAAAGGCGCGTGACCAAGGTTGAGCGCTTAGCTCAGGGTAAAGCCCCTATCCCTTTTTCCCTTGCGCTATGACATACCATTCCACTGAACCCTTGCGGCTGGCAGGAGGTTTCGCATGTTTGACGGTGGTAAAGTTGCTTTTCAATATGGATAGTAAAGCAGGGTCAGTGCCACCGGCAAAAACCTTGGCAACAAAATCTCCGCCGGGCTTCAACACTTGAACGGCAAAATCCACCGCCGCTTCGACAAGCCCCATAGTTCGCAAATGATCCGTTTGCTTATGCCCTACTGTGTTTGCGGCCATATCCGACAAAATTAAATCGGGTGCGCCGCACAGCGCTTCAATCAACCGGCCAGGAGCCGCATCGTCCATGAAATCCATTTCGAACAGGATAACGCCCTCAAGCGGTTCTACGGGTAATAGATCAATACCCACCACCGCCGCCTTGGGAATTTGTCGCCGGACAACCTGCGCCCACCCGCCTGGCGCAACGCCAAGATCAAGCACTAACTTTTTTCCGCGCAATACATGAAATTTCTCGTCAAGTTCGACAAGCTTATAGGCCGCGCGGCTGCGATAACCTTCAGAATGGGCGCGGCGGACGTAGGGATCGTTCAATTGCCGTTCGAGCCAACGTGTAGATTGCATCGACCGACGCTTGGCGGTCTTTACCTTTTGCCGCCCGGCAAGGCTGCGTCCCGAATTTTTCCCGCCAAAAAGATTGTCCGCCATCTTCAGTTCCGTCGATTCCGGCGATTGGCATCACTTGCCATCAACGCCCGCAGTATGCCTTCACGAATACCTCTGTCGGCAACACCCAGTCGTTCGCCTGGCCATATATCGAAAATGGATTCCAGTATCGCGCAGCCTGCGACCACCAGGTCCGCACGCTCATGACCAATGGTAGGAAATTCAGCCCTACCCTTAACCGACCTTCGGGCCAACTCACGGCTGATTTCGCGCATTTTTTCTGTGGGCAGATGCAGTCCGTCAACGGCGCGACGATCATAGCTTGGCAGTTTCAAATACACGCTGGCCAAAGTCGTAACCGTACCTGAAGTGCCTAACAAACGATGGTCGCCATCTATTTTGGGAAGTCGCGCGGCAAATTCAGCAAAACTCGCCGAAACCTTATCGCGCATCGCTTTATAGGTGGCTGCAAGACTCTCGGTATCATCCGCATCCTGACGTTCGCTTTCGGTCAAGGACACAACACCCCATGGCACGCTCACCCAATCGACAATTTCCGGAACGACACCATCGGTCGACACCAGTACCAATTCGGTCGAACCGCCACCAATGTCGAAAATCAATGCAGGACCGTCACCTTCTTCCAACAGGGCATGGCAACCCATCACAGCCAGCCGTGCCTCTTCCTTCGGGCTGATAATATCAAGATGGATACCCGTCTCGCGTTTTACCCGCTCTATAAATTGCGCGCCATTGACCGCTTGACGACATGCCTCCGTCGCGACTGATCTGGCAAGCACAACGTTCCGCTTCTTCAGCTTTTCGGCGCATACAGATAGAGCTTCAACCGCACGATCCATAGCCTCATCGCTCATCCGCCCGGTTGACGTTAACCCCTCCCCCAAGCGGACTACGCGGGAAAAAGCATCAACTACGGTAAAATCATCGCCGCCGGCTTTGGCTATCAACAACCGGCAGTTGTTGGTCCCAAGATCAAGTGCAGCATACGCTGTGCGTTCAAACCAATTGCGCCGCGAAGAGAATGAGTCCGATTTGGGTGCACGAGAAGAATTTTCGGATCGGGCATCGGAACCGCTAAAATTTGAAGCCGAACCACCTGACGTTGCGTTGTTTGATGCAGGTTGCCGCACGGCACGCGCCGCGCCATTGGCCGAAGCCGGCTGCCCATTAGCAGCCATCGGTGCCGCTTTTTTGCGACGGGGCGACTTTCTATTTTTACGCCCGCGTCCCTTTTGCGGCGATGGCGCGATATTTTCGCCCATGGCCGAGATTCTCTTCTTATATTTTATCCGGTTCGGATGACCCGCCGGTACCTGACGGCGACGCTACGACGAACGGGTTAAAATATCAAGATTTTTGCAAGCACTTCGCGAAAGTCCCGATTCAGCGACTTGACCGCTCCACAGCACAGGAATATAGGCCCGCCCTCTGCTCCCCGGTCGTCTAACGGTAAGACTACGGACTCTGACTCCGTCTATTGAGGTTCGAATCCTTACCGGGGAACCATTTTAATCCCTTAAATTATTGAAATAAAACCATTTATTTTTCAATTTTGTAACGGCGTCCCACATTCCGTCCCACATTTGGATTTCGCCCATCCTAACATTCGAGGCGGCGCAATTCATTTGATTACGCGGCCAAAGCTTAAGCTAAATGTTGTATCTGGAGTGCTCGGCTAAGTCCCGTTTGTATCTGGAGAGTCACCAACGTGCGGTCCAACATCGGCTGACGCCGAGCAGTTAGATCTTGGTCACTTCGATAAGCTTACAGCAGCGCGTCGGCGACCGCTTTGACCCAATCGTCAATTTCGCTTTCTACCCAAACTGCACATTTGGGTCCGAGTGACCGCGACCTTGGAAATCGGCCTTCGCCCATGAGACGGTAGATCATCGACCTCTTGATGCCGACACGGGCAATGACGTCGGGCAACCTGATAAGGCGTACCGGGCGAGCGGGAACTTGCACTCCCTTAACCAGGTTTTGATTGAGAAATTGCTCTTCCATAGCTGCAGTTCAACGCCCTAAAGCCAGCGAAAGATCGCGGCTCGCAATGTCATCAATATGTTCTGAGACCAAACGTGCAACCAATTTGGACGTACCAACAGCCCATCGCGGTCGCACCTCGCTGAATTTGTCTTGCAGCGCGTCATTTAATGTTGCTGGCAGAGAAGAAACAAGTTCATCCCAGAACGCGCCCATCTCCTGATGCATCCAATTCGCTGCCAGCTCTTCCTTTCCAGCAAGTGCCAGGAACAATGTTCCGCGCGCCGGGACACCAGCAGCTGCGAACAATCGCAGGGCTTCATCGACGGTAACAGACCGTGTTCCGCGAATAACACGCAGCAGAGCATCCTTGTGGAAGCCTGTCTCGCTCGCGATGTCGCGCTTTGGCCTGCCTGAATTCTCGATTGCT
>NZ_JBGSRI010000012.1:0-53342 GCF_041737645.1 Sphingorhabdus sp.
TGTCCGTCGTCAGAACATTTGGCGCTGATGGCTGCGTAAATTAGCGGAGCGTTGGCCTCATCAGTTGGGTTGATATTAAGCGGCGAGCTTGCGGTGTTGCAAGCGCCGATATTCGATAGTCTGTCGTTTGATCCTTTCGCGTTGTTGGATGATGGTTTGTGCCCTGCCGAAGTAGGCATCGGCGGGCGTGACGTTGTTCAGGCTCTCGTGGTAGCGCTGGTGGTTGTAATGCTCGACGAACGCTTCGATCTGCTGCTCAAGGTCGCCGGGCAGGAAGTAGTTTTCCAGCAGGATGCGGTTTTTGAGTGTCTGGTGCCAGCGTTCGATCTTGCCCTGGGTTTGCGGATGCATCGGGGCACCACGCACATGGCTCATCTTCTGTGCCTCGATATACTCAGCCAGTTCGCCTGCGATGTAGCTGGGACCATTGTCGCTGAGCAGCCGGGGCTTGTGCTGAACAGTAGCATGATCGCAGCCCGACGCTGCCAAGGCCATGTCGAGCGTATCGGTGACATCCTCGGCGCGCATATTGCTGCACAGCCTCCAGGCGATGATATAGCGCGAGAAGTCGTCGAGCACCGTGGATAGGTACATCCATCCCCAGCCAATGATCTTGAAGTAGGTAAAGTCTGTCTGCCACATCTCGTTGGGACGGGTAGTCTTGGTGTGGAACTCGTTGGCTGCCTTCACCACAACATAGGCCGGACTGGTGATCAGGTCATGGGCCTTCAGAAGCCTGTAAACCGTAGCTTCCGACACGAAGTAACGCCGCGCGTCGGTAAACCGTACCGCCCGCTCCCGGGGTGGCAGCGCGGACTGATCCAGCGCCCGTTCAATGATCTGGTCATGGATGGCGTCGGGGATGCGGTTCCACACGCGGCTTGGTGCGGATGGCCGATCAGCCAGCGCCTCCGGCCCGCCTTCGAGATAGCGGTCATACCAGCGATAGAAGGTTCGCCGGGCGATGCCCAGCTTGTCAAGGGTGAGCTTGGCAGGCAGATGCGACTGCTCGACGATGCGGATGATCTCGAGCTTTTCAGATGCGGGATACCTCATTCGTCGTCGCCCCCATCCGCGATCATGCTTTTTTTGAGCAGGCGGTTCTCAAGGGTCAGATCCGCAACGCACTCCTTTAAGGCACGTGCCTCACGGCGTAGTTCCTGCACATCGCCGCTGGTGGCCGCGCGGGCAGTATCACCCGCAAGCCTGCGCTTGCCAGCTTCCATGAACTCCTTGGACCAGGTGTAATACAGGCTCTGCGCAATGCCTTCCTTGCGGCACAGCTCGGCGATACTGTCTTCCCCGCGCAGGCCTTCCAGCACGATCCTGATCTTGTCTTCAGCAGAAAAATGCCGCCGGGTTGCACGGCGAATATCCTTTACGACACGCTCGGCAGAGGCCTTAGGTTGGCCAGAGTGTTTTGGTCTCATCTTCGTTCCTTCGTCACTCCGATGAGACCAAAACACTCCTTAAATCACAACATCAAATCTGTGCCATTGGTGCTGACGGGGAACAGAGGTGAAGTGAATGTTGTAGCTGGAAGGAAAGGCTCCGGAAAAACAGCAATCTTCTTTCAGGTACGAGATGCCTTTAGAACCGATAAGTCGGCAATTATCACCGACCTAAAGCCCGAATCGCACCAGCTGAGTCAGTTTCGCGAAGAGCTGTTGAAAATTGTTGAAGTTGGAGCTTACGACCATACGCTTGCAGCGTTTTGGTATTTCGTAGTGCTCTCTGAAATTCTCTTAACAATGAGGCATAACTTCGATTTCCAGTCGAAATTTGACTCCCGGGCTCTTGGACGACTGCAGGAAGCAGACCGCTGGCTGGAAGAATTTAACGTTGATCAAACGGGAGATTTTACAACTCGTATTAACCGCCTGGGAAGCTTTATACTTCAAGAAATTGAAGCTGCTAAAGGGCATCGTCAGAAAATATCCGCGGACTTCCTAACTAATGTAATTTTTCGCGGTGGTATCACGCAACTCAAGAAATTTCTGCTTGAGAACACAACTGGGAATGATCATTTCGTGTTACTGTTCGATAACATCGACAAGGGCTGGCCTACAAATGGCGTCCACGAATTTGATGTGCGTTTAGTACGATTGTTGATTGAAACGCTTGACAAAATTAAGCGAGATTTCTCTGCCGCATCGCGTGATTTCATGTCGGTAGTATTCTTGAGAAATGATATTTACGAGATGCTCGTCGATAAAACCCCAGATCGCGGAAAAGCGGGTCAGGTAAGAATTGACTGGACCGATCGTGCCAAACTGAAGCAAGTTATTTTTCGAAGGTTGCAGGCGTCGTCGAAGTCCAAAGGCGAGAGTTTCGACAAAGTCTGGCAGACATTCTTTGTTCGAAATGTTGATAACAAGGACTCTTTTGAATTTTTTGTTGATCATTGCTTAATGAGACCTCGCTTTCTCATCAACATAATCGAAAATGCCATATCGAATGCGGTGAATCGGGGTCATGCGAAGGTGGACGAGACGGATTGTATTGATGCAGTTCGCCAGCATTCATTATATTTGGTCGATGATTTTGGATACGAGATTAGAGACGTATCTGGTTTGTCGGCTGAATTGTTATATTCTCTAGTTGGCGTAGAGAAAATAATGGAAGAGAGCCAATTTCTCTCTCGTTTCATCCACGATGGTATGAACGCTGAAGAAGCTGAAAAGGCATTTAGCCTAATGTTGTGGTACGGTGTCATCGGAATCCATGATCGGAACGGAAATGAGCGTTTCATATACGATTACGAATACAACATGAAGCGATTGGAGGCAGAACGCCGGCTACTCGGAGATGAAGCTAAGTACGTGACAAATGCCGCGTTGCATGTGGCACTTCAAAGCTGAATGATCGCTACTGAGATAGAAATCATCATTCACCCGGGTCGTCATTATGTGATTCCAATATATGTGGAATCTGAACCGACGGTTGTCGGCTGACTCTTATCTAAATAAAGCAGACAATTTCGCTCCAACGGCAGTTGACTTTCACTATCAGCAAATTCTGCACGATCACCAAACTCAACCGCTACAAAGAGCAGCAGAGACGCGGAGCGCAAACGCCGGTCTTGCATCTCGAAACGCCCGTCTCTAAAATGAGTTTACCACCCGAAATGGCGCAAATTCGCGCCGATTCTTGAGTAATTTATCGTTATATTACAAGTGCTTGACTTGCTGGCGGAGATGGAGGGATTCGAACTCTCGATGGTGTTTTGTCATTAAATGACGGCATACTGTCCAATTATGACATTAGGAGCCGGCCGTTTATCATTTTGTGCTCCCGATTGATTCTGAAACTAAACCGAACGTTGCCTTCTGACTCGCTGCTCAACTCATCAGGCAAATTCAAGCAGCCGTAGTTGAGTTTGAACATTGGCAAATTTTGTTCATTCACCAAACTCAACGGCCTCCAAGTGCATCAGAGACGCTGGGTGCTTACGCCCCGTCCATGCCCACAAGCACGGGTCTCCGAAGATGACTTTTGACCGCAAAATGGCGCAAATTCGCGCCACTTTTTCAACATTTTATTGTTATATAGCAAATACTTGACTAGGTGGCGGAGACGGAGGGATTCGAACCCTCGATACGCTTTTGACGTATACTCACTTTCCAGGCGAGCGCCTTCGACCACTCGGCCACGTCTCCGCATCCCTTTTGGGGAAGCGACGCCCCTAGCGGCTCCTTTACGCTTTCGCAAGGCACTGTGATTTGCCATAAGCCGTTCCATGAAAAGATTTTCGAAATTGACCGCAGTTGCCGCCCTTTGCGCGACCATTCCCGCTTTCGCCCAAGAGGTGAAAACCTACCCCGCACCGGGCGAGATTATCGCTGCAGCAAGTGCGCGGGAATGGGTTTCGATTGCGCCAGCCGACCTTTTGGTCATGGACCTTGCACCGGATACCGCAGGCAAACCGCGCCGCGTGGTCATACAGTTGATGACTGCTCCATTCAGTCAGGGTTGGGTCGGCAATATCCGCAAGCTTGCCGCCGCCAAATGGTGGGATGGCACGGCGATTGTTCGCGTTCAGGACAATTATGTGACGCAATGGGGTGACCCGACCGAGAAAAAAGCGTTGCCCGATGGGTTGGCTGTTGTGCCGGAGAGCGACTATTCGGTCAGCAAAAAGCAGCCAACCGGCGGGTGGACCGCAAAAACGATGAAAAGTACCGCACCGAAGCAAAAAGGCGAATATGGCCTTAGCCAACCACTTTGGGGGTGGCCAATAGGACAGGACGCAAGCCACATCTGGCCAACGCACTGCTACGGCATGGTTGGCGTTGGCCGTAACCTGTCGCCCGACACCGGGACGGGCGCGGAACTCTATACCGTCATTGGCCATGCCCCGCGACATCTGGACCGCAATATTGCGCTGGTCGGACGGATCATTGAAGGCATGGAACATATGTCCAGCCTGCCGCGCGGGACGGGCGCGCTGGGTTTTTACGAAAAGGACGAAGAGCGGGTGCCTATCCTTTCGGTAAGGCTAGGGCACGAAGCGCAAGATGTTGCGGCCTTCGAATATCTTTCGACCGAAAGCGCAAGTTTCGCCGCCTATGCCGATGCCCGCGCCAACCGGCGCGATCCATTTTTCATATCCCCAGCAGGCGGTGCAGATATCTGTAACATTCCCGTTCCGGTCAGGCGGAAACTTTCGAAATAACGAAGGAGGATTATGGTGACCGAAAGCTATGCGGTTACCGCCCAGCTTTGGCTTTGGAACAGCGACAAGGCCCCCGCAAGCTGGCATTTTTTGACGATTGATGGCGAGGCTGCCGAAGCCATTCATGCGTTGGCATTTATGCGGCGGCTCGAAAGCGGACGACGGCGCGGCTGGGGCGCTATGAAGGTGCGGGCCTGTATCGGCGATACGTCATGGGACACATCCATTTTTCCCGACAAGGGCAGTGGCGGGTGGTTATTGCCGGTAAAAGCTGCTGTCCGAAAATCAGAGGGGTTGGTCGCAGGGGATGAAGTTGAGGTTTCTTTGGCGGTTTAGGGTCGAGGGCAAGGGTCAGGACCCTAATCCATCATCAAGTCGCGCATCTTGTCGAGTGCCGCCTTTTTAATCTGGCACACGCGCGCGGCTCCGACGCCAAGTGTTTCCCCGATTTCATCCAGATTCAGTTCCTCGACAAAATAGAGCTGCAAAATTGTAGCCTCCCGCTCGGTCAGCTTGGCGAGATTGGCCACCAATGTTTCGCGCAACTGGGCCTTTTCAAGCGCGGTGTCGGCGCTGTCCGCCAGGTCGGCAAACCACATATCATGGTCGGAATAGCTTTCGTCGATGGAATCCTGCGCCACGGCCTGTGTCGATGCCGTCATCGCATAATAGGCCTGCGGTTCAAGGCCTGCTGCATCGGCCATTTCAGCATCGCTGGGTGGGCGCATATATTCCTGTTCCAATTTCGCGCGGATGCTGGCCAGATATCGGCGGTTTGCCATCCCCGCACGGCCCATGCGCGCGTCGCGGCGCAACGCATCGACCATAGCACCGCGTATGCGGGTTGAGGCATAAGGGGCAAAAGCGATGCCGCGATCTTCAAAATGCTGGGCGGCTTCGACCAGCGCGATAAAACCGATCTGGATCAGGTCTTCCACTTCGATGGCGGTCGACATACGGCTATGCACATGCCATGCAACGCGGCGGACAAGCGTGCTATGCGTTTCGATCAGGCGCGCCGGGCTTGTTGCGTCCGGGCGGGCATAAGCCGCGCGTGCTTCATTCAGCATCATGGTCTCCTTTATAGTGATTGGCATCGGCCAAGCGCGGTGTTCCGCCGACGACGGCGATCACTTCGACTTTTTTGGTTTCGGGTATTTCGAGGAAAGACAGCACCGCGACATCGCTGAACTGCGCCCGCAACAACCGGGCAACAGCGGCGCGGCATAGAGGCGATGTGATGACAGCAAAGCTGCGGGCGGCGACCAGCATAGGTTGGACCGCATCATCGACAGCAGTGATAATCCGGCGGGCAAGCGCGGGTTCGAACGGCCAGTTTGCCGAAGGCGCACTTTGCACGGACTGGACGAGCAGGCTTTCCAGTTCACCCTCAAAGGTAATAGCCGGTAACGGCATTTTCACCGGAACAATGGTCTGCACGATCAGCGCGCCCAGACGCTGGCGCACAGCCTCGACCAGATCGGCAGCGTCGAGATTGCGGGGGGCGAGGTCGACCATCGCTTCGGCCACACGGCGGAAATCGCGCAGTGGGACGCGCTCAACCAACAAAGCCCGGCACAATGCTGTGATCGCGGCCAATGCATAAGGCGCAGGGGTCAGTCCGGCGGCGAGTTGCGGATAGCTCTCTTTAAGATTGTCGATCAGCGCTTGTGCGTCATCCATGCCAAACAATTCAGCCGCTGACGCGGTGGCCAATTGGTTGAGATGGGTGGCAATTACGGTAGCTGGATCGACGACCGTATATCCAGCCGCAACCGCATCGATCCGGTCACGTTCTGATATCCAAAGCGCGTCCAAGCCAAAGCTGGGGTCTTTGACCGCCCGGCCCGTGACACCTTCAAGGCAATCACCGGAATCAAGCGCGAGCAGTTCATTTGCCCATGCACTATCTTCGCCGACCAATACCCCGGATATCCGGATCTGATAGGCATTACCCGGCAGGGAAAGATCATCGGAGACCTTCACCATCGGGACAACAAAGCCGAATTCACGCGATAGCTGGCGGCGAATTGCGGTTACCCGGCCCATCAATGGTGCACCCTTGCGTTCATCGACAAGGCTGACCAGTGAATAGCCCAGTTCCAGCGTAATCGGAGCGGTCTCCGCGATTTCATGCCATTCGATAATGTGGCCGGGTGTCGCGTCCGGAATTGTCTCGGCCGGCCGGGGCGGTAATTTTTCTGCGCGCCTGAGCAGCCACCAAATACCACCGGCGAGAGCGGCTGCCGGAAGGACAACGAGTTGCGGCATCGCCGGAACCATCCCCAGCAAGGTCAAAGTACCCGCCACCGGCCCCCACGCCCTGGCATGGCCGAACTGTGTGGAAATCTGTCCTGACAAATCCAGCGGCGAAGACACGCGGGTAACAATCGCAGCAGCAGCAATAGACAACAGCAACGCGGGTACCTGCGCCACCAAAGCGTCACCAATGGCCAGTTTGATATAGATTTCCGCCGCATCGCCAAAGCTGAGGTCATGGCTGACAACGCCGAGCAGCAATCCGCCAAAGATATTGACGAACAGGATCAGCAGGCCTGCAATCGCGTCGCCTTTTACAAATTTGGAAGCACCGTCCATCGACCCGTAAAAGTCGGCTTCGGTTGCAACTTCCTGACGCCGCGCTTTGGCTTCGTCCGGCGTTACAAGCCCGGCGTTCAAATCGGCGTCGATGGCCATTTGCTTGCCCGGCAGTGCATCAAGGGTAAAGCGCGCCGACACTTCGGAAACGCGGCCCGCACCCTTGGTGATCACGACCATGTTGATAATCAAAAGAACGGCAAAGACTAATAGGCCGACAATGTAATCGCCGCCGATCAGCAATGCGCCGAAAGCTTCAATGACATGGCCCGCGGCCGCCGTGCCGGTATGGCCATCGACCAGAACCACGCGGGTCGAGGCAACATTTAGCGCCAACCGGAATAATGTCGCCAAAAGCAAAACCGTCGGGAATGCAGAAAAATCCAGCGGCTTTGCGACATTCATCGCGACCATCAGGACAGCAAGGCTAATCATGATATTGAGGATGAACCCCACGTCGAGCAACAGCGCAGGGACCGGCACAATCATCAACATGACGAGCAGCAGCACTGCCACCGGCAAAGCGCCGCCCTTTATCGTATTGAGCCAGATCGAAAAGTTGATCCGCCCGATCATGTCGAAGCACCCGACAGGCGGCGATAGGCGTTACGGGCGAAGTTGAGGTCGAGTTTTTTCGGCATTGGCTCCATCGTCGCCATTTCTAGCGGGGTCCGGTTCTGCGTGGTCGCAATCGCACTTTTTTGGCGATTGGCGCTCATCATTGGAAAGCCGCTGGGCGAATTGCCCAGTTTTGATGCGAAATTCTGGCGTATCTCGGACAGGCTTCGTGCAGAACCATCGCCACGGTAGAATATGGATCGGTTTGCCCGCGCAGCTTCGGCAAATAACGGTGCGGCACTTTGTTCAGGGTCGTCCCGATGCGCGTCAAGAAATTTTGCCGCGCCTTCCGCGCCCAAAAAATGTGCGAGGTAGAGATCGACGGGTTCCGGACTGCTGCCGGTCCGGGATTGCAAATATTGGCCATTATCAGCTGCAAATTCGGCGGCCATGGAGGCGGCCGCTTCGGGATTGTTCCGCAAATCAAGAATGGCGGAACGCGCGTCACCATCTGCAACGGAAAATGTCCCGTCAGAATTTTTGGATATCGCGCTGGCCGCCCATTCAAGCCCATGCGATGCACCATGTTCTTTAACGGTACCCAGCCATGTCTGTTTGGTGAATTGATAGAGCCCAGTCGCACTCGAGGTGCTGGCGCGCGCATTTGGGCGCATTCCGCTCTCGATCCGCGCCTGATCCATCAAATAGTCGAAATCCACGCCTGTGCGCGCGGATGCCTGTGCAATCGCCGCCGCCACGCGTTGCGGTGACGCTGTGTCGTTTATAGGTCTGGTCATATCCTGGTCCGGTTGGTCATGCCGGATGAATTGCAATGCCCGTGCCAGTTTTGTGAAACTTACGCTTTTATGCGCGTTTCTGGGGCATTACATAAATAGCAGACGATGCAAGACCGCGACATTCGGCCAAGCGGTCAATTTTCTGTCGGTTCCACGCCGTCAGATATTTGACCCGGATACGCGCCGCCTCTGCCTGTTTCAGGCCATGCGACAACTGGCTTTGCGCGGGCACTTGCTTTTGCAAACGCAGCTTTTCAATGGCCGTGGACAGCGCGCTGCTGGCCGCCATTATTGCGTCAGCGTCTTGCATATCGAGCGCCGCTATCAATTCAGCCTGTTGTTGAAGAACCGCATCCATCATCACACTCATCCAAGGTCCTGCCCGCCAAAGCGTATGATGCCTTCGGCAACCGCACCAAGATCGACCTGATATGCTCCGCTAGCAAGGGCGGCTCTTAGAGTCGCAACCTTTTCGGCGTCAAAAGGAGGCCCCTTTTGCGCGAGCGCAGATGCAAGGCTCAAGCTTTGCGGCGCGGCGGGCTTCAAATTATTTTCACGCTTCGGCACGGCGTCTACAGCACCCGATGCACGAAGACCCGGAGCCAGTCTGGCCGGTCCGAACTGTACGGAATCCACCATTTTTCTGTTCCTTTCCATTTGGGCCGTCAGGAAACCGACAGCCTGTATGGAATCAGAAACGGCGATCACGCCATAAAGTTTAGCAATAGATTAATCCGGATCAGAACGAAGCCTGTCCGCGTGCCGTTGCGACGGCGGTCATGGTCGATGACGGCCCGGCATTTGTCGAGGATTTGACACGCACAGCCTGTCCCACTGCAGCATCCTCCAACGCGATCATAGTCGTAGAAACGGCAAAACCGCGACCACCTGAAACACATTCGACCATTTCACCTTTGCGGATCACAATCTCTGCCGTTTCCGCCTTTTGTGCGGTGGTATTCACCGGAACCCGAAGACGCCAGCCAAGGGCGGGGCATCGCACAATGACCGAACCGCCCGCAGGCGGAGCTATAATCGGGCTTTCCGGACACGCTGCAAGCTTCAACCGTTTGTCGACCTGCTCTGCGTCGGGTGACACTGCTGTGATACGGTCATCCAGCCTGTTCAGATCTTCAAACGTAGAAGAGGAAGCGGCGACAAGCAGCAAGAGGTGAAACATGAAAAGCTCCTGTGAAAAGATATGTTCTCACAGCAAAGCAATTATCGTGCCATTTAGAGATAAATTAGGTGGCTCGGGTACCGCTTAAAGGAAAGGAGCTATATCAGAGATCGCGCGATTGCCCGTATAGCATCCACGCCGGAAACAAATGCCATATGCGTGCAGTCGAGCTCGATCTGGTGATCTGACTCGTGACTTTGGCCACAAGCCGACCCCGGAGCGACCACGCCGTCGTTTTGCGACCAAAAGGCACAAGTGGGAACTGGCGGCTTTTCAGATAAAGTTACGTCGAGCGGTGGGTTATCCACTTTGTAACCGGCAACAAATTCATAGAGCCGCCATGCGTTATTAGCCCGGGGATCACCTGAAAAAGGGCTGCCTAATGTTACAACTTTTGCAACATTGTGGCGGGAAACTTTGGCGTATTCGCGCGCGATCAACCCGCCCAAACTCCAGCCCACAAGCGTCAGCGGCTTATCTATGTCGAGTTCCGCCACGCGTTTGTCGAGCCGTTCGAAAATATCGGCCTTTATGCCCTTATTGCGACCCAAGCCCCAGCCATGTGCGGCAAATCCGGCATCCTGCAGCGAACGGCGTAGGCGTGAAGTTGTCTGGTCGGAGGCCATAAAGCCCGGAACGATCATAACCGGCCGTCCATTCCCGACCACATCCAGATCTACAGTCGAGGCAAAAGCTGCGCTGGTACGCATATAGGCAAAGGACAAGGCTTCACGTGCCAATAATTGCAAAGCGGGCGCGACCGGTCCGGCACTATTACGTGCGTGACCCATCGGGCGGTTGAACGAAATGTCTGAGAATCGGGAAGCCATGCTCCCTTATATGGCCGTCGTAGATTTATGAAAGATTTATGACGAAATTTATGACGAAACTTATTCTGGCATCACGCTTTGCGTCGGGACGTCCATTACCGAAGGAGCGGTCGCGGGAAAAGCGGGTACGGGGATTGGGGGTGCTGCAAGCGCGCTTCTTTCCAGTATATCCAGAGCTTTACGCGTTTCGGCATAGGTTTTAGCCCGTGCCAGCCAGGCTTGCGCCTCGACCGAAGACCCGCCGGGCATTGACGAAATTTCCAATATCGCGCCGCTCAAATTTCCAGATTCTACCAGTGCGTGGGCGCGCAACAACCTTTGCGTAGGCGCCGGCGACAGCGATTCGGACTTACGTAATACAAATAATTCGGAAAACTCGCGCTGGATCGTCGCCCAAATTGTTTCATCCCGCATTCCCGTTAGCAAGAGATTTTCGATAGCGGAAAGTTCAGATTGCAGGGATTGCAAGGTAACCGGTGTCTGTGCGGCCTCCATGATTGTGATGACGGCATCGGGCTGGCTCGTCCCGAAACGCAACCGCAACTGGTCAATCAAATAGCCCAACGGCGCACCGCTATCGATCGCTCTTCGTGCTGCAAATGCGACCAGAAGTCCTTCTGCACGCGCAGTATTTCCAGCTGCAATCGCAGAATCGATCGAAGAAATGGCGGGTGGCGCAGTCAACTGCACTGCGGTCGCATCCCGCATCTTGCTTGCCGGTGCAGGCGCGGTAATCCGCTTTTCGCCTTTTTCGAACCAGCCATATTCATCGGCCAGCCACCAACTGACACCTGCCCCACCTGCGAATGCAAAAAACAGCAAGGCAAGTATATGTTTCATCTTCATCCCGCCACGCGCGGGTGCGGCATTCGTCGCAAAATCGGTCATTCAATCCCCTTCGTCCCAACCATCAGTTAGGGATTAAGCGCCCTTTTTGTAAAGCGCCTTTAAAGCAGAGACAAGAGTGCGTCGTCCGATGGCATTGAAGCAACAAACACTTTGGCCCAACCCGAACCCGCCGCCAGTGCGATTTTTTCAGAAAGCGCCGCAATCGAAATAGCATCTTTTTTAATAGCTTGTTGCGAAACCAAATCTGCAAAATGACGCGCTGCCCGCGCCGAATGTAGCAGAACATGGTCAGCGCTTAACAACATTTCGGAAAAATACTGCGGGTTTGGCAACGCAGCACTTCGGTATACGATGCGGCAGCTGATCTCCATATCATCAGGTTTTTGAAATTCCGTGCGGTCTTCGCCTGCAAGCCAAAGCAAATTGCGCGCTTCAATATCAGCCAAAAGCTGATCGACGCCATTGATGCCGGTATACTCTATTTGAAACCCGAAAGAACGGGCGACGTCGGCGCTATTCTGTCCGACCGCAAAAACCGGCAAATGTTCGAGCGCCGCGTGTTTATCCCCGGCATGACGGATTGCGTTTGCGCTTGTGATTAGAAGGCCGTCATATTCAATTTCGCCCGGAATTTCCCAATCCACCGGCTCGGCGGCGAATAACGGCATAAGTAGCGGTTCATGACCAGAGGCACGAACACGATCAGCGGTTGCATCAGCGCCCGGTTGAGGGCGGATAATCAGCAATTTCACTGGGTGAATAATTGACGCAAGCTGTCGCTGGATTTTTCCAGCAACTGCGCCGCCAATGTTGCCGGACCATTTATATCATCCAAGGCAAACTCGATCGATCCGCATTGCCGCTCGCTGCCGTCTTCCAACAATATTTCACCGCGCAAATATATACTGTCACTATGACATAGCGCATATGCAGCTACAGGCGAATGGCAGTTGCCGCTCAACGCCGCCAAAAATGCGCGCTCGGCGGAAACGGCAACGAAGGTCGCCCGGTCATTCACAGCCTGCAAAAACGCTGCCAAATCTTCGCGCGTGGCCAAGTGATCAATACCGATAGCGCCCTGGGCAGAAGCCGGAAGCATGGTTTCAAGCGCCAGGCTTGTTCCCACATCGCTTTGTCCGAGGCGATCAAGACCAGCCGCCGCCAAAAGCGTTGCGTCAAACTCTCCTGCCTCGACCTGAGCCATTCGCGTGGCAACATTGCCACGGATCGGTGACATGACCAAATCGGGCCGCAAAGCCTTTAACTGCGCCGCCCTGCGGGGACTTGAGGTTCCAATCTTTGCGTTAAGCGGCAGATCGTCCAATGTTGAAGCACCAATCAAACGGTCGTGCACATCGGCCCGGGGCAGCATTGCCGACAGGGTAAATAAGGGCGACCGGACCGTTTCGACATCTTTCATCGAATGGACCGCGATGTCGATATCATCGTCGATCAGTGCGCGTTCCAGTTCTTTGGTCCACAGCGCTTTGCCCCCAATTTCTGCAAGTGGCCGGTCCTGAATCTTGTCGCCGGTCGACAGCATCGGGACCAGCACCACCGCATTTTCAGCCAAGTCATAAGCTTTTCGTATCGCCGACGCGGCCATTTCGGCTTGGGCCAAAGCGAGAGGCGAGCGGCGCGTTCCGATACGCAAAGGGCTGTCTGGTGTATATTCAGTGACGGTCATGCCGCTTGTTCATAACGAGGTAGGCACCTATGGGAAAGGGCAATGGCAATTATTCTGGGTCTTGAATCTAGCTGCGACGAAACCGCAGCTGCAATTGTGCGTTCGGATCGCACGATATTGGCCCATGCACTTGCCGGACAGGAGGATCATCACCGCGCCTTTGGCGGCGTTGTTCCCGAGATCGCCGCGCGCGCCCATGCCGAACTGATGACTCCATTGGTGCAGGCCGCGCTTGCCGATGCCGGGATGACCTTGGACGACGTCGACGCAATCGCCGCGACGGCAGGTCCCGGCCTTATCGGCGGTGTAATGGTGGGGCTGGTTACCGCAAAGGCTTTGGCCATGGCCGCTGGCAAGCCGCTCATTGCGGTCAACCATCTGGAGGGTCATGCGCTGTCGCCGCGTCTGGTCGATCCTGACTTGAATTTCCCGTATCTGCTGTTGTTGGTTTCTGGCGGCCATTGCCAGTTGCTGCGCGTTAACGGCGTCGGTGACTACAACCGGTTGGCTACCACCATTGATGACGCGGTGGGCGAAGCGTTCGACAAAACAGCCAAGATTTTGGGACTCGGTTTTCCGGGCGGCCCCGCCGTCGAACGTGCCGCAACCAATGGAAACTCAGCGGCGGTTCCACTGCCAAGGCCTCTCAAAGGTGCCGATGAACCCCATTTTTCCTTTGCTGGATTGAAAAGCGCGGTTCTGCGGGCTTTTCAATCGGGGCAATATAAGGTCGACGATATTGCGGCATCTTTTCAACAGGCGGTTGTCGAATGTCTCCGCGACAGGCTGCAATATTCGGTCGACCGTATCGATCCCCTGCCTGCTTTGGTTGTGGCTGGCGGCGTTGCTGCGAATATTGCGATACGCGATATGCTATCCGAATTTGCCGCAGCAAGAGCGATGCGCTTTGTCGCGCCTCCATTATGGTTATGTACCGATAATGGCGCGATGATTGCGTGGGCAGGCGCGGAACGTTTTGCCGCTGGCTTAACCGACGGATTGGATTTTGTGGCACGGCCACGCTGGCCACTCGACCCCGACGCGGCCCCTGCGCGGGGTGCAGGAGTAAAGGCATGAACGATCCTAAATACCCGATAGGCATAATAGGCGGTGGTGCATGGGGAACCGCGCTGGCATCGGTAATGGCACAAATCCATCCGCAGGTCCTGATCTGGGCCCGCGAAGAGGATGTCGTCACTGCGATCAACGAAACGCGGGAGAACAGTGTATTTCTGAAGGGCTTGAAACTCCCGCTTAATATTCAGGCAACAAGCGACCTTGCGGCAATGGGTACCTGCGGCGCGCTGCTGATCGTTACACCTGCCCAACATGTCCGTGCGACCATTGCAGCACTGCCAGCGACTGACGCGCCTTTGTTGCTGTGTGCGAAGGGAATCGAGGCGGGCACGCAAATGTTGATGTCGGACATTGTCGCCGAACTGCGCCCGGATAATGCAATAGCGGTACTGTCTGGACCGACTTTTGCCCATGAAGTGGCGGCAGGAAAGCCTACAGCCATAACGCTTGCAACCGCCAATCAGGGGCTGGGTGCGGTCCTTGTGCGGTTGATCGCAACGCCGCATTTCCGGCCTTATTGGTCAGATGATGTCACCGGAGCAGAAATCGGCGGGGCAGTTAAAAATGTCCTCGCCATAGGTTGTGGCGTTGTGGACGGTGCAGGCCTAGGCCAAAACGCCCGCGCCTCGCTCATTGCGCGCGGCTTTGCCGAGATCCAGCGTTATGGACTTGCCCGAGGAGCGCGCCCCGATACGTTGGCCGGTCTATCGGGCTTAGGCGATTTGGTGCTAACCTGTAGCTCGGAAAATTCGCGTAATTTCTCGTTAGGTCGCGGGTTAGGTCAGGGGAAATCGGCAATGGATCTGCTTGCCAACCGCCGCACCGTTGCAGAAGGTGCCTATACTGCCCCTGTTCTGCTTAAATCAGCCCAAGAGCTAGGCGTCGACATGCCCATTGTCGCTGCAGTCTGTGCATTGCTTGAGGGCAAGGCCACGGTCGGCGAAGTCACATCCGCGCTGCTTACCCGTCCCCTGAAGGCCGAAAGCTGGTAACGCGTTGGCATTTACGCTAGCGTATGTTCAACAGGGATGAAATTTTGAACGCAGTCCGGACCGACGAGGATGACATTCAGGCGCTTGCGAAAGGCGGGCGGACTAATGTACTCGGCTTTTTGTTGCGGCTTGCCGCCAGAATTCCGTTCCTGCTTATTGCAGGCCGTCTTTATGGGCCAGAGGCACTGGGCAGATTTGCTTATGCCATTTTAATCGTCGAATTCGTAGCGCAACTGGCAACGTTAGGCCTAAGACGCGGTTTGGCGGAATTGTTGTCGCAAGGTGACCGGCCACACGCCAATCTTGTGGCGGACGCAATGTTTTCGGCTATGGTTGCCTCGGCCCTTGGCGCGGTATTTTTAATTGCCGTTCCGCAGATCATGTTCCCCAACAGCTCCATTAACGGTCTTGACCGTTTTTTACCGCTTGTCATCTTTGCTATAGTTGCAACCGATGTTGCGCTGGCGGCGCTGGCCTATCGTTTTGACATCCTTTCAACAGTGCGCGCCCGAGCCATAATAGAGCCATGGACAATCAGCATCGCGGCAGGCGCTCTATATTTTTATTCCGCGCGTGACGGCTTGATCATTGCATATGTGGTATCGTTAGTTGCCGCATTGCTCTTCGCGCTCTGGCCCTTGTGGCGCAGCTATGGAGTCGCCAGGGGCTGGGTGCCGAATCTATCGCGTTCTTATGTCATTGCCCGCCGCAACCTCCCCCTCGCCGCCGCAGATGCTGCCGAATGGGGAAGCAGACGGCTTGATCTTGCAATATTAGGCCTATTCGCTTCCCCTGCCGTCGTCGGAATATATTATGTGGCACAACAGGTCGCCAGCCTGCCGCAAAAGTTGAAAACCAGTTTTGACCCAATTTTAAGCCCTGTCATCACCCGCAATCTGAAATCAAAAAACTACGCCGAAATTGCCCGTCAAATTGGCCAAGTGGGCTTCTGGATTATCGCCGCTCAGGCCGGTATCGCGCTCGCGCTTGGCATTCCAGGGGAGGCAGTGATGGGACTGGTCGGGCCGGAATTTGTGGGCGGAACAGGTGCTTTGGCTTTCTTGTTAGCGGCCGAAGTAGCCGCAGCCGCTGCTGTGGTCAGCGAATCTGCACTTGTCTATATGGCCCGCCACCGCAATCTGCTTATCTCCATCGCCATGTTATCGGTTCAGGCGCTGGTTAGCGTCGGCCTTATTTTAATGATCCCTTATTTGCCCGTTAAGCCGTCTTATGTCGGGCTTTATCAGGCAGCTGCGGTGGCCTGTGGCCTTATGATTTCCCTTGGTATCGGCTCGATCATCAAATCCCGTTTGCTGAGCCGCTTGCTAGGGCACGGCATCAGCATCTGGCGCAGCACTTTGATCTTTGCAGTTATCAGTGCAGCCGGAATGGGCATCATCATCGTCAGTGTGCCCGCTCGTTTCGAATGGGTGGAGCTAGCGCTGGGAATACCTGCAATATTGGGGCTTTATGGCTGGATCATCTGGCGCTGGGGTTTCGGTCCCGAAGACAGGGTGTTGTTCCGCAAACAAGCGGATTAACCCAATCGTTGACGAACCAACTCCGCAATATCGGCTTCGGGCCGTGCACCATAATGCGAGATGATTTCAGCCGCGCACACAGCCCCCATCGTCAGGCATTTCGCCATTGGCTGACCTTGTGCAATTCCTGCAAAGACACCGGCAGCGAACAAGTCGCCTGCGCCAGTAGTGTCGACAAGTTGCGTGACCGGTTCCGCCGACACTGTGGTGCGCACACCATTTTCCACGGCAATTGCCCCATGTTCACCGCGTGTGCAAACCAGCAATGGCACCTTAGCAGATATAGCCGAAACCGAATCTTCAAAATCCTCACTGCCATGCAGCGCGCAAATTTCGACTTCGTTCGCAAACAGAATGTCGATGCGCCCGGCTTCCATCTCGGCCAGAAAATCAGGGCCGTGGCGCGAAATGACAAAGGCATCCGATAAAGTCAGCGCCACTTTCCGACCGGCGGCACGCGCCACATCAATCGCGGTCCGCATCGCGGCGCGGGGCTCTTCGGGGTCCCACAAATAACCTTCAAGATACAGGATCGCCGCGCTTTCGATCAGATCTTTATCGATCAACCGCGCAGGCAAATATTGCGACGCGCCTAAAAATGTATTCATGGTCCGCTGCGCGTCAGGCGTGACCAAGATGTAGCAACAGGCGGTCGCTGGCGGACCATCACGCGCGGGTATGTCGAAATGGATACCACCGGCGCGAATGTCGTGCGCGAAAACATCGCCCAACTGATCGTTTGCCACCTGCCCGATAAACGCGGTCTTGTGTCCCAGTCGTGCCAGACCGGCCAAAGTGTTGGCGGCTGACCCGCCACTGATTTCACGCGCGGGGCCCATATGGTCATAAAGCGACTTTGCGCGAACTTCGTCAATTAGCTGCATGCTGCCTTTGGTCAGGCTCTGTTCGGTGATGAACGCATCGTCCGTTTCGGCGATAATATCCACAATAGCATTACCAATTGCGAGTACGTCAAAGCGAATGTCTTTCATATTTAATCCTGTTTACGGTCCGGCGCGCCCTAGTGGGATTGGACATTCCGGGCAAGCGCTTTAGAGTGTCGCCATGATCCAAGCACTTATGTTGTCATTCCAGAGCCTGTCGGACACCCGCGTCGCCCGCCTTCTGGCTAAAGTTATCGCTCTTAGTATCGGCATTTTCATTGTGTTGGGTGTTGGCCTTTGGTTCGGTATGGCAGCTTTGTTCGGTTGGCTCAATTTGACGGATGACGGAACATGGTCGGCGCTTTTGTCGATAGCTCTATCGCTTTTGGCGGCCGTCCTGCTTTTTCGCATTGTCGCTATCGCCGTCACCTGGGTCTTTGCCGACGATATCATTGACGCCGTTGAAGACCATTATTACCCGCAATTTGCAGATATAGGCAAAAGGCCGGGACTTGCGACCGGAGTTAAAATGGCGATCCGCTCCGTCATTCGCGTTATTGCTTATAATTTGCTGGCCCTGCCAGTTTATGTTTTGCTGCTCTTTACCGGCGTTGGCACTGCCATTGCTTTCATGCTGGTCAATGCCTTGCTGCTTGGCCGCGATCTGGAGGATATGCTGATCGCCCGGCATGGGGCCGCACATGGCGCGATCCGCAAGCTGCCTCGCCTTTTGCTTGGCCTTTTAGGCACGGCGGGAATGCTGGTGCCGGTGCTCAATCTGTTCGTGCCCGTCTTAATTACGGCAATGGCCGTGCACATTGTGCATTCGGGGGTCGCAAAGCTGTGAATTTTAGGCGAGGCATTTTATGGTGTGTTGCGTTGGCGTTCGGTACGTCTGCCCAAATTCATGCTGAGCGGCCGGTACTTGAAAAGCGCGGGCTGGACTTGGTGATGGGCAAGGATGTCGAAACGCTGAAGCGATTATTTGGCGAACCACGCCTCGATATAATCGAGGTCTATGGCCGCAAATTGCAATTCATTGGCAAGGCCTGCGTGCTGGACGCTTTTTTCTATCCGGACGGAAAAGGCGGGACGGAAATAGTGACCCATATTGACGCCCGGCGCAGCGACGGTGCCGAGGTTGACCGCGCGGCCTGCATCGAAGCGCTGATCCGAAGGTAGAGCCGGAAACAGGGGCTGTTACGCCTCCCATTCTGCGCGCACGGAATGGCTTTCTTCCTGACTTGCCAAGCGTAGTTTCAAACCAGCGAAACCTTCCGGCGATAACTGCCGCAGCGTCCAAATCGCACTGCCCCTTACCACATCATCCGCGTCATCCAGCAAGCGCATCACAGCCGGTAACAAAGAAACATCCCTGCTATTGCCCGCCGCAATCAGCACGTTCCGCACAAAGCGATTGCGGCCAATTCGCTTGATCGGCGACCCCGAAAACAGCACCCGGAATGCGGCATCATCAAGTGTCAACAAATCAGCCAGTTTCGGTGCCACCAGTTCTGCCCTTGGCAAAAATGCCTTGTTTGCGGCGGCGGAACTGGCAAATTTATTCCACGGGCACACCGCCAGACAATCGTCACAGCCATAAATGTGATTGCCAATCAAGGGGCGTAAAGCGGCGTCAATTGGTCCTTTATGTTCGATAGTCAGATAAGAAATGCACCGCCGTGCATCGACTTTATAGGGCGCTGGAAAGGCGTCCGTCGGACAGATATCCTGACACGCACGACATGAACCGCAATTGTCCTTGGCCGCCACATCAGGTTCGATTTCGGCGGTAGTGTAAATCGCGCCCAGAAAAAGCCAGCTCCCATGTGTGCGACTGACGACATTGCTGTGCTTTCCTTGCCAGCCCAGTCCTGCAGCTTCGGCGAGTGCCTTTTCCATAACAGGTGCGGTGTCGACAAACACTTTTACCCCGACATCAGCCTGATGCGCGATCCAGCCCGCAAGCCGCTTTAGCGCGCCTTTCACAACGTCATGATAGTCACGCCCCTGGGCATAGACCGAAATGCGCGCGCAATCATTCTGACCGGCAAGAGCCATAGGATCAGCAGCGGGGGCATAGCTCATGCCGAGCATGATAACCGACTTTACCTCTGGCCAAAGCACATCAGGGCTGGCCCTTTGATCGACGCGGCTCTCCATCCAGAGCATTTCGCCGTGGCATCCATCGGCAAGCCATTGGCGCAATCGTGCGCCAGCCGCCGGTGCCAAATGGCCGGGCGCGATGCCAATTGCGACAAAACCTTCACCTGCGGCTTGGGCTTTCAACGCGTTAACCAAATTTGTCTTGTGTCTTTTCACACGCCAACCCTATTCAGCACCTCAATCTTATCCGGGGCGCGTTACCAATATGTATGCAATCGAGGCACATGGACTTGTCAAGCAATTCGACGGATTTCGTGCCGTTGATGGCGTGGATTTGAAAGTTCCGGTGGGTAGCATTTATGGCATATTGGGGCCCAATGGCGCAGGCAAAACAACGATGCTACGTACCTTACTGGGTATTATCGACCCGGATGCCGGCGTGCGGACCCTGCTTGGGTCCGACAGGCCAATCACCCAATCACGCAATGTTGGCTATTTACCGGAAGAGCGCGGCCTTTACCAATCGATGCGTGCTGTCGATACCATTGCATTCATGGGCGCGCTGCGTGGCCTATCGCTAAAGGAAGGCAAGGAAAAAGGCCGTGCTTTATTGGAAGAAGCAGGGCTAGGGTACGCTGCCGACCGACAGATAAGGCAGCTTTCCAAAGGCATGGCGCAAACCGTGCAATTAATGGGTACGATTGTGCATGATCCCAAGCTGATCGTTTTGGATGAACCTTTTTCAGGCCTGGATGCCCTGAACCAGGCCAAGCTTGAACACATGATCCGGGCACAATCGAAAAAAGGCGTGACGATCATTTTTTCGACCCATGTCATCGCACACGCTGAACGTCTGTGTGAACGCATTGCCATCATTGCCAGAGGCAAGATCAGTTTCGACGGGCTGGTATCCGAAGCTCGCGACCGGCTGCGTCCGCAAGTGCATCTGGAAACAGAAACGCTGGACGGTGCATGGCGTGCTGCCCTTCCTGCGGACACTCGGGCAGAGGGGCATTGGTGGCATTTTACATTGCCCGAAACTGGCGTCGAACCATTGCTGACCGCCTTGGTCGAGGGCAAAGCGGGCATCAAATCACTGTCGATCGAACGGCCCGGGCTGCATGACGCGTTTGTTGCGATTGCCGGCGAATCGGTCGCCGCCGAAATGGACGAACCCGTGGCAGGAGAAACATTGTGAAAGAGATACTCCGCGCCGCTTTTGTGATCGCCCGCCGCGACTTCACCGCGATCATTTATTCCAAAGCCTTTATCTTCTTTCTTCTTGGGCCATTCTTTCCGGTCCTCGTTGGAATCGCCGCTGGCAGCCTTGGCGGCCAGATTGCCCGCGAAGCCGCGCAACCTGTGGTCGGACTTGCCATGACGCAATCTGATTCACGGAAAATGACCGAGGCGCGCGAAACCTTGTCGGCTAACATGGGCGAAAATTATTTTACCAAGATCAAGATTGTTGGCGATGCAGCGCAGGATAAAGGTAAAAATCCGAAAGATTATCTCAAGAAAAAAGAGGATAATCTAAGCGTCGTTGTGACCGGAACGCTCGCTAAACCGGTTGTCACCGGCACCAAAGCTTCGGTCAAGCGCGAAAGTGCAGGGATCGAATTGCTGGCCGCTCACGCGCTAAATCCCGGCGCTGTCAAATTGACAGAGGCCGAAGCCGATATCGTTGCCGAAACCGCCAATAGCGACAAGCAATTACGGACGGTAACCGCGCAGGGTGGCCAGATCCTCGTATTCTTCCTGACAATGTTGCTGGCCGGTATGGTGCTGTCCAATCTGGTTGAAGAGAAATCGAACAAGATTATCGAAATCCTGGCAGCCTCAATACCGATGGAATCGGTGTTTTTGGGCAAATTATTCGCGATGCTGGGGATGGCGCTGTTGGGCATATTGGTGTGGACGACAATCGGGGGAATTGGCATGCAGGTCACGCAAGGGCTGCCCAATTTCCCGACACCAGCGGTGGGATGGCCCGTTTTCATCACTCTGTGCTTCACCTATTTCATCATGGCGTATCTCATGCTTGGCGCGCTGTTTTTGGGGATTGGCGCAATGGCCGCAACAGTGCGCGAGGTGCAGACCATATCGATGCCTGTCACGATGGCGCAGCTCATCAATTTCTTTTTCGCATCCTATGCTTTGACTAAAACAAGCCAACCCGTGGAGCAATTCGCCGCGATTTTCCCGTTCAGCTCGCCCTTCGCCATGATAGGCCGCGCCGCGCTGGAACCGACGCTTTGGCATCATGGCGTGGCGATTGTGGGCCAGTTATTCTTCGCGATCCTTCTGCTTCGCCTCGGCGTGTGGCTATTCAAGCGTAATGTCATGAAATCGGGCAATGCCGGCCGCATAAAGGATGGCGGCAAACGTAAATTGTTCGGACTGATTGGGGTGGGCGGTTGAAAGGTGCCGATCTTACGATAAGTTGCGTATCGAAACGGGATTGACATATTTGTAAGTAGTGGCAGTTTCTTCGGCGAGAGGAATTTATAAAATGGCCACTGCACCCGTCTTTGAAAACGATTCGCTTCCATGGGAAATAAACAAGGCTCCGCATCGTTGGGATGTAACCCTTCCCGAAATTTATACTGAAGATCGCTGGCATCCGATATTCAAGGAAATGCGGGAGAAAGCACCGATCAACAAAATCGAAGGCAGTGGTTTTGGCAGTTACTGGAACGTTACAACGCTAAAAGCCATTCAGCATGTTGAAGCTTTGCCGGACATTTATTCTTCATCCTTTGAACATGGCGGCATTACACTGGTTGATGAAGAATCGCTGGATGATCCCATTCCTGAAGACCAGAAAATCGTCATGCCGATGTTCATTGCGATGGACCGGCCCAAACATACCGAAGAACGGCGGGTTATAGCGCCTGCATTCACGCCGGGGGAAATGGAGCGAATGTCGCTCGACATTCGCCAACGCACGGGCGAGTTGCTTGATTCATTACCAATTGGCAAGCCTATTGATTGGGTCGATCTGGTTTCGATTGAACTGACAACCCAAATGCTGGCTTTGCTGTTCGATTTTCCGTGGCAGGACCGTCGCAAATTGACCGAATGGTCGGACTGGGCCGGTGATGTCGAACTGTTCCGTACCGAAGAAACCCGCAAGGCCAGGCTGGAAAAAATGTTCGAAATGGGGGCCTATTTCCAAGGCCTTTGGGAAGAACGTAAAAACCGGGGTGAGGCACCTGATCTTATAAGCCGTATGATCCATTCACCGATGAAGGACATGAACCAATTCGAATATATGGGCAATTTGATCCTGTTAATCGTGGGCGGTAATGACACCACCCGCAATTCGATGTCCGGCTATGCTTATGGCCTGCATTCGTTTCAGGACGAGCGGGAAAAGCTGGAGCAAAACCCGCAATTCATTCCCAATGCAGTCAGCGAAATCATCCGTTGGCAGACGCCTTTGGCACATATGCGGCGCACGGCAATGCGCGACCACGACCTGTTCGGTGCGCCGATCAAGGCCGGGGACAAGATCGGCATGTGGTATCTGTCCGCCAACCGCGATGAAACGGTGTTCGATAATCCCGACAAGTTGGTTGTGGACCGCGAAAATGCGCGGCGGCATTTGGCCTTTGGCTATGGTATCCATCGGTGCGTCGGGGCGCGGCTTGCCGAACTGCAAATCCGCATACTTCTCGAAGAAATGGCAAAGCGGCGGTTGCGGCCCAATGTGTTAGGCGAACCCGAGCGCGTCGCGGGATGCTTTGTGCACGGGTATCGCAAGATGATGGTTGAATTGTCGACCTATTGAAACCTTTTGGTCTACTGGCGCGTATATATATCTGAATTCAGATTAAGGATATCGCCATGCAGATGAATAAGCGCCAGTTTCTCTCCTTAAGCAGTGTCGGGGTTGCAGCTTTCATGTTCGGCTGCGGCACCGGCGTCACCGCCAAAACACGTTATGCCGTGACCTACAGTGACGCCGAATGGAAAAAGCGTTTGCCACCTGCAGCCTATCGCGTGTTGCGGCAGGAAGATACCGAGACGCCTTATACCAGCCCGCTGAACAAGGAAAAGCGCAAGGGAACCTTTGTGTGTGCAGCCTGTAGTCAACGGCTGTTCTCATCCACAACCAAATATGACAGCGGCACCGGATGGCCGAGTTTCTGGCAACCATTGGCAGGCGGGGTCGGCACAAAGACCGACTATAAAATCGGACTACCCCGCACCGAAGTGCATTGTGCTCGCTGCGGTGGACATCTGGGTCATGTGTTCGATGACGGGCCAAAGCCAACCGGCAAGCGTTACTGCATGAACGGCGTCGCTATGAAGTTCATGCTTGGCTAAACCTTATTTACTGTCCCCAATGCCCGAAAAATCGAGCTCTGCCGGTTTCTTAGAAGGATCGGCTTTGCTGTGGTTTTCAATCATGGAAAATATCGCCGATGCGCGCCCGTCTTGTTGGGCATATTCGCGTGCCGAATATCCCGCACGGCTGTCTTTCTTGTCAGGATTAGCGCCAGCTTTTAACAACGTGCGTACCGCCTCGATATTCCTCAATTGCACTGCCAATATCAATGCAGTTTCACCGGATCGGTTGGTTTGGTCGACCTGTGCCTTTTTTCCCAATAATGTCTCGATGCCTTCAACATAGCCAAGCTGCGTCGCCAACATCAACGGGGTAGTACCTTTTTTGTCGGCAAGGCCGGGGTTCCCGCCTTTTTGTAGCAAATAGCTCAACCAAGTTGAATCCCGGCGCTGGATTACAATATGCAATGCGGTTTCGCCGGTGGTGCTATCGCGGGTATTGACGATAACCGTTCCGGGTTCGGAAAGAAACTTCTCAGCCTCGTCGCCTTTGCGTTCTTTGACGGCTTTCAGAAAATTATAGCTGTCTGAAAACTGTGCATGTGCAGCCGGTACAAATATACCAGCGGATATTGAAAGCATCGCCGCAGCAGCGGCAATCAAAACCAATTTCTTATTCAAGGAAATATGCCTCATATTTCTAAAACCAAAATGCTTGATATCGGTGCATTAGCAGACCATGTCTGCCCCTGCTATGAACAAAAACCTCTACCTTGCGCTTTCTGTCGCGATATCGCCTCTTCTTTTGCTTGGCGCTTGCAGTCAAGATCCTGCAAAACCCTCACTTTTAGAAGCGCCGTTGGCCGGGGCCGCGATTGGCGGCGACTTCGTCCTTACTGATCAGGACGGGAAAAAACGGACATGGAAAGAATTTAACGGCAAATACCGCATCGTCTATTTCGGATACACCAACTGCCCCGACATCTGTACCCCGGATATGCAAAATCTGATGGCTGGCCTGAAATCCTTTGAAAAAGCAAAGCCCGAATTGGCGGCGAAGATACAGCCGATTTTCATTACGGTTGACCCCGGACGCGATACACCTGACGTACTAAAGCAATTTGTCGGCGCATTTCATCCTCGCGCACTCGGCCTGACCGGTACGGACGCAGAAATTGCCGATGCGGCCGAGAAATTCGCTATTTATTCCAGCCGGGTCGAAGGTTCATCCCCCGAAAGCTATTTGATGAGCCACAGCCAGACGCCCTTTTTGATGGACCCCGATGGTAAACCCATCGCGATTCTGCCCGCCGATCAACCCAAGACCGATGCGAATGAAGGCGCCCCCAAATTGGTTGAAGCCGATCTGGAAAAATGGGTGCGCTGAACCACCCGATGACCGAAGCAGCTTTCTGGGAAGCGCCAATCGAAACGCTGGACCGTGCACAATGGGAGGCATTGTGCGATGGATGCGGCAAATGCTGCCTTAACAAGGTGGAGGATGAAGACACTGGCCGTGTCTATCCCACCAATGTTGCCTGCAAATTGCTTGACCTTCAAACGTGCCGTTGTGCCGATTACCGCAATCGCAAGGCCATTGTGCCCGAATGCCTTCGTTTGACGCCGCGCAAGATTGACGACTATGTCTGGCTACCGTCCACCTGCGCTTATGTCCTGCGCGCAGCGGGCAAGCCCCTTCCCGAATGGCATTATCTTGTCAGTGGTAGTCGCGAGACCATTCATGAGGCTGGCATGTCAGTCAAAGGTCGGGCAATATCGGAATTGCATGCTGGACCGCTTGAAAACCATATTGTCGAACAGCCTCTCTGACCCAGAGATTGATATCGAAGGCGAGAGCGTACCCGTGCGTATCAAACGCAACCCGCGTGCACGCCGGATCTCGATGCGGGCAGACGCAGTAAAGCGCGAAATCCGGATCACCATGCCGAATTACACCCCCACCAACGTGGCGCTGGATTTCGTCGCAAAAAAGCGTGAATGGATCGCAGCCCGGCTGCAGAGTGCCCCTGACGCAGTTCCAATCCGGCCGGGAAGCGAGATTGCGGTTGAAGGGGAAGCACACAGCATCGAATGGCGTGAAGACTGGCCGCGTACAATCCGTTGCGGCGAAGGCATGATCCGGCTTGGCGGTCCCGAGTCTTCCGTCGAAGCGCGCATACTACGCTGGCTAAAGGCAGAAGCGCGGCGCATCTATGACAAGGAAATCCGCCATTATTGCGAGAAGGCAGGCGAACCCCTGCCCCGTCTTTCGTTGGGTGATCCACGAAGCCGTTGGGGCAGCTGTTCGAGCCGGGGCACAATTTCGCTCAGCTGGCGACTGATCATGGCTCCGGCCCATGTGCGCCGCTCAGTCATCGCCCACGAAGTCGCGCATATGCGGCATATGGACCACAGCACGGCGTTCTATGGCTGGCTCGATACCCTGTACGAAGGCGACCGGAAGGCCGCCGATCGCTGGCTAAAAATGCACGGCACCGGTTTGCAGCGTGTCGGCCGTTAGGAGGAATTCATGCTTGAAATGCGAGATAAATGCGAACGCTGCGAAACACCGTTAATGTGGGACAGCGACGCAGCGCGGATCTGCAGCTATGAATGCACCTTCTGCGCGCCGTGCGTGAACGGCCCGCTTGAAGGCCGCTGCCCCAACTGCGGCGGCGATTTACAGGTCAGGCCCAAACGCGCCAAGAAAGCTGGCTGAGAAGCCTGCTGACCAAAAAGGATCGGAAACGTCAGGCCTTGGTGATTTCGCTCCCCAAGGCCCCATATTTCTTTTCGAAACCAGTTATGTCGCCAGCGACCAGAAGCTTCGCCTGATCGACCCAGTTATCGCGAGTGATGCGGCCCGCAAAATTGCCAAGCTTGCCATCCAGTTCGGCAATATCGGCCGACGTCAGCTTGGCTACTTGCGTGAAACTCGTAACACCCAGAGATTTGAGCAGCGTGTTCAGCTTGGGACCAACGCCTTTCAGCAGTTCCAGATTGTCAGGGATGACCGGCTTTGCGACCGCCTTGGGTTTCGGCGCGGCCTTTGGCTTTGGAGCGGCTTTGGCGGCGGGTTTTGGTTCTGCCTTTGGCGCCGCAAGGACAGCTGCCTTTTTGGGTGCTGCCTTTGGCTTAGGAGTAACTTCTGCTTTCGCCTTGGCAGGAACCTTAGCGGGCGCGGCCTTCGCAACCGCCGCTTTTGCCACGGCAGCTTTCGGTGCGGCAGTTTTGGGGGTCGCAGTTTTAGAGACAGGGGCTTTCTTCGGCGCTGCCTTCGCTGGTGCGATCTTGGGTGCTGCTTTGGTAGCTGCGGCTTTCAGCGGTGCCTGCGCTTTGGGTGGTGCAGTCCTGGACGATGGTGTCGGGTCGTCCATCAGCTTTGCCGGTGCAGCGGCCTTGGGCGCGGCGGGCGGTGGAGCCGCGACTACCGGAGGCGCGGGAACAGCTTTTGGTGGCGCAGCTTCGCTCGCCCCATCTTCTTTCTTCACGGAACCCAGTGCTAGCAACCACCACATCAATGCGGTGAATATGACGATAGCGCTAATGATAATCGGCAAATAAGCACTCATGATTTTCTCCCCGAAACTACCCTCTACTCAACTGCACATGTTAAGCAAATTTTGGGAATAAGCGAAAGCGCTAATCACATCGCTGCTTCGCGCTCCACTTCACGCCAGCCTATATCGCGACGGAAAAAGCCCGACGGAAAATCAATGCCATCCACCACAGCATAAGCATTGATCTGGGCCTCGGTCACCGTCGCGCCGGTTGCAGTCACATTGAGGACGCGCCCGCCATTGGCGATCAATTGGCCGTCTTTTTCGGCAGTACCAGCATGAAATATTTTGCCCGTCCGCACGTCGTTCAACGATATTGCCCCGCCCTTTTGAGGGGTGCCGGGATATCCATTTGCGGCCATAACCACAGTTAGCGCCACGTCGCCCGAAAACGTCGGGACGGGAGCGCTTGCAAGCTCTCCTTTTGCAACCGCCAGCATCAGCGTCGCGAGGTCGCCGGTAAAGCGCGACATCAACACCTGGCATTCCGGGTCACCAAAGCGCGCATTATATTCGATCAATTTAGGGCCTTCGCCGGTCAACATCAGGCCCGCGAATAAGACCCCTGAATAAGGCATATTGTGCGCAGCCATATAAGCGACTGTCGGTTTGATAATGCGCTCCATCACATCAGCCTGTATCGCTTCAGTCAGAACCGCTGCCGGCGAATAGGCACCCATTCCGCCGGTATTTGGTCCGGTGTCGCCATCCCCGACCCGTTTGTGATCTTGTGCAGAACCGAATGCCACGACATCGATGCCGTCCGTCAACGCAAAAAAGCTAGCTTCTTCGCCAGTCATAAATTCTTCAAGTACGATCGAGGCACCTGCATCGCCAAAGCCGCCGCCGAACATATCTTCAATGGCGGCTTGGGCGTCCTCCAATGCTTCGGCAATAATCACGCCTTTGCCAGCGGCCAGCCCGTCAGCCTTGATGACAAAAGGCGGCTTAAATTCAGCAAGTCCGGTGAGTGCGGATGCCTTGCTATTGTGCCGCCTGTAACCTGCCGTCGGGATATTGGCGGCGGCGCACATATCTTTGGTAAAACCCTTCGACCCTTCCAACTGGGCAGCCTTGCGATTGGGTCCAAACACCGGAATTCCGGCGTCACGCAGGGAATCGGCGAGGCCATCGGCCAGCGGCGCTTCCGGACCGACCACGACCAGTCCGATATCATGCCCGGCGCAAAAACTGATAACCGCCATATGATCCGCAATATTCAGGTCAACCAGTTCTGCCTCTTCGGCAATGCCGGGATTGCCCGGCGCGGCGAAAAGTGTATCGCAGCTTGGTGATTGCGCGAGTTTCCATGCTAACGCATGTTCGCGTCCGCCTGAACCAATGAGCAAGATATTCATGTCCGATAACGATCCCAACGCAACAACAGCGCGCCTGTTAGCCGAGGAGCGCCCCGGCGACAATGCCCAGCCAATGAGCGTGTCAGAATTGTCTTCCGCTCTCAAACGCACTGTCGAGGACCGCTTTGGCCATGTTCGCGTACGTGGCGAGATATCGGGCTTCAAACGCGCAGCCTCCGGCCATATTTACTTCAGCCTGAAGGACGAAAACGCTCGTCTGGACGCCGTCATGTGGAAGGGCGGAGCCGCCCGCCTGCCCTTCGCTCCCGAAGACGGGCTGGAAGTTGTCGCAACGGGCAAACTTACAACATATGCCGGTCGTTCCAATTACCAGATCGTGGTCGAAAGCCTTGAAGTTGCTGGCGAAGGCGCGATGATGCTTTTGTTTGAAAAGTTGAAAGCACGATTGGCCGCAGAGGGTCTTTTTGCACCCGAAAAGAAAAAGCGACTGCCCTCGCTTCCGCGCACTATAGGAGTGGTGACGTCGCCGACCGGAGCTGTGATCAGGGACATTCTCCACCGTCTTGATGACCGCTTTCCCAGCCATGTCATTGTCTGGCCAGTGCTGGTTCAAGGGGATGGTGCCGCCGCGCAAATTGCAAAGGCTGTAAACGGATTTTCCGCTATGCCAATTGGCGGGCCGGTAACACGACCTGATCTCGTGATTGTCGCCCGTGGTGGCGGTTCTATTGAGGATTTGTGGGCGTTCAACGAAGAAATCGTGGTTCGCGCGGTTGCGGATTGTGATATTCCCATCATCTCGGCGGTCGGCCACGAAACCGACACAACATTATGCGATTTCGCCGCGGATTTTCGGGCACCCACGCCAACCGCAGCGGCGGAGGTTGCCGTCCCTGTGCGAAGCGAACTGATACAGCGTGTTGGTCAAGCGGCCTTACGCATGACAGGAGCCGTCCGCCGCCATGTCGATCGCGCTGCCGAACGATTGGAAGCACAGCGAAGGTTGATGCCCAAACTGACCGAGCTTTCAGCGCCCCATCAGCAGCGTACCGACGAACTGTCCGAACGGCTACGCCAATCGCTGCGAACGCGGGTGGGTAAAGCCGAACTTGCTTTTTCTGGTCCGGCCCAAATGTTGCACCCACGTATGCTTTTGCGTCAGGTCGAAAAAGATCAGCGGCGTCTGGATGCCTTGTCACGGTTGGCCATCAGCCTGCATCCCGAGGCACCGCTGAAGCGCGGCTTTGCGCGCGTGACTGATGCACAAGGAAAAACGATCCTGTCGCGTGATGCAGCGATTAAGGCGGGCAATGTTGGCTTGCGCTTTGCCGACGGAGAAGTTGGTGCAACGGTGCAAAATGGCCGCGTCTTGCCCAAGCCAGTCGCACCTAAAACGGCACACCCTCAACAAAATCAGGGCAATCTTTTTGAAGGCTAGGGTCACGGCCCTAGACCGTCATTGCCCATTCATGTGCTTTGCGCCATAATGCGATTATGTTGATGTCGAGTAAGAACAAGATCGCCCGCCTGCATTACATGGCCAATGGATTCCGTTTGTTAAGCCCGGGCGATCACGTCTTGTGCGCAATTACCGGACAGGTGATTCCGCTTGAGGAACTGCGATACTGGAGCGTAGTCAAGCAGGAACCTTATGCCAGTGCGGAAATTTCGACGCGGGCTGCATTGAGTAAAGGCTAAGGCCGATATGAAGGGGCGAAGTTCGATTGTGCTGCTGATGTTCGCGGCGCTTGCAACCTGCACGGCAACGCCGCCACAAGCGGCAATCCCTGAACGAATAAAGCCCGTTGAAACTATGACAACGGCTGCACCTGCACCTGCAGAGCGCATCCGTGCCGATTTCTGGTTTTCGGGTAGTGCTTTGCAAGGTGGCCTTATTATTGGCCAAGCACCCTCCGGAACGCGCATGGCCTTGCTGAACGGCACCGAAATTCCGTTAACGGCCGAAGGATTTTTCCTGATCGGCTTTGATCGTGACGCCGAAAACAGCTTCAGTTTGGTCGCGCTGTTTTCCGACGGGACGCGTAAAGACCATTATCTGCCGGTCGCGCCAGGTAACTGGAAAATCGAACATGTCGCAGCGAACCCCACAGGGGGCGCAAAAACCACAGAGGAATTCCAAGCGCGGCGGGGCGCGGAACTTGCGCGCATCAACGGTGCCAGAGCAATTCGTTCAACCAGCGACGGCTGGCGGCAGAATTTCATCCGGCCAGTCGTTGGACGAATTTCCGGCCTTTTTGGCGCGCAGCGCATCTACAACGGCACACCGGGCAGCTACCACAGCGGAATGGATATTGCCGCGCCTGCCGGTACACCATTTATTGCACCGGCCGACGGAATTGTGACCCTCGCCGCCGCAGACGCCTTTACCCTAGAGGGGCATTTGCTGATGATTGACCACGGCATGGGCCTTAACAGCGCCTTTCTGCACTGCTCCGAATTACTAGTGAAGGAAGGCGACGTGGTAAAACA
This sequence comes from Sphingorhabdus sp., assembly GCF_041737645.1. Taxonomy (GTDB): domain Bacteria; phylum Pseudomonadota; class Alphaproteobacteria; order Sphingomonadales; family Sphingomonadaceae; genus Sphingorhabdus_B. The sequence goes on from NZ_JBGSRI010000012.1 coordinate 31,437, forward strand.
GGGCCAAATCATCGGCAAAGTCGGTTCCACAGGCCGAGCCAGCGGACCGCATTTACATTGGGGCATGAAATGGAACAGCGCACGGATCGATCCGAAACTTTTGATCTTTGCCAGTTAGTGGCCGTTAAACTGAGCTAATTCACTCGCCGCATCCGTATCGCCCGTTGTCCTGCGATATTGGCAAAATAGCTACCCATTGCGGCTTCTCGAATTTTTATCTCCATGTCCTTTGCAGGGTTTCGCACGAAGGTTTGCGTGTCGACCTGCACCCAGCGCGCGCCATCATCCAAAATGATCGTCCATTGGCCATAGCCTGTCTGAAAGGCGGAATCGATCTTTGCGACCAGTACGAATTTCTCTTTTTCTACGCTGTCATTGCCAAATATTTTGAGTTTCGGAATCGAAAAACCAAATAAGCCGCGCTTCGCCTCTTTCATGGAGGTTGAGTCTGCAAGAACCAGCTCGTCCTTCTTTTCCGCCTCGTCCATCGCCGCGACTCTAGAATCGTAACAGGCCAATCGCTCGCCAGCGTCATCTACTGATCGACAGGCCACCAATTCTTCGAATATCGCAGGGCGAACTTCCTGCAATTCTTTATCTTTACCTATGACGGGTGACGCTGACACGGCGAAGATGCCGACGAGCGCCAGATGCCACACAATTTTCATGATACTCCCTCTCGATCAATCGAGAGTATTTTTAACAAGCAAAAATAGATATTTGCAAGTCAGGAATGCAACTACTTCATCCTGCTTTCCAATCACTGACCGTGCCGAAAGTCGGTAATGTCTTTGGGCGCGGCTCCGCGTCTGAGTTTTGATAATATCCTGGCGGAAGTTTGGTGATAGGCATTCCAGCCGCCGCCAACATATAAGGGGAAATGCGTCGGCTGGTGCAAAGCCCACCATTGCCATCATTTACGAGGCGCTCTTCAAATTCGATACCCTGTTGATGCCCCATGGATCGCACCACCGTGGATACCGCAAGTTGTCCATCGCCGAAATCCAGAACGAAATTTGTGCCTTCAGGTACGTTCACGATGCCTTCAATCAAGGCACCCGAAACCGACAGATTCCGCAAGACAACATTATAACAGTGATTCTCGTGTATCACGCCTATTTTGCGGAACATCGAATGCCGGTCACCACGCGTTACCGCAGGGCCAGTCGGCGTGATTTTCCATTCCCCAGCCTGTAACCGTTCCAGCAATTCTTCGTTACTGACTGCCTGACTGTAGATAAAACCCTGAACGTGGCTGACATTAAGACCCCGGATCATTTCCAACTGATCCAGCGATTCAATGCCCTCTGCGGTGGTATCCATATCCAGCGCTTCGGCCAGAGCAACTATGGCAGCGATAATCGCGCCGTCCCGACTACCCGGTTCAGTTGCCGTGCGTACAAAGCTTTGGTCGATCTTGATCTTGTCAAACGGCGCCGTCCGAAGATATCCCAACGACGAATATCCGGTTCCAAAATCATCCAGCGCTAATCGCACGCCGATATTTTTGAGCGCTTCAAACATTAAGTCAGTATCCGAAGATTCCTGCAAAAAAACGCCTTCGGTGATTTCCAGTTCAAGGCGTTCCGGAGACAAACCAGATGCTGTAAGTGCGCTTTCTATGATCTTTGGTAACAAATCATTTGCGAATTGGATCGGCGACACATTGACCGCTACTCTCAATTTTCCAGGCCATTTCGCCGCCTGTTCACACGCTTTTTGCAGGGCCCATTCGCCAAGCTCGCCTATCAGATTTGTTTCCTCCGCAATCGGAATAAACAAAGCCGGTGAAATATGCCCCCGTTCTGGATGTTGCCAGCGGATCAAGGCTTCGAAACCGGTTACGGCATTTGTCTTTGCATCTACCACGGGTTGATATGCCAACCAAATCTGTTCGTTGGCGAGTGCGTCGCGCAAATCTTCTTCGAGGACACGGCGGTCCTCGGCAACTTGCAACAGTTCACTGGAATAAAAACGGAACCGCCCGCGCCCTCCACCTTTCGCTGCATATAATGCAAGGTCAGCATTCCGAATCAAGTCTTCACTGCTTTGGCCATCAAATGGACTGACTGCAATTCCCACTGACGCACCGATGATGCACCGGCTACCGTCGACCGAATAAGGGTGCGAGAGGCTTTTTATGATCTTGTCCGCCATATCCCCCAACGTGCCGCGATCATCTACGTCCTGCAGGATAATCTGAAACTCATCGCCCCCCAAACGGCCAATTTTTTCCCGATCTCCGACAACTTTTATAAGCCGTTCTGCCACTTGCTTCAGCAAGGCATCACCCGCCGGATGACCAAGTGTGTCATTTACATGTTTGAATCGATCCAGATCAATCAGCATGACCGAGCACGCCCGCCGTTGATGCTTGAATGCAGACAAAGTGGTGTCGAGCAGCTTCGACATCCTGAAACGGTTGAGTAAACCCGTTAAAGAATCGTAGGTCGCAAGCCGCGAATTATCTTTGGCGTTGATGCGTTGCACGGTAATATCCGCACCGCTGCCCCGATATCCGCCGAACTTGTCCGCTGAATGGAAAAATGGCCTCCCTGACACCGCCCACCAGACCTCATCCTCCCCTGGCTTTGCCGCTTGCAGGGGCAAATCGTCAAATTTGGATTGCTTTCGCAAGATGAATGGCAACGTTCTTTGATGTCCGGCCGACTCATCGGACTGCTGGAAAAGTTGTGCGAAGGCAGTACCAATAAGTGCATCCGTTGAAGTGCCCAGCAATTCACCGACTGAGGCGCTGATATACGTAATCAGCCCCTCGGAATCGGTGGACCAGAACCAACCACGCCCGCTTTCTTCGAAATTTTGTAGCAACAATGTGGCATTTTTTGATGCAGTGGTCGCCATCGAGCTTTCGGTTCGATGGGCGGCGCGATTGGCAATTTTACCAAAAAAACCCTGCGAGTCTTCCTGGTTCGAATCAGGATTCGTTCCACCGCTCCATGAGAATTTACCTGCTGCCATTTTACAAAAAGCCCAACTGATCCGACCGGAAATATAGCAAAAGGCAGTTTCCGAATGGTAAATATTCCCTTGTTTTATCAGTCTATGTTAGGGTGCGTTCGATGAACCAGTAACTCGCGGTGATACCAATCCCGTAAGTTGCCAATTTTATGGTCGGGCTTAGCAACATTGAAAACCGTCGTTGCAAGATTTCAATAGCCAAAATGGTCGCGCCAACGATAGCGATTTGACCTGCCTCAACCCCCAGATTGAACGTCAATAAGGCGATGGGAATATCCTGTTCGGGTAACCCAATTTCTTTCAGCGCACCGGCAAAGCCGAAGCCGTGCAAAAGACCAAAGCCGAACGCAACAACCCAAGGCGCGCGTTCCGAAAGTCGTTTATCATCCGGCTTGCGTTTGACTATTTCCACCGCCAGGAACAGGATCGACAGGGCAATGACGCTTTCAACGGGCTTTTGCGGCAAACCGATCCACCCCAATGTCGTACCCGCCAAAGTGAACGAATGCGCCACCGTGAATGCCGTCACAGCTTTGGCAATTGTCCAGAATCCCGATAATAAAAGAACCAGTGCAACCACGAAGAGCAGATGGTCATATCCGAACAGAATATGGTCAATGCCAGTCAGGAAATAGGTTTGGGCAACTTGCCATCGATCCGCCCTGGCAGAAATAACAGCGAGCGGTGCCGCAGGTGTCAGCCGTATCGCCTGAACCGGACGGGCCAAAGGCGCAATGCGAACCAAAACGTCGGATTGCAAGGTGTTGAAATTCTCCAGCCCGAATGTCTGGCCGGCGACGTCTTGGCGGCAATGGACCGGCATTCGCGTCGTTACCGCAGCGTCGGAAAATTCCCGCACCGGTGCACCTGCGCCTTTGCAAACAGCGGGCAATTGCGGTTGCGTCGAAGGCGTAAACCCGCCTTGCACCGGAAATTTCCAGACCAATGTCCATTGTGTCGCGGTATTTTGCGTAAATTCCACATAACCGGGCCGCAGTTCATCGGCTTGCACAGATGCCGGGAACGCCAACAACATTATCAACCACCAAAGCCGGATCACGGCGCGGCAATCTTGATCGTATATCCATCCAAAAGCGTCTGGTACGCTTTGTTTTCGCGTTCTTTGGCAGTGTGGACACGCCAGTCATTTTCGACGGCTTGACGCACTTTGCCCAGCGATGGTTTGGCCGATGACCGTATCGAACGCACACGGATCAGATGAGAACCGAAGCCGGACTGGACCGGCCCTGTCCACTCGCCTTGAGGGGTATTTGTCAATGCAGTCGTAAATGGGTCGCCAAATTCGCGTGCAATGTCGGATCGTGTTGCCCCTTCCAGTGACTGAGGCAACGAGATCGCTTTACCCAATTTTCGCCAATCGCCCCCAGCTGCGATATTTTTCAAAATCGCAGCGGACGCGATTTGACCATTTTCGCCAAGGTAAATCTGGTCGAAGCTTATTTCTGCATCAGTTGCAAAGCGCGCCGGAAAACGGTCAAGCCAGCGTTGCAGTGTCGCTTCATCGACATTGGCATTTTCCGATTGCGCCGTAGCCAGAAACTCCATCTTCGATCGCAAGCGCCGACGAATGACCGTGTCGTCTTCATCAAGGCCAAGCCGCTTTGCCTCGCGATAATAGATTTCTTCTTTTATGTGGTCGCGGATTAAACCGTCGATTTCGCTTTGTGTAGGCGCACGCCGCCAAATCTGTTCCCAGCTCGCCGAGAGACGCGCAACCCTTTCCTGGGTTATCATGATTGTCCGGCTATCCGCGTCCACGCCACCGCCACGCCAGTATGACACCAGAAATATGAACATCCCTGCGACCATAAAATGCAGTAAAGGCTCCCGAAGCCACGTGCCGATCTTTGAATCCGGTGAATTAACGCCCCACATTTTATTTGCCTAAAGCGCCATCAAAACGGTTGCAAGCGCGGATAAAGAATGTGAGAAATGCCGACAGTTCGGGTCTGAAGCTACAGGCTTTGCTGCAACTGGGGAGCACGCACCGATTTGACTGAAAGCGACCCGACGACCGGCGATTCCGAACCGCCACCATCAACCGTGTTTTTCAGCTACTCACGCGAAGATCAAGCGCGGGCAATTCCTGTGATTGGACTTATTCAGGATGCCGGGTTTTCGACATGGTGGGACGGCTTGCTCGAGGGTGGAGAACGGTTTTCCAAATCGACGGAAAATGCACTCGACCGGGCCAAAGCCGTCGTTGTGCTTTGGTCTAAAACTTCGGTCCAGTCCCATTGGGTTCGTGACGAAGCCACGCGTGGGCGTGATCGTGGTATATTGATTCCATTGTCGCTCGACGGGTCTGAACCGCCGCTCGGTTTTGGCCAATTTCAGGTCATCAATCTCGCCCAGTCCAGAATGGATAGTTCCGATACCGAAATTCTGCGAATGTTGCGGGCGATTGCGGCCTCGCATCGCGCAGTTTTGACAACGCCGGTGAGTAACGCGAAACAGGGTAAAAAAATAAGCCGACGTTTTGCCATTGGCGGCGGATTGACGGTGGCCGCCGCGGCCGCGGGTGCCGGCGGTTTCGCCCTTTGGAAGGCAGAGATATTCGGCGGCACGGCGACCCGAAACAGCGTTGCTGTCTTGCCCTTCGACAATTTAAGCCGCGACCCTGAACAACGTTATTTTTCCGATGGTCTGACATCCGAAATCCGGTCTTATCTGTCACGCAATGCACTGCTGGAAATTGTCGGGCAGACATCATCCAACCAGTTTCGGGAAGGTAATCGAGATCCGAAAACCATCGCAAACGAACTGAAAGTATCCTTCCTTCTTGACGGCAATGTGCAGCGAATAGGTGACAAGGTTAAAATAGCTGTCGAGTTGACCAATGGCAAAACGGGGCGGACCAAATGGAGTGATATATTCGAACGGCAGCTTTCCGACATTTTTGCCGTCCAGAGCGAAATTGCAACCGCCGTTGCCGCCGCGCTTTCATCAGCGATGGAAGACACATCAACCGGTAAAGCCGCAATTCAAATTGGCGGTACGAAAAGCCTGACGGCCTTCGACGCATATCTGCGCGGACGCGACCTTTTCGAAGCGCATATTGATGAAAATTCGGAACGGGCCGCACTGGCCAAATTCGATCAAGCAATTGCTATCGACCCCGATTATGCGGCGGCACGGGCTTTACGTTCCCGCAATCTGGCCGTGATCGCAAACCAATATGCGACCGCAAGCGAACGAAAGACGCTTTATGATGAAGCGGTGAATGAAGCCCTGTCGGCGACAAGGACCGCGCCGACATTTGCCCCGGCATTTGCAGCTTTGGGATATGCTTTATTCTATGGGCGACTGGATGCCAAAGCAGCACGCGCGCCTTATGAACGCGCCTACGAACTGGCAAAAAGTGACGTCGATGTTCTCAGCAGATATGCCGTCTATTGCGCGCGTACCGGTCGCTTTGTTGCCGCCGAAACCGCAATCAACCACGCAGCCGCGCTCGATCCGCTCAATTCGTCCATGTTCAAATCCGCTGGCAATATCAAATATGCGGCCAAGGCTTATAACGAAGCCATTGGGTTCGGGCGCAAGGCCTTGGCGCTCAGTCCACAGCGGGGCACATTGCACGGCGACATTGGAAATGCCCATTTCATGCTGGGGGAACTGGACAAAGCGCAGGCGGAATTTGCTTTGGAAAGCAACAGCCTTCTTGCACTGCCGGGCAACGCGATCATCGCCCAAAGACAGGGTGACAGAAGAAAAGCGCAGGATGCATTGGCGGCGTTAATCGCAGAACATGGCGACAATGCCTTGTACCAGCAGGCGCAGATTTTCGCGCAATGGGGTGATAAGGAGCAAGCCTTTAAGTCCCTTGAAAAAGCCTATGCCACCGCAGATTCGGGACTTGTGTATCTGCTCAACGACCCGTTTCTCGATCCGCTCCGATCCGATGACAAGTTTAATGCCTTGCTACGACAACTGAAGTTTGTTTAAACTCATCTTTTCTGAAGGGGGAAATCCAATGCGTAAAGTAATGTTAGTGTCGACTGCTGTTGCCCTGTCGTTAAGTGTGATGGCCTGTAACAAGCCTGAAGCTGAAAAAACATCTGAAGAAGTCGTCGCCGACGAAACCGTTGTTGCAGAGCCTGAAGTTGAAGATTCGGCAAAAGACGTCACGACATCGGAACCAGGAACTTCAGACCAGGGCTCAACGGACCAAGGTTCGACAGATCAAGGATCAACTGATCAAGGATCAACTGATCAGGGTAGTACTGACCAATAAGCGTTCAAGGTTGCGGCTCAACAGAGTTGGAGATTGCGCGCACGCGCATCTCCGCCTGTTTGATCCAATTGGTATATTGCGCCAGATCGACGAATAATGACGGGTTCTGCTTACCATTCTCATTCGCGCCACATCCGACGCCGCCCGACACTAGACCAACCTGAACAACGCGACCGTTCGATTGTTGGATAACGGGGCCGCCGCTGTCCCCTCGACAGCTAAAACTGTTGCCCGGTTTTGTGCGGTCTTCGGGGGTGACAGCACAAATCTTCTTGTCGATATTCTGATAGCCGGACAAAAGCTTGCAGGCACTGGTATCATAAGCCTGCATTGCGGCGATACGCAGTTTATCCTGTGCAAATTGTGGGCCGGCCTGTGTCCGTTCGTGTCGCTCTGTCCTGCCAACCACACCGGTATAGCCCCACCCAAGTACGCTGATTTTTGATCCGGCGACAATCTTGCTAAATCCCGTCACATCATTGGGCAGTTTGATTGCATATTGCGTTGCAGGCGCGGCGATGGGTTCGATCCGCAGGACCGCAATATCATCCTTTTGACTGCCGGGTTTATACCCTTTGTGCACCACAACAGACACAATCCGGTACCGCGCGCCGCCCTTGCTCAAAGTTTGCGTGCCAACCAGAACTTCCCGTGTGGCAAGCACTTTCTTGCCGTCGACGGGCGGATGTGCAACGCAATGCGCCGCTGTTAAAACAATATTCTTCGCAATTAACGACCCTGCACACCGATGGTAACGTTGAAATGGCAATTGCTTTACCAGCGACTTGCCCTTGGCCCGTTTCTCTGTGTCTTCGTCAATTTGGGCTTGGGTATAGGTCTGATTGGAATAGATTTGCACCTGCCAAGGTGCAAAGCCTGCCTTTACAACGTCTCCGCCGCCCACGGACCGAGATTTTCTGACAATGGCGGCAATGGTTTCGACGTTCATGCTCCAGCTTTGAGGTGCTAATTTCTGCCAACGAGGAATGGAAATGTCTTGCCCTGACAGAAAGATGCACAACGCTTCGGCACCAGCGCTGTTACATTTTGAAGGGTCAATTTTCGTGATATCGGACTGGAATATCGCATCATCAATCGGGCTGTCGGACCTTAAGGTGAAAATGTGGTATCGCCCTTGCACAAGCTCTATGGGATCGCCTTGGGCTTCCAGCATTGCGCCCGGTTCCAAGGCCGATTTGCTGCTCATGACAAGCCGCAATTCGTTATCGGGGCTAATCAGGAACAGATATACATATTGGGGGATTTCGCTTTCGTTACGCACGGCAAAGCGGACTTTATCGTAGGTTCCCAGGTTGCGTAAAATGGAATTGCCCGTATCGGGACATGGCTGATTCTCCTTTTCCGCGCATAACGAATATTGATGTCTACCGGTGGGTAGTGCGTACGCGACTAACGCACGGGCGCGAATAATCTTGGCAATCTCACGATCGAATTTCTCGCTAAATTGCGGATCATCAGGATTGCCGAGTACAATCGCGGAATATACTTTCTGTTCGATAGCGGACGTGTCGTAATTGTTTGAAACAAAGGAAATGTCAGTGTCGCCCGCGCTCGCGGATATCGGCGGGTGGAGCATATCGAACAGGACCAATTGTGACGGATCATCGGCCAATCGGCTCATCTCATATTCGGCAGGCCAGCCCACTTGCAGCGCGGAATTCCGGGCTACGAAATCCTGCATCCGTCGATAGTCACGACCTAAATTCTGGCGGAACCCGATTGTAACAGGACGTTGATCCGAACAATTGGCGTTCGCAGGTGCGCTTTGTCCGATGACAGATCCGATTTCGACATCTGCAGACTCGCACCCCGTGATCGCGGGCGCTGGCTCGCCGTCTTCGGCCAACTGCCGTCCGTCTTCATATGCATCAAGTTGTTGCGCATAAGCCGCGGGCGAACTGCAAATCGCCGTAAAGAACAAAAGCCCTGATCCCAGATCGCGACAGAATTTCAAACCCGATATTGTTGTTCCACGAAAATGCTGCGTCATCTTCCCCCCAATTGGAAGCAACCGGAGCGACCCGTGCCCGACAAATATCACAGCATAGGTTCAGGCGTAACCCCGGTTAGAATATCTTAAACTGGCACGGTAATATGCTTTCCGCCAAAGACCGCTTGCCAATTTTCTATCTCGTCGACCACGATGTCGTCGATGGCGTGGGCAAGTCCCGAAACATGGGCATAAGTGATGGAATAGTCAGGGGCATCAAGCAACAAAGCAATCCGCGTTTCGACATCGCCAAGCTTTTCCGCCGTTATTTCCGAAATCGACGCAAAGCGCTCAAAGTCACCGAAATAGTGGATGCCCGCAAAGGCTCCACCCAATGTCGGAAACAAAACCCCCAGAAAAGTGAATCCCTTGGCAACTGCATGCGGTAAATCATGGGGGAGCCATGCCAATCTGGCACCGATTTCGATCATCAGATACATGGCGACTGACAAGACAGCGCACAAAAATAGCAATTCAGATGTGCGGTGCAAATTATGCTGCGTTCGTTTCAGGCGAGCAGCTTTGCCTTGATGGTAATTACGTTGCGGAACCACATGGTGGTCGCGCATCAACATCAGTACTCCGTGCAAGAATTGCGGTGTTAACGCCATCTTCGGCAAGCCGACTCCGCGCATGACATGCCGGACATGCCATTCGGGCCAATTTCCCTTCGAACCACGCGGCCACCGGCCTGTGGACCGGGCTGCCCCAAGCAGCAATAATATGGGCGCATGGCGGAAATATTCGGCAACGCGGCGGGTTTCAAACCAGCGTTCATGCCAATGCCGTTTCTTGCCAGTCAAAAAGATTCCGACAATCGCCAGCAACAACAGAAATTCAAAAGCCGCAAACCCCCATTTTGCATCAATGGATGCAAATGGCAGATATGCAATTCCGCCGATAATTGCAAAAGCAGAGAGCAAGAAACTCGCCACCATTCCGCCGCGATAGGCATCCGACAGCCAGGTCGATACCCCGTCTGCCCAAGCAAACGGTTTCAAAATGTCATTGGCGATGCGCTCGGCGGTGACCGGATCTCCGCCAGGCAATGCTTTTGCCGTTTGAAGCAAGGGCGCGCCGCTGCCCTTTGCGATCATGTCGGGATGTTCATAATATTGCGTAAGGTTACGAAAGGCGCGAGTGCCACCTTCACCAAATATGGCCTCGACCCTTCGATAGGCCTGGAAAAAGCCATTGCTTTTGCTACGCCATGTCCGGTTGGTGCGTTCGTTTTGCCAGTTATCACCATGAGGGCACAATGTTTCGCGCATTATTGTTCTTAAAACAGCCTCGGCATCGGATGTTCGTGCGCGCTGGGTCAATCCGGCCAGTTCTTCACTCGCGCGTAAAATATCCCAGTTTTCGGGATTGGCGGCATCAATCCAGATAACTGCAATCCCTTGTTCGAGCGCACATTCAATTGTGTGGCGCGTACCGCCGACATTCCCCCGGGTCACGCCATCCCAGATTCCGACCAGTATATCGGAATGTTCGACCATTACGCGTGCCGCCATCGCAGCCCTATCCGAACATATGCTTATAAAGGCTTGTTCGGCCGCATAGTCGTCTGGTGCACTCAAATGCGCGCGATATAATGCCTCAACTTCATTATCTTGCTCGGCCAGTTCGAACAGGCCGACTTTATCGGCAATTGTCTGGATTTCGTCCGCGCGTTTTGCCGTGTCTGCATCCGTTGCGATATTGCCGTCCAGCAAAGCTTGCATATCGGCAAGATGTGTGGGCTGTGCGTTGATGGCAAGGTTCAACGCTCGCCCAAACGGCAATGGCGCAGCAACCGGCCAACCTTGGGCATATGCCGCATCTACAGCCATCAAATCGGCCCCGTAGGCCAGCAAAGAATGAAGCCGAATGAGCGGGGGCATGCCGGTATCAGCCTTACCCGTTTCTTCAACCGCAATCCGGCCAATCAGGTTCATCAGCTTTGAAAGACTAATCGAAATCGCGGTTCGATTTTTCGAAAATACCCGGTGGCGGCTGCGATGGCCGGTTATGCCAATATCCAATATGCTAACCGGTGAGACCAATCCCGAAGTGCCGCCATTTTCACGTAGCATGCAGACACCCATTCTTTCCCGGACGCAGAATAATTTTATACCGTTAGATGAACTAGAACGGGATCTCTTTTTGTACAAGCGCCTCGATATAATCGGATTGGGAAAAATCCGGGACCGCGACCGAAGCTTGCTATGGCCTCATCGATTGGGTATCAGAATTCTGCGATCGTATATGTTGGGCATGACATTCCATATCCATCCACTATTTTAATCGAGAGCATTTTCATGACAAACGCCCGTTACTCCATGACCGCGATGATACTTCACTGGTTGATCGCGCTGGCGCTGATTTTCCAGATTGCATTGGGTTGGCAGTTTGAAGCTCTCGAACGCGGAGCCAATCTTTTCGGCCTGTATCAATTGCACAAGTCGGTCGGAATTGCGATTTTGGTCCTATCATTGGCGCGCTTGTTCTTACGCTATACAAGACCAAGACCCGCCGCGTTTGCGGATAACATCTGGTCCGAACGTGCGGCTAAATTTGTTCATGCCGCATTTTATGCGGTGATGATCGGTGGTCCGCTGACCGGATGGATGGTGGTTTCAACGGCAAAGATTGACGTACCGACGCTGTTGTTCGGAATTATTCCCTTGCCACATCTGCCGATTGGTCGACCCTTTCACGAACCAGCCGAAATATTGCACGAACTGTTGGCTTGGGTTGCGATCGCGTTACTCTTTCTCCATGTCGCTGGGGCCTTGCGGCACCAGTTTTTTAAACAGGAAAATATACTGGGCCGCATGATACCTTGGGCTCTTGAAAGGCGGGGGCCGCTTTTATTGACACTGACATCCCTTTTCGCCGCCTTGGGATTTGCTTTTTGGATGGGCAGTTCGATCACTGCAACAGGGTCAGGAACTAATGACAAGCCGGCGTTGAACGGTAACGTCGTTAGCAATCCCGAAGCCACCCCAAATTTGCCAAAAGAAGCCGAAGAGAGCGCAGAAGCTGACGAACAATCAACGGTCGTCGAAGAGGAAATTCCGGCAAGCGATGTGAAGCAAAAGCTCGCAAATTGGCAAGTATCGCGCGGAGGTAGGCTCGGCTTTTCGGTTGATTGGAACGGGACGCCAATCAACGGCAGCTTTGGACGCTGGACGGGTGACATCCGCTTTAGTCCCGACGATCTTGCCGGCTCGACAATAATCGTCAATGTTGACCTCGGATCGGCCACTACATCGGACGCGCAGCGCGATGAAATGTTGCAGGGCGATAGCTTTTTCAACATTGCCGCGCACCCCAAAGCGGTATTTTCATCATCATCAATCTCCAATGTTGGCGGAGACAAATACCGTGCGCGCGGTACTTTGAAGCTCAATGGTAAATCACAACCGCTTACTCTGGATTTTCGACTCACAATTGATGGCACCAACGCGAGAGTTTCGGGCACATCCCGGCTTAAGCGAACCGCATATGGGGTGGGCAGCGGAGAATGGGCTGCAACAGATGAGATCGCTGACAATGTTTCGGTATCTTTTGATTTTGCAGCCAAAAACAAAGATTAAATTTCCTAACGCCACCGCCACCGACCATGTGTGCCTTTGTTGCAACGCTTTGAAGTTATATGTGCTTTTTGCGTGATTTGCAGAGGTGGCAATTGCAATGTTTCTTGACTCGAAACGCGATTGCGCTATTTAATATCTCAAGTAAAATCGGATGTGGGGGCATGCTCTTTTTTGGAGTGCCATTCCGGTTTGATAATGCCTGACGGTGAATTGCGACCCCATCGACAAGCATCTAAGCTCTCTTCTTCCCACAATGAGGAGAGCATATTTTCTAACAGCTTTTTAATCTTCTCAATGGGTGTACTGCGGTATTTCAGCCGAAGCTGGAACACCGCACGTAATCGTCACTCTCCAGTCGGGAAGCCGCGCTTCTTCATGATATATTTCACATCCGGATCACGCCCGCGAAACGCACGATAAGCTTCGATCCGATCGGTTTCATTGCCCGTGGAAAGCAACATCGAACGGAAACGCTCCGCCGTCTGCTTGTCCCACACGTCGCCCTTTTCGGTAAAGGCCGCCCATGTGTCAGCATCCATGGTTTCGGACCACAGATAGCTGTAATAGCCCGCCGAATAGCCATCGTCCGCAAACAGATGGTTAAACTGCGGCAGGCGATGGCGCATTGCCATTTCTTTGGGCATCCCGATTTCCGCCAACGTATCGCGTTCAAAGGCGGTGGGATCGGCCACTGGCGTCGACCGGTTGTGCAGCTTCATGTCTACAATGGCGCTGGACAGATATTCCACCGTGGTAAAACCCTGATTGAATGTATCGCTCGCCTTTATCTTGTCCACCAATGCCGCCGGTATGGGTTCGCCGGTCTTGTAATGCTTGGCATATGTGTTGAGGACATAGGGCGTCAGCAGCCAATTTTCGTTTACCTGACTTGGATATTCCACGAAATCGCGGGGCGTGCCGCCAAGGCCGGGCCACATAATGTCGGAATTGAGATAGTGGATCGCGTGGCCAAATTCGTGAAACAGGGTCGACGCATCGTCGATGCTGATAAGCGTCTGTACGCCATCGGCCCCGGGAACGAAGTTATTGTTGTTCGACGCCAGCACGATATCATTTTTGCCGCCAAGCTTATGCTGGCTGCGATAGGTCGTCATCCACGCCCCTGACCGTTTGCCGGCACGGGCGAAATTGTCGAGATAGAACAGGCCGATCAGCTTGCCGTCGCACTTGACTTCAAATGTCCGCACTTTCGGTTCGAAAACCGGTACAGTACCGGTATTTTCGGCAAAGCTCATGCCATAAAGCTTGCCTGCCGCATCGAACATGGCAGCGACCATATTGTCGAGTTGGAAATAAGGTTTGATGGCCTCCTGATCGAGGTCATATTTCGCTTTGCGGACCTTTTCCGCATAGAAACGGTAGTCCCATGGCGCAATGATGATGCCATCGGTATTGGCGATAGCCTGCATATCGGCCACCTCTTCCTTGACGCGTGCGACGGCCGCTGGCCAAACTTTCATCATCAGATCCATCGCCTTGTCCGGATCTTTCGCCATGGTATCGGCCATGCGGTAATGGGCATGGGTCGGAAAGCCGAGAATTTCGGCACGGTCCTGACGCAGTTTCAATATTTCGGCGATAGTCGCATTGGTGTCATTGGCATCTCCATTATCGCCACGCTTCGTAAAAGCGCGCCACACTTTTTCACGCAAGTCACGCCGCGTCGAATTTTCGAGGAGAGGTTGAACTGCGGACCGGGTATTGACGACGGCCCAGCCGGTCTTGCCTTTCGCCTTGGCCGCCGCACTGAGCGCTGCGACAAAAGTTTCCGGCAAGCCCGCCAAATCAGCTTCCTTATCGATCAGGATAAAGCTTTCTTCATCGGCCAAAACCTTTTCGGAAAATGCCGAAAATTTCTTGGAAAGATCGGTTTCAATGCCAATGACCTTTGCCTTTTGGGCCGCATCGAGCAGCGCGCCATTTCGCACAAGGCCATCATAGGTCCGTTCTAGCAAGCGCATTTGCTTGGCATCCAGATTCAGTGAGGCACGTTGGTCGTACAGATATTTCACGCGCTGGAAATACCGCGCATCAAGCGTCAATTCTGAGAAAAAGGCGCTGACCTTTGGTTCCCATTCGGCCTGAATTTTGCGGATTTCCGGATTTGAAAGGTTCGAGGAATGGACGCCCCAGATCGAAAATAGCCGTCCTATTTTTTCGCCGGACAATTCGCTGGCAGTGATCGTATTTTCAAAGCTGATCGGGCCCGGTGTTTCCAACATTGCCTCAAATTCGGCTTTTGAAGTGGCCATAGCCGCCTCAAAAGCTGCTGGGAATTGAGCAACTTTTACCTGGTCCCATGGAGGGACGCCGCCATATGGTCCTGTCCATTCCTGCAATAACGCAGGTTCAGCCGCTTTCGCAGCTTTGTATTCTTTGGCATTAGCAACCTCTGTCATGGGCACTCCCGCAATCGAAAGCGCCGCAACGCTCGCCAGTATTTTTCCAATTTTCACGCATAACACTCCTCGGCAACATAAATCCATACGATGGCAATATAGCTTCGCCTAGTGATGGCATCAGGAGTAGCGACTGCGCTGCGGTCATGCAAATGCCAGTTTGATTACAGCTATTGCGTCCGAACTGGAGGAAATTGTTTGGTGCTTTACGTCTTGAAATATTGAACTTTTAAGTCCCTAAGGCGCCCATATTCGGTCGCAGGAGTTAATAGATTGACAGCAAATTTTGGCAAGGCGACACGCCGCATAACAGCCATGATCTTTGCAGAAGGCACCAAGCGAAAAGATCAGCTGGCATGGTTGGCGCGCGCATCGGGCTGCGCGATATCGAGCACCGACCTTGAGTTTAGCGCCGACTATATTCTAGTCGACTTTTCCTCCGAAACGGAGATGCTCGCAGATTCACTTACGGCAATAGTAAGATATCTCGAACAACATCGCAGTACAGCGGTGGTGTGGATAAATCTGGATGGCCTTGAAACCGCCTTTGCTATGTTGCCGCAAGGGCAATGTCATTTCCTGATCGATGCCAATGATGCCGAGGCGATACCGATATTGGCGGGGGCATTGGGAACAGGCAAGATGGACCGATTGCACGACAGGGATCACCCAGTGGAGTTCGGTTCTTTACACCGGATCAGCGACGAACTGGCTGAATTTGCGCGCACACTCGCAAAAATTGCAGAAACCAATCGCCCTAAAAACCTTTCAGACAAACCCGTATCATTCAGACCCGCCCCTATCGGCGGATTTCAACCATTTCCGACGACGCCCATTTCCGTCAGCCGTACCCTGACAGGTTCACAAATCCGTGAAATCATTAGGTTGCGACGTCAACGGGAACGGTTTTTTGATTCGGAATTGTTCGCTGATCCTGCATGGGACATATTGCTCGATCTGAAAGCGGCGCAGTTTGAAAATCAGAATGTATCAGTTTCCAGCCTTTGTATCGCAGCCGCCGTGCCGTCAACAACCGCGCTGCGCTGGATCACTGTCATGACCGAGAGCGGCATGCTGGTCCGGCGGCAAGATCCAGATGACGCAAGGCGGGTGTTTATTGAACTTTCGAGCCGCGCAAGCGCCCAACTGGATGATTATTTTGGCTCAATTGCTGATCGTTTGATTCAGATTGTCTGAAAATACTTGCCAAAGCCGCGGCGCTTTGGCAAAGGCGCGCTTCCCCACGGGGGCGCTTAGCTCAGTTGGTAGAGCATCTCGTTTACACCGAGAGGGTCGGCGGTTCGAGCCCGTCAGCGCCCACCATTTTTCAGAATATGTCTGAAAAATAAGGAGAAAGCCGATGCCGTTCATCGTACAGAAAGCTTTCGACGTGCATCTCCGGCGGATGAGGGGTCATTTTGCAACATTGGGACCAGCCTTGGTATTGTGCGCGGCTATGCTGACGCCTAATTCTGCCTACGCGCGGGAAAATGAGCAAGGCGAACAAAATGAAACGCTCAATTGCGCGGACCCCAAACACCGGCACTCCATTGTCCGGTCGCTAACCGAATCCTTGCCGATTCGCAAAAAGGATAAGGCCCGCGTCCGCCGCGTCCTGATGTAATCAAATTGCTTCACGCAGTAGCTTTGCCATTTCGGCATCATCCCATTCCACACCGCCTGTAACCCGCCAGACTTCGTGGCCTTCGGAATCATATAATATGGTGGTGGGCAGGGCGATCTGGTTGTTGAACGCCGCAAGCAAGGCATTGTCGCTGTCGGTGTAGGGTTCGAGATTTTTGATACCGGCTTTGGCAAAAAAGGCATCCACCGGCGGTCGCCCTGTAAGGTCTTGGGATATCACGATAACTGCCATGCTGCCCTGCTCGAGCGCGGCAAGCGCATCCAATGTCGGCATTTCCGCCTTGCATGGCGCGCACCATGTTGCCCACATGTTGACCAAAAGGGGTTTGCCCGCAAAGTCAGCAAGGGTAACATCGCCGCCGTCCGCGCCTTTGAAAACCGCCGATGGTGCCTGTTGCCCTGCAAATCGATAGCTCAAGGCCGCACGCATACCGTTTGCGCTTTCAAGGCCGATATCGGCTTTCGCTGATATTGAGTCATTTTCGGCTCCCGAACCGGCTTGCCCTTGCCCCTTTGGCGGACTTCCCGTATCGCACGCGGCCAGAACGAGAAGGACTAAAGCGAGAAGGATTGGGGCGATTACCAAACGCATGTCAGATTCCAATAGCATGTGGGGCGGCCGTTTTGGCGCAGGCCCCGGGGACATCATGCGTGAGATAAATGCCTCGATTCCATTCGACAAGCGTCTTTGGCAAGAAGACATCGCCGGAAGCAAGGCGCACGCGCAAATGCTGGCCGCGCAAGGCATCATAAGCAGCGACGATGAAACTGCAATCCAGCAAGGGCTGTCCGCCATCCACGCCGAATATGAAGCAGACGGCGTGCCCGAAGACTGGACGCTTGAAGATATTCACATGGTAACGGAAACCCGCCTGCGCGCTCTGGTCGGTGAACCCGCAGCCCGGTTGCATACTGCGCGTTCACGCAACGATCAGGTGGCGACCGATTTCAGGCTCTGGGTCCGTGTCGCGATAGGACGGATCGACTCAGGGTTGAAAGCGTTCCAGTCCGCACTTGTCGCACGCGCCGACGAACATGCCGACAGCATCATGCCAGGTTTTACCCATTTGCAAGTCGCACAGCCGGTCACGTTGGGCCATCATCTGATGGCTTATTATGAAATGGCCAAGCGCGACCGCAGCCGTTTTGCCGACTGCGCCCATCGTTTGAACCAATCGCCTTTGGGCGCGGCGGCGCTGGCGGGAACGTCCTTTCCCATAGACCGGGCCGCCACGGCGCAGGCGCTAGGCTTTGACGGGCCGATGGGTAACAGCCTCGATGCCGTTTCGGACCGTGACTTTGCGCTCGAATTTCTGACCTGTGCCACACAAACCGCACTACACCTGTCGCGCCTTGCCGAAGAAATGATCCTGTGGGCATCGCAGCCTTTCGGTTTTATCCTTCTGCCTGATGCGTGGTCCACAGGAAGTTCGATCATGCCGCAAAAGCGCAACCCGGATGCCGCCGAACTGGTACGCGGCCATGCCGGACGTATCATGGGCAGCATGACCAGCCTGATGGTAACGATGAAGGGCCTGCCGCTCGCTTATTCCAAAGATATGCAAGACGACAAGCCGCCGGTGTTCGAGGCCTATGACCTGCTCTCCTTATCGATTGCCGCAATGACTGGCATGGTCGGCAATGTCACATTCCAGACGGCACGTATGCGCGAGGTCGCCGCTTCCGGCTTTTCGACCGCGACCGACCTGGCCGACTGGCTGGTACGCGAACATGGACTGGCGTTCCGCGATGCCCACCATGTTACCGGCAGCGTGGTCAAAGCGTGCGAAGAGCGCGGGATAACTTTGGATGCAATAACATCGAACGATCTGGCCGCGATCTATCCCCAGCTTCAGGAAAGCGATCTTCCCGATTTATCGGTTGAAGGTTCGGTGGCAAGCCGAACCAGCGCTGGCGGCACCGCTCCGGTTCGGGTAAGGGAAGAAATCGCCTTTGCGAAAAAGGAGCTTGAGGCATGACATCGCGACAAAAGCTGGTCTTTCTGGCGCTTGGTATCTGTCTTGCGGGCTGCGGCAAAGTTGGTGATCTGGAACCACGAACCGGCAATACACTTCCGGTTAAAGCCTATGGCCAAACCACCGAACAGTCCGCACAAGCACTTTCCACACCAAGCGTGCAGGCGCGTCCCGGACGCACGGATGAACTGTTGAAACGATCGGAACGGCGCATTGATGATCCCTTTGATGTGCCACCGGGGGAAGAACCTAAGCCATTCACTCCGGAAGATCCTGCCACCCAAACTTCACCGAAATAACAATAAGCCCAGTCTTCCATGAACCATTTTGATCTTATAAATGGCGTGTTGCACGCCGAAGATGTGCCCCTGCCCGCGATTGCCGACAGTGTGGGAACTCCGGTCTACGTCTATTCCCGCGCCACATTGGAACGGCATGCACAGGTTTTTCGTGACGCCTTATCAGGATTGGACAATCCGCATCTTGCGTTCGCGGTAAAAGCCAATCCCAATCTTGCTGTCCTTAAAGTGCTTGCACGTCAGGGCTATGGCGCCGATGTCGTTTCAGGCGGCGAAATGGATCGGGCGCTCGCAGCCGGTATCCTGGCCGAAGAAATCGTGTTTTCAGGCGTCGGCAAAACGGCCGAAGAAATCGTCCGTGCCCTGAAGGCGGGCATTGGCCAGTTCAACATTGAATCGGAAGAAGAAGGACGCGAGTTGGCAACACTTGCCGACACGCTGAACCTGCCTGCCAATGCCGTACTTCGCATCAATCCCGATGTTGACGCAGGTACACATGGCAAAATTTCAACTGGCAAGGCCGACAATAAATTTGGCGTGAACATTCACCGCGCACCGGAAATTTACGGACGCCTTGACGCTCTGCCCAGCCTCAATATGCGCGGTGTAGCTTTGCATATCGGTAGCCAATTGACGAGTTTGGAGCCGCTGGAAACAGCTTTTGGCAAAATCGGCGCGCTCATGCGCCACTTGCGGGGTAACGGCCACAGCATCACGCATGTAGATCTGGGCGGTGGATTGGGCGTCCAGTATAAAGCTGAAGACAGTCCGCCAGAACCGTCCGATTACGGGGCCATGGTCGCCCGGATCACCCGTGACTGGGGTGTACGACTGATGTTCGAGCCGGGCCGTGTGATCGCCGGAAATGCCGGAATTTTATTAACCCGCGTCATCCGCGTAAAGCCGGGATCAGGTAATCTGCCCTTTGCCATAGTCGATGCCGCGATGAACGATCTTGCGCGTCCGGCGCTGTACGACGCTTGGCATGATTTTGAGGCGGTTGAACCCAACGGACAGAAAATGACCGCCAACATTGTTGGCCCTGTCTGCGAAACCGGCGACACCTTTGCGATGGGACGCGAGATTGACGTCGTCGTGGCCAACGATCTGGCCATTTTCCGCACCGCCGGAGCCTATGGCGCGACGATGGCCAGCACCTATAACAGCCGTGGTCTTGTACCCGAAGTGCTGGTCGACGGCGACAAGTTCGCGATAGTCGCAGAGCGCATTTCGCCCGAAACCATCTTAGCCGCCGAACATGTGCCGGATTGGCTGAAATAAGGGATATGGACCAGCTCCCGATTTTCGTGAATTTACGGGGCCGGAAAGTTATTCTGGTCGGCGAAGGCGACGCCGCGGATGCCAAAGGGCGATTGATCGAACGTGCTGGCGGTATCTGCGTAGATGCCGATGACAACGAGGCAGTGCTGGCGTTTGTCGCTGTGGAAGACGAAGCAGAGGCTTTGGCCAGTGCAGCTGAATTGAAAGCGCGAGGTTTGCTGGTCAATGTTGTAGACAGGCCGGAACATTGCGATTTCACAACACCCGCTTTGGTTGATCGTGAACCTGTTTTGGTCGCCATCGGAACCGGCGGTGCCTCGGCGGGTATGGCCAAGGCCATCAGGCAACGGATAGAGACATTGCTGCCGGAAAATCTCGGTATGCTTGCGAAATCCGTATCCAATGCGCGCGACGCCATTCGCGCCCAATGGCCCCAAGCCGCAGACCGCCGCCGCGCGCTTGATCAGGCCTTTGCCGCAGGCGGTTCGTTAGACCCGTTCCAAAGCCACGGCGCATCGGCGATCGACGCGTGGTTGGACTCAGGTAGCGCAGCTCCGCCCTCCCGTCTGGTAGAAATACCCCTGCTATCGGGCAACGCCGATGACCTGACCTTGTTAACGGCGCGATTGCTTGGGGAGGCCGATCATATATTTCACGACGCGAACGTCCCCCCCGTCATCCTCAACCGCGCCCGCGCGGATGCAGTACGCCATGAAGGCACCCCACCAACCCCCGCACCCGAGGGTTTGGTGCTTTACCTGAGGTTGCCGTCCGCGTGTAGATAGGGCATGACCTTTGTGTGAATTGCAGGATGGATAATGTGCCCGAAATTTCGTCTCAGATGCTGATTGTTGGTTGCGGCAATATGGGGGGTGCGATGTTGCGCGGGTGGTTGGCTTCGGGAAGGTCGCCTTCGGATTTTACCGTGATCGATCCTGTGGCGCAGGATCTGCCTTTGGGTGTCCGCCATGTCGCGTCGACCGATGCGCTGGACGAAGTATTTCACACGGTCCTTTTGGGTATCAAACCCCAGATGCTGGAAAGTCTTGCCCCTGCGATCCGCGCACGGATTGCGCCAGACGCGCTGGTTCTTTCGATTTTGGCAGGCGCCATGACCCCGGCTCTTGCCGCTTTGTTTCCCGATACGCAGATCGTGCGGCTGATGCCAAATCTGTCGGCGGCGCTGGGGCTTTCACCATTGGGATTGTTTTCGGCGACGCTGTCGATGCCGGATCGCGAGGTTCTCAACGCCTATTTGGCACCATTGGGGACACCTGTCTGGGTCGAGGATGAAACCCAGATGGACGCCGTTACCGCGCTTGCCGGGTCCGGCCCCGCCTTTGTCTATCGTTTTATCGACGCCATGGCCCAAGGCGGCGTTGCGGCCGGCTTACCTGCAGAAACGTCGGCGCGGCTGGCGTTGGCCACAGTTGCGGGTGCGGCGCGGCTGGCGG
>NZ_JBGSRI010000027.1:0-6719 GCF_041737645.1 Sphingorhabdus sp.
AACACCGTTGTGCGGGATCGAGGTCACGTCGCGGATCGACGTGATGGTGAACCCGACGGCTTGCAAGGCACGCAGAGCCGATTCACGGCCTGAACCCGGGCCCTTGACTTCGACTTCGAGCGTGCGGACGCCATGTTCGGCGGCCTTCTTGCCGGCATCTTCTGCGGCGACCTGTGCGGCATAAGGGGTAGACTTGCGGCTGCCCTTAAAGCCCATGGTGCCAGCCGAGGACCAGCTGATCGCGTTGCCCTGGGCATCGGTGATCGTGATCATCGTGTTGTTGAAGCTGGCATTGACATGGGCAACACCGGCCGAAATATTCTTGCGTTCCCGCTTTTTAATGCGCTGTGGTTCGCGTGCCATAAATTGTGTATCCTATTCGAAATATGCAGAAAAAATAAGGTTGGGCGGGGCCCGGTCTTATTTCTTTTTGCCAGCAATTGCCTTGGCCTTGCCCTTGCGGGTGCGCGCATTGGTATGCGTGCGCTGGCCACGGACCGGAAGACCCTTACGGTGGCGCAGGCCACGGTAGCAGGCGAGGTCCATCAGACGCTTGATGTTCATCGATGTTGTCCGGCGAAGATCGCCTTCTACGGTGTAACCCGCATCGATGGTTTCGCGGATTTGCAGGACTTCGGCATCCGAAAGATCCTGCACACGACGGCTTTGATCAATTCCCAGCTTGTCCGCGATCTCGACCGCTTTTGTGCGACCGATTCCGTGAATGTAGGTAAGCGCAATGATCACGCGCTTGTTAGTTGGTATGTTAACCCCGGCAATACGAGCCAATTTAATTACTCCTGCTCCACAGGTGCCCCGAAGGACGAACCCTATCTCAACGCTAAATTTACCCAAGAACGCACAAAAACCAGCGGACGCCTTGCAGCGTTGCTGGGATTGCCAGTTACTAGGAATGTGCGCGGCGTACAGTGAGTCGCCATTTCTGTCAATAGGCTGAGGCCGTCATCCCTTGCCTTTTGTTTTGGTCTTGCCGCTGGCCGCATATTCTTCGATGAACTCGATAATCTTGCCGGCTATGTCTTTGCCACTGGCCTTTTCAATCCCCTCGAGTCCGGGAGAGCTATTGACCTCCATGATGACAGGGCCATGATTTGATCGAAGCATATCCACGCCCGCCACGTTCAGACCCATCGCCCGTGCGGCCCTCACGGCGGTTGATCGTTCTTCCGGCGTTATGCGAATGGCCTCCGCCGAACCGCCCCTATGGAGATTGGAACGAAAATCCCCTTCGGCACCTCTGCGTTGCATCGCTGCAACCACCTTGTTACCGATTACAAAGCAGCGAATATCGGTCGCATTTGCTTCCTTGATGAATTCCTGCACCAATATGTTCACGTTCGCGCCGCGAAAAGCCTCGATCACGGAACGCGCCGACTTTTCGGTTTCGCCCAAAACGACGCCGATACCTTGGGTACCTTCCAATAGCTTGATGACGACGGGCGCTCCGCCCACCATTTTTATGACTTCATCGGTTTGCTTTGGATCATGTGCGAACGCGGTAACAGGCAAGCCCAGGCCTTTTTTTGCCAATATCTGCAACGATCGCAATTTGTCACGCGACCGGCCGATGGCCACACTTTCATTCAAAGGCCAGACATTCATCATTTCAAATTGGCGTAACACGGCGAGGCCGTAAAAAGTGACTGACGCGCCAATACGGGGGATAACCACATCATATTTGCCGAGCTTTTCGCCTTGATAATAAGCCTCCGGACGATGCGAGGTAATGTTCATCGTCACACGCAACGTGTTAAGCACGTCAATCTCGTGCCCACGCGCAACGGCCGCCTCCACCAGTCGTTGGTGGGAATATAAGTTGGCGTTTCGCGCCAACATCGCGATTTTCATCTGAATTTTATTCCTTATTCCGTCGGCTTGCCGAGAACCCAACGCCGTCCGCTATTGACCAGAAAGCCGCGCCTTAACGCCCGCCGTCCAATTAGCAAGGGAAACGCCATTGACCGCCGGTTTGCCAAGGTGAGCTGTCCATTCCAGCAAAGCTTACCGAAGCAAAATTGCGCGGAGATGACATAGCGTTCCTGTTTTTCTCCATTGGAACTTCTCACCACCCTGCGGTCAATTATCGCCGCTTCGTATCGCTTTGGCTTTTCACCTGCGTTCAAACGGAACCAAAATTCAACACTAGGCACCCCATCACGCATGATAGGTTTAACCCGGGTCGCATGAATCGATGATGTCGCGGCGCCGGTATCCATTTTTGCATGGACCTGGGTCAGGCCAAGGCTTGGAATATCGACCATTTCACACCAGCCTATCTCGGCTTTCTTAATCAGGTGTTTTTTGGTGATGACCGACATTGATGGCTATTGGGGGCTTACATCGGGTTGACCATCCGATGTCTCAATGCCGGAATTGTTACTGCCGCTTTCCGGTGCTGCTATCGGCTCCGCATCTTCGAGATTTTCGAGATCCAGGGAAAACCCGTCGGGCGACGCAAGGTTCTCGTCTTGCGAAGGTTTGTATGGAGATAGCAAATTTCGGAATTGCTCCCCCAAAACCTTGTCCACGGCGGGTGCGATTTCGGCGACTTTGTAACGCATGTAGCCGCCGACGACGTAAGAGAAGCTGATCTTTGTCGTCGTGCCGTCTTTCGACGGTTCCATCGCAACGGTAAGTGTTCCAGTGACCGCTTCGGATTGCAGCGGGCCTAAGGCGCCTTGCATACGCAGGACCTTGTGGGGTTGCGCGAATATCACGCGCATATGTTCGACGCTGCCCACCGTTTTCAGCCGGCCATCATCACCCTTCTCCTGAAATAGCTCACAAAAGCAGCCATTGGCCTGCGCATCGATGTAAAAGCCATCGCTCGATCCCGACCAGCTATGCGCCTTGCTCCACCAATCTTTCGGCGCGATCAGGCGTTTCCAGATTTCTTCCGGCTTTGCCTCGACCGCGGTGAGATGGACAACATTAAAGCCGGCGTCCGACGAAGCTTTCACTTCGGCAAACGCTGGAGAGGAGAGAGCAACCAACAAGGTTGCCGCCAAGAGGGAAATTTTCATGAACCGGTTTTTGACGTCTCGCGGTCTCAACCGCAAGACACAAAACCACATTTCAGCCAATGATCGTTTCAATCGCCTTTGTGACGTCTGCAATCGTAGCCATGCCATCGATCCGCCGAACCAGACCCCGCGCGTCGTAAATGGGCAAGATTGGCGCGGTCTTGGCGCGATACTCGGCCATCCGCGTCCGGACCGTTTCTTCATTATCGTCGGGTCGGCGCTTGAATTCGGTAGATCCACAATTGTCACAAACGCCGTCTTTTTGCGGCAATTTGTAGCGGTCATGATAGCCTTCACCGCATGACCCGCAAGTGAAGCGGCCGGTGATGCGATCCACCAAGGCGTCTTCGTCAACCTCAAGCTCGATCACAAAATCAAGCGTCCGCCCACGTTCCGCCAATATCCTGTCGAGCGAATGCGCTTGTGCAGCCGTTCGCGGATAGCCGTCGAATATAGCGCCCTGGTCGCGTGGCATTGAGTCCAGTTTTTCACCGATAAGATCATCCACAATATCATCGGAAACAAGGCCACCGGAATCCATCACTGTGGCTACCCGATCGCCGAGCGGGGTTCCTGCTTTACGCGCGGCACGCAGCATGTCGCCGGTCGAAAGCTGGGCCATGCCATACACATCAACCAAATGGCTTGCTTGCGTGCCTTTTCCCGCGCCTGGCGGCCCCAATAAGATGATATTCATGAAACGCCCTACCCCCAATCGTTCCGATGCCCCAGTTTACCGGGTGCGGCCACCTTTAAGTTTCGCCTTTTTGAGCAAATCGCCATATTGATGTGCGAGCAAATGACTTTGAATCTGGGAAATCGTGTCGATAGTGACATTCACCAGAATCAACAAGCTTGTACCGCCGATCGCAAAAAATTGCTGTTGGCCGGTTTGCGCCATGACATAATCCGGCAGCAAGCAGACGAGCGTGAGATAGGCCGCGCCCAAAACGGTGATGCGGGTAAGAACGTAGTCCAAATAGGATTCCGTGTTTTTCCCGGGCCGGATGCCCGGAATGAAGCCACCCGCTTTTTTCAGATTTTCAGAGGTTTCTTCCGGGTTGAACACAACCGCGGTGTAGAAAAAGCAGAAAAAGACAATACCGAGCCCGTACAGAAGCAAATATACCGGCTGTCCGTGCGCTAGATATTGATTGAGGGTAATTACAAAATCGCCCATCGCGCTTTCGCCAGCGACTTTATTCCCGCCCAGCTGGGTTATGGTGATTGGTAACAACAGCAAAGAGGACGCGAAAATTGGCGGAATTACGCCAGCAGTATTGATCTTGAGCGGCAAGTGGCTGCGATCGGCCTGCATCATGCCGCGCTGTGTCGCGCGCTTTGGATATTGGATAAGAACACGGCGTTGGCCGCGCTCCATGAAGCAGATCAAAAGTGTCAGCGCGACAAACATGATAATAAAGCCGACGATGACAAAGCCGCTGATCGAACCGGTCCGTCCACCTTCCAGGAGATTGACGACGAGACGCGGTAATTGCGCGACAATGCCCGCCATGATGATAAGCGAAATACCGTTGCCGATACCACGTGACGTGATTTGTTCACCCAGCCACATCAGGAACATGGTGCCGCCGACAAGGCTGATGGTCGCGACAACCCGGAACATGAGACCCGGCTCCACCACCGCGCCAATTCCATTGGCCGCCGCCAGACTTTCGAGACCCGCCGCGAGGAAATAGCCTTGCAAAGCTGTTAGAAATACCGTGCCGTAGCGCGTGTACTGGTTCAGCTTCTTACGCCCGCTTTCGCCCTCTTTCTTGATGGCGGCAAGGGTAGGCGACAATGATGCCGCAAGCTGCACAACAATAGACGCCGTAATATATGGCATCACACCAAGCGCGATGAGGCTCATCCGCTCCAGGCTTCCGCCCGAAAAGGTGTTGAAGATATCCAGAACACCGCCAGCGGCATTATTTGCATAAAGCGCGGCTTGTGCGACCGGGTCGACGCCGGGCAAAGGAACAAAGCTCAACAAACGGAAAATGATGAGCGCGCCAATTGTAAACCAGATGCGGTTTTTCAATTCTGTCGCTTGCCCGAACTTCGAAAGATTGAGGTTCGAAGCCATTTGGTCGGCTCGAGATGCCATGTGTTACTTTCCTTGTTCCCGGATCAGGCGGGCATCGCATTCATCGCGCTGCACCGCTTGGTCCCAAATTTTGTCCGACATTCATCGAATATCCACCGGAAATGTCAAACCCCGCCAGCCCATATCGGGAAGCGGGGCTGGCATGACAAGAGCGAAGTCGCCGTCGCCTGTCTTATTTTGCGCTTTGGGCGTTCTTCGCGGCGTTTTTGACCGACGATTTTTTCGCCGCCGCCTTTTCGGAAGCCGAAACCTTCACGATAACGTCAACCTTGCCGCCTGCTTTCTCAACCGCTTCAACAGCAGCTTTCGAAGCGCCGGCGACCGAGAAATTGACTTTCGAGGTCAATTCACCCTTGGCCAGCAAACGGACGCCATCCTTGCCACCACGGGCAAGACCGGCGGCCTTGAGCGCAGCGTGATCGACAACAGCCTTGATGTCGATTTTCTTGGCGTCGATGAACTTCTGGATCATGCCCAGATTCACTTCGGCATGGTCTTTGGCAAAAATATTGTTGAAGCCGCGCTTTGGGATACGCATGTGAAGGGGCATCTGGCCACCTTCAAATCCGGCGATCGAAACACCGGAACGGCTGGTCTGGCCCTTTTGGCCGCGACCCGAAGTCTTGCCCTTGCCCGAACCGATACCACGGCCCACGCGCATACGACGATGGCGGGCGCCTTCATTATCCTGGATGTCATTCAATTTCATATCATGCACTCGCTTTCGCTTTACTACGCGCCTCTATCCCGTAAGCGGGAGAGAGAAAATTTATTTCTGCACCTCAACCATGTGCCGGACCGTCTGGATCATACCACGTATTTCGGGGGTATCTTCCAGTTCAACAACGCGGTTCATCTTGTCGAGGCCAAGTCCCTTCAAAGTTGCGCGCTGCGAAGCGGGGCGACGGATCGGCGAACCGGTCTGCTTGATTTTAATCTTCGCCATGTCAATTACTCCGCAATAGCTTCGGCGTCGGCTTCAGCAGACTTGCTGCCACCGCGACCCAATAGATCGGCGATTTTCTTGCCACGACGTTGCGCTACCGATTTCGGGCTTGTCTGGTCGGACAAGGCCGCAAAGGTTGCGCGGACCATGTTGTACGGGTTCGACGTGCCGACCGATTTGGTCACAACGTCCGCAACGCCCAATGATTCGAACACGGCGCGCATTGGACCACCGGCAATAATCCCCGTACCGGCAGGTGCCGAACGAACGGTGACGTTACCGGCTCCAAAATGGCCACGGCCATCATGGTGCAATGTGCGGCCATCTTTCAATGGAACGCGGATCATCGATTTCTTTGCAGCCGCGGTTGCCTTGTTAATGGCCTCAGGCACTTCGCGCGCCTTGCCATGTCCAAAACCAACGCGACCTTGTCCGTCACCGACTACAACGAGCGCAGCAAAACCAAAGCGCTTACCGCCCTTTACGGTTTTGGAAACGCGGTTGATATGGACAAGCTTTTCGATCGTACCATCATCTTCTTCTTGTGCAGGGCGACGCTCGTCACGACCGCCACGGCCACGGCCGCGACCTTCACCACCGCCACCACCGCCGCCGCCGC
>NZ_JBGSRI010000002.1:0-2893 GCF_041737645.1 Sphingorhabdus sp.
TGGAGCGGGTGAAGGGATCATAACAAATACCTAGAAATAAACAACATTTTTTGCTACTATTGCCCACACAGAACCTACACAGCTACGGCGATTCAACGACTTAGGGCCGCAATCTGCACAGATTCTGCACAGTGAGGCAAGGGAAATGAAATTCATCACCGACAAGGAGCAGGTCAAGGCAGGCCTTATCATCTTCCGGCGCGGCGATGTCGGGCATGACCGATACTACTGCCGCATCAGGATTCAGAACGAGGATCGCTATAAGACGATTTCGCTCAAAACATCAGATCGGCATACCGCGCTCGACGAGGCGCTGGAGCACTATGCCAATATCCGCATAATGGTGAAGCATGAGCTTCCCGTGTTCAATCGGTCTTTTTCGCATGTGGCCGAGGAATATGCGAATATGCAGCAGCGGCGCGCGAATGCG
Organism: Sphingorhabdus sp.; assembly: GCF_041737645.1. Lineage (GTDB taxonomy): Bacteria > Pseudomonadota > Alphaproteobacteria > Sphingomonadales > Sphingomonadaceae > Sphingorhabdus_B. The sequence goes on from NZ_JBGSRI010000002.1 coordinate 431, forward strand.
GGCGAGGTCAGCCAAGCCCGCGCGATGAACGTCAAAAACAAGGTCAATGGGCCACTTGCCGCCTATGTTGGCACGAGCCAGATTCATCTTGTCAGTCAGGATCGCTGGTCGGAGTATCCGTTATGGCGGCGCGAGAATGGCGTTGGACGGCGCAACGGCAAGATCAGCGATTCCACTATTCGCATCGAAATGAGCATCTTTGCCGCCATCATGAGCTTTGCGATCAGTAAACGCTATGTGCCTGCCCATCTGCGGTTCGAGGGGATGCCGAAACTCAAATCCGCTCGGCGCGACGAATTCACGCTGGAGGAATATCGCAAGCTGCATAGTGTGGGCCGCAAATGGATGAAGGAAGCCACGACCCCGCAGGGCATCTGGTATCGCCAGAATTGCTACAATTTCATCCTCGTCATGTGCAACACAGGGATGCGACCGCCCGAGGCGAAGAACTTGCGGTGGCGCGACATCACCAAAGCCAAGGACAAAGACGGCACTGACATTCTGGTGATTTATGTCCAGGGCAAGGGCAAAGAACGCAATCTGATCGCGCCCAAAAGTGTCGGCGACTATCTTGATCGTGTCCGCGCTCAGTCCAAAGCCACCAAGCCCGATGATGCAGTTTTCACGATCATCAACGGCAAGCCCGCAGTCTGGCTTTACCGCGATACCGTCGAGGAGTTGCTGAAATACGCGAATTTGCGCGACGGTCCGAGCGGCATCCCCCGCACCACCTATTGCTTCCGCCACACCTACGCGACGTTCAGGCTCTCCGCAGGCGTCGATGTCTATATCCTCGCCCAACAAATGGGCACGTCGGTCAAGATGATCGAGCAGCATTATGGCCATGTAAACACCATCAAACATGCCGACCGCGTGTTGATGGGCATTGGCGGATGGGATGCCATGCACACCGAAATGAACGCTGAAATTGACAAGCAGGAAGCCACGGCAAGGGCCACGCAGTCGATCAAGGCGAAAGAGCAAATGAAGCCGCCACGCTCCAAACGCTAGCGCGAGCATGGGTTCGGAAATGAAGCGACCGGCCCGGAAGCGCCGACCCGTGCTTGTGCCTTCAACCCACCTTTGCGACATTGGCAATGCACCGCTGGTGCTACTCGATTGGCAATGTTGCCAAGCGGGGATGGGATTAAGGATGCGCCGAGCCTCAAGCAGCCCCCAACCCCGCGTCTTCGAGCCGCCGTGCCGCTGGCACTCTGGGGCGGTAAGTTCGGAACTCGGTGACAATCTCCTCGTCGTCCGCTACCCCGAAACAATCTCTGGCCGCAACCGTGCGTCACCCGGAACACACCGATCAGAAGCATCGTAAGAGGTGCAGGAAAATAGTTTAGAATGAATGCCGTAGAAATCGAAGAAGCAGTATCGGAACTCGCAAGTCAGCCCTTTGATCGGGCCGAATTTGCTTATCAATTTTTAGCCGCCTTTGGGAACAAGGAGACCACGATAAAGCGCCTTCGCGCTGCCGGTGGCTCCAATGCCTCCGATGTCACTGGCGGCATTCTTCAGCGCAGCAACATTCACTTGGCAACATGCTCGGCGGGTGAGGTCGATGCGACGTTGAAGGCGTTGCGCGATAGCCCGAAAACGGCGTCAGCCAAAGCCAAGTTCATCCTCGCTACGGACGGCGAAACGCTACAGGCCGAAGACGTCACCAGCGACGATCCGCCCATCGCGTGTGAGTTTGCCAAGTTTCCCGATCATTTCGGGTTCTTCCTGCCGCTGGCAGGCATCACCACGGTCAAGCAAATCCGCGAAAGCTCATTCGACATTCGGGCCACGGGACGGCTCAACAAGCTCTATGTCGAGCTGCTGAAAGACAATGCCGAATGGGCGACCGCCGAGCGCCGCCCCGACATGAACCATTTCATGGCGAGGCTGATCTTCTGCTTTTTCGCCGAGGACACCGACATCTTCAACGGCACCGGCCTGTTTACGGCAGAAGTGCAGAAAATGTCCGAAGCGGACAGCTCCAACACGCACGAGGTCATCAGCCACATATTCTTGGCGATGAACACGCCGACGCGGCACGAAGGTAAGCCCGAAAATCGCTATCGGGAAGCGGCGGGAATACGTTTGTGGGCAAACAGGTTCCCCTATGTGAATGGCGGGCTGTTTTCGGGCAGCACCGAGGTTCCGCGTTTCAGCAAGATCGCCCGATCCTACCTCATCAACATCGGCAGCCTCGATTGGAAAAAGATCAACCCCGACATTTTCGGCAGCATGATTCAGGCCGTGGCCGATGATGAGGAGCGCGGCGCGCTTGGGATGCACTACACCAGTGTCCCGAACATCCTGAAAGTTCTTAATCCGCTGTTCCTCGATAATCTGCGCGCGCAGTTGGAGGAAGCGGACGACAATGGGCGCAAGCTACTGAATCTCCGCAACCGCATGGCCAAAATCCGCGTTTTCGATCCGGCTTGCGGCAGCGGCAATTTCCTTGTGATC
>NZ_JBGSRI010000042.1:0-11659 GCF_041737645.1 Sphingorhabdus sp.
CATACTCCGCTGTGCAGAAACTGTGCAGGTTTGGAGCGAAAGCGCGCGGAGTTCCATAACTGTGCAGGTGCTGTGTAGGGGAATATGCCTTATTTTCTTAAGTGATTCCAGCTATTTGCTGGAATCTTGTCACCCCGACCAGGGGAGAGGATACGAAGCCTTGGCCGCAAGGCCTAGGCGCAGTTGGAGAGGGGCCACAACGGTGAGGTCTGCGCACCAACTCCCCCTCTCCACTTCGTCTAATGGCTATAGCCATAAGACTGCGTACCTCTCCCCTGAAGGGGAGAGGGAAGAGCGAAATCTTATTTCCCCGCGGCTTGTAACTTTATCGCTGTTCTCTTCGAACCATCTCTGGCAAATTATTTTCGCCAAAGGGGGATTTGGGATGGATCATACAGAATTGAAGCCGGGGGACGTTATCAAGCGGCATCGCCTGTCCACGCGGTTATGGCATTGGACCAACGCGTTGACATTGCTTGTGATGCTCATGAGCGGATTGATGATCTTCAATGCCCATGCACGTCTTTATTGGGGCGATTATGGCGCAAATGACGACAAGGCCTGGTTGATCATTGATGATGCGGGCGACACCGGCTTCGTTGAAATTGCGGGCGTGCGTGTTGAAACCACAGGCGTTCTGGGCATCTGGAAGAATTCTGAAGGCGAAATCAAGCGCCGCGCCTTTCCGCATTGGGTTACCATCCCGTCGGCTTATGATCTCCAAGCGGCGCGGCGTTGGCATTTTACCTTTGCCTGGATATTGGCGGTTGCGCTGACGCTGTACATGGCGCGTTCGCTTTGGAACGGGCATGTTCGCAAAGATCTGCATATCCGCAAACGGGAATGGTCCCCGCGCCACATATTGCATGATATCAAAGAACACGCCCGGTTACGCTTTCCGACCGGCGCGGCTGCAAAAGATTATAATATACTGCAAAAACTCAGCTACATCGGAGTGATATTTGTTCTTTTGCCGCTGATTATCTTCACCGGCTTGACGATGTCACCTGCGATGAATGCGGCATGGCCGTGGTTACTGGACATATTTGGAGGCCGGCAATCGGCCCGCTCTCTCCACTTTATTGCAGCGTTCGGGCTGGTCGGCTTTTTCTTTGTCCATATCACGATGGTCGTTCTTGCCGGACCGATTAACGAATTGCGTTCGATGATTACCGGCAAATACAGGCTGCCGGGAAAAGTTGAACCAAGCTTTGAACCGCAAGCACCTCAAGCACCACAAGGAGAGCCAGCATGACCGATAGCAAAATGATTTTGCCACGCCGGAAATTCCTGAGCGCAGCGGCGTTGGGCGGTGGCGGTTTGCTATTGTCCGGTTGTGATGCACTCACCGAAAATGCAGGATTCCGGTCTTTTCTTCGTACAGGCGAGGCCTTGAATAAGGGCGCACATCGACTCATTTCGGACCGCAGTGCGCTCGCACCCGAATTTAGTGCAGCCGATATTTCGCCTGTTTTCAAGGCCAATGGATCGATAACGGGGGGCACAGCGGAATATGCCGCCCATTTGGCAACCAAATTTAGCGACTGGCAATTGCGGATCGATGGCATGGTACGCAATCCGCTAAACCTGGATCTCGCCAAATTGATGGCGATGCCTTCGCGTGAGCAAATTACCCGGCATGACTGTGTCGAGGGTTGGAGTGCGATTGGAAAATGGCGCGGAACCCCGCTCGGTATGTTGCTGAAGCAGGCGGATCTGTCGACCAAGGCGCGCTACATCGTCTTTCATTGCGCCGATCAATGGGGGCCGGGCGTTCCTTATTATGAATCCGTTGATCTGATCGATGCATTCCACCCGCAGACGATATTGGCATGGGGCATGAATGACGGTGTATTGCCGGTTCGGCACGGCGCGCCCTTGCGTCTGCGTGTCGAACGGCAATTGGGTTATAAGCAGGCGAAATATGTCATGCGGATCGAAGCAACCGACGATCTCAAGAAATTTTTCGGTGGCAAGGGCGGCTATTGGGAAGATGCCCATGATTATGACTGGTATGCCGGTATCTAACGCCAGCACCAGTTACGTAAGAAGCAACCTTACCGCGTGCGTGTGGGGAAAAGTCGTTTCAAACTGGCAACTTTGGGCTTGTCCCAGGTCACGATATACGGATGTGACGGGTTTTTGGCCATGAAATCCTGATGATAACCTTCGGCCGCAAAAAAGCTGAAGGTTTCGATTTTCGTGACGATGGGCTTTTTCCAGTAACCCGCTTTTCCCAGTTGCGCGATATAGGCCGATGCGGCTTTGCGCTGGGCGACGTTGGCTGGAAAAATGGCGGTGCGGTACTGGCTGCCGCTATCTGGACCCTGACGGTTCAGTTGCGTGGGATCGTGCGTCACTGAAAAAAAGATATGGAGCAAATCATTGTAGCTGACCACCGCCGGATTGTAGCGGATACGGACCGATTCAGCATGTGACGTGCGTCCGCCGCTGACAAGATCATAATCGGCATTGGCTTTGGTGCCACCCGAATAACCCGATTCAACGCTGGTTACGCCCTTGACGCGTTCAAAGACGCCTTCGATACCCCAGAAACAGCCGCCAGCGAACACTGCGGTCTGCGTGGTTTTGGGTTCGACAACCGGCAATTTGGGGGCGGCGATGCGGATGCCTTCTGCGGCATGGGCCATACCAATGGGGGCCGAACCGCACGCGGCCGTAAAGGCGACGGCAGCTAAAAGGGCGGCGAGCTTATCGAGGTGATGCAATTTCTTCATGAATAGACGCTCCAACCAATAACGACCCTGTGGCTTCAACCTCTTTAGTATTGGCTGTGGCCGGATCGACCATCACCAATCCTGCAACCCCAAGGGCAAAGCCGCCCAAAAGGCTTAAGAAAAGATCTGATCGCACAAAGTCGAAAATACGGTCCATGTTGTTTCTCTTGTTAACGCCTATTCGGCGACACGAACAAATACGTTACCGGGTCGCAAAAGGTTTCATGCAGAGCGCGCGTTAAACCGCGCTTAACGGGCCGTTATTATCTGCTCATATGCGCTCAAACGAGCGCGGCGCACGCCGACTGGATGCGTGTGCAAGCTTCTTTCAGTATTTCCGCCGAGGTTGCGTAGGAAATACGGAAGCCAGGTGACAATCCAAAAGCACCGCCATGCACAGCGGCAACGCGGTGATCGTCGAGGAAATAGTCAATCAAATCGGCATCGCTTTCGATCTTCTTCCCCTTAGGCGTCACTTTGCCCATGACGCCGCTGGCGTCAGGATAGACATAGAAGGCGCCTTCCGGCGTGGGGCAGCTCAGCCCCGGCGCATCGTTCAGCATCGCGACGACCAGATCGCGGCGCTCCTTGAACGCGGCATTGCGTTCGCGCAGAAAATCCTGCGGTCCGTTCAGCGCGGCGAGCACTGCATATTGGCTGATCGAACAAGGGTTACTGGTCGATTGCGATTGCAAATCAGCCATCGCCTTGATCAGCCACGCAGGCCCGCCCGCATAGCCGATGCGCCAGCCGGTCATGGCATAGGCCTTGGACGCGCCGTTCATGGTAAGTGTGCGGTCATACAGACCGGGACACACCTGCAGCATCGTCGCAAAGGGCGACTGTGCATACCAGATATGTTCATACATATCGTCGGTCAGCAGCATGACGTGCGGATGGTGCAGTAGCACCTCTCCCAGTTCTTTCAGCTCGATCGCATTATATGCAGCCCCGGTCGGGTTGGACGGGGAGTTGAGGATTAGCCAGCGGGTCTTGGGTGTAATTGCGGCGTCCAGTTGTTCCGGCGTAATCTTGTAGTTCTGCGCCGCGGTCGCCATGACAATGACCGGCGTGCCGCCAGCAAATTGCACGATATCGGGATAGCTGACCCAATAAGGCGCCGGGATAATGACCTCGTCACCCTTGTCCAGAGTGGCGACCAGCGCATTGAACAATGTGTGCTTGCCGCCCGAATTTACCGTGATCTGTTTGGGGGTGTAATCGATACCGTTGTCGCGCTTGAATTTCGCGATGATTGCCTGTTTCAGCGGGGCGATGCCGTCGACCGCGGTATATTTGGTCATGCCATCGCGTATCGCCTGAATTGCGGCGTCCTTGACAAAGTCAGGGGTGTCAAAATCAGGTTCCCCCGCCGACAACCCAATGACATCAATGCCTTGTGCCTTCAGGTCAATCACCCGGCCCGACATGGCAAGTGTGGCGGAAGGGGCGATCCGGCCGAGGGCGGCGGACAGGCGGTCGATCATGGGACTGGCTTTCACGGGCTGAATTGAACGCAAATTGCGCGCTTGCCCCTAATGCCTCACCGAAAATTACGCAACCCTTGTGGCCCGGATTAATCCCCGCAAAGAGTTGCCGACATAAAAAGGCGCGTCCAGATCAGCAGCGAACAGGTCTGCCTCCAATGCTTGTCCCATATCGACCAACTCGCGCCTCAGGACAGAGGGCAGCAGTCCTGTTTCCAACCGGGGCGTATGCAGCTTTCCGTCGCGCTCGACAAAAAGAGCGGTAATGCTGCCTTCGGTCAGAAGTCCGTCCGGGGTGATGAACAGAACCTCGTCGCAATCGGGGCGGGATCGCCGCGCCTCGTCATAAAAAGCGCGGTCGCTGGTTTTGTGGCGCAGACGGAAGTCGCCGCTATCAACAGGCAGGGGAACCACTGCCACGCGCCAGTCGGATGTCTCGGTCAGTGGCCGGACCTCGATCGCAATTGCGCCCTTTTTTGACGCGAGCAGCCTTACCTTGGACAACATATCAAGATGAAAGGTTGCAGCGTGTAACCGGTTGCGTGCTTCATGCCGGTCGAATTCGAAACCGAATGCATGTGCGCTTGCTCTCATGCGCTCCAGATGAAGCTCAAGCCGCAATAACCCCTGTGCCGGTTCAAAGCGCATTGTCTCGATCAGATCAAAGCCATAGCCACCCAATTTTGCAAAATCTCCCTTCGCCAGACACTCCGCCCATTCCGCATTCACGTCGGAATCTGCGATAATGCCGGATCCTAAGCCCAATGAAACCGTCTTCGACGTTTCGCACAAGGTAAAAGTCCGGATGGCCACATTAAAGGCTGCATCGCCGTTGGCGTCAATCCGTCCGATAGACCCGCAATACAGCCCGCGCCGTGCAGCTTCGGTCTGTGCGATAATCTGCATCGCACGGATTTTCGGCGCGCCGGTAATGGAACCGCATGGGAAAAGCGCCTTTATCACATCTATTGCGTCCTGTTCGGGGCGCAACAGTCCGGTAACGGTCGAGGTCATCTGATGGACGGTCGGGTAACTTTCGACGTGGAATAGGTCGGGAACGGCGACCGATCCAGGCGTGCACACACGCGACAAGTCGTTCCGCAACAGATCGACAATCATAAGATTTTCGGCGCGCTGTTTCGGATCGGTCCGCAACATTACCGCTTCTGCCAAATCAGCGGCCGGATCCGCCCTGCGCTCGGCGGTTCCCTTCATCGGCTTTGTCGTAACGCGCCGGTCTTTGGCTGCAAAAAACAATTCGGGCGAAAATGACAGATAATGACGCTCGCCTGTCCAAATCACGCCGCCATAGCCCGCCGCAGCCCGCGGGCGCAGCGCGGCGTAAAGCGCAAGCGGGTCACCTGCATAGTCGGCAGTGAGCGGAAAGGTCAGGTTCGCCTGATAGATATCGCCCGCCTTGATATAATCCTGCACCGCGGCAAAGGCCCTTGCATAATCGTCCCGGCTTATCTGCGGTTTCAGCGGCGACAACCATGATCCTGCCGGGTCGGGCAGGCATGACGTTATGGCGTCTGACCCAAGTTCTTGATAATCTGTGAATAATCCAAACCACGCAAGTGGACCGGTTGATGCAGCGGGAAGTTGAGGCAAAAATGCGGCGCCTGCGTCATAGCTGAGAAAACCCGCCGCGTGCAGGCCATCTTTGCGCGCCGACCGCAGATTTTCGAGCAGATCGCCCACCTCATTTTCGGTCTGCGCGGTCAAAACGGCCACCGGACCGGAATATATCCGCGCCGGCGCAGCCCCCGAAATGCGGGCGTCGTCAAGGATGACAAAAGGACCTTTGCGAAACGCTGGAGCGGGTGAGGGGAATCGAACCCCCGTATTCAGCTTGGGAAGCTGCTGCTCTACCATTGAGCTACACCCGCGTACCGCGTGCAATTATCGGGCAAATGCAAGATTGGCTAGGCCTTGAGCCGCTCTGCGTGCCAAGCGAGATGGTCGGCCATGAAGGTGGAGATGAAATAATAGCTATGGTCATAGCCCGGCTGCATCCGGATTGTTGCCTTTTGTCCGGCGGCCTCGCACGCCGTCACCAGCAAATGCGTTTTGAGCTGGTCAGCGAGGAAATTGTCTGCTTCGCCCTGATCGACCAGCAAATCAGGTAATCGGGCACCCCCTTCGATCAAGGCGCAACTGTCATATTCAGCCCATGTTTCCCGATCCGGCCCAAGATAGCCGCCCAAAGCTTTTTCACCCCAAGGACAATTTAGCGGCGAAACTATGGGCGCGAACGCCGACGTCGCCTTGTACTTTGCGGGGTTACGTAATGAAATTGTCAGCGCGCCATGGCCACCCATCGAATGCCCCATAATCCCTTGCCGTTGCATATCGACAGGGAAATGCTCCGCCACCAAAGCCGGTAATTCGCTCTCGATATAGCCGCGCATCCGGTAGTGTTCGGCAAAAGGTTCGACCAACGCATTGACATAAAAACCCGCGCCTAGTCCAAAATCATAAGCGGCATCGGGATCATCGGGGACATTCTCGCCACGCGGGCTGGTATCGGGCGCGACGAATATCAGGCCAAGTTCCGAACAGGCGCGGCGAAATTCGCCCTTGTCGGTGACATTGGCATGGGTGCAAGTGAGACCGGACAGGTACCAAATTACAGGCAATTTGGCACCCGGCGCGTGGGGCGGGACATAGACCGAAAAGGTCATGTCCGTCCCCGTCGCGGTAGAATGATGTTTATAGACGCCCTGCACACCCCCAAAAGCGGTGTTTGTAGAAACCGTTTCGAATGTCATGCAAGGGGTCCTTGTTTAGTCGGTTACGCGGTGCAAGGCGCACAATTTGTTGCCATCCGGATCGCGCAAATATGCAAGATACATCTTCATGCCATTGCCTTCACGAATGCCGGGCGCGTCTTCAATCGCTGTGCCGCCATTGGCAACGCCAGCCTCATGCCACGCATCGGCGACTTCAGGGGTCATTCCAAAACCAACGGTGCAGCCATTTCCAGCCGTAGCAGCTTGCCCGTCAATTGGTGGCGTGACCAGAAACAGCGAGCCATTGTGCATATAAATAAGGCGACCTTTGGGATCCAGAATGCCTTCCTTGCCACCCATCGCAATAAATGTTGCGTCGTAAAATTTCTTGGAACGGGCAATATCGTTACTGCCGACCATCATATGGCTGTACATGTTTCTTCTCCTCTAGATGAATATAGCGCCGAAGGCTCCGCCCGCTTTGACCATCAACCCTTATGGGGTGCAAGCCCAAATATGACAAAAAACTATCCCCTTCCAAACCCGTCACCCTGAACTTGGTTCAGGGTGACGGTGAGGTGAAAAAATCGCCCCGTTTCCCTTTCTCCTTCAGGGGAGAGGAGCGAGACTTGCGAATTTATTCGCTAGTCGCAGCGGAGAGGGGTTCGACGGTGAGGTGCGTGCGCGAACTCCCCCTCTCCAACTACGCCTAGGCCTGAAGGCCAAGGCTCCGTATCCTCTCCCCTGAAGGAGAGAGGAGAACTCGATCCCTTTTCCCTTCTTCCCTATCTTCCTTCTGACGAAAATAGCCCCCGGCCCAACATTCCACCCCTTATTCCCACAAAGGCTTCTTCGCCTTGCGCCGTGCTTCTGCAGCTCCGAGTGCTTCGGCTTTGCGGATGATCGACTCCTTTACGGCTTCGACATCGACCGGTGCCCGGTTCCAGGCAACGCGCTGATGACCCCGTCGCTTTTCGTAAAAGGACAGAAGCCGGATTGCCTCGTCAAACCGGCCCGGGCGGATTTCGCGCGGGACGCCGATATAATAATTGTCGGTCTGGTCAATCGCGTCATAGAGCAGGCGGACCTCCATGGCCTGTAGGCCGATTTTCAACGCTTCGGCCCATTCCTTGGCGAAAGGTGTCCATTTATTCCGGCGGGTATAAGCCGAAGGGCGGTTATGCCCCGCCGCAGCACAGGCCATCGTCACATTGCAAGTTGTGGCGAGCGTGTCGAGGAACCGTTTTTCTTCCGCGCGGGTCCAGCCATTTGGTCCTGCGCGTTGGGTCCGGCGGGGCACGCCGTTGGCGCTTTGCGTGATGATCAGCGCCGAACCATCGCTGTCCCACCGCGCGCCGGAGGGAGTCGGGCGGTCTTCGTTGGCCAGACGCGTATTGGCTTGCGCCCGGGCGGCTTCCATGTCGGCGGCAAATTCAGGGTCCCTTTGCCTTTTGCGGTAAACAGAGGCGTTGTTGACCTTCGCCTTGTCACTGGCCAGTCTGACGTTGCCGGTTTCGGCCAGCGCTTTCAAAAAGCGCGCCTGCCAGCGCGGCGGACGGGATATGCGGGTTCGCATGACAGGGTCCTTTCAAGATGTGGGGAAACAGGCGCAAAGGCGGCGACCCCGGCTTTGCGACTGTACCCTTATCTAAAAGACACACCGTCACGCTGTCAAGGAAAAGAACCTATTTGGTTATTATTTGCTATAAGCGGGAATGGCCCAGCCTTTCAGGATAGCCATCGCACGCAGGATGAAACCGGCCAGTGCGCTCAGGCCCGCAGCCAAAAGCACGGGTAGGCCAAGCCAGAGCAGCAGCACGAACAGGCCAGAGGCAAGCGCGGCGGCGGTGACATAGATTTCGGGTTTGAGCAGGATCGACGGTTCACCTGCCAACACGTCGCGGATGATGCCGCCGACGCAGGCGGTGATAACGCCCATCATCATCGCGGGCAGCAAGGGTACGCCCAGCGTCAGGGATTTCCACGCGCCAAATACGGCATAGATGGCAATGCCGATGGCATCGAACCAGTCGAGCGCGCGGGCGTTCCAGAAGGTTTTTGGGGTGACCCACACCAGCCCGGCCGTCACCAGACAAGTGGCGGCAAAGCGCCAGTCATGCACCCAGAACACCGGCGCACCGATCAACAGATCGCGCACCGTGCCCCCGCCAACGCCGGTGACCAGCGCGAAAAAGGAAAAGGTGACGAGCGTCTGGCCGCGTTGTGCTGCGGCCAACGCGCCCGATGCGGCGAAGACCGCAATGCCGAACACGTCGAGCCAGGCGATCAGGGCCGGGGCCAGTTGGACGGCCTCCTGGATCACGCCTACATATGGATCGGCTTGCCCGTTACCGCCATCGCCGCCTCTTTCAAGGCTTCGGCTTGGGTGGGATGGGCGTGGCAGGTATAGGCAATGTCTTCGGACGTCGCGCCAAATTCCATCGACAGTGCAGCTTCGGCGATCATGCTGCCCGCGATCGAGGCGATCATGTGGACGCCGAGCACGCGGTCGGTTTTGGCATCGGCGATGACTTTCACAAAACCGTCGGTGTCGCGGTTGGTCTTGGCGCGGCTGTTCGCCATCATCGGGAATTTGCCGACCTTTATCTCGCCCTTTGCCTTGGCTTCTTCCTCGGTCAGGCCGACGCTCGCGATTTCCGGATAGGTGTAAACGACGCCGGGAATGACGTCATGGTTCACTATTCCTGTGAGGCCTGCGGTAAATTCGGCGGCGGCGATTCCTTCATCTTCTGCCTTGTGCGCGAGCATCGGGCCGGGGACGACGTCGCCAATGGCGTAGATGCCGGGGACGCTGGTCTGGAAATCATGGCCGATGTCGATCTGACCACGGGCGTTGGTGGTGAGACCGGCCTTTTCGAGCGCGAGGCCCTCGGTATTGGGCCTGCGACCGATGGCGACGAGGACGCAATCGGCTTCGATCCTCTCGGATGCACCGCCTGCGGAGGGTTCAACGGTTAGTGTGGCCTTGCCACCCTTGACGCTTGCGCCGGTGACTTTGGTGCCGGTGCGGATATTGAAGCCCTGCTTCTTGAAAATCTTGGCGGCTTCCTTGCGGACTTCGCCGTCCATGCCGGGCAGGATCTGGTCAAGATATTCTACCACCGTAACCTCGGCACCGAGACGCAGCCAAACACTACCAAGTTCCAGCCCGATCACACCGCCACCGATGACAACCATATGCTTCGGCACTTTGGACAAAGCCAGCGCGCCGGTGGAATCGACGATGACCTTCTGGTCAATGTCCACACCGGGTAGTGGCGTGACCGAGGAGCCCGTGGCGATCATGATTTTCTTTGCGGTGTAGATTTTGCCCGCGACATCGATGCTATTCGGTGAGGTAAAGGCGGCGTGGCCTTTCAGCCAGTCGACCTTGTTTTTCTTGAACAGGAATTCGATTCCGCCGGTCAACTCCCCCACTGCCTTCGTCTTTTCAGCCTGCATCTGGTCAAGGTTCAGCGCCACGCTTTTGAAGTCGATGCCGAATTTGGCGAGCGCACCCGAATGGGCTTCATGATAAAGTTCGGACGCGTGCAGCATCGCCTTGGACGGGATGCAACCGACATTCAGGCAGGTGCCGCCCAATGTTTCGCGGCTTTCCACGCAGGCGGTTTTCAAGCCGAGTTGGGCGGCGCGGATTGCTGCGACATAACCGCCGGGACCTGCGCCGATGACGATCAGGTCATAATCTTGTTCTGCCATATTATCGGCTCCTTAAAGGTCGATCAGCAACCGGGTGGGGTCTTCGATCGCTTCCTTGATTGTCTTCAGCGCGGTCACTGCCTCGCGGCCGTCGATCAGGCGGTGGTCGTAGCTGAGCGCGAGGTACATCATCGGACGGATGACGATCTCGCCGTTTCGCACGACCGGTCGATCCTCGATACGGTGCAGGCCGAGCACGGCAGACTGCGGGGGGTTGATGATCGGGGTCGACATCAGGCCGCCAAAAACGCCGCCGTTGGAAATGGTGAAGGTGCCGCCGGCCATGTCTTCCATGGTCAGCGTGCCTGCCTTGGCGCGTGCGCCGAAATCGCCGATGGCCTTTTCGATATCGGCAAAGGACAGCTTGTCGGCGTTGCGGACGACGGGGACGACCAGGCCGTTCGGCGCGCTGACTGCGACCGAGACGTCGAGATAATTGTGATAGACGATTTCATCACCGTCGATCTGCGCGTTGACCGCCGGGATATCGTGCACGGCAAGCGCGACGGCCTTGGTGAAGAAGCTCATGAAGCCGAGTTTCACGCCGTGCTTCTTTTCGAACAAATCTTTGTACTTCTCGCGCGCGGCAATCACTTCGCTCATGTCGCAGTCGTTGAAAGTGGTCAGCAATGCGGCGGTTTCCTGCGCCGACTTCAGGCGCTTGGCAACGGTCTGGCGCAGGCGGGTCATGCGGACTCGTTCTTCCTGACGACCGGCAACCGCGGGCGCAGCAACCGATACAGCGGCGGCAGGTGCAGCGGCAGGCGCACCCTTTGCAGCCGCAACAACATCTTCCTTGGTCAGGCGGCCGTCTTTGCCGGTGCCTTTGATTTTGCTCGGGTCGATGCCGAGTTCAAGCACCAGACGCCGGACGGCTGGCGATAAAGGCAGGTCGGAATTTTCGGCAGGTGCCGCAACAGGCGCAGGCGCAGGTGCCGTGGCAACCGGTTGGGGCGCAGCCGCAGCCGCAGCAGGTGCGGGC
>NZ_JBGSRI010000043.1:0-16267 GCF_041737645.1 Sphingorhabdus sp.
CATACTCCGCTGTGCAGAAACTGTGCAGGTTTGGAGCGAAAGCGCGCGGAGTTCCATAACTGTGCAGGTGCTGTGTAGGGGAATATGCCTTATTTTCTTAAGTGATTCCAGCTATTTGCTGGAATCCTGTCACCCCGACCATTTTCAATATTATTCTATAGACCGCAGTGTTGGGTCTGAATGCGTTGGCAGGTTTGTATAACTGCCTAATCACAAGCTTTTGAAATCAAAATAGGGGTCGGCGTCCGCAGAAAGCCGGCGTCATATACTTGCAAATCAGACTTGGCCGTGAATAGATGCAATCATCCATTCACGCTGGGGAACTTTATGATTCGAAAGTATTTTGCCGCCCTGTCTTTGACAGCGCTTGCCATTGCCATGCCCGCCGCCGCGCAGGTCGATGAAACTAACCGCCTAGTTGACGAAGGCATGAACAGGTCGCAGGTCATGAGCCTTGCACAGGAGATGACCGACGATATCGGGCCGCGTCTGACGAACTCGCCCGCGATGCGCCGCGCCGAAGCATGGGCCATCGACAAGTTCACCGGCTGGGGGCTGCAAAATGTCCGCCGCGATCCTTTTGATTTCGGACGCGGTTGGGAAATCGTCTCGTCGAGTGCACGGATGACCGTTCCTCGTCCGCTGCAATTGACCGCGATCCCGGTCGCGTGGACGCCGCCGACCAGTGGGGTGCTATCGGGTGAAGTGATCGTCGCGCCAATGTCCAAGCTGCGCCATTTCGACGAATATAAGGGCAAGCTTGCGGGCAAGATCGTTATGATCTCGATGCCGGGAACAGGTTCGGAGCCTGACAAGGCAGCGTTTCGCCGTTGGACTAGCGAAGAACTGGGTAAGCTTGATGCGTTCGACCAGCCTGAATATGATCCGGAGGAACTGAATGCGCGGTTGAAGCGCGTCGAATTTGTCGAAAAGCTTGATGCCTTCTTGAAAACCGAAGGCGCAATCGGCTGGGTGCGGATGTCCTACCGCGATGGCAAGCTGGTGCATGGCGCGGGCTATAATTTCCGCACCGGTCGCACGCTCAACCTGCCGGGCATTGAGCTTTCAGCGGAAGATTATCGCCGCCTCGTTCGCCTGACCAAAACTGGCCGCAAGCCGGTTATCGAGTTCGAAAACAACGTCCGCTTCGACGACAGCGACCGCAACGGCTATAATATCATTGCCGAAATCCCGGGCAGCGACCCTAAAGCGGGCTATGTCATGGCCGGCGCGCATTTCGATAGCTGGGTTGCTGGCGACGGCGCCACCGACAATGCAGCGGGCAGCGCCGTGGTGATGGAGGCCGCGCGTATCCTGAAGCGCATGGGGACGCCGAAGCGCACCATCCGCTTCGCGCTCTGGTCTGGCGAAGAACAAGGACTGATCGGCAGCCGAGCCTACACTGAAAAATATCTCGCCCGCCGCGAACCGAAGCCGGGCACCGACCCAAATGGTCTCGAGGCCTTTTACGATTGGACCTACCGTTACCCGATTATTCCGCAGCCGGGCTACAATGACCTCAAAGCCTATTTCAACATGGACAATGGCTCTGGCAAATTCCGCGGCATTTATGCGGAGGGCAATGCCGCCGCTGTGCCGCTGCTAAAGGAATGGCTCTCTCCCTTTTCGGGCATGGACGCCAGCCGTGTTGTCGCCGCCGACACCAGCGGCACTGACCATGTTTTCATGCAAGCGGTCGGCGTGCCAGCGTACCAGTTCATTCAGGACCCGCTCGATTATTCGACCCGCACCCACCACAGCAATGCCGACACGTTCGACCATTTGAAAGCCGAAGATATGCGGCAGGCTGCCGTAGTGATGGCGGGGATGCTCTGGCAATCGGCTAACAGCGCTAAAACACTGCCCCGTCAGCCGCTGCCTGTCCAACCAGCGGTTACCGATCCGTTCAAGGTCAAGGATCCTGACGAAGAGTAAGTTTATCGAATCCTCCCCACCGATTCACGGTGGGGAGGATTAAACGTCAATGCCCCGATGAGAATTTTGCGAACAAGGTGAAACCCGTCGGGTTTTGCAGTAGGCCGCATTCTGCTTGGCGACTAACTGCAATAGGGGTTGGAAGCCAGCGGCGGGCTGTGCCCTATGCGGAAATGCCCCTTGGACTGGCGCTAATGGAAGCGTTAAAAGAGACATTCCCAAGCGAAAGCAATAAGACCCCTAAAAAGACCCTTTTTAAATGGAGGAGACGCGCCAAATTGAAGTGGCCTGATAATAAGTTATTGATAACTGGTCGGGAAAAGAGGATTCGAGCCTCCGGCCCCTGCCTCCCGAAGGCAGTGCTCTACCAGGCTGAGCTATTTCCCGACCCGCAACCGGTTTCGTCCGAAAATACCGGATGCAGGTTGCTGATATAATTTGGCGGTTTTTCGGTTTCAAGCCGATTATTTAGCAGCAAGCGGCGGTTGCCAAAATCAATGCTACGTTCTAACTTTCCCGACATGGCATCTGCACCGCATTATGAAGAGCAATATCTCGCGCTGATGCAGCGGATATGGACTGAAGGAACGATTCAGCGCGACCGCACTGGTGTTGGAACGCGGTCTATTTTCGGGGCGATGATGCGTTTTTCATTGGCGGACGATGCCGTTCCCTTGCTGACGACGAAACGGGTGTATTGGAAAACCGCGGCCCGCGAAATGCTTTGGTTTTTGACCGGAAACACCAACATCCGTCCGTTGTTACAGCAAAAGGTACGGATATGGACCGACTGGCCTCTTGCCCGTTATCGCCGCGAAACCGGATGCGACATCACACAGGAAGATTTCGAAGCCCAAATTGTCGACAGCGCTGAATTTGCGGAGAAATGGGGCGATCTTGGCCCTGTTTACGGAGCGCAATGGGTGAATTGGCCCAATTATCAGCCAGTGGGCGAGGGGCTGTTCCAGAAAATGGATAAAGGCATCGATCAGGTTAGCCTATTGGTCGAAAGCCTGAAAAACAATCCGGGTTCAAGGCGGCATATTATCGAAGGGTGGAATGTGGCTGAATTGCACCGGATGGCGTTACCGCCTTGCCACAAAACCTACCAGTTTCATGTCGCCGACGGGGTGTTAAGCTGCATTTTATTTCAGCGATCTTGCGATCTGGGCCTGGGCTTTGCTTTCAATGCTTTTTCAGCCGCGCTTTTGACCCGGATGCTCGCCGCTGTATGCGGCTATCAGCCGGGCGAGTTGATTTGGCAAGGTGGTGATGTGCACCTTTATCTCAACCATAAAGATCTGGTGGAAGAACAATTATCGCGGACGCCATCGGGAAGTCCCACGTTGAAATTGCTCCGCACACCGCAAAGTATTTTTGACTTCTGTATCGAAGATTTTGAAGTACATGATTACGCACCACAAGCCCATATTTCTGCGCCGGTCGCAGTGTGAATGCAGGATAGGTCAGTACTATTGACCTAAAGCAATGCTTGAAATAATATAACAATCGCAGACAATAAATTACCTGAGTCGTTCAGGGGGTCAGAGGCGGAGGAACAAGCATGGGGCAGCATCAAAAGGAAAATCTAGCGCCACTGCATCTGCATGTTCCCGAACCCAAATTCCGCCCCGGCGATAAAGCGGATTTCAGCGATATTGTTGTCCCCGAAGTGGACTCGATTGCGCGGCCTGACGAACATGTGGCGCCGGCGGATATTCATGCATTGGCTTATGGCCTGGTCCGCGTTCTTGATGATGGACACGCTGCAACTGGTAGCTGGAACCCCGGGCTAAGCGCCGACACGTTGCGATTGATGCTGCGTAAGATGTTGACCCTGCGTGCCTTTGATGACCGGATGTTCCGTGCGCAGCGGCAGGGTAAAACCAGCTTTTACATGAAATCCTTCGGCGAAGAAGCAACCTCGGTTGCGACCACAATGGCTTTGCACCGGGATGATATGTGTTTTCCGAGCTATCGCCAGCAGGGCATTTTAATTACGCGGGATTATCCGCTGGTTGATATGATGAACCAGATATACTCCAATCGCGGCGACCGGCTGAAAGGGCGGCAATTGCCGATCATGTATTCCGCCAAAGATTATGGCTTTTTCAGCATTTCGGGAAATCTGACGACGCAATATCCGCAGGCTGTTGGTTGGGCAATGGCCTCCGCCTCGCGCGCGGATACGCGTATTGCCGCTGTGTGGTGTGGTGACGGGTCCACTGCAGAGGGCGATTTTCACAGCGCGCTGACTTTTGCCGCCGTTTACAATGCGCCGGTCATATTTCAGGTCGTGAATAACCAATGGGCCATTTCCTCATTTTCAGGCTTTGCCGGCAGTGAACGAACGACCTTTGCCGCAAAGGCCATAGGATATGGCATTGCCGGGCTGAGGGTTGACGGGAATGACGTTCTGGCGGTTTATGCCGCGATGCAATGGGCGGCCAATCGGGCTCGAACGAACAATGGTCCGACCTTGATCGAATATTTCACCTATCGCGGGGAAGGGCATTCGACCTCGGACGATCCAAATGCCTATCGCGCCGCTGAAGAATATGCCTTGTGGCCATTGGGTGATCCGGTCGACCGGCTAAAAGCGCATTTGATTTCAACGGGCGAATGGAGCGACGAACAGCATGAAGCGCTGGTTTCCAGCCTGTCGGATGAGGTGAAGGCGAAACAAAAGGAAGCCGAGCAAAACGGCATATTGGGCCATGGTCTTCACCATCCGTTCGAAACCATGTTTGAGGATGTGTTTGAAGAAATGCCCGCGCATTTGAAAGAACAATGCGCCCAAATGCTCGAAGAGCAGCGCGCTAAATTCGGTCCGGAATGGGAGGCGCGCTGATGTCCGAAACTGCGACCAAAACCATGAACATGATCGAAGCGATCAACAGTGCGCTGGACGTGATGTTGGGTCAGGATCCGGAAGTCGTCATCATGGGCGAAGATGTCGGCTATTTCGGCGGCGTATTCCGGGCAACAGCGGGCTTGCAGAAAAAGCACGGCAAGACCCGGGTATTTGACACGCCGATTAGCGAGTGCGGCATTATCGGCGTCGGCGTGGGGATGGCCGCCTATGGTTTGCGCCCTGTTCCTGAAATCCAGTTCGCCGACTACATCTATCCCGGCCTCGACCAGTTGGTCAGCGAAGCGGCGCGTATGCGGTATCGTTCTGCAAATGACTTCATCTGCCCGATGACCGTGCGCTCACCTTTTGGCGGCGGCATTTTTGGCGGGCAAACGCATAGCCAAAGCCCCGAAAGCCTGTTTACGCACGTGTGCGGGATCAAAACAGTTATCCCGGCCACGCCTTACGACGCCAAGGGTTTGTTGATTGCGGCCATTGAGGACAATGATCCCGTTGTCTTTTTTGAACCCAAGCGCATCTATAACGGCCCCTTCACCGGCTATTATGACCGGCCAGTCGAGCCTTGGTCAAAACATGAAGGCAGCGCAGTGCCAGAAGGGTATTACCGGATAGAACTGGGCAAAGCTGCGATTGTTCGCGAAGGACAGGCCGTCACCGTTCTGACCTATGGCACAATGGTCCATGTGGTCAAAGCCGTGGTCGCCGAACTTGGGTTAGACGCAGAAATCATAGATCTGCGTACGCTATTACCGCTCGACATTGACACCATCGAGGCGTCAGTCAAAAAGACCGGACGTTGCATGGTGGTGCATGAAGCGACACGGACGAGCGGTTTTGGTGCCGAACTTTCGGCGCAGGTACAGGAACGCTGTTTCTACTATCTAGAAGCGCCCGTCGAACGTGTGACCGGTTTCGATACACCCTATCCGCACAGTCTAGAATGGGCTTATTTCCCTGGACCGGTGCGGCTGGCGCGCGCATTTGACAAGATTATGAAGGATTGAGCTGATGGCCAAATTCACTTTCAACCTCCCTGATATTGGCGAAGGCATTGCCGAAGCCGAGATCGTCGCGTGGCACGTGAAGGTGGGCGACCACATTTCGGAAGACCAGCCGCTTGCCGACATGATGACCGACAAAGCAACGGTTGAAATGGAGAGTCCGGTTGCCGGTGTCGTGACCAGGGTTGCAGGCGATGCAGGCGATGTGATTGCCATCGGGTCCATGCTGGTCGAAATCGAAACGACGAGTGACGTCAACGACGTCAGTCAGGAACCCCCAGAAACCGAGGCGGCACCCGCCAAAACAAAAATGGTCGAGGATGAAATGCCCCAAGCGCATGTGCCCGTGCCCGTCGCCATTCCTGTCGAGGCGGCAGCTGAAACGGCTCTGGAATCCGACGATGCGGCCCATCATATCGTCACTGCATCACCCGCCGTGCGCGCTCGAGCGAAGGACCTGGGTGTTGATTTGAGTGACGTCAAGGCGGCAGGCGGGCATGTTCGCCATGCAGACCTTGATGCTTATTTAAACTATGGTTCGGGGCAGGGCTATCGGGCGCCACATAGTTCGGCCAAACGCCATGATGAGGTCATCAAAGTGATTGGCATGCGCCGGCGTATTGCCGATAATATGGCTGCATCGAAGCGCCATATCCCGCACTTTACCTATGTTGACGAGATCGACGTGACGGCCATCGAGGCCATGCGCGCGGACCTGAACGACAACCGCGGAACGAAGCCGAAGCTGACCCTTTTGCCGATGTTGATCGTTGCCATTTGCAAGACAATCCCTCAATTTCCGATGCTTAACGCCCGTTTTGACGACGAAGCCGGCGTTGTTACGCGGCATGGTTCGGTGCACCTGGGGATGGCAACGCAAACGCCCGCGGGCCTGATGGTGCCCGTCATTCGCGATGCCCAGGATATGAATATCTGGCAATTAGCGATTGAAATCAGTCGTTTGGCAGACGCTGCGCGCAATGGCACCGCGAAAAGCGAAGAGCTATCCGGTTCCACATTGACGATTACGTCGCTGGGACCGCTTGGCGGGATCGCAACAACGCCAGTTATCAACCGTCCGGAAGTGGCCATCATCGGGCCAAACAAGATCGTTGAACGGCCGATGTTTGTGGGAGACAGTATCGAAGCGCGCAAGTTGATGAACCTGTCGATCAGTTGCGATCACCGGGTCGTCGATGGCTGGGATGCGGCGAGCTATGTGCAGGCGCTTAAGAAGCTGATTGAAACGCCGATCCTGCTTTTTGCGGACTAAAACTTGAAGCCGGCGAGGCTGTTCTGGTCGAATTTCAGCTTGAAGGTGACGAAAGGACCGCTGCGGGTGTAGCGGCTTTCTTCAAAATCACGGTCTTCAAAGCCGACGACATTGTAGCCAAGCGAGATATTCGCGTTCTTGAAGGGCGTAACGGTCAGCACGGGACCGCCTGAATAGGCGATGTTCTTGCCGTTCGTGCCAATGCGAACGGTACCGGCAGCACCGATATCCGCGACGTCACTCAGGTCGAATTTCAGATCGGCGCCAACCACGTTGCTCCAGCCTTTGACATCGTCTTGGCCGAAACGGTCGGTGGTATAGCGTGTGCCCCAGAAGAAGGCATATTCACCACGTTCGATGAAGCTGCCGTCTTGCTCGTCAATCGGCGTGTAGTTGACCGACAGGCTGTTGATGACACGGCGCGATTTTGCGTCGCCATCGATATTGAGTGGCGCGCCACCAATAGGCCCGGCTTCACCTGCAACAGCGTCGCGCACTGCGTCATACCGGAATTCAGTCTTGTTCAGGACAGACCATTGGCTGTCGGCAGGGCGGTGTGCCCAGCTGATTTCGGCCTGCGCTGTGGTCGTCGATGCGCCGCCTTTTTCATTGGCGCGGAACCAGCTAAGGGCACCACCCACGGCACGGCCTTCGCCAATCTGGCGCAGGATAGCGGTTGTGAAGCCGTAGCGGTTCGTTGTTTCGCCGTCGCGATATTCGCCGCGGCCTGTCCAGCTCCAGCGGTCACCACGATAGGTTGCGCCAGCGGTGATCGCGGTAAAGTCTTCGGTCAGGCTGCCGTCGCTTCCCAAGAAGCCGCCCGACGCGACAGGCTGCAAGGGGTTGACCACATCGGCACGGCTGAACCCGCCCAGCGTCTTGTTCCCGTCAAGTGTCAGGTCCGCCGACCATTTTTCGCTTATGCGGAAGGATTGGGCAAGGCCATAGGCCGCGAAGGTGCGGGGACCGAATTCGGTGATTTGCTGCTGGTTCGCGCTGGCCAGAATGCGGCCACCCGCCCATGGCGCGACGTCGAACCCGAGACGTGCGGTGCGTGCATCAATATTTTCGCCTTTGGCGATTTCATAACCGGCGACAAGGGCAACATCGGAACGCACGGCATAACGCGCAGAGACGATGTGACGGGCAGGGAAGTCGACGCTTTCGTCTTGATCGCTCAGCGCGAATTCGGTCTGACCCGATAGCTCCAGCTTTCCGTCCAGCAAACGCTGCGATGCGCCCAGTTTCACCAAGGTCGAAATATTTGTGGTGCCATCGGCCAGCTTGTCATTGGCATGCGTGAGGCCAGCGCGCAGCGTCGTGTTGCCATCGCGATATTCCAGTTCACTAATGGCGGCGCGGCGGCGGGCGTCTTCCCCGAAAAATTCTTCCTGATAGGCGAGCAGCGATGCCGACAGCTTTTCCGTCAGACGCATGCGGCCGTCGACGCCGAACTTGCGTGTGCCGATTTCCGAACGGTTGATCTGGCCTACGCCAAAGCCGGCCTGCTGTTCGCGGACATAGGCAAGAATGTCCAACTTGTCGTCATGATGCTCGGCCTCCACCAGCCATGCTGTAGCGCCACTGGAAGAGGATGCCGTCGTCTTTGCTTCACCAGATGAGCCTGCAAATTCGGCTCGAATTTCGGTGCCGGTGGCAGGGCGATAGATCAGGTCAGCGCCCAACAGGTCGGTTTTTGCGGTATCGCTTTCGTCGTGGATGCCCGTGGCCGCAATCTGCAGCTTTTCGTCGGCACTCTTCCAGCGGACGCGTCCACCGGCGTTGGCCACGCGCTTGCCAATGCCATCGACTTCATATTCGGCGATGATGAATTGCGGATCAAGGCCGCTGCCGCGCGAAAGGATAGGCTCGCGAAAACGCAGAGTTCCAGCGAGGTAGTCGATGTCGTAATCGATATGGCGGAACAGCGACTTGCGATCGACAATGCGGTCGGAACGCAGGCGGTCGCGCGTTTCCAGCAATATGCGTTCGCTGTTCGCGATTACGTCCCGCGCGCCGAGTGCATAGGGGCCCGACAGGCCGTTGCCCTGGATCTCGTCACGGCGGTACCGTGTGGGGGTGTCCGAACCGAATGCAGTCGCCTGGATGGCATCGTTGCGATATTCGGCCTTCACGCCGTTGAACGCCCGCTGGTACCGTGCAAGCTCTGGTTCGTCGATACCGGTCTGGTAATCGCCAAACAGCGCGTAGAATTGCGGGCGCTCCAGCTTGAGGTATAGGCGGCGGACCGATGCAGCGTCATAGCGCTGGTCGGTGCGGTCGGCGTAGATAGTGTAATAGCGGCGCGGGTCGATAACGCCGGCAAAGCGGGTCTGGTCTTCCTTCTTGTCGGTGTCGTAGGCCATCGTCATCAGCCATTTGCCTGTGACACGGCCCTTTGCGTAAAGCGCGATCCGTCCGTCGACGTTGATGGGATCATCGTCGCCAACCTGTTCTTCCAGACCTTCTTCCAGCTTGTTAAATCCGATTGTGCCCGCGGCAAAGCCAACAACAGTCCAAGGGCGATCGCCCGGATCTAACCAGGTTTCGAAACGCTGTTCGCGGCGCACTTCGCCGTCGACAAAGTTGAAGCTGATGGCGAGCGATCCGGATGCGGTCGTGGGCTCCAGCTCGATATAGGCAATGCCGTTGTCGCCATGCACGCGCCAGACGGGTGCTGCGCGCTCCAGGCCGGACAATTGACGTGCCTGTTCGGTACCCACCTCGACAGCGGGGCGATAGGGCTCAGTCACGCTGAAATCGCCCACAGATCCATGCTGGATCGGTTTGCCCAACCGGTCCGTCAGGCGCACGGCGATGCGTGGCCGTGTCACACCGTCGGCAAGCAATACCGACTGGTCTTTTAGGAACTGCGCCCGCATCGGGGCGTGGGCGAAGTAGACATCGCGTTCCAGCGTCTCGACTACGGCGCCCGAACCGTCCTTGATTTTCGCGGTCAGTTTCGTGGTGCCATCTTCAATGCCGACCCCGCGCCAGATGGCGACCAGCACTTGACCGTCCGCACTTTTCTTCGTGCCGTCATAATTCAGCGCGTCGACCTTCTTGCCGTTCGTCAGCAGTTCGATCGTCTGGCCGGGGCGGTATTTGATGGCGACACGGATCGATTTGACGCGCGGGTTCTGGTCCGTCGCGGGGTAGAGGAAACCAGTGCCGGGTTCCTGTCCAGCAAGCCAATCGCGATCTGCACCCGCTGCTTCAGGATCGCTCAGGACCGGGGGAAGCGGGGTGGAATTTATACGGCTATCCGTGCGTTCCGCGGTTTCCACAGCGCGGAAATCGGCGCGTTTCAGGCTGCCGCCCCGTCCTTCAACAAAGCGGGAAATAGCGCTGCCTGCGCTACGTGTGTTCTGGGCGCAATCGACCGGAGCCTGATTGGGCGGGAAGCTTGTAGGATCGATTTGGACGACATGGATGCCGGGAATCAGCCCCTCAAAATGATAACGTCCGTCTGTGTCGGTGACGGTGTAGGTGCCGTCCTGCAACATCACGCGAACCCCGGCGATGCCCTTTGCTTTGCGGGGGTTGATCGTGCATCCGCCTTCGGTCACGCGGCCCACCAGAGTGAAGCGTTCGCTGATGCCGTCGCGAATGATGCGCACAGCTGCATCGGCCTGCTCGCTCGCAGCACCGCGATTGTCACGCGCATTGGCGAGATTGATTGCATTTCCGGGCCGCGCATCCTGACGCACTTCGGCAAGATAGGTGAGCAATCCCGATCCGCCTCCCGTCAAAGGAGGGACAGCGACCGAGAAGCTGCTGCCGTCGGGCGCAACCGTCGGCGTTACCGTAATTCCCTGATACCGAACGCTATTTTGCCGTAACCGCATGGCGTTCGGTAGCTGGTCGGTGATTGTCACCGGCCCGGTGTTTCGAATTCTGTCCGTATTTTGGACCTCGACACGATATTGCACCACGTCGCCAGGCGTCGCGGTGACCGTGGAAGTCGACTTTCGAAGTGACAATACGCCGCCGGGACGATCCAGCGGGATGTCAATGCGCACGGGGGCAGGGTCGGACAAGGTAATTGTCCCCCCGTAGGAGCCCTGTGCGATGACAAATTGTCCCCCGTCGGGTCGTGTCAACGCCGCCAGTTCGGTCGGCGTGGCCTGCGACGGGAACGTATACGGTCCCGGAGGCGTGACAATGAGCCGGTAGGTTCCTTGTCGTAAAAATGGAAAGCGGTAAAATCCTGAAGTAAATGGATAAATTCTACCGCTACCGTCGGTTACGGTGCTTCCCGTCACAATTGTGCTGGGAAAGGGGGAGACGCCATCGTCTCCGAAAACAGGTGCAGGTGCACCTGTGGCTGCATCGACAATCGTGACTGTCGTGCCATCGACAGGCGCGCCATCGCCACTGTCGAATGTCAATCCAAAGGGATCGACCAGAATTTCCACCTCGGCATCGCCCAAACGATTGCCGGTCGACGTATCGTCGAATTCAACGTTGACGGTATCACCCGGATTGATCGAAAGTACGCAATCACCTTGCACCGGAACGGGCGGAATTGCGCGTGTGTTGACGAATCCGTGAAAGCGGCCGCTATTTGCGGCCGATTCGGTGAACGTAATGCGCTCCCGATCGCCTGTGGGCGTGACAACGACCACTTCAAAACTGTCTATGGCCGTCGTATTCAGATTTTTGGCCGCTGCGTCCATCTGGATGACCAGTGGTTCGCCGGCGCGAATAGCCGTTGCGGGTACCAGGCTTGCCGGCGTGGTGCTCAATCCAGCATACACGCCCTCAAATCGTATCGGAGTAGGGCCATTATTGCCCGTACACACCGTACTCGGTAAATTTACCGACGATGCGCCTTGCGTATTGGAAAATCGCAACAAAGTGAGCGATGTTGTCGGTACCGGAGCGGGTTCAACCGCAAATTGGACCGTATTTGACGTCCGTGACAGCCGCTGGACACCCGCATCCCACTCTACAGTGGCTGTATTGGTGATAATTTGCGGCGTCGTTTGCGCGAACGCAGGTAAGCAGGCGACAGGAAGCATGAGTCCTGTCGCCAGCACACCGGCGCATCGGTTAATGATTTTGGTTAAAGGTCCCATTTTTATTGAAAAGGGCGACGTCGACATGGTCGCACGCCGCCCCCATTTTTCTTTTAGTTGATTGTGGCGCGGAAAATAAGCGCGCTGGCGTTACCGCCCGCGATATTATTCAACGTGCCTGCCACTGTATTGGCTGGTGTGCCGAAGCTGCCACCATCAGCGTCCGCAGCATCACTGACAGCCGATCCCACCGTCGTACAGGTTTGTCCTGCGCCCGGGCTCGTCACTGTGCCATTTACGAAGATCGTACCAGCCTGATAGGTCGTATTGGTCGGCACAAGGTCAGAAATGGTGATGTTCGTTGCCGTCGCACCACCCGCAGCGTTCGCGACCGAGATGCAATATTCAACCACAGCGCCTGGAACAGACTTGAAGTTGCTGGCGCTCACGCCGTCGCTGATGATCCGGCTTGTTTTGAAGACGCTCAAGACGGCTGCTTGGACCGTATAGTCGTCGGTCGCAACATCGATACCGTCACGCGCAGCCGAAGTGCCGCCGTTTCCGGATTTCACGGTGTCGGCGAAAATGGTTTCCACCGTACCGGCGCCGTTGACTGTGGCATCCGTGGCGACCGTGATCGCCGTACCATTGCTGTTCAACGCGGCAGCACTCAGCGAAACTCCAGCTATTTGGCCATTTGTCGCCGTCAGTGGAATATCGCCGAGTACAAGGATTGTAGTGTTCGCATCGGCTATCAGATCATTGACTGTCAGTGTCGCGGTCGCCGTACCGATCCCACCATCGCATGCGTTGTCGGCGTTCGCATCGAGGCAAACCAGCAAATTGGTGACGTTAAACCCATCCGTTCCGCCATGCGCGGCCGTTCCGCCCACCAGTTGCGATGGTGTGATCGTGAAATCGAGCGTATCGTTTGACGTGTTGGTCAAAATGAAGGTCGTAATCTGAGCGGTTTGGCCCGGGTTCACTGACGTTGTGCCGGTCGGTGTTTTTTCCGCGAGAGAAAAAATCACTTTACGGTCAACGACAAAATTATCAGAAGCCGTTTGTTGCGTTTGTGCAACGCCGCCCACCTGGAAATTCACGCTTACATTGTTAGTTATGCCCGTGCCTTGCGCCGTACCTGCTGCAAATGCCGGTGCGGAGCACAGCATAACCAAAGATAGCGACGATGAGGCAACGAGCAGCTTAAGCTTACTGGTCATAGCTTTTACTCCTGTTGCATTTTATTGATTGCGCCCACTCCGCCGCAATCGAGACGGTTTCGCGGGTCATTTTACAACTCCGCGAAATATCAATTTGCCCTCCGCACCTGCGGTCAGCGGTTGATTCAGATTCCATTTTATATGTGTGACATCGCTGCGTTGAGCTGCTCTGGTGGCGCCATTTTCTTTCGCAATTCGCAGATTGCCAAGGAGTCCCCAGCTTTTTCCTCCGTCAATGGATACGACTTCCAGCCCGTCCGATGTGCCATCAAAGGTCACGGCAGCTGGTAAAGGGTTCGTCACGACGAAATTGTTCGCTGTGGCTGTGCTGACATTTTTATATCTGACGACAAACACGAGATTATCGCCAGGTGTCACCATTTTGGGCTTTTCCAGAACGACTGTTTTTGTGCCATCGTTGCGCGATATCGTGCGTTCGACAAAAACATCGCTGCTCAATTGCAACGGCGTTGCCGCCGCTGCAATCGATGCGCCGGCTAATGCGGCCAAAGCCGCCATAATTTGAACGATCATCTTCATGGGATGAGCACCTTAAAAGTTACAGTTCTTGTTTGACCGGCAGGTACGTTGCCAGCTGTGATCCGGATCAGAGTGCCGTTGAAGGTACCGGCATCGGCATCGGCGGCGTCGGTAAGGGCAATGGCCTCCAAAGTCATGGAGGCGGTTTGATATTGCGAACCGACAGGAATAGGGTCGGTGATGACCAGATTGTTCAGCAGGCCAGTGCCCGCGACCGTCGCGACCAACGAATAGGTTACAATTGCGCCGGGAACCGGGCGGTTGCCACCGAACGGATCCAGGATGGTAGCCGTTTTGTTCAGCGTGACCGAAGTGGCTTGTACTGCCAGAAAACCGCTGGCCAAACTTTGCGCGCCAGTCGTCCCCACAACGGCATTACCGCCGCCTTGACCTGCATTGGCAAAGCTGGTTCCAGGCGCGCCTGTCCCGGTCACGGCCGCCGCTGCTATGCTGACATTGGCCCGATTGGTGTCGACAACGCCAGCAGGGGTTGAGGTTATTACAAATACGGTGATATTCTGGTCCGGTGCAATGACCGGGTCGTTGATCCCAGCGGTATACACGACATCCACACCCGCGTCGAAAACGCCATTACCGTTGGTATCGATGACAATTTGTTGCAGGCTAGGGTCGAAATCGTCCCCACCATTTGCAACAGTGGCGGTAAGGGCAAATGCTTCATCCCCGTTGCCGGTGTTGGAGACCCGGAAACTCTGAACATTTGATGTTTGCCCGGGTGAAGTTATGACATCGCCAGGGTCGGATGATGACACCGTGACGTCAAGAAGTTCATCGACCTTGATCGTGACGGTGTTGGATTGGATGGTCACAGGACCGCCTGCCGTATCAAAAGTCGCCGATGCGACGTTTTGAATGTCGGTCCCTGCCAATGTACCCGCTGCATAGGCGGCATTGGGCATCGAAATTACCCCAACCGAAATTGACGTCAAAAGCGCGTAAATGCAACTTTGCCGACGTAAGCTATGGCGCGAACGAATATGATATCTGGTCTTCATGACCTACCTTATGCCGCAACAACGTCAAGAAACCGTTAATCTCAGGCACATCAGTTAACCACCTTAACTATATGAAAATAAATAAGAAACACGTGGTGCAAACGGTAAAAAATTGTAAAATCTTAAAGCATATAACTTTAGATATAGCATAGGACGTCGTGACGTCAAACTGCTAAAAAATTGGCTGTTTGCCGATGAAATTACGGGTCGCAAAATCAGAATATTTCGTACGGAAAACGATAGAATATTGACGCTGCAATTTTTCCATTTGTTACAATTTCGAGAATAGCGACAAAGAGCGTTGACAGAATCTGTCCTCGCTTCTAGTGCGCCTCCACCGCAAGTTAGCGGGTGTAGCTCAGTTGGTTAGAGCGCCGGCCTGTCACGCCGGAGGTCGCGGGTTCGAGCCCCGTCACTCGCGCCACCTCTCATAAATTCAGGGTAAAGGTGGCGCTTTGAACGATCCGGTTTCAATCCAGATCAATAATGGCCGCAAAGGCGCGATCCAGATAATCCCTGCGACCAGATAAATGACGCCCTGCGCCAATATATGCATCTGGCCGATATATTCCGACGCGCTCACAATCAGGATTGCCCACAGCAAAATGATCCCCAATATGGTCAGCATACCGGCAGGTTTGCGCCATGACGGCGGGGTGAGTGGCTTGGTCATAATGTTATCCAGGATTTTTCTGTCAGCATGGCGTCGAGCGGAATGTCCCAAGGATCATGAGGCAAGACCGCTGCATGCTGTATGGACCAGCCAAGGCCGACGGCAAAGCTGTTTTCCAATAGACTAAGCGCGCGGTCATAATGTCCGGCACCCTGGCCAAGGCGCATCAAGCGGTCGTCGAAAGCGACCAGCGGCACCAATATAACATCGGGCTGCACAACTTTTGCATTGGTATCGGGTTGCATCAGGCCAAAGGCCCCAACAATCAACGGTTCGCCCGGCGACCACCGTAAAAAACGCATCGGCGCACTTTTCGATGTGACATGGGGCAGGGCGATCTGGCAGCCCTGCTGATGGGCTTGGACTAATAAACGTGCAGGATCGGCCTCGGACCCTTTGGAAACATAGCCTGCCAAGGTTACTCCCGCTTGCAAATGCCTATTCAAAAGGCTGGGAATATGGGAAAAGGAAAGGGACCGGTCATTACCGTTCAGATCTCGAACAAAATCATCTCTGATCTGGCGGTATCGGGCACGTTGTGTCTTTTTGTCAGCAACGCCGTCCACAATATCAATGTCCCTTCAAAGGGTTAGCGGAACCACAATGGGTCGTTTCCCGGAATATCCTCTGACGCCAAAACGTCAGGTGGGCGCCGTTTAGTCTGGACCACGGTCCAAACAGGGACAGCTCCCTTAGATAAATAATCGCCT
>NZ_JBGSRI010000061.1:0-68725 GCF_041737645.1 Sphingorhabdus sp.
TTGCAGGGCGATGTCGGCTCGGGCAAGACGATGGTCGCGTTGCGCGCGCTGCTCCGTGCGGTGGAGGCCGGGATGCAAGGCGCAATGCTCGCCCCGACCGAGATTTTGGCGCGGCAGCATTTTGCGGGTCTACAGAAATTGCTGGCGGGGCTGCCCATCAACATCGCCATCCTGACCGGCCGCGAAAAGGGCAAGCTGCGCGAGGCGACGTTGATGGGGCTGGCCGACGGCAGCATTCACATATTAGTCGGCACCCACGCGATTTTTCAGGAAGCGGTGACCTATAAAGCGCTCGCGCTCGCAGTGATTGACGAACAGCACCGTTTTGGTGTGTCGCAGCGGTTGATGCTGTCGCGCAAGGGCAGGGGTGTGCCGCATTTGCTGGTGATGACCGCGACGCCGATCCCACGCAGCCTTGCGCTGGCGGCTTACGGCGAGATGGATTCCTCGCAGATCGATGAACTACCGCCCGGACGCACGCCGGTTGAAACGCGGGTGATCTCGCAGGAGAGGCTGCCCGAGATTGTCGATGGTATGGCGCGGCATCTGGCGGCGGGGAAGCAAGCTTTCTGGGTCTGTCCACTGGTTGAGGAAAGCGAGAATAGCGACCTTGCCGCCGCCGAACAGCGCGCCGAAATGTTGCGGCTGCGTTTCGGCGAGCAGGTGGCAGTGGTGCACGGGCGGATGCGGGGTCCGGAAAAAGATGCGGTGATGGAACGCTTCATCCGGGGCGAAACCCGGCTACTGGTGGCGACCACCGTCATCGAGGTCGGCGTTGATGTGCCCAATGCAAGCCTGATGATCGTTGAGGCCGCAGACCGCTTTGGCCTAGCCCAGTTGCACCAGTTGCGCGGGCGGGTGGGGCGCGGGGCAGAGAAATCGGTCTGTTTGCTGATCCGCAGCGCGCAAATTGGCGAGACGGCACGGTCACGACTAGCTCTGATGCGCGAAACCAACGACGGCTTTCGCATTGCGGAGGAGGATTTGAAACTGCGCGGGGCAGGCGAGCTGCTGGGGACACGGCAGTCGGGGGACAGTCCGTTTCGCGTGGCGACGCCTGAACAGGTGCGCGAACTTATCGGCGTGGCGGCCGATGATGCGCGGCTGTTGCTGGAACGCGATGGCGGCCTTGCCGGGCCAAGGGGCGAGGCGGCGCGTGTGTGTCTCTATCTATTTGAGCGCGACGCGGGAATAGCGACGCTTAGGGGAGGTTGATTAACGCAATTTGGGTGCGACATGATCCAAAAGCGCGAGAAAATCGGGCAGGCGGACGACCCGTTCAAACTGGAAACCGGCGCGGTTCTCTACGGTCCAGATCACCAAAGCTTCCAAACGACCCACAACCGGTAAGCGCAACTCAACACGATCGCCGCGTTCAAATACGGTGTTGTCGTCTATCATGAAGCCATGTGCCGACACGTTGACGATATGGATCGTCTGGTCGCCATGAAGCTTGCTTTCCGCAATAACCTTGTGGTTCGCCCGATGGCGCGCCGCTCGACGTAAATCCATATCGGTATTCGGTGCGGGTTGCGCCATAAATTACGACCTTTTCTGTGCCATCAATGGCTTTGTTATGGTGGCAATTTACAAATAAATGGTAAAATAATCCTTTCACGGTGTTTACCGAGAAAACTTAGGAAAAGCGCAAAATTCCGTGCTTTTTCTTTCCGGCCGACAATTTGATTTCATCCGGACCGGATGGAATCATTATATTTTCGTCCGAAACCGCTTCGCCATTGATCCGCGCACCGCCGCCTTCGATCAGCCGCCGGGCTTCTTTTTTGGACGTGACAAAGTTCAATCCGATCAGCGCATCGAGTATCGAAATATCACCTTCGGCCTCAAATACCGGAAGATTTCCGCCTATTGCACCGTCTTCAAATGTCTTGCGCGCGGTCTCTTCGGCCAGCTTTGCGGCATCTGCCCCGCGGCACATTTCGGTTGCGGCATTGGCCAGTGCAATCTTCGCCGCGTTAATTTCCGCGCCTTCCAGCTTCTCCAGCCTCTCGATTTCTGCCAGCGGCACATCGGTGAACAGCCGCAGAAAACGACCAACATCGCGGTCATCGGTGTTGCGCCAGAATTGCCAATAATCATAAGCAGGCAACTGGTCCTCGTGCAGCCAAACGGCGCCCGACATCGTCTTGCCCATCTTGCCGCCGTCCGCCGTGGTGATCAAAGGGGTCGTGACGCCGAAAACTTCGGTTCCATCCATCCGGCGGGCAAGTTCGATACCGTTGACGATGTTGCCCCACTGGTCCGACCCGCCCATTTGCAGGCGGCACCGCGCACGGCGTGACAATTCCATAAAGTCATAGGCCTGCAAGATCATGTAATTGAA
Source organism: Sphingorhabdus sp. (assembly GCF_041737645.1). Classification (GTDB taxonomy): domain Bacteria; phylum Pseudomonadota; class Alphaproteobacteria; order Sphingomonadales; family Sphingomonadaceae; genus Sphingorhabdus_B. Next base: position 2,345 of record NZ_JBGSRI010000061.1, read on the forward strand.
TTCGAGGAACGAGAGCGACTGCTCCCGGTCGAGCCGAAGCTTCACCGAATCAAAGCTGAGCATCCGGTTGATCGAAAAATGCTGCCCGACTTCGCGCAGGAAAGGGATATATTCGAGCGCGTCCAGCCACTCACTGTTATCCAGCATGACGGCATCGGTCGGCCCATCCCCAAAGGAGAGGAAGCGTTCGAATATCCGCTTAATCGAGGCGCAGTTTTCCTGAATGAGTTCATTGGTCAGCAGCTTGCGTGCTTCGTCCTTGAAACTCGGGTCGCCAATCTTGCCGGTGCCGCCACCCATCAGGACAATCGGCTTGTGCCCCGCCTGTTGCAGACGGCGCAGAAGCATGATCTGCACAAGGCTGCCGACATGAAGCGATGGCGCAGTCGGATCGAAGCCGATATAGCCCGGAACGATTTCTTTCGTCGCCAGCGCATCGAGCCCTGCGGCATCGGTTGCTTGGTGAATATAGCCGCGTTCATCAAGCAGGCGGAGGAGGTCGGATTTGTAAGCAGTCATAACGCGGCAGCGCCTAGCATGGAGTTTCGAGATTGGCCAATATTTCGATAAAGGAAATCGCGCTAAGCTGCCACCCCGCCACCCCGCCTTTCATGGCCGATACGATTTACGTGTCATTGTGCCGCGGAAACGGCGGCGCGCTGTCGCTGCGCTACCATGTGGCTTGCGATCTAGGTTCGCTGGAAATTTCCAGTACATTGCCGCCCATGCGGACCGATGAATTGTGGAAAACCACCTGTTTCGAGCTGTTCGCGCGCCGGGACAATGACGACGCATATCTGGAATATAATTTCGCCCCGTCCACCCAGTGGGCCGCATACAGCTTTTCGGAATATCGGGCGGGAATGACCGAGCTGATGACCTATCGACCGGAAATTAATGGTGATGCCAGTGAAACCCATTTTGCGCTGGAGGTAGAGTTCATATTGCCGGAACAATGGCGTGATGGGCCTTTGTGGATCGGATTGACCGCGGTCATTGCGGAAAGCGGCGACACCACATCCTATTGGGCTTTGTCTCATCCGGACGGAAAGCCCGATTTTCATCATAGGGATTGCTTTGCGCTCTATCTGGAGGCACCAAGCGCGGCATGAAATTTGGAATAGATCGTCTGCTCACCGAGCCCCAATTGCGTGCCCCGTTAAAGGGCAAGCGCGTTGCTCTTCTCGCCCATCCAGCATCAGTGACATCGGACCTGACGCACAGTTTCGATGCGCTTGCCGCTCTCGAAGACATAAACATCACGGCGGCTTTTGGCCCACAGCATGGCCTGCGCGGCGACAAGCAGGACAATATGATGGAGTCGCCCGACTTCACCGATCCCGTCCACGGCGTTCCGGTGTTCAGCCTATATGGCGAAGTGCGCCGCCCGACCGGCCAGTCGATGGATACATTCGATGTCATCCTGATCGATTTGCAGGACCTGGGCTGCCGCATCTACACTTTCATCACCACACTGTTGTATATGCTGGAGGCCGCAGCCGAGCATGGTAAATCGGTCTGGGTTCTCGATCGTCCTAATCCCGCAGGAAGGCCGGTCGAAGGGCTGACGCTTTTGCGCGGATGGGAAAGTTTCGTCGGCGCGGGGCCAATCCCGATGCGCCATGGGATGACCTTGGGTGAACTGGGTCAGTGGTTTGTCGACCATTTTAAAATCGATGTCGATTATCATGTCGTGGCGATAGAGGGGTATCAGCCCGATGCAGCCCCCGGCTTTGGCTGGCCTGCGGACAGACTTTGGATCAACCCCAGCCCAAATGCCCCCAATATCAATATGGCCCGGGCTTATGCTGGCACGGTGATGCTTGAAGGGACCACATTGTCGGAAGGCCGGGGCACAACGCGGCCATTGGAAATATTTGGCGCGCCGGATATTGATGCCCGTGCTGTTATCGCCGAAATGCGTCGTTTCGCGCCGCAATGGCTGACGGGCTGCACGTTGCGCGAGATATGGTTTGAGCCAACTTTCCACAAACATGTCCACAGTCTGTGCCACGGCGTGCATATCCATGCCGAAGGCGCTGCCTATGACCATCAGGCGTTCCGCCCATGGCGCTTGCAAGTGCTGGCGTTCAAGGCGGTTAGGCGGTTGTATCCTGACTATGACCTGTGGCGTGATTTCCCCTATGAATATGAACTGGGGAAGCTGGCGATTGACGTGATAAATGGCGGCCCGGGTCTACGGGAATGGGTGGACCTTGAAAGTTCTACGGCAGATGATCTGGATGCGGTTGCCGGGCCGGATGAAGAGGCCTGGGTGGCTGCTCGGCGGGGGTATTTGATTTACTGAGCTGTGAAATTTTTTTTCGCTAAAAGGAAAAAGACGAAAAGGAATAAGACGGAAGTTTAGTCCTTATAAATCATTGTCTTGATAAAATGTTGGACTTGTGCAAGTTTGTATTTGCGACGTTTTGCACGAGAGTTGTTTTGTTAAAAAAATCGCAAGAGGATCACTTAGCCGCCGTCATTGATGCGGGCTATCATCTGCATAAAGAAATAGGGCCAGGATTACTCGAGTCTGTTTACGAAGCCGTTCTGGCAGGACGATTGGAACGGCAAGGATTGAAAGTGGCCCGGCAGATGCCGGTCCATATCAGAATCGATGATGTGGATTATGCCAACGCCTATAAGGTGGATCTCTTCGTTAATGACTGGCTCGTCATCGAATTAAAAGCTTTAGAAAAATTGTCGGGCGTCCATATCCGCCAGACGCAAACCTACGTTAAACTCTTGAAACAGCCCATGGGACTGGTTCTAAATTTCGGCTCTGCAATGTATCGGCATGGTGTACGGCGCGTTTACAGCAGCGGATAATGCAATCACTGCCGCCTTCTTCCTTCTTGCCTTTTTCCTTTTAGCGAAAAACTAAAGTAGCGAAAAAAAGCCATCAGCAATCAAACCCGCTCAATGCCCATGCTTGCGGCTTAGCTCACGCATAGCATCATCCAAGCCATCCAGCGTCAACGGATACATCCGGTCGTTGATAACTTCCTTGATGATCTTGGTGGACTGCGAGTAGCCCCATTGCTTTTCCGGAACCGGATTTAGCCAAACAGTGGCGGGGTATGTGTTGGTGATGCGGTGCAACCACACCGCGCCGGATTCTTCGTTGAAATGCTCGACAGAGCCACCCGGATGGGTAATTTCATAGGGGCTCATCGACGCATCGCCCACGAGCACAATCTTGTAATCATGCGGGAATTTGTGAAGCACATCCCATGTCGGTGTGCGCTCACTAAACCGTCGCTTATTGTCTTTCCAGAGCCCCTCATAAGGACAGTTATGGAAATAGAAGAATTCGAGGTTCTTGAATTCGCTGGTGGCCGCGCTGAATAATTCTTCGCACAGCTTGATGAACGGGTCCATCGAACCACCGACATCGAGCAACAGTAGAACCTTGATGGCGTTTCGCCGTTCCGGTCGCATCTGGATATCGAGCCATCCCTTGCGCGCGGTGCCGTCGATGGTGCCATTGATATCAAGCTCCTCGGCGGCTCCGTCACGGGCGAAGCGGCGCAGACGGCGCATCGCGATCTTGATGTTTCGAGTGCCCAATTCGCGGGTGTGGTCGAGATTCTGGAATTCACGCTTTTCCCATACCTTGACCGCGCGCTTGTGCTTGGATTCCCCGCCTATGCGGACGCCTTCGGGATTGTAGCCCGAATTGCCATAAGGCGAAGTGCCGCCGGTACCGATCCATTTGCTCCCGCCCTGATGGCGTTTTTCCTGTTCTTCGAGCCGCTTCTTCAGCGTTTCCATCAGCTCGTCCCAGTTACCCATTTTCTCGATATTGGCCATTTCTTCGGGTGACAGATATTTTTCCGCAATTGCCTTGAGCCAGTCCGATGGAATATCGACCGGATTCTGTCCGTATTCGGTGAATATGCCTTTGAACACTTTGCCGAACACCTGGTCAAACCGGTCTAGCAATGCCTCATCCTTTACCAACGTGGTGCGGGCGAGATAATAGAATTCCTCAGGATTCTGTGCGATTACGTCGGCTTCAAGCGCCTCAAGAAGGGCAAGATGTTCCTTGAGCGATGCGGAAATGCCCGCAGTTCGCAACTCGTCCATGAATGAAAAAAACACCGGCTTTGCCCTCGAAACAATATTCGAAAAGCTTGTGCCGACTTGGGCGGTATCCGTCAAGCTAGGGACCTGACCCCAATAGGGTTAACCAAGCGATAACCATAAGGATGTATGGTCGCTCGAACCAGTCAAAAAGGCCGTTTGCAATGAAGATGGACAAGATCGAATTTCCGGAAAACCAATGGGTAAGGGAAACGTCGAGGATTTGCGGCGATGTAACGGTCGGATGTGCGGAAGCGGCGGGTGTTCTTGAAGAAGCGCTACAATCTGCGGACTGGTTGAAATCCAGGCACTCGGAGTTGACGGCGCTCACGGCACGTCTCGATTCCGATATCGCTGCGGTAACGAATGCGACATCGGAGGCCAGCGCCTTGTCCGAAGCGGCAGTAAGCCGGCTGATGCGTGGGAATGATACCGTCAAAATTTCGCTCGCCAGCTTCTCCACATTGGTTGATCTGATCGGAAACCTTGGCACACATATTACCGGGTTTGCCGCCGCAATGGAGCAAGTAAAGCGTGTATCCCAGTCCATAGATACGATTGCGCGGACTACCAATATGCTCGCATTGAACGCCGCGATTGAAGCGGAAAAAGCTGGTGACGCCGGGCAGACTTTTTCGGTTGTCGCCGCTGAAGTCAAAAAGCTGGCGCTTGATTCCCGCGCTGCTGCCGTTGAAATTACCGGCACGGTAAATTCGCTGTCAAACGAAGCCGCCAAATTTGTCGGGCAAATTCAGGATGGTATTTCGACAAGCGGCGAGGCGCAGCGTCAATTTTCCAGCCTCGAAGAATTGATCCACAATGTTAGCGACATCATCGGGCAAATGGGCGACCGCAGCCGTGATATCGCGGCCAACACGGCCGATGTCCATCACAGCCTGATCGAATCTCAAAAGGTCCGCGATGCGGTCGCTGACGCTAACGGCGCCATGTTCGGTGCGGTCGGGAAGGCGCACAACCAGTTGGTCGAGCTGGAAAACCTAGCGAACGGAATGTTTGACCACATCGTTCATAGCGGGCTGTCGCTGGATGACCTGAAATTTGTAGAACTCGCAATGGAGCAAGCGCGTAGGGTCGAGAAATTGACCGAAGCGGCCATTGCGGAGGGCGCGCTGGAAATGAGCGCCCTGTTCGATACAGATCTGCAACCGATCAACGGCAGCAACCCGCCCCGTTTCCGCACGCGCCTGACCGATTGGGCGCAAAGCAATTGGCAGCCGCTGTTGGAAACAGTCAAGGCGACCGACCCCGACGCGATCATGTCGGTCGTGTGCAGCAGCATGAAGGGTTTCCTGCCCGTTCATCTCAAAGAATATTCACGCCCGCCCATTGGCGAAATCGCGCATGACACCAAATATTGCCGCAACGGCCGCGTCCTGTTTGAAGGATGCGATATAACCGCCAAGGAGAGCGAGAAAGACTATATCATGGCGGTGTACCGGCATGAAGGCGACGGCAAGAACTATAAGGTCGTCCGCAATGTCTATGTTCCGCTGCGGATCAATGGCCGCCGTTGGGGCGACCTGGAAATCGCTTATACGATTTAGCCGCCCTGACGTCGTGCCATGAAGGCGAGGCGTTCGAAAAGCATCACGTCCTGCTCGTTCTTGAGCAATGCGCCGTGCAATGGCGGGATGGCCTTGGTCGGATCGCGCGATTGCAGAACGTCCAGCGGCATATCTTCGTGTAGCAGAAGCTTCAGCCAGTCGAGCAGTTCTGAAGTCGACGGTTTTTTCTTTAGGCCCGGAACATCGCGGACTTCGTAGAAAATATCCATCGCCTTCGATACCAGGATTTTCTGGATATCGGGGAAGTGGACGTCGATGATGGACTGCATGGTCTGACGGTCAGGAAATTTGATGTAATGGAAAAAACAGCGGCGCAAAAAGGCGTCGGGCAGTTCCTTTTCATTGTTAGAGGTGATGATCACGATCGGCCGTTCCACCGCCTTGATCGTTTCCTGCGTTTCGTAAACGAAGAACTCCATCCGGTCGAGTTCCTGCAACAGGTCGTTCGGAAATTCGATGTCAGCCTTGTCGATCTCGTCGATCAGCAGTACGGGCAGTTGCGGGCTGGTGAATGCCTCCCACAATTTGCCCTTCCTGATGTAATTGCGGATGTCGTGCACGCGCTCGTCGCCCAACTGGCTGTCGCGTAGACGCGCCACGGCGTCATATTCATACAGGCCCTGATGCGCCTTGGTGGTGGATTTGATGTTCCATTCAATCAGCGGCGCGCCCAGCGCGGTCGCGATTTCTTGTGCCAATACGGTTTTGCCGGTGCCCGGTTCACCCTTGACCAGCAACGGGCGGCGCAGCTTTGTTGCCGCGTTTACCGCAACCTTGAGATCATCGGTTGCCACATATTTGTCAGTGCCTTCAAAACGCATCATCAAATCCCATCACTTAATCGAACGGTTAATTCGTTAAGTGGCGACGGGAATATATGCAAGCGACTAAATCATGCAGGTGGTCAGGTCGCCAAAGCCTCGATATGGCGCGCCGCAATTAACCGCCATAAACCACGTTGCTGTGCCAATATCTGTTCAGCGCCAAAGCGCATAGCGCGGCAGTAGTTGTCAGTCATGCCAAGATTTTCGGCGACTTGCGTGCATTCATGGATGCTCGGCAGGGCAACCAGCGGCACATCCAAGCCAACATGCAGCGCCACCGCCTCCAGGCAAGGTCGAGTTTGGTGCCAGTCGATGACAAAGGCAAGCGCGGCGCCCGCCGGGCAACCTTTGCGTTCGGACGAAGCCAGCATCTCGAAGTTGCGCGTCTGTCCGGTAATCAATGCGGCAACCTTGTTTTCCCCCTGGTGCCTCCGTTCCGGCCCGGCTGCTACGGTTAGCGCATTCAAAAACCGGCGTTCCACCGCAAAGCCGTCAATTGCTTTGATAAGCCAAGTGCGCGCTGCATCGTCGGCAATTTTGTGCGCGGCATGGTCGACAATGCCCGGGTGCCGCCCGTGCGATATGTTTATGAAATGCGCGATATCCGCCACCAAAGCGCCGCGTGCAAATTTGAACGGCGAACGCAAATCAGGCCGTGCCGCCCCTTCGCTGATGAAATCGGCAAGCGGCTGCACAATGGAAACGCTACCGTCGGCCAATATGGCGTCGGTAAACAGCGACCCAAAATCCCCAATTATGTCCGGCCGCGCCAGATTGTCCATTGCCCACTCCGCATGACGATCAAGCGGCCTTTTCACAGCGCTTGATTGAGGAGAGGTAGCAAAAAGTCCTAAATGACATGTTTACGTGTGGGGGAACTATTTTTGATGAGAAGAGTTTATAGATAGTGTTGCTTTGTTAACACAGTGTAAGAAAATTGTAATGTGACGGTAAATTGCCCTCTTGTGAAAGCGCTTCAAGCCTGCCTAGCTATATCTTAAGTTATATTTAAAAGGTAGTTAGGGAGCATCGAGAATGAAAAAGTCACGCTTGTTGGTTGCAGGGTCAATACTCAGTGCGGCGATTTTGGCGGCGGTGCCGACTTATGCACAAGAAGTTTCTACTCCCGACGCTGCCGAGAAAACAGACGAAATAGAGACCGAGAACGAGCCCATACTCGTTACTGGTTCGCGCATAAGGCTTCCCAACCTGAACTCTATCGAGCCAACGACCACCATTGACAACCGTCAGTTGCGTGAGCGGAACGTCACAAACATTGCAGATGCATTGAACGAGTTGCCGGGTATCCGCGGTAGCGTAACCCCAGCAGGGGCCCAGGGTTTTGGCCAAGGAGTAAACTTTGTAAATAGTTATGGTTTGGGTTCAAACCGTACGTTGACGCTAATCAATGGTCGTCGTTTTGTAAGTTCAAATGTGGCGACCCTATTCGCAAACGCTGGTGCTGGGACGCAGGTTGATTTGAATGTTTTGCCGAGTATTCTGACCGACAGGATCGACACTGTTAGCGTGGGTGGGGCGCCAGTTTACGGCTCTGATGCAATATCTGGGGTCGTAAACATCTTTCTTCGCTCAAAATTTAATGGTGCCGAACTGTCATTTCAAACCGGCATTAGTGAGGAAGGTGATAATACCAATTATAATGTATCTGGTTTGTTTGGCAGAAATTTTCTTGATGACCGGTTGAATGTTACTGTAGCGCTCTCGTATGATAAACTTGAAGGCCTTGTATCTAACGACCGTGAATTCCTTCGACGCAGAATAGGCGGGGCTACGAATCCGTCACTTACACAAAATGGAACTTTACGTTTTCCCGGCATTGATTTCAGTAATGATGGTCGACTAAATACATGTATAGGCTTCAATAATTCGCCAACAGACGGGAATCCTGGAACGGTTCTTGTTAGAAATACGAATATTCCATTTTTAACTCGGGGTGGTCTGATAACGGGTACGAATTTATCGGGGGCTGGCACTAACCCACTCAATCCAGCGGTTCCCTTTGGCGTTCGAACAGCAAATGGTCTTCAATTTGATACCGCCGGGAATCTTGTTCCATTTAACCAAGGTATCGTTTTCCCGGGTACGACCGGTTCAGGAAATGACGGATTTAGATTTGTCGATTTCTCCCAGATAACGTCGGACCTGAATAGATTTTCGAGCAACGCGTTCATCACATTTGATGTTTCTCCGGATGTAGAGTTGTTTTTTGAAGGTACTTACTTCCGCTCACGTGCCGATGAGCTGGTTCAGCAACCAACTTTTAACAGCTCACTTTTTGGAGGATTGTCAGGGCAACTTAGCTTTTCGGTGAACAACCCCTTTCTGACTGATCAGGCACGTGCAGCCCTAGTTTCACGGGGTGTTACGTCGTTTAATGTTTCGCGCGCTTCGGCAGATTATGCGGATTTGACAGGCTTTAATAAAACTAGATTGTTCAATCTTGTGGGCGGCGTCAAGGCAGACTTAAATGTATTCGGCGGAGTTTTGAATTTTGAAACATATGTAAGTCACGGCAACACAAAGAGTCGTGATTTTGGACAGGATTTGAACGCGCAAAATTTTATCAATGCCGTCAATGTAACCCGAAATTCCGCTGGGCAAATTGTTTGTACGACTGCTCCGACACGGTTGATTGGTGCAAATTTGACAGGTTTCGCGGCACCTGGCGGCACTCCCATTGCGGACCCGAATTGTGTGCCACTCAATGTATTTGGCGAAGGGAGAGCTTCTAAAGAAGCTCGCGATTACGTTGTAGAGGAATTTGTTACGGTTAGCGAGCAGACACAGTCGGTGTTCAATGCCAATATCGGGGGCGGAATCGTAGACTTATGGGCAGGTCCAATCGGATTTAACATCGGCTACGAACATCGCGAAGAAAAAGCCAGTTTTACACCGAGCGACTTTCAGCAGGCTGGCAGGGGGCGCACGATAGCTATTACGCCATTGGCTGGTAAATATAATCTGGACGAACTTTTTGGCGAACTCCGTATTCCCTTGGTCATAGAAGAAAATAACATTCCGTTTATTCATAATGCAACTTTGACTGGTCGGACACGGTATTCACACAATACCGTGAATGGGGGCTTTTTCTCGTTTATGCTGGGTGGAACAATTTCCCCCATTCAAGATATCGAACTACGGGGTAACTTCACACGATCCTTCCGATCTCCAGCGATCACTGAATTGTTTCTGCCGGTTGTAAACGCATTCGCGTTTGTGCCTGACTTGTGCCAACCGGCGCAAAGAAATGCGGGGGCAGTACCCGCAATTCGCGCTCGTAATTGCGCGGCTTTCATCGCAGCTTTTCCCGGCACAGACTTTAGCACACCAGATCCTGCGTCAACGGCAAGCGTTCCTTCCCAGTCGGGAGGCAATCCAAATCTGGAAAATGAGCAAGCTGATAGCTTCAGTTTTGGAACGATTATTCGTCCAAGTTTTATACCTCGGTTGTTCATCACAGCGGATTATATTGATATTACACTCAACAAGCCGATCGCTAACCTAAATGTCGCCCAAATAGCCTCTGCGTGCTTTGATAATGAAAACTTTAACGCATCTGACCCCGCAAATGGAAACAGTTTCTGCTCACAGATTAATTATGGTGCGAACGGGCGGGTGCAAGGTGATCCACAGAATCCGGCTGTTGTCAGCGGCTTTGTCAACGGGAATAGGATTAAGTTTAGCGGTGTTCAGGGCACATTAGGATATGATTTTCCGCTTTTCGGAGGAAATCTGACCGTTGCAGGTGATATGCTGTATGTCAGACGTCGTCTCGTTGATATTACCGGCGTAGCCCCCAGCAGATCTGATGGAACTTTAGGCGATCCAGAATTTTCTGGTCAACTTCGTCTAAGATATGTCGAAAAAAACTTCGGCACTACACTTACGATGAACTACACGGGCGAGCAGCTTTTTAACCGGCTTAATCGTGCAAAGGGAGTGCCTGGCTCAGGTCCGGACGCGCGCGAAATCGATCAGTTACGAGATTTCGTGACGTTTAGCGGAGGAGTTTTTATCGATGCTACCGACGATTTCCGACTTACCATGTCCGTAACAAATCTGTTCAATCGTCAGGGGCAAAAATATTTCGGCGAACTAATCCCTGCAAGCTTTAATGATTTAATTGGCCGGCGATTTCAAATTAGTGCGAGAGCAACCTTCTAATCAAATTTACTGATTGGAAACAGCAAACGCGCCGATTGAGTAGCAAAAAATCCTAAATGACATGGTTAGATGTGTGGGGGTTTCTGAAGGAAACTGAAACCTGTGCCCCGATAAGTGTGACATAAATGCTACTTGCCTGAAATAACTATAACTAAAGATATATTTGTCTTTGCCTACGCAGAAGTTTTGAGTCAGGAATTCATGGTCTTGGGTCAAACATTGCGTCTGCGAGCGTAGAATTGCGCCGTCATTCTGCATTGCCGGGAATTGTGAAAGAAATTGCGACACACATCTGTGGCGTCGCAAAAACAGAACTTAGGGGTCGTGCAATGAAATCAATTTATATCAAAAAGCTGAAATATGCTGCTGCGCCGTTGGCGATAGGGCTGGGATTAATCTCTGCGCCTTCATTCGCGCAAGAGGCTAGTGAAGAAGAAGACGAAGCCGCTATCGTTGTCACAGGATCACGCATCAGTGTAAACGGATTGACATCTCCTTCGCCGTTGCAAACGATTGGTGAAGTGGCGATTGAACAATCCGGTGTGGTTAATCTTCAGGAGCTATTGCTCGAAAATCCGGCATTCGGAACACCAGGTATAAGTCGAACCAATTCAAACTTTTCCACCGCAAGTGCGGGGGCAGCAATTGTCGACTTGAGAAATCTTGGTTCTGCCCGGACACTTGTGTTGGTCAACGGCCGCCGTTACGTAGCGGGGGTTCCCGGTTCGAGCGCAGTTGACCTCAATACTATTCCAACCCAATTCATCGAACGCGTCGATATACTGACTGGTGGTTCGTCGGCCGTTTATGGTTCGGACGCAGTTGCCGGCGTCGTGAACATCATTTACAAAACTGACTTTGAAGGAATTGAGGCCGGTGGCCAAATTGGTGTTTCGGAAGAAGGCGATGATTTGCGTCGCCAACTGGATCTGACTTTCGGCGGTTCGTTCAGCGATGGTCGTGGAAAATTCATGACCCATTTGGGCTATTCCAAAGAAGGCGCTGTGTTTTCAAGAGATCGCAAGATTTCTGCGATTGATCAGGCGAGCGTAGGTGCATTTTTTACGGACGACCCCGAAGATTTTTTCGCGGTTCAGCAACCATTTTTTTCCAGCTTTGCGCCACAAGGTCGTTTCTTTAGCGCGCCAGGAGTGAGTGTTGGTACGTTTGACGCGAATAACAACTTCATCCTTGGTTTTTCGACAAATGGTAATGCTACGCGGCCTGCGGATGGGTTCAATCGTTCGGCGTTCCGCACAATTGCGATTCCTACCGAACGGTACGTGCTCGCTACAAATGCGAGCTATGATGTATCCGAAGATATCGAAATCTTTTTCGAAGGAACTTATGCCAAATCGAAAACCAATACGGAGTTAGAACCGTTCCCATTGGATTCTGCTGAAGTATTCAAGTCAACGGGCGGATTTTTCAATATCGAAAATCGTCAATTGGATGCTGATGGCTTGCCGACAGGCGCAATTGTCATCAATCCCTTTGTTCCTGCACAGTTGTTGGCTTTGTTACAGGACAATAATGGTGATGGCTTGCGCGACGTATCCTTTACGCGCCGTCTCAGCGATGTCGCACTGCGTGGAAATCGGGCAAATCGGGACACGTTCCGTATTTTGGGCGGAGCACGCGGCGGATTGTTTGGCGATTGGAAATGGGATGCGTTTTACAGTTACGGTGAAACGGCTGAATCCCAGGTGTCTTCGGGTCAATTCAACGTAGTGAATTTGCGCAATGCGTTGAACGTGACCCGAGATGCAGCTGGCAATCTTGTTTGTGCTGACCTTGATGCACAGGAGGAAGGGTGTGTTCCGGTAAATGTATTTGGACGCAATACGATTAGCGCAGATGCTCTGCGTTATATTGATGCGCCCGGCTTTTTAAGCACCGTCACAACGCAAAAGCTGGCCGGTGTGAATGCATATGGAACGTTGGGCAATCTGTTCGGTGCAGGCGATATCGGATTGGCCGTTGGTGCAGAATATCGGGATGAATTCAGCCTTTCGGAATTTGATGCCTTGCAACAAGCTGGGTTGAACGGCGGCAACGCGATCCCGCGTACTTTGGGCTCGTTTGATGTGTACGAACTCTATGGCGAAGTGAATGTTCCCATATTGTCGGATACATTTGTACATAGCTTGTCGCTGACCGGTGCAGGACGTATTTCGGATTATTCCACCGTAGGAAAGACCTATAGTTACAATGGTGGAATCGATTTCTCTCCAGTTGAAGATATTTGACTTACCGCCATTTGGGCGCGTTCGACGCGTGCACCGAATATCAACGAGTTGTTCTCGCCACCAAGCCAGAATTTCCCAACCGGACTAGTCGATCCGTGCGACGGCGTCACCGCAGCAACCGCAGGGACATTGGGTGAGGTTTGCCGATCATTTGTCGGCGTCGCGGCAAATATTGCACAAAATGGTTCATTCACTTTGAACCAAGCCGATTTGCAGGGCATTAGCGGCTTTGATCGCGGCAACCCCTTGCTAAGTGAGGAAAAGGGTGATTCATTCATCGCGCGGTTAGTTATCAATCCCCGTTCGATTGAAGCCCTGCGTAACTTTGGGTTTACTGCTTCATATTCTAACATAAGAGTGAAGGATGCTATCGTCTCAACGCCGCGCCAGTTCATCCTCGATCAGTGCTTCGAACGGGGCGAGCAATCATTTTGCGATTTTATTAAACGCCGTCCTGCCGCAGAAGGTTCGAACAGTGCAGGTTCGCTGGATGAAATCGATTCCGCAGTTACCAATTCCGGAGGATTGAAAGCAGAAGGTCTGGACTTTACCGCAACCTACACACAGGAAGTCTTTAGCGGACGCCTCAATCTATCGCTTAGTTACACGCACCTTCTCGATGGGTTTCTCATTCCTTTACCCGGTTCCGACAAAGACTTTTTTGCAGGAGAAATTGGTGCGGCCAAGGATAAATTCCTTGTTTCGGCCAATTACAGCATAAACAAGATGGACTTCACGTTACGCGGTACCTTCATCGGGGAATCGTCTTTGGATGATCAGTTTTTGGCTACTTTCGACCTTGAACGGAATGACCCTCGTGCCCGAATTCCTGCCGAATTTTATGCGGATGCTCAAATCAGGTATCGCGCTTCTGATGCGTTCGAGTTCTATGCCGGTGTAGACAATTTGTTAGGAAATGATCCGACCGTAATTCCGAGTGGTCTTCCAGGAAATACCACAGGCGCAGAAACCGACGCCGGCACCTATGACGCTATCGGTCGTCGCTTCTACTTTGGAACAAAGTTGCGGTTCTAACAGCACAATAAAGCAAATTAGGGGGCGGTGATCGACTGGGGTCGCCGCCCCCTTTTTTTGGTTTTTTCTGGTCGATTGGTGTTGCCTATTCAGGCCATGCCTTCACTTCGACGCGACCCGCTCCGAAACCGATTTTCGCAAAATCGTCATAAATTATAGCTATTTCTGGGTACTACCAATGCCTAAATGACAATCTTTGCCGAGTAGCTAGAGTGAAATGTGCTTTAGTGTGTGAATTTTGTGCAAGGTCCGGGACGTAGATCAATGAATGATATCGGTAAAAAAGCAGGCTCTGCGCTTGCCTACCGCCCCGATATTGACGGGCTGCGGGCTATTGCCGTTTTGGCGGTGCTGTTTTTCCATGCTGATCTTGGCTTTGTTCCGGGTGGCTATGCGGGTGTCGATATATTCTTTGTTATATCGGGTTACCTGATTTCACGGCTTATCGTCGGGGAAATCCAGGACGATAATTTCTCGCTCCTGCGTTTTTATGAACGGCGGATAAGGCGGCTGTTTCCGGCGTTATTTGCGATGTTGGCGGTCGCCTTGGTTGCAGGGGCGGTTATTCTTTTACCGCAAGATTTCACCTTTATGTCCCGCAACGCCTTTGGCGCGGCCGCGTTTGTGTCGAACATCGCCTATTGGACGCAGACAGGGTATTTTGAAGGTGATGCCAAAGTCAGGGTGCTGCTGCACACTTGGTCGCTCGCCGTTGAAGAACAGGTCTATATTATTTACCCGATGATCCTGATGCTGGTCCTGCGAAAATGGGCGACGCATATCAAAAGTATATTGCTTGGTTTGGCGACATTGTCCTTTGCCGCTTGCGTGTGGATGACGAACATGGACCCGTCGACCGCATTTTACCTGATGCCATTTCGTATATGGGAATTTTTAGTCGGCGCTTTGTTGGCGGTCGGCTTGTTCAAACAACCCGAAAGGCCATTAACGGCGACGCTGGCTGGTCTGGCCGGATTGGCAATTTTGGCGGCCACTTTTGTCATTTTTGACGACTTGACCGTGTTTCCCGGCGCGGCGGCGTTGGTTCCCTGCTTGGGGACAGCCTTAGTGATTTGGGCCGGTAAAGACGCGATCTCGGGTCGGATATTGTCGGTATCGGCGATGCGCTTTGTCGGTAAAATTTCTTATTCGGTTTATCTGTGGCATTGGCCGCTGTTCGTATTCGTCAATTATATGATTATCGGAAAGCTTACATTTTTGCAGAATGTCGGGCTTGCGGGCGTTGCAATTGGCCTTGGATTTCTGTCGTGGCGCTTTATCGAAATGCCGTTTCGTCGACCTTATGATGAAACCCCACAAAGGTCCGTATTCGCGCTTGGCGGTGCGTCTATCGTCCTGATAACCTGCGTTTCGGCCGCCATATATTTTAGCGGCGGTTTGCCGGACCGGTTCAAGGACCGGACCGTGAAGCTGGCTTCATACGAAAAATCGATGAACCCTGAATCCGACATCTGTGAAAAGGTGGAACTGCAACTGGCGGTCAATTCACGCTGCACTATCGGGAACACCGAGAATGCTTCCGTTTTCCTGTGGGGGGACTCGCACGCTGGCGCCTTGTTCGGCGCTCTGGATCAGGTCGCAAAAGATAGCGGTTCAGGAATCGTCTACGGCGCATCGCCCCAATGCCCTCCGCTTTTGGGGGCGGGAACCAGCGTTCAATGCGTCGAGGGCAATCGCAAGCGGCTGGATTATGTGCTCAAAAATGACGAGATCCGGACCGTCATATTGGCGGCACGCTGGTCGCTATATCTGGAGGGACGGTTTGTTTCGACGGGCGAGGCGGAAACCAACAATGGCGCGCCAAAGCTGATTGGCCCCGATGGAGAGCCTTATCCGTTGTTCAGCGATGCGGCCCGTCACCATTTCAGGGACAGCATTCGCAATCTGGTCCAGATTTTACTGGCCAATGGCAAGCATGTGGTGCTGGTCTATCCTATCCCGGAAACCGGCTATAACATCCCGCAAACCCTGGCTTTGATGAGCACGAGGGGCGAAAATCCGGCGGATTTCACCGTAGCGAAAAACCTGTATGTCGAACGGCAATGGCGGGCGACCCAGATTTTGGGTGATTTGGGCCATCACCGCCTTTTGACCCGTGTTTACCCGGCCCGGGTTTTTTGCCCGACATCGCGTTGTCTGACATTCGCGCATGGTGCGCCGCTCTATTTCGACAGCCATCATCTGAGCGTGCCGGGCGCATTGATGCTTAAAGACACCATCGCGGAAGCGATTGGCCGAACGCCAACCGTTTAACCCGATTATTACTGGTCGAGGAAAGACCGCATCTTGCGGCTTCGGCTTGGGTGTTTCAACTTACGCAGCGCTTTTGCTTCGATCTGGCGGATACGTTCGCGGGTCACGCTGAACTGCTGGCCGACTTCTTCCAGCGTGTGGTCGGTATTCATACCGATCCCAAAGCGCATTCGCAAAACGCGTTCCTCACGCGGGGTGAGCGACGCAAGCACGCGGGTGACTGTTTCTTTCAGGTTTGCCTGAATTGCGGCATCGACCGGAATAATCGCATTCTTGTCTTCGATGAAGTCGCCCAGATGGCTGTCTTCTTCGTCGCCGATGGGCGTTTCTAGGCTGATCGGTTCCTTGGCGATTTTCATCACCTTGCGGACCTTTTCCAGCGGCATGGAAAGGCGCTCGGCCATTTCCTCCGGTGTTGGTTCGCGGCCCTGTTCGTGCAGGAATTGGCGGCTTGTCCGGACCAGCTTGTTGATCGTCTCGATCATGTGCACAGGAATACGAATTGTGCGCGCCTGATCGGCGATCGAACGGGTAATCGCCTGACGGATCCACCAGGTGGCGTAGGTGCTGAACTTGTAGCCGCGGCGATATTCGAATTTATCAACCGCCTTCATCAGGCCGATATTGCCTTCCTGAATGAGGTCGAGGAATTGAAGGCCGCGGTTGGTGTATTTCTTGGCGATGGAGATGACGAGACGCAGATTGGCTTCGACCATTTCCTTCTTGGCGATGCGTGCTTCGCGTTCACCTTTTTGTACCATGTTCACGATACGACGGAATTCGTTCAAGCTCATGCCTGTATTCGCGGCAATATCGGCGATTTCGGCACGGATACGTTCTACGCCATCGGCTTCATTGGTCGCAAAGGCGATCCATTTCTTGTCGATATTGGAGACATCGGAAAGCCAGTTTTCGTCCAGCTCATGACCCATATAACTGTCAAGAAACGCCTTGCGCGGAACTTTGTGCCGTTCGGCCAAGCGAAGCATCTGGCCGCCCAAGGCGGTCAAACGACGGTTGAACGAATACAACTGGTCGACCAGATATTCGATCTTGTTGGCGTGGAACTGCACCGATTCAACTTCGGCGGTCAATTCTTCGCGCAATTTGTGATATTTATTTTCCGAAGCTGTGGAGAAATCTTCACCGGCATTCAGCGCACGCATACGGTCAAGCTGAACGTTTGAAAATTTCTTGAACAACGATGCGATCTTGGCAAAGCGTTCCAATGCGGCGGGCTTTAATGCCTCTTCCATCTGCGCGAGGCTGAGGGTGTTGTCCTCTTCTTCTTCCTCGACAGGGCGCGCGCGGCGTTCTGTCATGTCGTCATCGTCTTCGTCGGCCGCTTGCGGCTCGTCTTCGACTTCTTCTTCTTCCTTATAGGATGGTCCAGCGGTTTTTTCGCTTATCTCGCCATCGCCTTCTTCCTCACCATCTTCGGTAAGGCTTTCAGGCGCTGGTTCCTTGGACAACATGGCATCAAGGTCGAGAATTTCGCGCAGCTGCATGTTTCCGTCGTTCAGCGCATTTGACCAGTCGATGATCGCGTGGAACGTAATCGGGCTTTCGCACAGGCCCAGAATCATGGTGTCGCGACCGGACTCGATCCGCTTGGCAATCGCGATTTCGCCTTCGCGGCTGAGCAGTTCAACGGCGCCCATTTCGCGCAAATACATACGCACAGGGTCATCGGTGCGCTCACCCGTGCCGGTTTTCTTGGTCGTGTTGGTCAGCGAGCGGGGGTCGTTCTCGGAAATATTGTCGATGGTTTCGACTTCTTCTTCCTGATCGTCCTCGCTGTCTTCGCCGGCTTCTTCATTTTCAACGATCTGTACGCCCATGTCGTTGATTGCGGACATGACATCCTCAATCTGTTCCGATGACATCTGATCCTGCGGCAGGGCGGCATTCAGTTCGTCATAGGTCAGGAAACCCCGGCGCTTGGCCTTGGCGAGCAGCTTTTTGACGGTCGCATCATTCAGGTCGATCAGTGGTGCATCACCATTTTCGGACATATCTTCTTCATTTTCATTTGCGCGACTTGCCAAAATAATTCCCCGTAAATTCTATAAACTATCCGCATCACGCCGAAAAAATGCGATGATGCGGTCGTCAAATGTCTTTTTCTCGGCGCGTAATCGTTGCTGTTCTGCAAAAGTCTCGTCGGTCATCTCTGAACTTGCCCGCAAAGTGGCACGTTCCAAAGCTTCTTCCAGCGCGGGACGCTGCTTCATCAGCCTGATTGCTTCACCCAATTCCTTTGAAGCGTTGGACAATCCGCCGCTTTCCCCCTCGACTTCTCCACGGTTAAAGGCAAAGACTTTGCCGTTACTGTGGAGCAGCGATATGGCGACATTATACAACTTCTCGTCCAATATGGTAATTAACCCGTCTGTATCAAGCGATTCTTTAGTAAAACTTGCATCAAGTATCACACCTAGCAATTTTGCGTGATTCGGGTCGGCGGGAATGAAGTCGCTCAATGCCTCATGATGGCGCTGGATCAGTGAGGGGTTCCTTAAAAGCGCGCCTAACACGCCTTGCACCAGAAAGTCGGAATTCTTCGCATTAAAGCTTTTGGTTTCCGCTCCCGGCGGCAAGATTTGTGGTTTTCGCCAGTCCCCGCCACCACCTTTACGCGACGCTGCGCTGGGTTGAAATGCAGCGCGGGGCTTGGCAGCAAACAGGCCGTCAAATCGTTCACGGAAGGCATCGGCATAATGTCGCCGGATTTCGGCGTCGGCGATATTCGCCATATGCCCGCCCAGCCGCTGTTTCAGGCCCGCGCGGTCCTCGGGGGTATCCAGCGGGCCAGCGACGACTTCACTGCGCCAGAGGCGTTCCACCAAAGGTTCCGACGCATCCAGAAGTTCGGCGAGCGCCTTTGGCCCTGAATTCTTGACCAGATCGTCGGGGTCTTGCCCCTCTGGTAAGGTGACAAATTGTAGGCTGTGTCCCGGTTTCAATAAAGGCAACGCCCGCAAGGCTGCGCGCATGCCCGCTTTCTGCCCGGCACTGTCTCCATCAAAGCAGAGCAGCGGCTTTTCGGTCATCCGCCACAGCATCTGGATCTGCTGTTCGGTCAAGGCTGTACCCAGCGGCGCAACGGCATCGGCAAACCCCGCCTGCGCGATGGCGATGACATCCATATAGCCTTCGACCACAATAACCCGGCCCGTCTTGCGCGAAGCAGGGGAGCATTTGTCGAGATTGTAAAGCGTGCGTCCCTTGTCGAACAGCGGCGTGTCGGGTGAGTTCAGATATTTGGGTTCGCCATCGCCCAATATGCGCCCGCCAAAAGCAATGACGCGCCCGCGCGGATCGCGGATGGGGATCATGAGGCGGCCACGGAACCGGTCATAAGGCTCCTTGTCCTCAACCGCGATCAGCAGGCCTGCCTCGATCAGCATACTATTGCCGAATTTCTGCAAGGCCGATTTGAGAGCGGTGCGGTTGTCGGGTGCCAGGCCAAAGCCGAATTCCTGGATAGTCTTGGCCGAAAAGCCGCGTTTCTGCAGATAAGCCCGCGCGCCCGCGCCATCGACGCCCTGCAGTTGCTGCACAAACCATTCCTGCGCCGCCGTCATGACGTCATACAGATTATTCGCTTTTTCAGCGCGTTGTGCGGCCTTCGGGTCCGCCGCCGGAACTTCCAACCCCGCCTCGGCCGCGAGCTCCTTGATGGCGTCCATGAACGACAGCCCGCGCTGGTCAGTCATCCACCTTATGGCATCGCCATGTGCGGAACAGCCAAAGCAATGGTAGAAGCCCTTTTCATCGTTGATCGTAAAGCTGGGCGTCTTTTCATTATGAAACGGACAACAGGCCTTATGCTCCCGCCCCGCTTTGGTTACCTTGACGGTACGGCCGATCAACGCCGAAAGCGTGATCCGGGAACGCAGTTCGTCAAGCCATTGCGGGGTGAGGGACACTTCAGCCCAAAGCCGCCTTAACCAACCCGCTGGCCTTGCTCATGTCGAGCTGGGGCCCGTGGCGTTCTTTCAATGTCGCCATGACACGGCCCATGTCCTTGACGGTGGAAGCGCCGAGTTCGGCCTTGATCGCTTCGATGGCGGCGCTGGTTTCGGCGTCACTCATTTGCGCGGGCAGGAATTCTTCGATAATGGTTAGTTCCGCCGCCTCGACCGCCGCCAATTCGGTGCGGCCGCCTTGTTCGTACAGCGCGATGGATTCGCGGCGTTGCTTAATCATCTTCTGCATGACTTCGACGACCATCGCGTCATCATCAGGCAATTGCGATGCGGTTCGCAATTCGATGTCGCGGTCCTTGATCTTGGCAAGGATCAGGCGAACGGCGGCAAGGCGGTCTTTTTCGCCGGCTTTCATGGCGGTAATCTGGGCGGCTTTTATGGTGTCACGAATCATTTTTGGTTCCGAATTTTTAAGGATGCATTGCGTTAGCCCAACATCCATTTTTCGTCACCTTGAACTTCGCCAGATACTATTCCACAACTTTCTCGTTTTCCGCATTGACGCCTCCGCCTGCCATGTTTAGGCGCGGTGCCTTAGCGACATTGCTGCAATTTTCTGATCGGAGCGACCCCATCATGGCCGACCCCAAAACTATCCGTGCGCCTTCTGGAGCGACGGGTGTATTGGTTTTGGCGTCGGGCGAAGTCATCTGGGGCAAGGGCTTTGGCGCAGAGGGGCAGGCGGTAGGCGAAGTCTGCTTCAACACCGCGATGACCGGTTATCAGGAAATCATGACAGACCCGTCTTATGCCGGGCAGATCATCAATTTCACCTTTCCCCATATCGGCAATGTCGGCACCAATCCCGAGGATGTGGAGGCGCTGAACCCCCATGCACTGGGCGCTATCGTGCGTCAGGATGTGACCGACCCGTCTAATTTCCGCAGTACGCAGCATTTCGATGCCTGGATGAAGTCCAATGGCCGCATCGGCATATCCGGCGTCGATACGCGCGCGCTGACCCGCCTGATCCGCGTGAACGGCGCGCCCAATGCCGTGATCGCGCATTCGGCGAATGGCAAATTCGATGTGTCGGCTTTGCTTGCGAAGGCAAAGGCATGGGCCGGGTTGGAAGGCATGGATCTGGCCAAGGATGTGACCACGTTGCAAACCTATGGCTGGGATCAGGGTTTGTGGAAGTTGGGCGAGGGGTATCAGAAGCGCGCCAAGGGCACCAAAAAAGTCGTCGCCATCGACTACGGCATCAAACACAACATCCTGCGCAACCTGACTGATGCAGGCTGCGATGTCACCGTCGTCAGCGCCACCGCGACGTTCGATGAAATCATGGCGCATGCGCCCGACGCGCTTTTCCTATCCAACGGCCCCGGCGATCCTGCTGCGACGGGCGAATATGCCGTGCCAGTGATTAGGCAATGGCTGGAAACCAAGAAGCCTCTGTTTGGCATCTGCCTCGGGCATCAGATGCTCGGCCTTGCGGTCGGCGCTAAAACCGAAAAGATGCATCAGGGCCACCGCGGCGCTAACCATCCGGTAAAACGCCTCAGCGACGGCGCGGTCGAGATTACCAGCATGAACCACGGCTTCGCGGTCGACGCCGCGACTTTGCCCGCAAACGCGAAGGCGACGCATGTTAGTTTGTTCGACGGCAGCAATTGCGGCTTTGAACTTGGCGATCAGCCTGCGTTCAGCGTGCAATATCACCCCGAAGCCTCACCCGGCCCGCAGGACAGCCATTATCTGTTCGAGAAATTTGCGGGGATGATGGGGTGAGTTGGCGGCTTGGCCCTAATCACTGGCGATATCGTTACGCCGTAAAAATGAGCCCATTCTGGCCCTTTATCGGTTTTTTGTTGGCGGCGGCAGTCATCTTCTCAATGGCATCTGGCGAGACCCTTGTCGCATTCGTGGTCATCATTCTCTCTTGGCCTTTAGTTCTCCCCGCTGCTGGACTTGGTTGTCACAAATGCAACTACAACATATTTCTGCCGTATCGTGGGCTGGAGTATTCCGAGCATGGAGATAGTTGGACGCATCCGGATGTCGAGCTACGACTATGGCGAAAGCGTTTGGTAGTGCCGAACACTTGTCCAAAGTGTGGAGCAGAAATTTTGAAGAACAATTCTTCTCAACAGGATCAAAATGCCCAAACGCACTGACATCTCCTCCATCCTTATCATTGGCGCTGGCCCGATCATCATCGGGCAAGCGTGCGAGTTTGACTATTCGGGAACGCAGGCGTGCAAGGCGCTGCGCGAGGAAGGGTACCGGATCATCCTCGTCAACTCCAATCCCGCAACGATCATGACCGATCCGGACATGGCCGATGCGACCTATGTCGAGCCGATCACGCCTGAAATCGTTGCCAAGATCATCGAGAAAGAGCTCCCCGACGCCGTGTTGCCGACGATGGGTGGGCAGACCGCATTGAACGTCACTTTGGCGTTGTTCAACGACGGCACGCTGGCGAAATACGGTGTCGAGATGATCGGTGCCGATGCCGAGGCCATCGACAAGGCCGAGGACCGGATCAAGTTCCGTGATGCGATGACCAAGATCGGTCTGGAATCGGCGCGTTCAGGCATCGCACATTCGATGGACGAGGCATTGGCCGTACTCGAGCGCACCGGATTGCCGTCGATCATCCGCCCCAGCTTCACCATGGGCGGCACCGGCGGCGGGATTGCGTATAATCGCGACGAGTTCATGGCCATCGTCGCTGGCGGCCTCGATGCGTCGCCGACTACTGAAGTGCTGATCGAGGAATCGTTGCTCGGATGGAAAGAGTTCGAGATGGAGGTCGTGCGCGACCGTGCCGACAATGCCATCATCATCTGCTCGATTGAGAATATCGACCCGATGGGCGTGCATACCGGCGATTCGATCACCGTCGCCCCTGCGCTGACGCTGACGGACAAGGAATATCAGATCATGCGTAACGCGAGCATTGCTTGCTTACGTGAAATCGGCGTTGAAACAGGCGGCTCGAACGTACAGTTCGCCGTCAATCCTGCTGACGGCCGCCTTATCGTCATCGAAATGAACCCGCGCGTTTCGCGATCCTCGGCGTTGGCGTCCAAGGCCACCGGCTTCCCCATTGCCAAGGTCGCGGCGAAACTGGCGGTGGGTTATACGCTCGATGAGATTACCAACGACATCACCGGCGCGACGCCTGCGTCGTTCGAGCCGACGATTGATTATGTCGTCACCAAAATCCCGCGTTTCGCCTTTGAAAAGTTCAAGGGCGCCGAGCCGCTCTTGTCCACCGCCATGAAGTCGGTTGGCGAGGTAATGGCGATTGGGCGCAACATCCATGAGAGCCTGCAAAAGGCGCTGCGTGGCCTTGAAACGGGTCTATCGGGGTTCAACTATATCGACGCGCTGCGTGGGGCTTCGAAAGATGAGCTGTCCGCAGAATTGTCGCGCGCCACACCCGACCGCTTGCTGGTTGCTGCCCAAGCCCTGCGCGAAGGGATGAGCGTTGCGGAAATCCATGCCATCGCCAAGTTCGACCCGTGGTTTCTGGAGCGACTTGAAGAGATCATTGCGGAAGAAAATGCCATCAAGGCCAACGGCCTGCCCAATGGTCCCGAAGCGCTGCGTCGCCTGAAAGCGATGGGCTTCTCCGACAAGCGGCTCGCCTATCTGGCGGTGGAATCGCTGAATATCCGGCCCGGCATGGAATCTGCAATACGCCATGGTTCCGGCATTGCGATGCAGGCTGCACGGGCCATGGCTGGCGCGGTGACCGAGGATGAAGTCCGTGCGCTGCGGCACAAGCTGGGCGTCCGTCCGGTCTTCAAACGGATCGACACCTGCGCCGCCGAGTTCGAGGCGAAGACGCCCTATATGTATTCGACCTATGAAGCGCCCAGTTTCGGAACGCCTGAATGCGAGAGCCAGCCTACCGACCGCGAAAAGATCGTTATCCTAGGTGGCGGCCCGAACAGGATCGGGCAGGGGATCGAGTTCGACTATTGCTGCGTCCACGCCTGCTTCGCGCTGGCGGATGCGGGCTACGAAACGATCATGGTCAACTGCAATCCGGAAACGGTTTCAACCGACTATGATACGTCGGACCGGCTCTATTTTGAGCCGTTGACCGCGGAAGACGTATTGGAAATTCTGCATGTCGAACAGCAGAATGGAACGTTGAAAGGTGTCATTGTCCAGTTCGGCGGGCAAACCCCGTTGAACTTGGCCAAGTCACTGGAGGCTGCGGGTATACCGATCCTTGGCACGTCACCTGACGCCATCGATCTGGCCGAAGACCGGGAGCGCTTTGCTGCACTGATTAACAAGCTCAAGCTGAAACAACCCGAAAACGGGATTGCCCGCAGCCGCGATGAAGCCATCGCGGTGGCTGACAAGATCGGTTATCCTGTTCTGATGCGGCCTTCTTATGTGCTCGGAGGCCGGGCCATGGAGATTGTCGACACGCAGGCGCAGCTGGAAAATTACATCCAGACCGCGGTCATCGTATCGGGCGACTCGCCGGTGTTGATCGACAGCTATCTTCGCGACGCCATCGAAGTCGATGTTGACGCAATATGCGATGGCGATGATGTAGTGGTCGCGGGAATCCTCCAGCATATCGAGGAAGCCGGCGTGCACAGCGGTGATTCCGCCTGCACCATTCCGCCCTACAGCCTACCGGCCGACATCATTGCGGAAATACGGCGTCAAGCCGAAATGCTTGCGTTCAACCTGCATGTCAGGGGACTGATGAACGTCCAGTTCGCGGTCAAGGATGGCAAAGTTTATCTGATCGAGGTCAATCCGCGTGCAAGCCGGACCGTACCGTTCGTCGCCAAAGCCATTGGCGCGCCGATCGCAAAGATTGCAGCGCGGGTTATGGCCGGCGAGAAGCTGAAAGACTTGCCACCGATCAATCTGGATATCGATTATATCGCAGTCAAAGAGGCGGTGTTCCCGTTCGACCGTTTCCCGGGTGTCGACCCCGTGCTGTCGCCTGAAATGAAGTCGACCGGTGAAGTCATGGGAATCGACAAGGATTTCGCGACTGCTTTTGCCAAATCACAAATTGGCGCACGAATGCCACCGCCGATGGGCGGGAAGCTTTTCGTATCCGTGAAGGACAGTGACAAGCCGGTTATCGTTCCGGCGGTCAAGCAGGCCATTGAATGTGGCTTTACCGTATGCGCGACGGGCGGCACCGCCGATTATCTGTTGGCGCAGGGAATCGAAGTCGAACGGGTAAACAAGGTCGCGCAGGGTCGTCCGCATATAGTGGACAAGATCAAGGACGGCGAAATCCAACTGATTTTCAATACAACCGAAGGGTGGCAGAGCCTGAAAGACAGCGAAGAAATCCGCCGTTCCGCGCTGGTGAACAAGGTTGCACAATATACAACCGCAGCGGGAAGTGTGGCGGTTTCACAAGCCATTGCGTCCCTGCAACAACGGAAACTTGAAGTTCGGCCACTTCAGGACTATTATTGAACCAAGCAGTATTTCTCCCATAATTTTGAAACTGCATATCGGATGGGTTTGACCGCTCATCCGGTGGGGAAGATTTTGTGACGAAGACGTCAGAATGAAGGGTTAGGCCAATATGGCGAGTTTTGAAAAATATCCGATGTTAGCCGAAGGCTATGAAAAGCTGACGACTGATCTTAAGCGCTTCCGTGACGAGCGTCCGTTGATTGTTGAAGCAATCGAGGAAGCACGCGCGCATGGCGATTTATCGGAAAACGCCGAATATCACGCCGCGAAAGAACGTCAGGGCCATGTTGAAGCTGCAATCAACGAGATTGAAGACAAAATCGGCCGCGCCCAGATTATCGACCCGTCGACCTTGTCGGGCGAAAAGATTGTATTTGGCGCAACCGTCACATTGATGGATGAAGACGACAAGCCCGTTCGTTATCAGCTTGTTGGCGAAACCGAAGCGGACGCCAAGGCGGGCCGTATTTCTTATAATTCACCTTTGGGTCGCGCACTTATCGGACGCGTGGTCGAAGACGAAGTAGAAGTTACAGTGCCTTCAGGCGACAAATATTACCTCGTTTCGAAGATCGAGTTTATTTGAGAGCCCGCGTTCAACTTTGGCTCGCCGGATGCGGAGGCGTTAAGGGTATTGGGCGCACATTGCCGATTAAAACTTATGCTGTGCGCGGCACAAGCCGTTATGTAAGTGAGCTCTAAACCAATGCGCTTTCCACCCGGCCCGATAACCAACGCACTCGTCATCATCAATCTCGTGATCGCGTTTGTGTTGCTGGTGCCGATCTGGTGGCAATATGCCGTTGTTTCGGGTGGGCTTTTTCCGATCCGGCTAAGTGGCGACAATTCGGCATTTGAAGGCGTTGGATTTTTGGTGCCTGCTTTTCTGACGCCATTAAGCGCCGCATTTCTGCACGGCGGCATCATGCATGTGTTGATGAATATGTTGATGTTGTTGCTGATCGGTAAAATGGTGGAACGGGTATTAGGCGGCAACCTGTATCTTGGGCTCTATTTGGTCGGGGCATATGCTGCGGCAGGGACCGAGTGGTTTGCAGCGGTCATGCAATGGCCGATGTCGGCGGATATGATGGCGCCTGCCATCGGTGCGAGTGGCGCGATTTCGGCCATCATCGGGGCTTATGTTTTGCTGTTTCCTAACGAGCAACCCAAGCCCTGGGGCCCGGTTCCCGCCCAAATTGCAAGGCCATTACATCTTACAATCGCATGGGTTGGATTGAACCTTGCTTTAGGATTTGTAGGGCCGGGGCTGGGTGTAGACATTGCGATCTGGTCGCATATCGGTGGCTTTGTCGCCGGATTGTTTCTGGCAAGGCCATTGCTTTTATGGCGATACCGCAAGGCGTGAGCCATGCGGATTTGGCACAGTCAATCCTGCGGCTGAAGCAATCTATGTAGATGCACCACGACATATTTCATTTCGGCATCATCGACCGTCTTTTGCGCCGCGGCGCGCCATGCTTCTTCGGCGGTAGCGTAGTCGGGGAACATCCCGACGATATCGAGCTTGTCCAGATCGGTGAATTCCAGTGTCTGGGGGTCTTTCACCCGGCCCCCGAACACCATATGCAATTTCGCTACAGTCAAATTCTTGCCCCTTAGTCTTTCTTTTTCGCGGCCTCGGTTGCGGCTTGACCCGCTGCCTTTACCGCTTCAGCCGCTTTGCTGACCAGGTCCCGGAACTGGTCGCGAACTGCATCGCCGTTGAGGCCAAGGCTGTCCACCTTGTCTTTGCCCGCAGATTTTGCAGCCTTTGCCATCTCTTTGGCTTTTTTATTCAGCTTCTTGCCGGTCTTGCCCATCAATCGGGTCTCACGCTCTGTGCGTGGTAATAGCGCACCAACAATCGCGCCGATGGCGATTCCGCCCAGCACGATCGCCAATGGGTTTTTGTCGATGCCGCTGCTGGTTTTTTCGGCTGCCTTATGGGCATATTCACGCGATTGCTGCACGCTTCGGGTGGCGGCTTCACGGCCTTTTTCATAAGCCTCAGCGGCTTTCTCACGGGCGGCTGCGCTGGTTTTGCTGGTTCGTGCCTTGGCGGACGCCAGGCTTTCTTTAGCTGTATCAGTAGCGGTTTTGATGCTTTCGCCGATCTTGCTCATATCAAGGTTCCTGTGTCATTCGCCTTCTGGCGGTTTGCTTCTACTCTGTCGCAGCGTTGAAATCCATTTCGAAATAGGACGGCGCGCGGCAAATAATATTGCGCCTATTCCAACTGCGCCAATCATCGGCGCGTTTTTTCGGGCCAATTTAGATGCTGCCTCGGTAACCCGCTCAGCTTCGGCTCTGCCCCTGTCCATTAACAATTTCATCTGGTTTCGTGGGTGCAGAACTTCTTGCGCCACGTCGACTGTCTCGCGCAATTTCCGGCGCAGGTTGCGGCGTTCGGCATCGGACAGAATTACGGATTTTCGGTCAGTCACGCCGGATTCTTTAGGTTCTGTCATCGTTGTCATTCTCTATTTCGGTGAAATGGACTTTTTTCATCCAATGCCTTGCGGCAAATCCGGATGTCAGGCCAATGATCAGAAACCCTAAGACCGTAACGAAAGTTGCCCAGCCCGGCCCGATATGCGTTGCCAAAGTTAGTAAAGTGCCCAAAATAAGGGCGATGGCCGCGCCGCTCAGGGTGACAATCGCGATCATACCGAAAAGAAGCGACCACTTCATCACATAACGGCTATAGTCGAGACGGGATTGAAAATAACGCAGTTCGGCCTTCACCAAAGCACGCACATCATCGAGCACTAGCGTAATCTGTTCAACGGGCGACGCGGCGGATTGTCCGTCCGACCGGTCGACGCTATTTGAGTGATGGTCGTCCGTCATTTTACCTGCTTAACGACCAGAGGCCGTAAATGGCAATGCTGCCGTACCTAAATCAGGAATCTTTCCCGCCCGAACGGAACAGTCTTGCCAAGACAAAGCCGACAGCAGCCGCAGCACCAATGGCAACTGCCGGGCTTTTGCGAACAAATTGCCTTGCGTCTTCGGCGATTGCATCAACATCTTTTGCGTCCAGTTTGGTCGCAAAACCGTCAACCGCATCAGCCGCGCCGCGCGCATAGTCGCCATATTGTTTGCCAACATTTTCATCGATAGTCGCCGCGCTATCGCGGATCAGCTTGCCAATACTGCCGACGGCTTCGGTTGCGCGTTCCTTGCCTTTTTCAGCGGCTGCTTTTGCGCTATCGGTGGCTTTTGCCTTGAAATCATTCATATCTGACTTGACCTTTGCGGTAACATTTTCGGTTTTGCCCTTGGCTGGAGTCGCCTTTATGACTGCCTTGGATTCAGGGGCTTTTTTGGCCGTTGCGGCAGGTTTTTTTGGGGCAGACGCTTTAGGCGCAGCTTTCGGCTTCGCAGCAGGCTTTGCGGCAGCTTTTGGTTTCGCGGTTTCGGCCATTTCGGAACTCCTTAAGGTTAAGTAGGGTGCGTCATTCAGCTTAGATATTTGTATTCGAGGTGCCTTAGTCAACTATATCACCACAAATTTAGAATAAAAATCTTTATCTCCACGCAGCGTTGCCAAATCAAAGGCAGAACGATAGAGGCGCGCTTACGTTCCCTCAGCCAGCAAATGGAGCCTTTCATGACCGGTATTATAGACATTCACGCCCGCGAAATACTGGATAGCAGGGGTAACCCGACGGTCGAAGTTGATGTGTTGCTTGAAGATGGGAGCTTTGGCCGCGCCGCAGTGCCCTCGGGCGCTTCGACTGGCGCTTATGAAGCGGTGGAAAAGCGCGATGGCGATAAGGCGCGCTATATGGGCAAGGGCGTATTGCAGGCGGTGGAGTCCGTCAATGGCCCCATATTCGAAGCGCTGCTCGATCTGGATGCAGAAGACCAGGAAGATATCGACGCTGTCATGATCGACCTCGATGGTACCGATAACAAGGCGAACTTGGGCGCAAATGCCATTTTAGGCGTGAGCCTTGCCGTTGCAAAGGCCGCCGCAGATGCGCGTGGTTTACCTCTCTATCGCTATGTAGGCGGCGTAAATGCCCACGTTCTGCCAGTGCCGATGATGAATATCATCAACGGCGGTGAACACGCCGACAACCCTATCGATTTTCAGGAATTCATGGTCATGCCGGTGGGCGCTGACTCTATTGCCGAAGCCGTTCGTTGGGGTTCGGAAATTTTCCACACCTTGAAAAAGGGTCTGCACGAAAAGGGTCTGGCCACAGCGGTCGGCGATGAGGGCGGTTTTGCCCCCAATCTGGCGTCGACACGTGACGCACTGGATTTCATAATGGCGTCGATTGAAAAGGCAGGCTTCAAGGTTGGGGACGACGTTGTTCTGGCACTCGATTGCGCCGCCACCGAATTCTTCAAAAATGGCAGATATGAAATATCAGGTGAAGGGCTGTCGCTCAGTCCGCATGAAATGGCCGATTATCTTGCCGCTTTGTGCAAGGATTATCCTATTCGTTCCATCGAAGATGGCATGAGCGAAGATGACTTTGAAGGGTGGAAGGTGCTCACAGACAAGATCGGGCATGATGTGCAATTGGTCGGCGACGATCTTTTCGTGACCAATCCAGAGCGCCTGTCGATGGGTATCGGCATGGGGCTGGCCAATTCGTTGCTGGTGAAAGTCAATCAGATCGGCACGCTGACAGAAACCCTGGCGGCGGTATCGATGGCGCATCGCGCATCTTATACGGCGGTCATGTCACATCGTTCAGGCGAAACCGAGGATGCAACAATTGCCGATCTGGCGGTTGCCACCAATTGTGGGCAAATCAAAACCGGCAGCCTCGCCCGGTCGGACCGGTTGGCAAAATACAACCAGCTAATCCGTATCGAAGAAGAGCTGGGCGCAGCCGCGCAATTTGCGGGGCGCAGCATATTCAGATAATCGGCATTCTTGCCTTGCCAACCAAAATGGTGTTCTAATCAGTTATGGCGCAAGGCAAGAAGAATTCGCATTATGTGAAGACGGTTATCGGACCGGGGCTGGCGCTCGTCGCGTTGCTTGCTATCGCATCTTATGCGTTGCTGGGGCCAACGGGGATTATCGCCTGGACCGATTACCGAGCAGCGCTGAGCGAGCGTAAAATAGATCTGGCCGAGCTGCAGAAAGAGCGGGATTCGCTTCGGAACCGGCAGCTTTTGCTGGATCGTGACAATGTTGATCCCGATCTTGCCGGGGAATTGATGCGTAAGGAGCTCAATGTCGTCGCCCCCGATGAGGTCGTTGTTCTTCTCAAGTAATGGCGATTGCAAATAATGAATAGCTATGCACCGCTTTTCGTAACGGAAAAGCGCTTTTCACGGGCATTGAATTTGACTAGGCGGAAGTTCAAGACCGCCTGAATTTATCAGCAGAGGATTACGCTTTGGCCAAGACCCCCGCGAAGAAAGCCGCCTCAAAAATTGCTACCGTTAGCGAAGACGCGGCGCGTGCCAACAGGGAAAGGCCGACCGAGCCGGTCCCTTATAAAGCCAGCAAAGAAGAATTGCTGAAATTCTATCGTGACATGCTGCTGATCCGCCGCTTTGAAGAAAAGGCAGGGCAGCTTTATGGGTTGGGGCTGATTGGCGGTTTTTGCCATTTATATATCGGACAAGAGGCTGTCGCCATCGGCCTGCAATCCGCGCTGACGCCCGGCAAGGACAGCGTCATTACCGGCTATCGTGACCATGGCCATATGTTGGCCTATGGTATTGATCCCAATCTTATTATGGCCGAGCTGACGGGCCGAGCAGCAGGTATTTCGCGCGGCAAGGGCGGTTCGATGCACATGTTTTCGACCGAGCATAAATTTTACGGCGGCCACGGTATTGTCGGCGCGCAGGTATCGCTGGGGGCAGGGCTGGCATTCGGACATAAATATTCGGGCGATGGTGGCGTTTGCCTTGCCTATTTTGGCGACGGCGCGTCCAACCAAGGGCAGGTCTATGAAAGCTTCAACATGGCCGAATTGTGGAAGCTTCCGATCATTTTCGTAATCGAGAATAACCAATATGCGATGGGCACCAGCGTCAATCGCGCGTCTTCCGAAGATCAGCTTTACCGGCGGGGCGAAAGTTTCCGAATTCCCGGAATACAAGTTGATGGCATGGATGTCCTTGCCGTGCGCGGCGCCGCCGAAGTGGCGCTGGATTGGGTGCGAAGCGGCAAGGGGCCTGTCTTACTGGAAATGAAAACCTATCGCTATCGCGGGCATTCCATGTCAGATCCCGCCAAATATCGCAGCCGTGACGAAGTACAGTCCGTTCGCGATAACAGCGACCCGATCGAAGGTTGCAAAGCCTATCTGGCCGAAATGGGCGTAAGCGAGGATGAATTTAAAGCGCTCGAGAAAGAAATTCGGACCATCGTGAACGAATCCGCCGACTTTGCCGAAAGTTCGGCAGAACCGGAATTGAGTGAGCTTTATACTGACGTTCTGGTGGAGCAATATTGATGGCAATCGAACTGAAAATGCCCGCGCTTTCGCCAACAATGGAAGAAGGCACTCTGGCCAAATGGTTGGTTAAAGAAGGCGACAGCGTCAAATCCGGTGACATACTTGCGGAGATCGAAACCGATAAGGCGACCATGGAATTTGAGGCAGTCGATGAAGGCGTGATTTCGTCGATTACGATCCCCGAAGGCACTGATGGCGTGAAGGTCGGAACGGTTATCGCGTTAATAGCAGGGGACGATGAGGCCGCTACACCTCCACCCGCCGCTGCTCCTGCGCCGATGGCTGCGGCCCCTGTTGAAGCGCCTGTGGTTTTGGCCCCGGCGCCACTGCCGACCGTCACCAAATCCGATCCAGCGATTCCGGCCGGGACAGCGATGGTTTCGCTCACGCTGCGTGAGGCTTTGCGTGACGCAATGGCGGAAGAAATGCGGCGCGATGATCGCGTGTTTGTTATGGGCGAGGAAGTTGCTGAATATCAAGGCGCGTACAAGGTCACGCAAGGGTTGCTCGCCGAGTTTGGGGCACGTCGGGTTATTGATACGCCTATTACGGAATATGGATTTGCCGGTATCGGTACGGGCGCTGCAATGGGTGGCCTTCGACCTATTATTGAATTCATGACTTTTAACTTTGCGATGCAGGCGATTGATCACATTATCAATTCTGCCGCGAAAACCAATTATATGTCCGGCGGACAAATGCGATGTCCCATCGTATTCCGTGGCCCCAATGGCGCTGCGGCGCGTGTCGGCGCTCAGCACAGCCAGAATTACGCGCCCTGGTATGCCAGCGTGCCCGGCCTCATCGTGATCTGCCCTTATGATGCGGCCGATGCAAAAGGCTTATTGAAAGCAGCGATCCGTTGTGAAGATCCGGTGGTTTTCCTTGAAAACGAGCTGCTGTACGGACGCACATTTGATATTCCCGATCTGGAGGATCACGTTCTTCCCATCGGCAAGGCCCGAGTGATGCGGGAAGGGACCGATGTCACGATCGTTAGCTATTCGATCGGTGTGGGCATGTCGCTTGAGGCGGCGGACAAACTTGCGGGTGAGGGGATCAATGCCGAAGTAATTGACCTTCGCACGATCCGTCCGCTGGACAAGGCGACCATATTGGCAAGCCTTGCCAAAACCAACCTTTTGGTAATTGCCGAAGAAGGCTGGCCGGTGTGTTCGGTAGGCAGCGAAGTCATCGCCATTTGCATGGAAGACGGGTTCGACGATCTCGACGCGCCCGTCATTCGGGTAACGAATGAAGACGTGCCCATGCCTTATGCCGCCAATCTTGAGAAGGCCGCGTTAATTAATGCGGACAAGATAGCTGCGGGCGTACGAAAGGTGCTGGGCCGTTAAGCGCACGAAGCGGCGACGGCACCTTCTGTATTGAAAACCTGGGTCAAATCGCGGGCATCACGTACCATCATGGCCGCGATGGCATTGATGTTTTCATAATCCTTGATGGCAAAGCCATTCAGAAAAAGCGGTCGATACCGGTAACGAACCTCAGCGAACATCACAGGAGTTCCTGCAACGGCAGTTACTTGGCGACCTACCGGTCCCATGCCGTCAATATTTGTGCCGCTTGGTTGACCAGCAACGCCATATTGCGGGGTAAATGTCGTCGCCAACCCCCTGCAGCGCTGCCAGGTAATCCTAAATTTACCTGTCGGATTTGGGTTGGCCATGGTTTCAAGGCTGGACAATATGATACGACCATTAGGCACGGCGGCGCCGTCTTCAAGATGTGTCCCGTAAATATCAAGATCACCGGCGTGAATTTCCGCACCGGTAAACAGATCGTTGATCTGCGTTTCGGTGATCTTTTTGTTGGCCAAAGGATCGCCTTCGCCAATACGTGCCGCGTTATCGGCCACCTGCAATGCCAATTGCGACACCTGCGTTGATTCCGTCGCATAATTCGCAAGTTCTGCACCGGACGCGACAAATACCATGAACACTGGCGCGATGAAGGCAAATTCGATCAAAGCAAGACCGCTCTCGTTTTTAGCGAGCGATTTTGTCCCGCCCAAAATCCGTTTCGGTTTTCTAAGCATCTTCACACTTTCGAGTAATGGCTGCGGCCTTTTGGCCATAAGGCTGGTTCGCGATAACCGTTGACGCGGTCAGTTCGACACGGTCATCAACACCTAATAACCCGGCCAGTGGGAACAGCCGGTCGTAGCTTATCGTCGCCGAATATTTCACGGCGTCACGGGTATAGCCCTGACCATCTGCAATACCGTCGGCGTCAAAGTCGCTGTTGTTGTTTTCATCGATGTAATTTTCATCATTGTCGCACTCACCGTTGGTGTTGGTGTCATCCCACACTTCGCTTTCGGGGAATGCCGCGTCGGTGAATGTGCGGAAATAGGAGCGGCTGAAACTGTCTTGGTCAAATTCAGCGGTGCGATGCACAGCGGATACCTGATCGATGACTTTCTGATCGACAGCGGCCTGCACTTCGGCAACGGTTCCGGTTTCAAGTGCGGAATCGCGGGCTGCCTTGTTGATTGCGCCTTGCAGGACCGACTGCATGTACAATGTGTGGCCGAAATCAAATCCACCAAATAGCAACGTGAACATGACTGGTGAAATAACAGCGAATTCCACGATAGACGTGCCTTCACTATTCTTCAAAAGCTTCAATACAGGCCGATGTAGTTTGGTCAGCATGATGATTACCCCGTCAATTTGAGTTCGGAAATCGAGTCTGCAATCCTGTTAAAAGACTCGATTAATAGCTGGGTGTTAGTAGCGGCGAAGAAGTGGTTGTTGGTCGTAGTGGCGCAGTTTCGCATGCGGTTCGTGGTCGCGACATCGGTTGTGCCGTAATAGACCACCCATAACGTCACGCCGTTATTTCCAAGATTCTTGATTGCACTGCACAGCGCAGTTGTGCGTGCATCTGTGTTGGCGTTAAGCGTACTCCACGTTGGATTTGTGCCAACGGCCGTACGGCGACGGTCCCACCCTTCAATGCCGTAGGGCGTATAGTTGTTGCCATAGTTGTAAGTTTCCCCGTCGGTCATGAATATCATATGCCGCTGGATTTCTTGACCGTCGGGTGTCGTCGCATTTTCTGCTGCAAAAATACCTGTCGGCGAGAGAAGGCGTGCGCCCCAGATTAGGCCGATATCATGATAGGTATTACCCCCGGGGGTCAGGGCGTTGACATAAGTTTTGAAATCGGTCGCTCCAGTTGAATTTCGATAGACATCCATTTTACGGGCGGCTGCCGAAGGGCATCCAGGGCTAGTATTTCTGGACATTCCAGACGGGTTTGAAGAACTCGTTGTTGCACGCCAAACATCAGCCATAACTGGTTCGAAATAGTCATTAGAACCATTGCCGTCAGCATCGAACCCGACATTATTATGCCGTCCCCAAACCGCGTTGGCGAGCTGAAAGCCCCAGCGTGTGGCTTCATCACCCGTCGATGGCACCCTATCGATATCAAGGTCGAATGCTTCATCAGGAATTGGATTGAAATCATCGGTAGGATCGCCATCTTCATCACGAATTGTTTCGCGCTCCTCAATACAACCAGTCCAAGCAACGGTCGCGTTTGAAACAATCCTGAGCGACGATGAAGTCGCCTGACCCGAGAGATTTACGGTTGTCGTCGTCTCGTTCAAGGGTAAGCTGATCGAGCTATTATACGCCGTACTGGTGTCGTCACCGCCACCTGCTTGCAGGGACGACACGTTGAATGTTACAGGTTTGTAAGTCCAACCAGTAACACGTTGACGCTCAACCCAAGTAATGGGTCTTGTTGACGTGCCGCCTGTTTGAGTCTTGGTGTAAGTCGAGCTATGGTTACGCCGTTCGAGAAAGCACGAAGTGGTGCCGCTACGATTTTCCCAAACATACCTGTATTGCGTGACGGTAAAGGGTCGCGTTTGATTGTGGGTCAATACTTGTTGCGACGCGGGATGTACCGGAGTGGATGTTGTTAGAGTATTCGTCGTCGTAGACCCACCCGTTTCGGTGAGGCCGGTTAGCTGATTTGAACTGCTCGGCAAGTTGTTATAAGTCGAACCCCTGCAATTCGCGCTCGTTGCGGACGTTTGGCGGAACAGTTTCGTTCCTTGCAGAGTCACAACATCAGACGTAACATCAGACCAGCCGCTAGTACTTTGCCTTGTATGATAAGGACTGGTAGGTGGTGCTGTTGGTGACCAGTTGTTCAACCAGCCAGAAATCGCACTCGCGCCGCCGACCGTCCATGTCCATACATTTTCCAGCTCTGCCTGGCGCGATTGGAATGTCTGGGTGTCTTTATAAAAGCCGTTCGGCAAAACATTATTGATGCGGACTTGTTCATCAAAAGGCACAAATCCAAAACGTAGCTGCGTCAATGTTGATAAATCACCGATTGGATTTGCCGCACGGTAACAGTTTGCTGGCGTTACATCGTCAACATTTTCGCGCGCCAATGCCTCGTAGAAGCATTTGGTAGCCCGTTTCAGGCCGTTGATCTTGGAGAGACCGGTGGGGTCCCCAGGAATGCCACCGGACATAGAGCCGGTGACGTCAAAGACGAACATCACGTCGGTATGCGGAATTTTCATCTGGCTGGTGCAGGTGACGCTAACGGTGCGCTCTTCTTCGCCTAATACACGCATCAATGTCATTGGCACATCGGCCGTCGCTGTTCCGCTCACTGTACCATTTGCTTCGACGAAATTTCGTGTGCGGTTTTCCGAACCGAGATAGCCGTTTTCAAAGTTGAAATCGAACATCTGCAAGCCGGTCAAATAGGTCGCGTCGTTAACGCGGTTTCCGTCATTGTTGACGTCCCAACGGCCGTTGCCCATCACCTTACGCGCAGCTAATGAACCGGCATCGCAGCCAGCTTGCAGGCGGTTTTTTACAGAATAAAGCCGCGACATGTCGACCGCGCCGCCGACCAATCCGGCCATCGGAAAAAGCGCAGCCGCAAAAATTGCAATAGTGTTCCCGGACTGGTCATACCGCAATCGAGCGAGAAGTCCGGTCCGCTTTCCAGCGTGGGTCTTTGCAGACATCGTGGCGTTCCCCTGTTCCACAGATTAGAATTCAATGTTAGCGATTATCAAATCAGCGTAAGCGCTTCTTAAATTTAAATGGTTAGTGGCCGGTTAACTGTGATTTGGCGCGCAAACCGGTTGGGTAACGGGGATGTTAGAGATAGTTGAACAGCTTCCACCACCGCTGCGACTCGCGGTGGCTTATGCGCCAAAGTCGGGGCGGGTCGCATTTGCATTGCTGCTTTTGCTCGATGAACGCCTGGCTCAGATCGTCGAAAGGGCAACTGAACCGATGATCGCACAGTTAAAGCTAGCTTGGTGGCGCGATGCTTTCATGGCGCAAGCCGAGCAGCGACCCAAGGGAGAGCCGTTGCTATCGGCGTTGTTCGATCAAGGAAGACCTGAATTGCTGGCCGTTGCGGGCGAGTTGGTGGATGCATGGGAATTATTGCCGTGTCATGGCGAATGGACCGATGCCGAGCTTGATGCCTTTGCCAAAAAGCGTGGCGATGCTGTTTTTAACGGATACTGTCGGCTGATCGGATTAAGTCAAAGCGCAGCTCCAGCGGGAGAAGAATGGGCAAGGGGCGATATCACCGTCCGCTATAGCGGGGCGGTGCCAGCCCCAGCCTTGACCAATGTTTCTTTGCTAAAGGGTCGTATTTACCGGCCACTGACGATTTTAACAATGCTGTCCCGTGGTGTGTCTGGCCCCCGATTAATCTTGCATGGCTTGACTGGCCTCTAAATTTCTGGCCACTACGCCATGACGTCAATTTGTGCTAGGGTTATGGAATTGCAGAGAATTTTGGTAGGTGGAATAGGTGCACTGATGCTGGCGGCTGGTGGGCTATGGCTTTGGCAAACGCAGGCCGCATCGGAAAATCCGATTCCAGCCGCCCCGCCTGTGGAGGCTGTATCGGATGCGTTGCCAAAAGCAGGCGTGAATGCCCCCGCTTTTGGTCCGGCTCCGCCAACACCTCCCGTTGCACCCAAGGCCAGCCGTGAAGAAGTGCGGTTCAACCGTTATGACCGGAACCGCGACGAGCTAATTTCGCGTGTCGAAATGATGGGAAGCCGCACGAAAGCCTTTAAGCAGCTCGACCGCGACGGCAATAACCTGCTGACCTTCGAAGAATGGGCGGTTGCGACAGGGGAACGCTTTGCCGCCGCTGACCGGGATACGGACAATTTGTTGACCCGCAAGGAATTCGTGCGAACCCGGCCTAAGCAAGCTGCGAAACCAGCATGTCAGTGTTAGAATATATATAACAATTACTTAAGTTATGATCTTATAGGTCTGTATCCACTGCGCCAGATCAGCGCGGGCGCGGGCAGTTATAGCTGCTTTGCGTTGTTTTTTATGGCAACTTTCTTCCAGCGGGGCGAATAGGCCGAAATTGACATTCATCGGTTGATAATCATCGGCATGGGCATCGCCGGTGATGTGGCCAAGCAATGCGCCCAACGCAGTGGTTGCAGGCGGTTGTGGTATTGCGGAGCCGGTTAATTCGGCCGCCAGCATTATACCGGCCATCAATCCGATTGCGCTGCTTTCAACATATCCTTCGCATCCGGTGATTTGACCGGCGAAGCGAATATGGGGTGCGGTTTTCAGCCGTAACTGGCGATCCAGCAAAGTCGGCGAACGAATGAATGTATTGCGATGCAGGCCGCCTAAACGCGCGAATTCAGCCGTTTCCAGGCCAGGTATAGTGCGGAACAATTCGACTTGCGCGGCGTGTTTCATCTTGGTCTGAAAGCCGACCATGTTCCAAAGACTGCCGAGTTTATTGTCTTGCCGTAATTGCACCACTGCGTGCATCCAGCGGCCGGTCTTAGGGTTGTCGAGTCCCACCGGTTTCATCGGACCGAACCGCAGGGTATCAAGTCCGCGTGAAGCCATAACTTCTATGGGCATACAGCCTTCGAAATAAGGCGTATTAGTCTCCCATTCTTTGAACTCGGTTTTTTCGGAATCCATCAATCCCTGATGAAAAGCGCGATACTGCGCTTCGTCCATCTGGCAGTTGATATAATCCTTGCCTTCACCTTTATCCCAACGTGATGCGTACCACGCGACGTCCATGTCAATGCTGTCATGATAGACGATTGGTGCAATGGCGTCGAAAAAGGCCAGCCGATCTTCACCCGTTTTCGCCATGATATTATGCGCCAAATTGGTCGCCGTAAGGGGACCAGTTGCGACAATAACCGGAACATCTGATGGAATTTCATCAATTCGTTCACGTACGATGTCGATATTTCCTATATCATTCAATTCTTTGGTAACAATTTCTGAGAATAAATCCCGATCGACGGCCAAGGCCGAACCTGCCGGTACTTTTGCAACCTCTGCCGCAGACATGATGAGGGAACCAAGTTCGCGCATTTCCTGATGAAGAAGGCCGACGGCATTGCTTTGTGCGTCATCCGAACGAAAGCTGTTTGAACAGACGAGTTCTGCCAGCCCATCGGTTTGATGGGCAGGGGTCATTTCACCTGATCCGCGCATTTCCGACAGTTTGACGCGATAACCGCGCCGGGCCAATTGCCAAGCGGCCTCGCTGCCGGCCAATCCCCCGCCGATAATATGTACGTCATGTTTTTTGTCCATAGCAAGGGCGGCTATCAAAATTTCGTGGGAAAGCACAGGCAAAAGCGTCATGATGGCTCGATGACATTCACCCTGCAATTATCCGACGAAACGCTGATCACACAGCCCCGATTGGCACCGCCTGAGTCGGAGACCCATAAGTATCTGCGCGGTCATGCCGTCGTGATTAGCGGATCTGAACTAAAGACCGGCGCATCGCGACTATGCGCCCGTGCCGCATTGGCGGTAGGGGCGGGGCTGGTGACGATATTGGGGGATCGTCCGGCGCTTTGTGAACATGCCGCCCATGTCACAGCCATCATGCTCAAGGAATTGGATGCGACGCTCAGCGCCATTGATGATCGCGTGCGGGCCATTGCCGTTGGTCCGGGGGCAGGAACAGACGATGGCTTGCGATTTTTGGTACTCCAGTTGCTGGCCTTAAAGAAACCGGTCTTGCTGGATGCAGACGCTCTCACGGTTTTTTCAGGAAATAAAACATTATTATTCAATGCTCTATCCGAAGATACTGTCATGACGCCACATCTTGGCGAATTTGCGCGCCTGTTCCCCGACATCGCGACCGCAGACCCAGTAGCAGCGGCGGTAGAGGCAGCACGCCGTTCGGGCTCTGTCATCCTTTTGAAGGGATCACACAGTGTGATTGCGGCGCCAACGGGGCGCTATTCCATCAATCGGCATTCTTCTCCCTGGCTTGCGACAGCAGGGTCAGGCGACATTTTGTCGGGCATGATCTGTGGATTGCTTGCCCAAGGTTTACCCGCGTTCGACGCGGCGGCGATTGCCGCTTGGTTGCACGGCGATATCGGCGTTCGCGCCGGTGCCGGCCTGACGGCGGACCGAATGACGGAATATATTCCCCTTGTCTTGCAAGGCTGTTTGCAAGAAGGTTGAGCAAAAGGGGTATAGGCCTATGGCGCAGGATTTAGCGCACAAACGACCATGGTTATTGGCCAGTCTGATTGCCGGATTGAGCTTTCCGGCAACCTGGCTGTGGCTGCCGATTGAGGGCGGGATATTTGCCATCATCTGGAAAATGGCGGCTGTGGGCTTGCTGGTACCCTTTGCCTTGCGCCGTCACCATGTCGGCGAATTTGTGCTGCTGGCCGTTATGTTGGCCCTGTACGCGCTCGGCGATGGGCTTATTGAGTTGAATATGGTGGCCGGAGCTATTGCGTTTGCAACAGGACATTTGGTGGCAATCGCAATCTATGCCCGCCATCACAGGGTTGGTGCTGTTTTTAGCCAGAAACTATTTGCCGTGACGCTTTTTCTTTTGACGCCGGTCATCGCCTATTTTGCACCAGGAAATCCGGAACAGGGTATTCAGGTCGCGGCCTATAGCGTTATTTTGGCAGCTATGGCGGCGATGGCGTGGAGCAGCAATTTTCCGCGCTATCGCGTCGGTATGGGGGCCGTGCTGTTCGTCGTGTCAGACCTGCTGATATTTGCTCGCCTAGGCCCATTGGCGCAATCCGAAATGACCAGTGTGGCGATTTGGTATCTCTATTATTTCGGCGTGCTGATGATTGCCGTCGGCGTCGCACAAACATTGGTCAAGCGCGGCCATTTTGCACAAGGGGAAGAGCGGGATTGAATTCCGGTCGATTGGACCGCAATTAAAAATCCCGCCCCCTTTTCGTGAAACAATTACATCACGGCCTAGCCTTCATTCTCCGGCTCTTGCGTTGACGGTGTCTCGATTGCCTCATCGGCGTCATCATCGCTTTCTTCTATTTTGGCGGCGCCGACGACATGTTCGTTCTCACCGACATTGAACAGTCGGACGCCCGCGGTGCCACGGCCCAGAACGCGCAAGCTGTCCAAAGGCATACGGATCAGCTTGGCTTGATCGGTGACCAGCATAAGTTGATCGCCTTTGGTCGCCGGAAAACTGGCGACAACAGGGCCATTGCGTTCGACATTGTCGATATTGGTGATCCCCTGACCGCCGCGACCGGTGCGACGATAGCCATAGGCTGATGAGAGTTTGCCATAGCCATTGGCGCAGACCGTCAGGATGAATTGTTCACACTCGGCCATTTCGGCAATGCGCTCTGCAGAAAGCGTTGGTTCCCCTTCTTTTTCAGGCTTCCAGGGGGCAAAGCGGAGATATTCCTCGCGCTCTTCTGCGGTGGTGCCGACCCTTTGCAGGATCGACAGAGACATCACCTGATCGTCTTTACCCAATTTCATCGCCCGAACGCCGGTCG
Organism: Sphingorhabdus sp.; assembly: GCF_041737645.1. Lineage (GTDB taxonomy): Bacteria > Pseudomonadota > Alphaproteobacteria > Sphingomonadales > Sphingomonadaceae > Sphingorhabdus_B. The sequence goes on from NZ_JBGSRI010000061.1 coordinate 44,293, forward strand.
ATGCGCGGCTTTGGAATTCGCGTATGTCATCGGCGGCAAAACGAATCGCCTTACCGTTGCGGCTTGCCAATAAAATATCGTCATCCGCGCTCAGCAATTCCACACCGATCAAGCGATCATCGGCATCTTCACCTTCGAATTTCATGGCGATCTTGCCGTTGGATGGCACATTGGCAAAGGCGTCCATGCTATTGCGCCGTGCATAGCCTTTGGCTGTAGCAAAAACGACGCTCAAACCGCCCCATTCGGCTTCGTCCTCTGGCAAAGTCAACACGTTGGAAATGACTTCGCCTTCGCCCAGCGGAAGCAGATTAACCATCGGGCGGCCGCGGGTCTGCGGCCCACCTTCGGGCAGTTTCCATACTTTAAGGCGATACACTTTGCCGATGTTGGAAAAGAAAAGGACAGGCGTATGTGTGCTGGTGACGAACAATTCGGTTATGGCATCCTCATCCTTGGTTGCCATGCCGGCCCGGCCCTTGCCGCCGCGGGCTTGCGCGCGGAACGTAGCGAGGGGCGTGCGCTTGATGTAGCCGCCATGGGTAACGGTTACGACCATTTCTTCGCGTTCCATGAGGTCTTCGTCATCAAGGCCGTCCCAGCTTGCGGTGATTTCGCAAACGCGCGGCGTTGAAAATTCCGCATCGATCGCAACAAGTTCATCGCGCAGCACCGCGTACAGTTTTATACGGTCGCCCAATATTGCGAGAAATTCTGTAATACTGACCGCAAGTCCAGATAGTTCCTTGCCTATTTCGTCGCGTCCAAGTGCCGTCAGGCGATGCAAACGCAGCTCGAGAATGGCGCGAACCTGCAATTCCGTTAACTGATAATTGTCGCCGGTTACATCTGCCTCAACCGCCTCAACCAATTTGATATAAGGCGCAATTTCCGCAATCGGCCACTGCCGTGCAATCAATGCAGCGCGGGCTTCGGCGGGGCTGGCAGATCCCCGGATAATGCGGACAACTTCGTCAAGATTGGTGACTGCAACCACCAACCCAAGCAACAGATGCGCGCGTTCACGGGCCTTGTTGAGCTCGAATTTCGTGCGGCGGGTAATCACCTCTTCACGGAAACGGACGAAGCTTTCGATGATATCGCGCAGGTTAAGCACTTCAGGCCGTCCGCCACGGATGGCGAGCATATTGGCGGGGAAGCTCGATTGCGCCTGTGTGTGTCGCCAAAGCTGGTTGAGAACCACATCTGTCGTGGCATCGCGCTTCAGATCAATGACGATCCGGACGCCCTTGCGGCTTGATTCATCACGGATGTCCGAAACGCCTTCAATCCGTTTGTCTTTCGCAGCTTCTGCAATTTTTTCGACCAGACCTGATTTGCCAACCTGAAAAGGTATGCTGGTGAGAACGATAGACCGCCGGTCGCCTCGACCTTCTTCAATTTCGTGCCGGGCCCGCATCATGATCGAGCCTTTACCCTCACGATAGGCGGAGCGCGCGCCACCTTGCCCCAAAATCAGCGGAGCGGTGGGAAAATCGGGTGCGGGTATGATTTCGATCAGTTCATCAATCGAAATCGCGGGATTATCTATATAGGCGAGACAGGCCTTGATAACCTCCCCCAGATTGTGAGGAGGAATATTGGTCGCCATGCCGACCGCAATGCCGCCTGCGCCATTGACCAGCAAATTGGGGAAGCGTGCAGGAAGCACCTGCGGTTCCTGCCGGCTGCCGTCGTAATTAGGCTGAAAATCTACTGTGTCCTTATCGAGATCATCAAGCAGAGCGTTTGCAACCTTGTTCAGGCGCGCCTCTGTATAGCGCATCGATGCAGGTGGGTCGGGGTCCATCGATCCGAAATTGCCCTGACCATCGATCAACGGAACGCGCAACGACCAATCCTGGGTCATTCGTGCCAAGGCATCATAACTGGCGCTGTCGCCATGCGGGTGAGAATGGCCCATGACGTCGCCGACGATTTTCGCGGATTTACGATAGGGTCGCCCGGCGACAAAACCGCCTTCCTGACTGGCGAACAATATGCGGCGGTGCACCGGTTTCAGTCCGTCGCGCACATCGGGCAGGGCCCTTGCCACGATGACCGACATTGCATAATCGAGATAGCTCGACTTCATTTCATCGACAATGTCGACCGGGGAGATATCTGAGGGGTCTAGAGTGGCATTATCATCGCTCACGCCGCGAAAATCCTTATATTTTTAGAATATTAGCACCGTAGCCGAGGTGACCAAATAATGCCACCCAAGGTCGAATGAAAAACGGCTTTTTCGACAACTTATCCACAGATAAGGGCACAATAGCTCTAAGGTGCGATTACACCGCCGTCATATCCAATAAGTTCACCAGAATCCTGCGGTTGTAATTTTTGTATTGCCGCTAGCATTAGTGAAGCCGCTTTTTCCGGCGTAAACCGCTCATGTTTAGGGTTGCCCTTAAACGGCGCGCTCAATGTGGTTTCGACCGTGCCGGGATGCAGGCCAATGATGATGCTTTCGGGGTTTCTCCGCTGCCACTCAATCGCAAGATTTCGGATCAACATATTTAATGCAGCCTTAGACGTGCGGTAACTGTGCCAGCCACCCAGCCGATTGTCCGATATACTGCCGACCCGGGCAGAAAGCACCGCAAAGCACGTCCGTTCAAACTTTGGCATTAACGGCAGGAAATGCTTTGCCACCAACGCCGGCCCTACCGCATTCAACCGATAATTCTCTATCATCCAGTCCGGGTCGAGCTCACGAAGGCTTTTTTCCGGACCCTTGCCATTTTTGTGTAAAATTCCTGTAGCGACGATAATCAGGGAAGGGGCCAATGCTGATTGTGCCAAACTGGATGCAGCATTTGCGATGCTGGTTTCGTCGAGCAAGTCTATTGCGGGCGAGCTGTTTCGCGATAGCCTAAGAACTTGGTCAAAGCTGTTATCCGACGTCAACCGATCGGCGATCGCCGCGCCTATGCCCCCACTCGCACCTATTATAACCGCGGTCTTGACTGTCATTGGTAGTTCGTTTCCGTTGTTCAACCGCAATTCATACGGTGGCTCTATGGTGTTTGCGCTTAGCGGGGCAAATAACTATAGACGATCTCGTTATAGAAAATATGCCTAAACACCCTAATCGCGGAGAGTAGAATGAAGTCTGTTTCCAAAATTGCCCTAATCCTGTCACTTGTCGCAGTGCCCAGCATGTCTACATCGGCCTTTGCTCAGGATAAACCCGTCAAGGAAAAGAAGGGTAAGGACAAAAAGGAAGTCGCACCTGCCGCACCTAAGCGCAACTATTCGAAGCCGTTTATTGCAGCTTTCTCCGCCGTCGTTGATATTTTGACCAAGCAAAAAAACCCGGAAGGCGCGAAAGCCGAATTCCCGAAGGTTTTGGCCGCAATTGCCAATGACGATGACCGTTATGAAGCAGGTGTTCTTGCCATCAATATCGGCGCAGGCGTCAAGGATCTGGCGTTGCAGGAACAAGGTATTGATCTGTTGTTGGCATCGACCACGACGCCTGCAAATCTAAAGACCGAATATACATTTCGCAAAGCGGCGTTCGCTTACGACAGCAAGAATTTCGTGAAAGCGGAAACGCTGATGATAGATGCCTATAATATGGGGCATCGCGGCAACACGATCGAATTACTGATATCCAATGCGATGTCGCAACAGAATAAGGATGCTGAAGCTATCACATGGCTTGCAAAAGCAATCGAAGCCGACAAAGTAGCTGGTAACGTAAACAAGGCTTATTTCGTCCGAGCCGCTATTCTGTCAGCGAAATCAAAAAATTACGCAGGTGCGGCAAATTGGTATAAGCAGCTATTGGCTACTGAAAACAATGCTGACTACTGGCATGATGCTTTGGCATTTTTTGACAGGTCGCTCACATTGAATCCCGAAGAATCCCTGGATGTTATGCGCCTGATGCGCGTTACCAACGGGCTACGGTTCCAACAGGAATATGCCCAGTATTTGGATAGCTTAAGCTATATCGGTGTCCGTTATCCGGCTGAAGCGGTTTCGGTTCTTGAAGAAGGCTTCGAAAAAGGCGTAATTTCACGGAATAATGTGACCTTCAGTGAAAAATATAATGAAGCGAAGACGCGGCTGATCGAAGATACCGCAACTTTGGCTGGAACTATCGCGCCAGCGAAAGCGAACGCCAAAGGAATGCTCGCATCATTGACCGGCGATTCGTTCTTTTCCCATAAAAAATATGAAACGGCCAAAGAACTCTATGAATCCGCGCTGTCAAAAAGTCCGGTTCTTGACAAGGACGGGAAAGATCAAACGGATCGTACCCGGTTCCGTTTGGCCATGACGAAAGTTATGCTGCGGGATTATGCTGGGGCGACAACGGACTTTGCGATGGTAACGGGCGCTAATCGAAAAGCGATAGGTGAATATTGGGTCATGCACATCGAACAGCAGATCAAAGCGGCGCCTCCGCCTCCGCCAGCCGCAACTTGATGGCCTGAATTAAAACTGTTTAACGAAATGGCGGCGGGTTTTTCACCCAGCCGCCATTTCTACATTTCGGGGATAGGCACGCCAGGCTCATCTTTGGCAGTGCGAATCGTCAGTGATGTTTTGACGCTGCTCACATTGGCCGCCGACGTCAGCTTTGACGTGAGAAATTCCTGAAAGGATTGAAGGTCGCGCGCGACAATTTTCAATATGAAATCTATTTCGCCGTTTAACATATGGCATTCCCTGACATTCGGCAAAGCGCGAACATGTTGCTCAAAGGCTTTCAGGTCATCTTCTGCCTGACTTTTCAGGCTTACCATCGCGAAAACGGTAATTGTGTAACCCAATGAAGCAGCGTCAATATCGGCGTGGTAGGATTTTATCGTACCCGACTGCTCAAGCGCCCTCATCCGCCGCAAGCAAGGCGGGGCGGTAAGGCCAACTTTAGTCGCAAGGTCCACATTGGTAATCCGGCCATCTGCTTGTAACTCAGCAAGAAGCTTCAAATCTATCGAATCCAAGTTCATCGTGGCCATGATTATGTTATTTCCCATTTCCATTTGTGCATGAACTTATAATATTATTATAGAGGATTGCAATTGTCCCATAGTGTGACGCGTTTATTTTGCTCCTTTCGGATAGCTTTAAGCCAGTATATCGGTCATAGGGACAAGGATAATTTTGCATTAGGAATGTTTGCATTTGCGTTTTGACGATCGCCTCGAAACTGCCTTGCGTCAGGCAAATGACAGCGATTTGGGTGCGGCCGCGAAGTGGCAGCAACTAGTTGACATACTTGCTCAAAATCCCAGCCAATTTGATTTGGCTTATGTCGCGAACGGTCTGCAAAAAGTCCGCGATTATCTTCCGTTGGTGGCACCCAAAATGCGCGAACAGTGCGTCCGCGCGCTAAATGGCCGGATATCTTCCGCACCTCTGGTCCTGCTTTTGTCGGGTGATGTTCCCAAAGTTGCCTCAGCCGCCGTTGCTGGTGCGTGCTTAACGGACGACGAATGGTCGAATATTATCGCGGCAATGCCGGTTAGGGCGCGTGGATTTCTTCGTAATCGTCAAGATCTCGGACCTAAAAGTCAGCGCGCCCTTGCCATTTGTTCGGCATTTGATTTCGTTTTACCGGTTCCTAAAGCGCGCACTGAAACCAATGCCGCGAACGGTGCCCAGATACGTGACATCGTAGAGCGAATCGAGAAATTAAGGTCAGAGCGGCAATCAGAAATTGTTACCCATTCGTCTTTCGAGATAGATCAATATAGCGGTTTCTATGAAACAATAAACGAGATTCGGTTCGAAACCGACGAAAATGGAACCGTAAGCTGGATTGAGGGTGCCCCGCCCGGTGCAGTAGTCGGCGTCGACATTGCAGAACCTGCGTTTGATGAAGGCCCCGGACCGGATGCATATGGCGCAGCCGCATTCCGGCAACGTATGCCTTTGGAAAATGCCCGTATGAGATTGTGCGGCGCGCCCGCTGTGGCGGGCGATTGGCGCATAAATGCTGCCCCATTTTTTGACCATATCAGCGGGCGATTCAGTGGCTATCGCGGAATATTTCGTCGCCCCACAGTTGCCGAAAGCGCATTGATATCGCCGCAAAGCCAGCATAGTTCCGATCATATCCAGCAGTTGGTCCACGAACTGCGGACACCTCTTGGCGCGATTATCGGCTTTTCGGAAATCATCGAGCAGCAACTGTTCGGTCCGGTCACAGAGGATTATCGGATTCTTGCCAGGAACATATTGAATGATGCCGAACGTTTGCTGTCAGGATTTGATGATTTGGCTACCGCTGCCAAAATTGAATCGGGAAATTTTTATGCAGAGCCTGGATCAACAGACTGTGACTGGTTAACCAATAAGCTTGCGGATCGCTTGCGCGGGCTAAGCGATTTGTTGATGGTTACTCTTAACCTGGTCCACGCACATCCAGTCCGGCCTTTTGCAGTAGATATGGAATTGGCTGAGCGCATTTTTTCCCGCCTGTTGTCGGCCGTCATCATTGGGTGCGAGCCCGATGAAATACTGGACGGGCGGTTTCGGACTGAACCCGGCATAAATGCTACCAATCGTTTTGTGCTCAGTCTTCCGCGAAAATTACTGGAGATGGACGAAGCCGAGCTATTCGGTTCCGGACCTGCTGTGCTGGACGAAGTCAGTGAAGCTCCCTTATTAGGCCTTGGTTTTTCGCTCCGGCTCGTCCGTAGCCTTGCCAAAAATGTTGGCGGGGATTTACGTTTTTACAATGAAGCGCTGATATTGTCTCTGCCTGCGACGGATGAAAATCGCAGCGGATTTAGAGATGAAGAGCGAGAATGAAGTGCGCGCGCATAAAGGAAACTTGAAGAATTCCCTTCTTGCAAATTCTTCTGCTCCACATTTTGAGTTCGCAGATTTGTCGGCTTTGGGTAGTCCGCGTTTTATACTAACCGTCGACACAGAAGAAGAATTTGACTGGAATGGACCGTTTTCCCGCGAGGGATTCGGCACAGAACATCTTAAGGCCCTGCCTAAATTTCAGGATTTGTGCGACAGCTTCGGGATAAAGCCATGCTATCTGGTTGATTTTCCGATTATGGAAAATCCCTTTGGCGTGGAATTACTGAGTGGCTTTGCACATGCCGGCAGGGCGGAAATCGGTGTTCAATTGCATCCTTGGGTGAATCCACCATTTGATGAAATATTATGCACTGCAAACAGTTATGCATGCAATCTGTCTCCTGATCTGGAACGGGCCAAGCTGACCACCCTTTATAATGCAATTGTCAGTCGTACAGGCATCAAGCCGGATTCGTATAGGGCAGGGCGTTACGGTGCTGGTCCGACCACATCCGAAATTCTGATAGATTTGGGCATATCTATTGATAGCTCGGTCCGCGCGCGTTTTGATTATTCTGAACAAAGGGGACCAGATTACACCCATCATCCGGTGCATCCTTATTGGATCAAGAAGGACGTTCTGCTGGAATTGCCCCTTACTACGGTGTTTGCAGGAGCCATGCGCTCAGCCGGAAATGTGGTGTTTGGCGAATGGTTCGGGTCACAGGCGGCGCGGTCGGTTCTCGCTCGGTCAAATATGATTGAACGTATCGCATTAACGCCAGAAGGTATCCCGCTCGAAAAAGCTATTGAGGGTATCAATCTGGCTTTAAAAGAAGGTGTTCCGATTATAAACTTGTCGTTCCATTCACCGTCGCTCGCCGTCGGATATACACCCTATATCCGCATTGAAGAACATTTGAGCGAGCTTTATATCTGGTTCGAAACTGTGTTTCATCATTTACAAAAAGGCGGCGTGCGGCCCACGACAATGGCTGAAGTTCGGATGGCGAGCCAGTTTAATTGCGGTGCATAAGATAAACACTTGCCAGCGGTCCCATTGTTCCGCTATCGGCGCGCTTGCGATTGGCTAGCCGGTCGGGGCCTGTAGCTCAGTTGGTTAGAGCTGGCCGCTCATAACGGCTAGGTCGGGGGTTCGAGTCCCTCCGGGCCCACCAGCCTCCGCACTTGCGGTGGTAGGCGCGGATGAAGGTAGATCTTAGATCTACCTAGGCCTAATGGCCAAATAGGACCTGCAACGGTCGAGACATTGTTGTACCAGTCGGGGAGTAGCGCAGCCTGGTAGCGCATCTGGTTTGGGACCAGAGGGTCGCAGGTTCGAATCCTGTCTCCCCGACCATTATATCGGTGACTTGCAAGTCATTGTTTTTACTAAGAAAAATAGACTGTTTTCGACCTGTGCAGGAACTGTGCAGAATTTTTTTGCGGATCAAGGTATAGTTCGCGCTTTGAATTGCCGTGATAGCGAAACAGGCCAAGCGGTTTGAGCGTGGCTAATCTCTCCCGCGCTGAACATGCTTCAATCGCGAGAGATCTCTAAAACTTGCCATGACTGACGCATTGCCGTTGCACGCGGTATATGCCGGTATGGCGTGACAAATAATTGCGTTTCTCCTACCGGATATCCATGCGTTCGCTTCGCAACCTGATTCATGCACGTCCTCTGCTTGCGCTGTTGCTGGTAGCGATGGCTGTGTGCGTCAGGGCACTGGTGCCATCGGGCTACATGGTTTCGGCGGGTAGCAAGACAATCACGGTCGGGCTGTGTTCGGGTATTGCCGATGCGGCAACCACGCAGACCATCACGATCCCGATGCAATCGGGTGGCGACAAGATGCCCGCGCATAGGGGCAAGGCGGAGATGCCTTGTGCTTTCGCTTCGCTCGCGATGGGCGCGATGGCAGGGGCCGATGCGCCGCTGCTGGCTATTGCTCTGCTTTTTGTTCTCGCTCTCGGCTTTTTACCGCTTCTCCCTGCGGCGCAACCCCATAATTTCCATCTCCGCCCGCCGCTGCGCGGGCCACCGGCTGCTGTCTGACATTCTGAACTGAGTTGTCAGCCGCCGGGCGACGTGCGTGCACGTGTCCGGCACAGCCGGAGTTTCATTCATGTATCATGTTCTCGACCGTTCGAATGAACGGGCTGGGGCGCTGGAATGGGGCGGATTTGTCTGCACCATGCAGCAAAACCGATCTTTTTTTCCAAGCGAAGCGCGCGGCGCTTTGGCAGTCATCGTCACGCTGTTCATGGCAACTTCGATCCTGCCAGCGTTGCGAGGCTATTGGCTTGTCCCCCTCTTTTCGCTTGGCGTCATGGCGTTGCTGGTTCTCGCGCTTGAAGTGCACCAGAAATCGCTGCCGCTGACCGAGCGGCTCGCGCTCGAAGATGGCGAAATTCGCTATTCGGACAGCACAGGGCGTTTGTTTGCGCTGCCAAGCTATTGGGTCCGTTTCGAGACCGAAGAGCGCAGCCCGTTCGACATCCGCCTGCATCTGCGCGACCGTAACCGGCGCTTAGAGATCGGCACCAGCCTGAATCTAGAAGAGCGTCTGACTGTCGCGCCGATCATCGCCAGCGCGCTCGCGCTGGCAAGGGGAGGCTGAACGTGGCGTTCCCAATCCTGACGATCGGCAATGACAGCCAGCAAAGGGTTGCCCGCTTTCGCCGCCGGGTCTGGCTTGCCATCGGCCTGTGTCTGGTGACGCGCGCCGGTGATGCCGCCCTTCACGCCTATTCACCCCAACAATCCAATACATCGGAGTATAATCAATGAGAAATATGATCCGCACAGCCGGTATCGGCCTTATGGCACTTGCACTGGCGACGCCGCTGCTTGCCCATAATTACGCTATCGGCAAACTCGCCATCGGTCATCCCTGGACCCGCGAGACTGCTGCGTCGCAAAAGGTCGGAGCGGGATTTCTGGCAATCACGAACAGCGGTAAAAAGGCCGACAGGCTGATCTCGGCAACGGCCGCCGGGATGAAAGAAGTCCAGTTGCACACCGTATCGATGGACAATGGCGTGATGCGGATGCGCCAGTTGAAGGACGGAATTCCGGTTGCGGCTGGCGAGACGGTCACATTCAAACCCGGCGGCTATCACCTGATGTTCATGGGGCTGACGCAGCCGTTCAAAAAAGGCGCCAAAATTCCGGTCACGCTACGCTTCCAGCAGGCGGGAAACGTCAAGGTCCAGTTCGCAGTGCAGCCGGTCGGATCGACCACACCGATTGAGGTCGATCATGGCAAACACTGATCAAGGCGGCCTTGCGCGGTTCCGTAAAGCTCTGTGGATCGGCGTTGTGCTTGTTGGTGCGGCGGGCTTGGGTGTCTGGGGATATTCGCAGATCCAATCCGGGCCTCCGGCGAGCGATTATGCCTCAGCTTTTGGCGGCGCTTTCGCGCTGACCGATCCTGAAGGCAAGCCAGTGAGCGACAAGACGCTGGCGGGTAAACCCTACGCGATCTTCTTCGGCTTCACCCGATGCCCCGATGTCTGCCCGACAAGTCTCGCGCGAATGGCGAGCTTGCGCAAACAACTCGGGGCCGATGGCATGAAGTTCAACATCGTCTTCGTCTCGGTCGATCCTGAACGCGATACCAAGCCAGAGCTGGCGCAGTATCTCACGCTGTTCGATACGCCGATCATCGGTGCGAGCGGCACGGCAACCGAGACCGCGCAAGCGGTCAAGGCGTTCCATGTCTTTTACGAGCGCGTGCCGAACGGCGAGAACGATTACACCATCGACCATACCGCCAGCGTCTTCCTGATGGATGCAATGGGCCGCTTTGTATCCACTATCGCACACGATGAATCGCAGGAGACCGCACTCGCCAAGCTCAAGCGGCTCGTCTCCCAATCCTGAACAGAAAGCCTAACTCCCATGAAAACACCTTTGTTGCTTACCGCGTCGCTGATCGCGTTGTCTGCTCCCGCCTTCGCCCAAGAACCCGATGATGGCTCTGAGCAAAAGCGCACCGATGAAATCGTCGTCACGGCGCCCTACAGCGCCCCCGAAACCTCTAGCGCGACCAAAACCGGTCAGCCAATCTTGCTCACGCCGCAATCGGTGCAGGTCGTCACCCGGCAAGTGCTGCTCGACCAGAACGCGATTACCCTGACCGATGCCGTCCGCAACGTGGCCGGTGTTTCGTCGGATTTCGGCTTCGGCGGTTCGACTTCGCCAATATTTGTTCTGCGCGGTTTCTCAACGGTGTCGATGACGACACAAAGCTCACTATATAGCAGCGGCACCTATTATCTTGACGGTGCCAAGGTAAAAGGCGTGCCGATCGATCTGGCGAACGTAGAAGCGGTCGAGGTCGTCAAGGGTCCGGATTCGGTGCTGTTTGGCAGGGCAGAGCCGGGCGGCCTCGTCAACGTCCGCTCACGCGCGTTGTCAGCCACGCGATCCATCGATTTCGCCCAGACGATTGGCGAATATGGCCTTTCGCGCACCTCAGCACGGATCGCTGGAGCTTTGGATTCAGATCAGCACTGGCTGGCGTCCGTTTCCGGGAGCTATCTAGACGCTGGGTCAAACCGTGATTTTGTTGTCGAGAAACTGGGTTCGGTGAGCGCGGCGCTCGCTTGGCTGCCGACCAGCGACACGACCGTCAAGCTAACTATCGATTATTTCAACCATCGTTATCGCAACGACTACGGCATCCCGTCCGACGGCGACCGGCCTTCCGACATTCCGTTGAACACAGCGTACAACAACGCGCCGGTGCTTTCGAAGGCCGAAACGCAGTCTTACCGGCTCGACTTGACTCAAGCGATTGGCAGCGACTGGCAGTTGCGGTTGCGGGGCATTCACATGCGCTCGCACACCCATGAACTTGACGTTGCGCCGTTTCGCGTTGATCTTACGACTGGCGAAGATCTGTTTGCGTCATCGCGCCAACTTGCGCTCTATTATTTCAACGTGCGGCCTGACGGGCGCTATCGCGTCGATCAGGCAAGCGCCGATCTTGTAGGCGAGGTTCGCACCGGCAATCTGGTTCACAAGCTTGCCATTGGAATGGTGTATTTTCGTGAAGGCAAGACCGGCCTTTCCTATTTCCAGCAGCTTGGTGCCGTCAGCGTCGATAACCCGGCTGTTGCCAACACGCCGCCACTCGACACCAGCCTCGCGTTCCCTGTCGATATTGTCGACAGAGACCGATGGTATTCGCTGACGGCTGAGGACAATATCGACTTTGGCGGCGGGTTCCATGCCGTTCTCGGGCTGCGGCAGGACTGGACCAGCACGATCTATTCATCGCCGGGCGTCGCGCCTAACCAAGTTAGCTTTACGTCACCGCGTGTCGGCGCTTTGTGGGAGGTTACGCCGGGGCATGTTCTGTATGCGCAGTTCCAGCGCGGGCTGTCGGCGAACAACGGCGTCAACCCCGATGGCACGAAGCTCGATCCCGAAATCGGACGGCAATATGAGATCGGCTACAAATTCCAGTCCACAGACAAGCGCTTTACTGCGACGCTTGCCGCATTCGATCTGGTCAAGACCAACCGAGGCGATTTCACGTTCTTCCCGGTGATCCGGACGATTGGAAGGGGCCGTTCAAGAGGTGTTGAACTCGACTTCAGTGGCCAGGTCACGCCGCAGTTGTCGGTTATCGGCTCCTATGCCTACACCGATACCAAGGTAGATGATGGGTCATTGAAGCTGGCCAACACGCCGCGCCATGCCGCAAGCCTGTGGACGCGCTACCAATTTACGCCCGATGCCTCTTTCGGCGGCGGGGCATTTTACCAGTCCGCGCGTTTCGGCGACGTGGGCAATACCGTCACACTGCCCGGCTATGTCCGGTTCGATGCGGAGGCGGCTTACCGTTTCCAAATTGCAGGTGCGAACCTCACCGCGCAGCTCAATCTGAAAAACGCCTTCAACAAGCGCTATTTTGTTTCGCAGCATCAGTTTTCGCCAGACTGGATCGCGCCGGGTGCGCCTCGCACGCTGGCGGCTACTTTGCGCATAGAGATGTGAGGCCCGGATGATGCGACTTTCTAATAGATTAACGACGTTTGGGATGGCGGTCGCGCTTCTTGCGTCAACCGCATCAGCACGAGGGGACACCAGCCAAGGACTGGTGATTTCCCTCTATCCCAAGGGAACGGTTCCATCGCTTGGTGTTCCCGAAATCCGGGAGCAGTTGGCACAAGCAGGCGGTCTGATGATCCGCAACGTCAGCGAACCCACGCTGGAGATGTTTCGTCCTGCCGCTGGAAGCGCCAACGGCGCGGCGGTCATTGTTGCGCCCGGCGGCGGCTTCGTCGGGCTGGGCTATGAAGCTGGCGGAACGGTGGTTGCACAGGCGCTTGCGAAACGCGGCATCACGGCCTTTGTTCTCAAATATCGCACAGTCCTGAGCGGGGACGATCCGATGGTGCTTCCCGATGTCCATATGAAGGAAATGGACGTTATCATGACCCGAGCGAAAAGCGGCTTTCCTGTGGAGGTGCCTCTGTTTTCTGGAGAGCCGCACGCAATAGAGGATGGTGCGCGCGCGATGACACTCGTGCGCCAGCGCGCCTCCGAATGGGGGGTCGATCCGAAACGGGTGGGCTTTCTCGGCTTCTCTGCCGGTGGCTATCTCGCTGCCGACCTTGCCATCGGCGACAGGACGTCACGACCGGATTTTGTCGGCCTAATCTACGGCGGCTTGCGCACGCCCGTCCCAGCCGATGCGTCCCCCGCGTTTATAGCCGCTGCGGCTGACGACGAGTTTCAGCCAGATGATGCCGTCCTGCTTTATAGTGCATGGCGGCAGGCCGGTGCTGCGGCTGAGTTGCACATCTATGAACGCGGCGGTCATGGTTTTGACCTTCAGCCAAAAGGCACCACGAGCGACCACTGGTTTGACGCTTTCGTCTGGTGGATGCGGTCGCGTGGTCTCATGACGCCAATGAACAGGGTAATCGATAATGATAATCGAACGACGTACCATCCTACAGGGCATGACCGGTGCTGCGGCGATCGCGCCCTTCCTCGCCATTGAACAGGCCGCCGCGCAGGTGAACGCAACGATTGCGCCGCCAACCGACACGATGACGGACGACGATCACATGAACCGGATGGGCGATGTCTTCGGCCCCGGCGTTACAGGCAGCGAGCGCATTATGATGCTGCTTTATCCGGGCTTCACTGCGCTCGATCTGGTTGGCCCGCATTATTTTTTCCAGTGCAAGTTTGGCGCTAGGGTCGATGTTATAACAATGAGAAAGACACTCGCGCCAATCTCATCCGATCGTCAACTCGCAATTGCACTTAAGACTACTATGGCTAAGGCCCGCCCGGACTATGATCTGATGGCCGCTCTGACCAAATATAGTTTTGTTGTAAAAAACTTACATTGTAGATAACAATAAAAGATATTAAGTCTTTATAGAACTGTACGAAACTTTTTCCGTTGGTCGGCTGAATTAATTGTACAACACCCATATTGCTCAGTGAATTTCCTCTATCCTGAATTACCCCACAAACGCCCGTTCGATAACAAAGTGTCCTGGCTTTGCGTTCGACCCCTCGTCGAACCCCAGGCCTTCGAACCGCGCGGCAAAGTCACGGATCATCGCCATGCTGCCGCACATCATAATTCGGTCAATGGCAGGATCGAAATGGCGCGGCCCGGTGACCCCGTCGAACAACCGTCCATCGTCGGTCAGCGTCGATACGCGCCCTTGGTTGCGGAAGCTTTCGCGCGTGACGGTCGGCACGTAAGTGAACTGGACAAGCGCCTGATCCTGAACGAGCGGATCGCCCGCAAGCTGGCATTCAAGCACATCGCGGAACGCAAGGTCGCTGACCCGCCGAACAGAATGCACCAATATAATCTGGCCGAAGCGTTCGTAAATATCGGGGTCGCGGATGATGCTTAGGAACGGCGCTAGGCCCGTTCCCGTCGAAAGCAGGAACAAGCGACTGCCCGGTAACAGTGCATCCGACACCAACGTGCCAACGGGCTTACGTCCCAGAAAAACCTGATCATCGGGTTTGATCAATTGGAGCCGCGATGTCAGCGGTCCGTTTGGCATTTTGATAGACAGAAACTCAAGATCTTCGGCATAGGCCGGACTCGCTATCGAATAGGCTCGCAACAACGGCTTGTTATCGCCCGGCAGGCCGAGCATCACAAACTCGCCCGAACGGAAACGGAAACTCGGCGGGCGGGTGATCTTGAAGCTGAACAGATGCTCGTTCCAGTGTTGTACTGCGCGCACACGCTCGACCGTCAACAGCGAAGACGGCTCCATACGGCTAAGCTCCATTAAGCGGTTGCTCATTTTTCTGGAGTGCTGGTTGGCAGGCGTGATCGCTGCGGTGCCTCGGGAATAAGGTTACTTTCGGCGAGCCGCATCGACACCGCCGTCAGCGCAGCAAAGAGCGGCGCTGCAAAACCCTCTGCTACCAGCAGTTCGGTCATCGCGCGGACTTGATCGGGCATATCATCGCGCAGCGAGCGAAACAGGCTGAGCATCATCGCTTCATCATCGCTGATCTGCAAACAGCCGACGGGCGAGAACTGGAGCGTGTTCAGTCCTTCCTTGCTCAGAATCATCATTGCCATGTGAAAATGCGGCAGCGCACCGATCATCCCCCATTTGGCAAACGCCGGGCCAATGGCGTTAGGCGGACATTGACGGTTCTGGATCGCCAAAACCCAGTTTCGCAGCGACCACACCAAGAATTGTCCGCCACGATCTAATGTCGTCACGCGCTGGTCGATAAAATCATACATGGCATTGATCCTCTTCTGGTTGTTGGTTTTGGTGGGTTGCCTGCAAGGCGGGGCAGTTCGGAAACGCTTCGGCCAGAGCAGCAACCAGCATCTCGTTTATGATTTCCATTCCCATTTCCGACATCCGCATATTTCTACTTGATATTAAGAATGACTTGCATTAGCGACACGTAACTGTGGAGGTCGTCATTCGTCAACCACTTTTGTCCCGCCATCCTCTCCGGCCCGACATTGAACCTTTCGGGGTCGGCGCTGTCCGGCCCCGTCATTTTGGAGAGTGGCACAAATCAGGCAGGCCCGTTCGGCCTGCACATGATCGACAAGGGGTAAGACATGAATTTTTCACCACGCGTTCCGAAGCTTTTAACGGATTATCGGTTGGGGGCGGGTCTGGTTGCGCTGGCAACAGCAACGGCGTTGGGGTCAGCGCAGCCAGCTTGGGCGCAGGATGCTGTGGCAGCGGACGATAACGCACGCGCGGATGGGGAAATAGTTGTCACAGGCCGCTACACCATCGATAATCGCATCGACACGGCAACCGGACTTGGGCTGACGCTGCGTGAGACGCCTCAGTCCGTCACGGTCATCACAGCCCAGCGTATCCTTGACCAGAATTTGGACACTGTGGCCGACGTGGTGGTCAATTCTGTAGGCGTGTCGGTCAACGAAGTTGACGACGTGCGTAACACGTTCAACGCGCGGGGCTTTGAAATTCAGAATTACCAAGTCGATGGTGTGCCGCTGGCATGGACGCTTGCAGGCGGTGCCGGTGAAACCGTTGCAGACGTCTCGATTTATGAACGTGTCGAAATTGTGCGCGGCGCAACCGGCCTGCTTACCGGTGCTGGCGACCCGTCTGCGTCAATCAATCTCGTTCGCAAACATGCTGTGAGCACGGATTGGACTGGTTACGTCAACGCGGGCTACGGAAGCTGGAATACGTGGCAAGCCTCTGGCGACATTGGCGGCACGTTGACTTCGGATGGCAGCATCCGCGTTCGCGCCGTTGCAAAATATGAGCAAGGCGAAAGCTACATCGACCGGTACAAAGATAAAAAGCTCGTTCTCTATGGCGTTATCGACGCTGACCTCACTGAAAACACCAGCTTTCGAGCCGGTATAAGTCACCAGCGAGAAACGCCAACCGGTCCGCAATGGGGCGCGTTGGCCTCATTTTTCACAGACGGCAGCTTCACCAACTTTCCGCGATCTACGTCTACCTCAGCCGACTGGAGCTATTGGGACACGACCAACCAGAACATCTTTGCCAATATATCGCATGAGTTTGGCAATGGCTGGAAACTGTCTGCCAACTACAATTGGCTCCGCAATGCCCAGCAAACCCAGATACTCTACCTCTTTGGCTTGCTCGACAAGACCACAGGCCAAGGCTTGTTCTCATTTCCGTATTCCGATTCAGGCGAGAGTGTCCAAAACAGTTTTGACGTTCAGCTAAAAGGTGACGTCGGGTTGTTCGGTCGCAGTCACGAATTTGTTCTAGGCGCGCTGCACAGCGTACAGGACCGCCAGAACACGACTTTCGGAGCCTTGGCATTCCCATCAACTGGCAACTTCTTCAACTGGGATGGTGCTACTTTTGCGAACCCAGGCTTCTCGACCACAGGCACATTAGCGGTTGATGAAAAGACGAAGCAAACTGGCTTTTACGGCGCAGCTCGTATCAATGTGGCTGATCCGCTCAAACTGATTGTAGGGGGCCGTTTGTCGAGTTGGAAGCTGGATGGATTCAACTTTGGTCCACCGCGCCAATATGGCGACGACAACGTGTTCATCCCTTATGTCGGTGCACTGTATGATCTGACCAGCAACCACAGGCTGTATGCAAGCTACACAAAGATTTTCCAGCCGCAGAACGCGCGCGACCGTAACGGTGATTTCTTGCCTCCGCTTGATGGCAAAGCCTATGAAATCGGCATAAAGAGCGCGTTCTTCAACGAAGCATTGCAGACATCGCTGGCTTATTTCCGTATTGAACAGGATAATTTGGCCCAAATCGACGTCGGCTTCTTCATCCCGGGCGTAACCCCGCCGACCAACGCATCGATTGCAGCGCAAGGCACGACCAGCAAAGGTTTTGAGGCCGAAGTCACCGGGCAGCCCGCAAAGGGCTGGAACCTAAGTCTCGGCTACAGCCAGTTCACCGCCGACGATGCGGACGGCAACGCGGTCAACACCGATCATCCGCGCAAATTGCTCAAGCTGTTCACGACCTATCGGTTGCTTGGCGCATTGAACGGGCTGACGATAGGCGGCGGCGTCAACTGGCGCAGCAAGAATTTTTCTGAAGGCACTAATCCTGTGACCAACGCGGCGTTCCGGTTCCAGCAGGACGCTTACGCGCTGGTGAGCTTGCTCGCACGATATGAACTGAACGAGAATTTGCAATTGCAGGTGAATGTCGAAAACCTGTTCGACGAAACCTATTTCAGTCAGATCGGGTTCTTCAGCCAGTATCGCTACGGCTCGCCACGAAATTTTTCTGCAAGCGTCAATTACCGGTTTTGAGCAGTGGGACTGTTGCCGGATTCGCAAACGTCCATTGCTGAAACAGTTCTGGCCTCGGACGTCGCGTGGAAAGAGTGTCTCCGTGAGGCGAAATGGTATCGCACAAATACAAAAGGACGATTTCCTGAGAGCATAATCGAACCAAAAATGTTTCGGCGTTACGTTTTGCTCTTGTGATTGCGAACGACTCTCATTAGCGGAGCAAGATGCTCGGTGAGCTTTTACTTTCCGGGCAAATTTGCAAAGTCGCGTGTTCCCTGCGCGATTGATGTCATCCAGCAAGCAGACGATCCACAGGGCGTCGCATCTACAGGGAAGCATTTTTGACTGGTCGCACGGCGGCCAAATGGGGATTTTGAATGGGCAATCGCGGTAGGCAGATGAGAAGCATGACCAAGTACAAGTTTCAGACTACGGCTGGCTGGCTAGCATTAATGGCTGCAACGGTGTTTCTGCCAGCGCAATCAGCTTTTGCCCAAGAAGCTGATGATGCCGCTGATGTTGGAAAGTCTGAAATCGTGGTCACAGCGACCAAGCGCGGCCAGGATCTCCAAGACACCGTCCAGAGCGTCACCGTCCTGCGTCCTGAAGACACAACGGGGATGCAATCAACCTTCGACGCGTTCAGTCGCGTGCCCAATATCACCATCACCAGCAGCGGCTTTTTGCCGACGGTGCGCGGGCTTGACGGCAATGGCACTGCGCTTGGCGGCGGCGGGGCGGTGACCGGCTCCAATCCGCGCATGACATCCTACATCGATGGTGTCGCCAGAACGTTTAGTGCCGTTCCCGATGGCTTCGGCGGCCTGTGGGACATTCAGCAGGTGGAGATTTTGCGCGGATCGCAATCGACCACATTTGGCCAGAACTCGCTGGCGGGCGCGCTGGTGCAGGTCACTGCCAACCCTGCGTTCAAGAATGAAATTGCGGTGCAGGCCGGGGTCCGTTCGGAAGGCCTCACCGTCAATGGCGCTGCAATGGTCAACGTGGCGCTTGCCAACAACCTTGCGATCAGGGTTACCGCCCAAGAAGTCAGAGGCGACAGCTTCGTCGATTACTCGACCGTCGGTGGCAGCGGCTTTACGGACGATGACCGCAAGGAATTCGCAAACGAGCGCTTCTCGAACTACCGCGCAAAGCTGCTGTTCGAGCCTTCGCCGCAAACCACGATTATCCTTGCCGCCAATCACGAGCGCAGCAAAAACGTTTATCCCAAGGATCAAGTGTCGATCACAGGTCGGAACCAAGCCCCGGCCGAACCGGCTACGTTCGTTGCCAACAAGAACACGGTGCTATCGCTGAACGTCGCACACAAATTTGATGACAGCTGGTCGTTCGACGGCACGCTTTCGCGCCAGACCTCTTTTTCGGCGTTCAAGCCGCCTTCGGTGGGCAATCCCGATCCAGCCGAATATCTCGATTTCACATTCGATGTGGAGCAATGGGCTTTCGAACCGAAGCTGGTCTATCGGCAGGAAGGCACGCGCACCTCGATCTTGGCTGGCGCCTACATCACCAAGCGTGATCGCACCGATTTCGGCGCGCCCGGTACGGCTTTCACGTTGGCAGCCGACGACCAGAGCGACGGCCTGTCGTTTTTTGGAGACGCCACTATCCAGCTGATGTCGAACTTCGATATCCTGCTTGGCGGTCGCTACATCGAAGATAAACAGAAGCGCGCTTTTTCGGGCTTTGGCGGTTTCTTCACGTTCGATTTCGACCGGAAGGATAAGCTTTTCTTGCCCAAGCTCGGGCTGACCTATCATCTTTCCGAGGATGCCGCGCTCAGCCTGCTGGGTTACAAGGGCTATAATGCTGGCGGCGGCGGCGTGAGCTTCATATCGCTCACCTCGTACGCTTTCGAAAAGGAAACTGCCGAGACCGTCGAATTGGCTGCCCGCACGAACTGGCTAGACGGCGACCTGACCATCAACGCGAATGTGTTCTTCAGCCGTTTACGGGATCAACAGAATTTCGCAACTGGGCCCGCCGGGCCGGACGATTCGATTATTCTAAACCTTAAACGATCAAGGTCGGCAGGGCTGGAAATCGACGCCAGCTATGCTGTATCGGCAAACAGCAAGATCGGCGGCTCCATCGGCTTTCTCGACACGGAAATCACCGATTTCGGGTCGGCAGCGAACGCCATCTTCAACGGCAACGATTTCGGCCAGGCTCCGGCTGTGACTGCTAATGTTTATGGCAACATCGACCTGGCAGAGGGGCTGTCAGTTGGCGGGAATGTGGAGTTTTCCAGCTCCAGATTCACGACGTTCGACAACCGGGCCGACGATAGGCTTGACGGCTATGCCCTGGCTAATTTGAACGCCCGCTACAACATTGGCGCATTCACCGTCGAAGCCTATGTCAACAACCTCTTCAATAGTTATGTCGAAATTCAACGCTATACAGATTTTAATCAGGAATATGTCAGGCGTCCACGCACCTTCGGGGCCAATGTAACGGCGAGATTCTGAGGTGCTGAGCAGTCCAACCACACCGCGCACCGCGCTGATATTGCGTTGGATTACGGCAGGACCACTCGCCATCATTGCGGCCGTGCTGACAATGGCATCGACCCCATTGTGGCTACCGAAGGGCGCGGCGGGGGTCGATCATATGATTTTGCCGATCATATTGTTCCCGGCGTTCTGGGCCATTTTTTTCTTTTATGCGCTCATCGAGGCTCGCCCGATCCGTGCGTTGGTCATATTTGCGGTTGTCATGCTTGCCAACGCCGTCGTAATTTATTTGCAGTTCTAAAAAGGAAGAAGCGCGATGAGCATGGTGGATAAAGCGACATCGAAGCGGCTGCTGGCCGTTCATGGCTGGTCCGGCGTGATCCTCGGCCTGTTTCTTTATGTCGTCGTTGTCACTGGCGCTGTGGCGGTCATGTCGCACGAAATCGGCGAGTGGTCGGTTAGCGGTGCTGGCACGGAGGCTCCACTAAATCAGCCGCTTGATGCCCGCATCCGGCAACTGGCAGAAACGGTCGATCCGAAATATCGGGAAGACGTGTCGATATTTCCCAACGCGGCGGGAACGATCCAGCTGTTTTTCCACACCCATGGCACGAACAGCGCGGGCAAGCCCGACGATCTCGGCGTCCGGTTCATGCTCGCTCCGAAGACATTGGAAGTGCTTGCCCGCGACGAAGGGTATGGAACGGAGCTTCCTGATGACCCGCAAAGCGCGCTCGATTATTTTCTGTCGATTTTGCACATTAGCCTGCACGCACCCGATCCGGTTGGGCTATATCTGACCGGCCTTGCAGGGTTCGTCATGCTTGCAGCCGTCATTTCCGGCATCATCCTGCACAAGCATCTGCTGCGCGACCTGTTCGTCTCTCCGCGATTGTCGAGCAGGCTGCTCAATCGTCGTGACCGCCACATTCTTGCGGGAAGCTGGAGCTTGCCTTTTGGCTTCCTGCTTGCGTTTACCGGCACATTTTTCAGCTTTGCGGGTGCAATTGGGCTGCCGATTGTAGCTATGGTGTCATTTGGCGGCGATCAGGTGAAAATGCTGGAGACACTTGTCGGTGTGCCAGCTTCGGTAAACAAAGCGCCCGCTGTGATGGCAAATCTTGACACCATGTTCGCCGACGCAAGTCGCCGCACCGGGACCAAGCCCGAGTTCGTGTCGATTGCTCATTGGGGAACCGCTGATGCAAAGGTGCAAGTCACGACCGGACCGGTCGAAAGCGAGATAAAATACAATAACTTGGTCTTCCACGGCATTAGCGGGCAATTTGAAGGCGTGAAGCCAGACCTCGGCACCAAGCCATCGCTCGGGAATGATATTTTTGGCTGGATGGGGCCACTTCACTTTGGCAATTTTGGCGGCTTGTTGTCGAAATTCGTCTGGGTAATGCTCGGCCTTGTAACCTGCTATGTAACACTCACCGGCTTACGGCTGTGGGTTGAGCGCAGAGCAGATGACCCCGTGTGGCAAAAGCTATCGCGCGCCATACCTACGGTCGGTTACGGTGTTCCCATTGGCATGGCCGCTTCGGCGGTCGGGTTTCTTGTGAGCTTCCCCAAGGGTGATGCGGTTGGATGGACAGCAGGTGGTTTCTTGGTTGGCTGCGCGGTCGCGCTGTTGCTTGGTTTCGTTATCGGCGATCGCGACCGGTTGGGACGTATTATGTCAGTGCTGCTTGGTGCATTGCTCGTCTCGCTGCCATTTTTGCGGATCTCGATGGGCGGCGCTGGCTGGGTTGATCTTTCGGCGACGCTGCGCTTCGTGCCGATCATGCTTGACGTTATACTTTTTGCAGGCGGTGTTTTCGCCATTGCTGCGGGATTGCGCTGGCAGGTTCCGGGCCTTCGAGCTTCGCAGTTAAGCGTCCGCGAAACGACGGCGGTGCCAGCAGAATGATGACAATGGTCTATTCTGCGGGCGCTCTTGCGGTAACGTTGCTAGCGATGGTCTATCTTGGACTGATTGATCCGAAACGTGGGCGTGTGTTCGCGACATCCACATCGAAATGGCTGCCACATTCGCGGTTTGCAGGTTGGGCCTTGGTGCTTTTACCAGGCGTAGCATTGATATTGGCCGGTCAATTAAGTGCATTTCTCATCTGGTTCGGCGCAGCAACAGTGGCCTCGTGGGGGATGGCTGTCCGCCCGCCTCGGCGGTTTTGATTGTGCAACAAATCTCTATTGTCGCATAGCAATGGCGCGCGTTGTTAGCGACACATCTGTTTTCGCGATAAATTAGAGAACAAGGTGTTTTCTCAGCCAATGTAAGCCTCACCTGACGTGAAGGCGATGAATTATAGTCGAGGAATATCCTATAATTTCGGTAGACGCCGAGGAACTATGGTCGATTGGACTATGGAAGTGCATGTAGATGCAAACAGCACGAAGCGATCAACAACCGTTTCAAGCTCTTCCATATCGCGGACAAGAACTCGGGTAACGAACCCATCCGATCCCGTAACGCGATGTGCTTCAACCACTTGATGGGTATTATCGATTATTTCTGCCACTTTTTGCAACGCGCCTGGCATGGCCTCTATTTTTATGTAGGCCGAAATTTTTAGACCAAAAATGGCGGGATCAATCAACACTGAATATCCAACTATCGCGCCTGCATCTTTCAATTTCAGAATTCGGTCACCGATGGTCGGGCTGGAAAGGCCCATCTGGGCAGCAAGGTCTTTGGCGCTCATTCGGCCATCTTCAGTCAATGCTGCAATTATCGCACGATCAATGCTGTCGATCTGCCGGGTTACATAACGGCTTCGGTTCATAGTTTACCCCTAGCTGGATGACGCCAGCGGGGCCTTGTGATTGCGAAGGCAAATGTTCGATTCTGCCTTATTTGTGTGAACTTTCCGCAAGAATCTATTGATCGCGAACCCACCCAGCAACGCGACGAGCATAGTCCGCAGGCTCAAGATTGAAGGTCAAAGGTCGTTTCCGGTTTCGATTGGAGGGTCGAAAAGCCAACAACGCCTTCTTGAAGCCATAGCTGACTGGCTGCCCCGGCAGCTATCGTTAGTTCGATAGTCAAATGGGACATTCTTGAACGAAATCAGCAAGTCGGGAGCAGTGCAATGACCTGCCAAGTGCAACCAAGATCAAATTCGGGGCAGCGGCGGTAATGGCCTATTCTGCGGCTGCCTTGCTTGCACTGGCGTCGCAATGCGCACCAAGCGTTGCACCCGAAACGGTGCTAGCCATCATTCAAACCGAAAGCAGCGGCGAGCAATTTGCCCTCAATGTCAACGGCGGGAAGCAACCCGCCCGACAAACCAACGCCGCCGATGCCGCCGCAACCGCCCGCCGCTATGTGGCGGTAGGATATTCGGTCGATCTGGGGCTTGGTCAAATCAACTCGCGCAACATGCGCTGGCTTGGCCTGACTTGGGACACCGTATTCGACCCCTGCACCAATGTTGCCGCCTTGGCCCGCGTCCTCACTACGAATTATAACTCGGTAAAAGTCGGACGCGATCCACAAACCGCGCTTCGGGTCGCACTTTCGATGTATAATACGGGAAGCCAAACGCGCGGTTTTCATAATGGCTATGTTGCCAAGGTCGAGCGCAACGCGGGCGTTGCTCAAAGTGCCGTCTCCGGCGCGCCGCTGATCCTTGCAGCCGCTGCATCGCTTCCGAACGATCAACGCACTCTTCTGCTGTCAGAAAACGCATTGCCGGCATCGTCTCCGGTTCAAGTGCGCCCCGCACCGCCGCCAAGTTGGAACGTCTTTGAACGAGCCGCCTACGACCGCGAAACCCGATTCCTTGCCGAGAACGAAAGGCCCAGCATATGAATATCATCCTGAAAGCCGGGCGCAGCATTGGGATGTGGCGCGAATCCTGTGCTGCACGGTTCAACAGCCTTCCCAAGACAAGG
>NZ_JBGSRI010000037.1:0-37027 GCF_041737645.1 Sphingorhabdus sp.
AGTCCCCATATGCTGTCGCAACCGCATTTTTATAGCCCATCGTCCGGGCCCGTTTGATAGCCTCCGCAATGAGAGAGGCGCCGATGTCGTTTTTCAGAATACGCAGGCGCTCGGTCAGCAGCTCAACGTGCATAACTCCGTCCTCATCGCCTAAGCATATTATTGTACCGACGATACGCCCGTGCATTTCTGCAATGAGAACAAATTTACCCTCTCCTTCCTCGCTCACGGCGACATCAGTGAGTGCTTGGAGCACATAGCCTTCGAAGTCCTTATCGAACCCGTATTCATTTGGATCATCCTCGGTACCAACAATGGATTCCAATACGTAGGTCATCTCCCCAGGTCGTGGCTCGCGGTATTGAATTGCATCAGAAAAGCTGGGGCCGTCTCCGTATTCACCGACGCAAGCAGCAGCAGCGTAGAATTCTCCCAATTCTGTGGGCGACATCTTCGCGAGCACCTGATTGATGATAACCCTCTTCTGAGATCTTGCTTCGCTGGAGACGTGTTGGCCTTGCGGCGTTGCCCTCAACAACTGTCGGCGCCCGCCCTCTGCGACAGAGATAACAAGATTCTTTTGTTTTAGTCTTTTCACCCGCCGGTTTAGCAACCCTGTGTCCATCGACAGTTCACGAGCCAGGTCCGCTTGCGTGCTGGGCTTGCAAACAATCTGATAAAGGACCCTGCCCTCTCCGGCTGGCAAGTCAGGTCGTCCGGCGGCCTCTTCGACTTCGCGCATCATGCTACCAAAGCGATTTGCAAAATACAAAATATCGAAATGCGAGGGATCATGGTGGAACACAGCGGATCTCATCAGGCAAAAGGTAGTTATCCTGACCGAGTCAGCATACTTTACTGACCGAGTCAATACGATTTGTCCATGGTTGCTGACCGAGTCAGCATCAAGTCTGCTAATAATAATGCCGATCGAGGTCGACGTTATAACTATTAATTACAAACGTTGGGTCTATCATTTCAAAAACTTACTATGACGATATCACGGGCCCATAATTATGTCAACTATTTCATATACTTAATCTGCTCTTACATCATAACTGAGGTTCATCGCCATTGCGCGCCAAGCCTTTTATTTAGATTTGTAAGGTGAAACGCAGAAATTTGACATCCAAAATGTCGCGGAAAAGCAAGGCCTTTGCGAAATTTCGCAAAGCAAAACCGGCAAATCTGGCATGTTTAACTACGAAATCCCTGATCGGCAGATTTTCTACCCTGCTATCTGGTAAAATTTCCCTGCTCCAAATTTAGGGAAATTACAGATCCGAGCGCACGAAATCCCCGGAAAACCGTCGCTGATGATGTGGCTGGGGCATAACCTCGCACGGCAATTTCCGGATTTTCCCTGCAGATTCCCTGCCTAACAGGGAATTGGGATCAGAGACCGCATCGAGCAGGACTGCGTGCTGCACCATTATTTTGGCTTTTGTGGCTTATCCCTTGTGATTCGCCTTCCTACATATCGATCCAATGCATAACAAGGCCGCGCTTTAATCAATTAAAGCGATTACTGATTGCGGAAACAGTTGCTGGACGATCCCGGGACAATCCTCTCTTGAGCGGCCATCGAATTACGTCTCCAAATCAAAAAAGGTAGAACATGGGTATCATTGGTTCAATTATTAAGCCGTTCACGACGCAGTCTTACAAAGCCGGAAAGTTCGTTGAAGTTTCCGACACGGATGTAACCGGTAAGTGGGCGGTATTTTTCTTCTATCCTGCGGATTTCACATTTGTGTGCCCCACTGAGCTTGAAGATCTGGCTGATCAATATGCTGATTTGCAAGCGATGGGCGTAGAGGTTTACTCCGTGTCCACCGATACGCATTTCAGCCACAAGGCGTGGCATGACAGCTCGCCGGCAATCGGCAAGATCAACTACCATATGCTGGGTGACCAGAATCACGTCATCAGCAACAATTTCGGCGTCCTGCGTGAAGGCCAAGGCCTTGCCGACCGCGCGACATTTGTTGTCGACCCGGACGGTGTCATCCAGGTTACCGAAATCACCTGTGAAGGCGTTGGCCGTAACGCGGTCGAACTGGTTCGTAAGATAAAGGCCGCCATTTACGTGCGTGAACATCCCGGTCAGGTTTGCCCTGCAAAGTGGGAAGAAGGCAGCGAAACTTTAGCTCCTTCGATCGACCTTGTAGGCAAGATCTAACCAAAGCCGCCAGGTGCCGCGCCGCTTTTCGGTGGCGCGGCCCTGCCCTCCCCTTATCACAATCTCGTCCCGTCGCTAATTTGCGGTTCAATATCGCTCGCTTTGAAAAGACATCCTCATGCTAGATTCCACAACGATAGCTCAGCTTAAAACCTATTTGGCTAATCTGCGGACGCCCGTAGAGATAGTGGCGACGCTGGATGACAGCCAGAAATCAACCGAGATGCGGTCGCTGGTGGAAGAGGTAGTGGCGCAATCAGATCTTTTGAGCGCCCGCTTTGATGGTCAGGCAGACCGCGTACCGTCCTTTGCGATACGCCGCGCCGACGGGAAAGCCGAAACCCGCTTTGCCGGTCTGCCGCTGGGTCATGAATTCACTTCGCTCTTGCTGGCCCTGCTCCATATGGGCGGACATCCGCCCAAGGAAGAAGCCGAGCTTCTGGATGCCGTGCGGGCGCTGCAGGGTGAATATCACTTCGAAACCTTTTATTCACTCACCTGTCAAAATTGCCCTGATGTGATTCAGGCGATTAACATCATGGCGGCGCTTAACCCAAATGTCAGCCATGTTGCCGTCGACGGCGCTTTATTCCGCGAAGAGGTGGAAACCCGCAAAGTAATGGCGGTTCCGGCAGTATACCTGAACGGAGAGCCCTTTGGCCAAGGGCGAATGGACCTGGCACAAATCATGTCCAAATTGGACAGCGGAACCGTGGCGCGTGCGGCCGAGAAGATTGCAGGCAAAGAACCATTTGACGTTCTGGTTGTGGGCGGCGGTCCTGCGGGTGCGGCGGCGGCAATTTATGCGGCCCGCAAGGGTATCCGTACAGGCGTCGTTGCCGAGCGCTTCGGCGGTCAGGTTCTTGACACAATGGGCATCGAAAACTTCATTTCGGTTTCGCATACCGAGGGCCCCAAGCTGGCCGCGCAATTGGAACAGCATGTCCGCGATTACGAAGTCGACATCATGAACCTGCAATTGGCGGATGAACTGATACCGGGCAAAGCAGGTGAGTTGCATGAGATAAAGCTTGCGAACGGTGCGAGTTTGAAGGCGAAAACAATCATCTTGTCCACTGGCGCACGTTGGCGGCAAATGGGCGCGCCGGGTGAAGATGCGTATCGCAACAAAGGTGTTGCATACTGCCCCCATTGCGACGGACCGCTTTACAAAGGTAAGCGCACGGCCGTTATCGGCGGTGGAAATTCCGGTGTGGAAGCAGCCATCGATCTTGCCGGCATTGTCGCGCACGTCACGCTGATCGAATATGACGGACAACTACGTGCCGACGCTGTTTTACAAACAAAATTACGCAGCTTGCCGAACGTGGATATCATCACCTCGGCGCTTACGACTGAAGTGCTGGGCGACGGCGAAAAGGTGACAGGTTTGTTGTATAAGGACAGGACGACAGACGCAGTACATCAAATTGATCTTGAAGGGATATTTGTACAGATTGGTCTGGTCCCCAACACCGAATGGCTTAAAGGCCCGTTGGCCCTATCTGCGCGCGGAGAGATTGAAATAGACTCGCACGGTGCAACCAATGTGCCCGGAATATTCGCCGCAGGAGACGTAACCACCGTGCCGTACAAGCAGATAATCGTTGCAACGGGCGAAGGCACAAAGGCCGCTTTATCCGCCTTTGATTACCTCATCCGGTCCTGACGGGCAAATCACCCAAGTAACAAATGACTCAATTTGGCGCGCTGCCACGCGGCGTCGCCAAATTGGGATGCGTGGAAAATGGCGGCGCGGCGATGCAGCCCTGCATCGCAGTCATGGGTAAAACCAAAGCCACCGTGAAATTGTATCGCACGGTCAGACGCAAAGCTATATACGCCGTCTGCAGCGGCTTTTGCCATACGGACGGCAACTTCGCCCAACCCCTGATCGCTGAAGCTGCTGGCGGCGCTGTACAAATGCGAGCGCGCTTTTTCATAATCAACGTAAGCGTCGACCGTCGGATGCTTCAATGCTTGATATTCACCAATGATTTTCCCGAACTGCTTTCGCGTTTGCAGATAGCTAACGGTATAATCGATCACGCTTTGGGACCCGCCGCACATTTCGGCGCTCTGCAACAAAGTCGCTGCCTGTTCGATATGCGCCAATGCTTGCACGGCCTTGCCGATATCAAGCGCAGCGGATTTAGGTATTGAAAGCCCATCAAGCGTTAAGGCAAAGCTGCGTTTGGTCTCGTCAATAATGGCTTCGCGGCGCAACCGGCCCGCGATCTGCGCCGCGTCAAGCAGAATAAGAGCTGCTTTGCCATCCAGCATCACAGAAGCGATTACAAATTCTGCATTCCCGCCCCACTGCACAAATAGCTTTTCACCCGACAATATCAAAGAGTCGCCATCGGATTTTGCAGTGGCTGTAATATTGCAGAGATCCCAATCGCCGTTCGCCTCAAACAACGCCAATGTGCCGATCGTACCTTCGGCGAGCTTGGGAAGCCAATGTGATTGCTGTGTTTCTGTTCCGCCGGCAATCAGAGTTTGCGACGCGAGTGTTGATGCAACAAATGGCGAGGCCATCAAATGACGGCCCATTTGCTCAACAACCGGAACGACCTCTGCCAAAGTCAGGCCAACCCCGCCATGCACCTCGGGGATTGCTATTGCGGTCCAGCCGAGCGCCGCCATTTCAGCCCAAACGCCCGCGTCGTAGCCCATGTCGCTTTCCATCAGCTTGCGAACCTTGTCGACCGGAGATTTGTCGCGGCAAAAAGTTGTCGCAACATCAAGCAGCTCAATCTGCTCCTCGCTATAGCCAAGGCCCGCCATCTGCATCGTACTCTCCCGTCTTGTATTCATTCCTCTATGACGCGATGGACTACAAGAAATCAAGCGCGTTTAATCGCACGGTTAAATACAGACCTTATTTATGGCCAGATTTTAGCGCTCTCAAGCAGATTCCAGAACCTTGCGTCCTGGCCGCACTTTCATGCGATGGCTGGTCTTCGTCGCCATAGAAACGTCTTTGATCGATTGCATAAACACCCATTCGTTCGTCGCCGCCTGTTGCGTTAGTGACAGGTGCATATAGCCACGATTAGAGGTATCGACCCAGCGCAGCTCCTGCTTGCTGCCTCCAACCAGTCCGCGTGCGATGACAGCGGGATCGATGCCTTGCGCTGCGCTTTCAAAACCGGGGGAGGACACGCTGTGCCCGCCAAATTCAACACCCGCGGGCTTGCCACCTTCGGGAAGATCATATGCCCAGGCATTGTGGCTATCGCCCGTGACCACGACCAGATTGGCATCCTTGCGCTGCGCCGCCGCCAAAAGCCGTGACCGGGCCGCAGGATAGCCGCCCCAATTGTCCAGATTATAAGGCAGCCCGGCCTTGCCCGTCGCAATGCCCTGTCGCACGAAATTCTTTGTGCGGTCAGGCGCATTTGCCGGGAACCAGTTCATCGCGTCTTCCGGGGTGTAATTATACCCCATATTTGTACCCGATCCGACTACTGCCCAAAGGCCCTGATTACGGCCGATTGCCTTGTAGAGCCAGCTTTCCTGCTCTGTGCCCATCATCGTCATTGACGGGTCGAGCCAATCGGTTTCGCGAAATTCCGACAAAGCTTTTGCAGGGTCAGCCGCGCGCATATAATTACTTGCTTCATAGGGTCGCGAACGACCGACTGCACGCGTGTCGGTGCGGTAATAGGTCGCTAAATCACCTATCGGATATTCTTTCCAAGGCGTTTCGCCGACCGGCAACCATTCGCGCCACACTTGCATCGCGGCGTTTTTGCGGTTTGTCCAATCGCCCTCGTCTGCTTGATGATTTTGGGCGCCGCCTTCCCACATGTCATTGGTGCCTTCATGATCGTCAGTGCTCGGGATCATGGGGAAATTGGCATGCAAAGCCTGCAACTGCTTGTCAGCACGATAGCTTGCATATCGCAGGCGGTAATCGGCCAGCGTCAAAATTTCATCGGAAGGGAAAATGCGCGCGGCAAATTTTGCGCCGCCATCATATCCGCCGCGACCATATTCATAAATATAGTCGCCCATGTGCAGCACCAGATCGATATCATCACGCGCCGCCGCGTGGCCATATGCGTTGAATTCACCAAAGCCGAGGTTCGAGCAGGAAAATACTGCGATATTAAACTTGGCTGTTTTTCCAACCGGAAGTGTTTTTGTCCGGCCAACGGGCGACATCGTGCCATCGGGCGCGATGAAACGGAACCAATGCCATTTGCCCGGTGCAAGACTATCTACCGTAATCTTGACCGTATTGTCGCGCCATGGCCCAGTGACCATTTGACCGCCACCGGCAATTTTCGCGAAATCCTGACTTTCCGAGATTTCGACGCGAACCTTGGAAGCGCCGCCGGTGGGGTTCACATAGCGGGTCCATAACAGCACAGAATCTGCGGATGGTTCGCCACTTGCAACATTGTGCGTAAAGCCTGTCAGCCCCAGCAAAGCCTGTGCCATCGCGGCGCCACCGGGAAGTATCAATCCGCCAATGCCAAAACCCGCAGTTGCCAATAAAGCGCGACGATTTATGATAAATGACATCCCTGTTTCCTTACATTTTCAGTCTATTAACTTCAGTATCTCGTGCAATTGGTCAACGTCTTTTTCATCTTGGTAAATACCAAATCCGAATCGCAGGACATCGCCTCTGACGTCGGTCACCACTTGATGCTGCGCCAGAGTCGCATGAATCTGTGATGCCCGCGGGCCCTTCAAAGCCAAAAAACGGGCATGGGGTTTATCGCCGAGCGGATTGACAATTTGCATTTGCGGCACATTCAATTTGCTAAGAAATTGCTGTTGCAGACGTGTGACATAATCGGAAATAACTTCCGTCGTCAGCCCTTCGATGTCCAACATATTGCGAACGGCGCAAAATCGATAAAGACCCGAAGGGTCAAATGTACTCCCGAGAAATCGTCGGCCATCGGGTGCATAACCGATACTGTCGGGTGGCAAGGCAAGGTCATCAAATTCGGCGTACCAGCCTGTAATTTGCGGCCTTAATGCAAATCCCGGTGGAGCGTGAAGGAAGCACACCCCTTCCCCTGCCATCGCATATTTATAGCCGCCGGACATGTAGAAGATGCGGTCCGAGACATCGCCCAAATGTGTCGGGATAGCCATAAAGCCATGGTAGCCGTCAATGACCACCCAAGGCCCTTTAGGCTCTGCCAATGCGGCGAGCGGGGCGAAATCAACTATCCGGCCAGAATTGAACAGCACATGGCTTGCAAAAATCAGGTCGTACCCACCCTGTTGCGCTTCAGCCAACAGAGCCGCTGCGGGGACTTGTTTCCAAATGATTTTTCCGCTTTCAACCCAACGCGCCATCTGTCGCCGAAAACTGTGGAATTCGCCATCGGTCGACAGAACACGGACCGGTGCGCGGTCGATCGCCGACATAATCCGTACTAAAAAGTCATGCGTATTCGAAGAAAAACTGATCGTGGACGGATCAGGCAAGGCCAATTCGGTGGCGATATGGCCCTGTGCTTCGGACCACAGCGTGCCCATAACAACGCCCCATTTATGATCGGCCAGATGCGCCGCATCGGTCCATGCGGCCATGTGACCGTCATGGCTGGCGTCAGGCCACAAATGATGGCTGTGTGCTGCAAAATGGAGGCGATCCGGCGCGGCGGAAAGTGCCCGGCTGAAAAGATGCTTGTAGCTCACAATTGTGTCCGCAACGACCAAAGTTCGGGAAAGGCACGTTTGCCTAACGTGCTGCTCAAATAGCTTACACCGGCGGTTCCGCCTGTTCCACGTTTCCCGCCAATGATCCGCTCTACGGTAATCACATGCTTATGCCGCCACGTCGCCATGGCATCGTCCAGATCGACCAGTTTCTCCGCCAGTTGATATAATTCCCAATAGCGCTCGGTATCGCGGTAAACCTCCAGGAATCCGGCTTCGACTTCAGGCGAAAACACATGCTGTTGCGACCAGTCACGCGCCAATTGCCCCAACGGGACATCTATTCCCGCGCGGGCCAACGCGATGATTGTGTCATCCCAGATGCTGGGTTGCGTCAACGCCGTAATCATCGCCGCTCGCGCTTCGGGCCGGTCCTCCTGAAACTTCAGATGGGCGCTGTCTTTCAGGCCCAGAATATATTCAACGGTGCGGAACTGGTCGGATTGAAACCCAGAGCTGGGGCCCAAAACGTACCGGAACCGGGTGTAATCCGACGGGGTCATGGTGGATAAGACATCCCAACTGAGCGTCATAACCGCTTGAATCCGGCTCACTCTCGCCAAAGCCTTATAGGCCGGAACGAGCGCATCTGCGCGGATTTGCGCCTGCGCCAGGTGCAGTTCGCGGATCATCTGCTTCAACCATAATTCTTTCGTCTGATGGATGATAATGAACAGCATCTCGTCATCCAGCTCCGACTGGGGATGCTGGCAGGATAGCAATTCGTCGAGCGCAAGATAACGCGCATAGGTCATGGGGGCATCGCTCATGCCGCAACATTAACGTTGCATTTGAAACTATGCCAGCAAACTATCCAACCACTTTTCCGCAAGTGCCTCCGCCTCATCGACACTGAAGGGCGCGTTGCCGAGACTGAGTTCCAACCACAGCCCGTCGACCAATGCCGTAAACGCCACCGCCGTCAGGCGCGGGTCATCTGGCGCGCCGGGACACGCCGCGATTAGCCGTTCCATGTCCCGCCTATTGTCCGCATAAATCTCGCTATGGATGCGGCCGATTACAGGATCGGTGCGCGACAGGCTCCAAAACGCAATCCAGGTTGCCAGCAATTCGGGATCGGCAATAGGCTCACGAAAACTGGCGGTGACAAAAGCAAGAAGGCGGCCGCGGGGATTGCCGGGAGGCACCGCTTCCACCGCTTCGTGCAGCGCCTTGGCGACCCTCGTCCCCGTTGCCCGGTAAGTTGCAGCGACAAGCGCATCGATGCCGTCGAAATAATGCCGCAGCAACCCGGGCGACACGCGTGCTTCAACGCAGATGGAGCGGACCGATGTGCCTTGTGCGCCGAGTGTTGCAAGACAATGTGCACACGCCGCAATCAACGCTTCCTTGCGGATATCGGCGCTCTCGCGGGTAAAGACTTGTCGCGCGCTCATGCTGTTGTTATACACTCGTATAACAAGGGAATCAACATGTCCGTTCAAACCACGCAAGATCATATACACGCATTGGAAGGCTGGAGCATTCCGGCATGGACATATAGCGATCCCGAATTTGCGAAAGTTGAGGTGGAGCGTATCTTTCGCCCCGCATGGCAAGTGGTTTGCCATATCAGCGACGTTCCGGATGTGGGCGATTGGCACAGCCTCGATTATGTAGGGGAGAGCGTTATCGTCGTGCGCGGCGCGGACCAAATACTGCGCGCTTTTACCAATGTCTGCCGTCACCGCGGCTCCCGGCTTGTCGATGGATCGAGCGGCTGCGCGAAAAAGCTCGTGTGCCCCTATCATGCGTGGACTTACGATCTTGATGGTCGCCTGACGGGCGTTCCGGACAGTGCATCCTATCCCACCTTGGACAAGAATAAGGCAGGGCTGGTTTCCGTGGACATGGAAATCTGGCGCGGTTTCATTTTTGTCCGGCTGGAAAGCGGGGGACCGTCCGTGGCCGAGATGATGGCACCCTATGAAAATCAGGTTGCGCCATACAAATTCGAAGAATTGAAAGCTCTGGGCCGCGTCACTTTGCGTCCACGTGCTGTGAACTGGAAAAATGTCGGCGACAATTATTCCGACGGACTCCACATACCCGTCGCGCATCCCGGTCTGACCCGCCTGTTCGGCAAATGCTATGGTGTCGAGGCCGAACCCCATGTTGATCGCATGTGGGGTGATCTGGTGGATCGGACATCATCCAATTGGTCGGAACGAGCCTATCAAAATCTATTGCCTTCGGTCCCTTATCTGCCGGAAGCCAATCAAAAGCGCTGGCTCTATTTCAAATTGTGGCCGTCGGTCGCATTCGACATCTATCCCGATCAGGTCGATTTCATGCAATGGCTACCCACCGGCCCCGATAGCTGCCTGATCCGCGAGATCAGCTATGTTCTGGACGATGATCGCCGCGAAATGCGCGCGGCGCGTTACCTTAACTGGCGTATCAACCGGCAGGTCAACGCCGAAGACACCGACCTGATTGCGCGTGTCCAACAGGGCATGGAAAGCCGCAGTTTTTCCATGGGGCCTTTGTCCGACAAGGAAGTCTGCCTGAAAAGCTTCTGTCGCCGCGTGCGCCATCTCATTCCTGAAGCCTGCCTCGAACATCGCCCCGCGCCGGGCTGGAGCCACACATGACCAAAAAATATGATGCCCTGATTATCGGCGCCGGCCATAATGGCCTTGTTTGCGCATTCTACCTTGCGCGTGCCGGACTAAAAGTCCGCATTGTCGAACGGCGCGACGTCGTTGGTGGCGCCGCCGTGACCGAAGAATTTTACCCGGGTTTCCGTAACTCGGTGGCCAGCTATACCGTCAGCCTGTTACAGCCCAAGGTCATATCCGACATGCGGCTGGCCGATCATGGCTATCGCGTCATCGAACGCCCGATCAGCAATTTTCTGCCGCAGGAAGACGGCGGATATTTGAAGCTTGGTGGCGGGTTGGAACGCACGCAGGCGGAATTTGCACGCTTTTCCAAACATGACGCACAGGTTCTGCCTGATTATTATGAAATGCTGGAAAATGTCGCCGATGTCCTGCGCGATCTGGCACTCAAATCCCCGCCCAATATTGGCGATGGTCTGAAGACATTTATCGATGCCGCCCGCCAGGGACGCGGACTGATGAAATTGTCGCTCAGCCAACAGCGCGATGTGCTCGACCTGTTTACGAAATCTGCGCGTAGTTTCCTCGATAGCTGGTTTGAAAGCGAAGCTGTCAAAGCCGCGTTTGGCTTTGACGCGGTGGTCGGCAATTATGCCAGCCCCGACACACCCGGCAGCGCTTATGTCCTGTTGCACCACGTCTTTGGCGAAGTGAACGGAAATAAGGGCGCATGGGGTCACAGTGTCGGTGGGATGGGCAATATCACCCAGATCATGGCCAAAGTGTGCCGCGAACTCGGTGTGGACATCAGCTTGGAAGCCCCTGTCGCGCGCGTTTTGGTCGACGGCGAAAAAGTCGCGGGCGTGCGGCTTGAAACCGGCGAGGAAATCATTGCAGACCGCGTCATTTCCAATGTCGGACCGAAGATATTGTACGAACGCATGTTCGACGATGGCGACCTGAAGCCGGAATTCAAACGGCGTATCAAGGGCTTCAAGGTGGGCAGCGGCACATTCCGCATGAACGTTGCACTATCGGAATTGCCCAAATTCACCTGTTTGCCCGAACCGGGCGAGCACCATCAATCGGGCATCATCATTGCGCCGACACTGGACTACATGGACCGCGCCTTCCTCGACGCAAAGCGCGACGGCTGGTCCAAAAAGCCAATCGTGGAAATGCTAATCCCGTCAATAATCGACGACAGCCTTGCCCCAGCTGGCCAGCATGTCGCATCGCTATTTTGCCAGCAATTTGCCCCCGAACTGCCCGACGGTCGTGATTGGGATGCAGAGGAAGGCAAGGCTGCCGATCTGATTATCGACACCGTTGAGGAATATGCCCCCGGTTTCCGCGCATCGGTTTTGGGACGCCAGATATTATCGCCCAAGGGCCTTGAACGGAAATTCGGACTTGCAGGCGGCGACATCATGCACGGCAATATGAGCCTCGACCAATTATGGAGCGCGCGACCTGTCCTCGGCCATGGCGCCTATCGTGGACCTTTGAAGGGCCTGTATATGTGCGGCGCGGGCACGCATCCGGGCGGCGGCGTGACCGGAGCACCAGGCCATAATTGCGCCTCGGAAATATTGGCAGACCGTAGCTTTTTGGGACGCCTGTTCGGCTAAATGAAAAAGCCGGGCCACTACTGGCCCGGCTTTCCCCCTGTCACCCACGGTTATACACCGAAGACGTGACTAACTTTTTAGAATTTTGTACCCAGCTTCAATCCAAATATCTGCGGCTTGACCGGATATACCCTTGAAAATGCACCGCAAATGGTTGTTGAGCAGGCTGTGTTCAGGCTCAACTGACCCCGTTTGTCGAACGCATTCTGGATGAAGGCTTCAACGCTCCAATTTCCAAAATTGGTGCCTGCGGAAAAATCAAATGTCGTAAATGCACGGGTTGGACCGACCGCTGCGAAATCGTCGTCGGTCAAGAAAGTCCGCGTTCCACCCTGGTGGTTCATCGAACTTTGGACAAAGGCATCGTTGCTGCCCAGCGGGAATTCATAACGGGCGGTCAAGCTGCCCTTGAACTTTGGCTGAACCGGCAAACGGGTGCCCTTTGCCGCCGCGGGGGTAACGCCGGTCACGCAAACGATATTACCCGTGGCATCGACCTGACAGAAATCCGTGGTCAATTGCGCGTCGATATAGGTTCCCGAACCCGACAATGTGAGGCCACCCAGTGACAGCGCAAAATCGCCTTCGATCCCGTAAATTCGGGCGTCGCCTGCATTGTACGTGTTGGTCACGCCATTGTTGCCAACAGGAACCAGGCCGAATTGCAAATCTTTCCACTCTTCGTAGAAGACCGCACCGTTCAAACGCAGTTTCCGATCCAGCCAGCTTGTTTTCCAACCAATTTCATAATTGGATAACGTGTCGGATTCGAATGGCAAAATACCCGGACGACGGTTGTTACCACCCGGGCGGAAGCCGGTTGAATATGTCGCGTAGATCATCTTTTCCGGCGTAACTTGCCAGCTCAAGTTGACCTTATGTGTTTCGCCAGTTTCCTTGTATTTCTTGTCGACATTGTCGCAAGGACGGTTGGTGGCAGTCGTCGGCAAACAGATTGCCTGTAACGCATTGCGGTTAAAGCCGGAAAATCCGAACAGCGAACTCTTCGCTTCAAACCCGCGGATACCGGCGGTTAACTTAACCTCTTCGGTGATGTCATAAGTGGCTTCGGCAAAGGCAGCAAGATCGCGGTCCTTGCGGTCGATCCGGGTCAGGAATACGGTATCCCCGAATGCCGCACCAACCGGAATCAGATTGCTGTTGGGCGGCGTTGGAATACCGCTCAACCCGGCGATGTCATAATTGGCGGCGACTGCATCGGTCTGGCGTTGAAAGAACACACCCGCTGTTACGCGGAAACGATTTTCAGACGGCGACACAAACCGCAATTCATGCGTTTGCTTGGTATATTTGTCGGCAGTAAATACAAATTGCGATGGATCGAGAAACCCGCCGGTACCGGTAGGGAAATTGGTATAATATGACCCGTAAGTGTCATAAGCGACCGAATAATAGGAATAATCGGCTGCGCTATTGACCTTGCGTTCAAAATAACCGCCGGAATAGACCATGTCCCAATTGCCGATTTTGCCTTCGACCGTCAAAGCGGCCTGAAACCAGCGATCTTTGTAGCGGGTTTCCTGAAAGTCGGTGACTTTCAAATCCCCTTTGCGGGGATCGAACAGGAATGGCCCCGAAGTTTCCTGATTCTGGTAAATGATGGTCGGCGTTACGGTCCAATTGTCATCGAGATCAATCTTCAACGCTGCGCGACCACCAAAGGTTTCGGCATCATTGAAATCATCTTCTACCAATGCGGCGTTATTAACGGTCAGATTTGTCGTTGGATCGCTATCATCCAAAGTAAAGGTCCGGCTACCGGCGATATTGTCGATATAACCACCCTCACGACGATAAAAACCGACAACGCGTAGCGCGGCATTGTCGGACAGCGGGAAGTTCAGAAATCCTTCCAGACTGCCGCCAAATTCGCCTTTGCCATATTTGTTGATCTGGACGTCGGCACCACCTTCAAAGCCAGCGGTTGATGGCTTGTTGGTAATCAGGCGCAACGTACCGGAGAGCGAACTTGCGCCGAACAAGGTTCCCTGTGGACCCGAAAGCGCTTCGATACGGGCAATGTCATAGACATGAAGGTCAACCGAACCTGCGATGGTCGTGACCGGAATTTCGTCAAGATAAAGGCCGGTTGCCGGTGCAGGTCCAATGTGCAAGCCATCGCCGCCACTGGATACGCCGCGGAAATAAATCTGCGACTGTCCAGGACCGAACGATTGGAAACTAACGCTAGGCAAAAGCTTGGAAAAATCATCAAGGCTTGCGACCTGTTGCTGGTCCAGCGTTTCTTCGCCGAGCGCCTGAATGCTCAACGGCACCTTTTGCAGGCTTTCTTCGCGCTTGGTTGCGGTTACAACGATTTCGCCAGGCAATGCCTCTTCATCCGCTGGCGTTTCTTGCGCGGCGGCGGGCATGGCGAAGCCCAGTGCAGTCGATGCGAGCAGCATGGAAGCTGCGGCGCGGACTTTGGTTGTTCTATTCATACGGCGCATGATGCGTCCTCCCTAGTTTCCCTGAAGCAACTAGACTCCTATTCCGTACCGCAGCGCAATATATTTTCGGCGAATGTCGCAAATTGGCATCATTTAGCCTGCAAGCTGTGGCAAGGATGCAACTATTGTTGTTTGCAACTCGACTTTGGGACTTGGGCTAGCGAACGTCGGGATAGCTATCCAAAATACCACCAAGCGCGGATTTGAGTGGCTGCAAATGGCGTTCATAAGGCTTCCATTGGTCAACCCCGTCGCGATTTATCGGTCGACGCACCTGTTCGGCGCTGGGCGTCTGGACAGCACGTTCATTTTGCCAAAATTGCAGGCAGGCATCTTCGAACGGCAGTTCGAGATATTCCAGCATCGCTCCGATTTCACGTTCCGGATTTTCAATAAGAGATTCGTGAATCACGCGATGTACGCGGCCCGGCAAGACCGTATCGACCTGATGCATATAGCCGACATAGTCAGCATAATATTGGCCAACATCATGAAGGCTGTAGGAAAAACTCTGGCCACGGGCGAAATGCTGTTTGAAATTGGAAAAGCAACAATCCATCGGGTTGCGCCGCGCGTCGATAATCTTCGCGTTGGGCAGGATGAGGCGGATCAAGGCTACATTTTGCCAGTTATTCGGCATTTTATCGATAAAATAGGGCTTGTCGCTTTTACGGTGGATACGGGTGCGCGAAATATATTCGGCGCCAATCCGCTCACGGTCGGTCGCACTTAAATTGGCAAGACCCCGACAATAATCGCCCGCGTCTGCTTCTTTCGCCTGCCCTGCGATGCGTTGCGATATCATGCCGATATCGGGCAGCTCCTGCGTTCCTTCGACGCACGAATGGCTGGACAATATTTGTTCGATCAATGTTGAACCGGCGCGCGGCATACCCAGAATGAAAATCGGGTCTGCGGCGGCATGACCACCACTGCGCGACGTGAAAAAATCTGCGGTCATCTGTTGGGTCCGCCGCGCGATCATCGCGCTATTTTCATGTGCGTCATAATCAAGGGTCGAACGACGCAGGCGGTTGGCGTTATCATAATGGGCAAAAGACTTATCCCATGATTTTCGGTCTTCCAGCGCTTTGCCCATTGCAAAGTCGAGATGGAAACGATCTTCATCACCGATATTGTCGCGGGCCAATTGCGCGCGCATAATCGCCAATTCTTCATCCGAAATCCGCACGGTCTTCAAATTGGCGAGGCTCCAGTAAGCTTCGCCATATTCGGGCTTTAGCATGACCGATTTGCGATAGGCGGCAACACTGTCATCGCGCCTGCCAACCGTTTTCAGAACATGGCCATAAGACAGCCAGATTTTTTCCTGCTCCGGCTTTGATTTCAAAACCTGCTCATATAACGCAACCGCATCTGCGTAATCACCAATGCGCCCCGCCGCCGCCGCTTTCAAATTGGCGGCACCGATATCTTCAGGGTCATTGTCGAGCAACAGGTCCAGCTCGGCAATTGCTTCTTCGGGTCGCCCTTGCCGATATAGTACCAATGCCAGATTGGACCTTGCAGGAACAAATGCAGGTGCCAGTTCAACCGCCCGTCGCAAAAGATTTTCGGCATCGGAAAACCGGCCGATGCGCCCTGCAAGTTCGGCAAGCATTCTGATCGTTGCCACATCAAACGGATTTCGCTTCAGCCGGGCCTTCAATATCGGTTCGGCATCGTGCAGCCGATTTTCATATAATGCCAACGCCGCCGCCATAAGTTCAGGGTTGCGAAGGGCGGACTCTATGGATTGTTGTTCAGGGTTGGCTTTCATCCGGTGATACTAGGCGATGGCTTCATTATTTTGAAGCAGGCAAATCGGCGGCAGTGTCGATATCGCGCAACCAAGCAGGAGCTATTGCGATTACCCTTGCCGATCCCAAAAGCGCCGCACCGCCGCGATCCCCTGATGTCGTCAATAAATCCGGCCAGCTTTCCCGGGGAAACAAAGCAGGTGGCATATTGGCTGTGCCATTATTGGAAGCGGTCAGAACACCGGCGCGCGCAACTGCCCTTAAGTGCGATTCGGGAACAAACGGCATATCGGCCAATGTTACCAGCAAAGCCTGCGCCGGGGTTGCACTTGCTGCCGCGACGGCCAGATGCAATGAATGGGCTTGCCCCGCCTCAGGTGACAGATTTTCTATTATCTGAAAGCCTAGGTCCGCATAATGGACAGATATCGCAGACGTCGGCCCGCAAACCGCAAAGCGCCAGCCAAAACCCATGTTGGACAGGGTGTGGCCGATATGGACGCCCAATGGCAAATCGCCCAAAGGAGCCATCAATTTATCGCCGCCAAAACGCCTGCATAGCCCGGCGGCCAATATCACGACGGCAATATCAGCGCAGTCCATGATTAAACGCCCGCACCATTCCGGCCGCAATCGACAGGGCGATTTCGGGCGCGCTAATCGCATTTATCGCAACGCCCGCAGGCCCCTCTATACGTGTCAGCCGATCTGCGTTCATTACCGAAGCCATCAACCGCTCGGTTCGTTTGGCGTGGGCTGCCTTCGACCCGAGCGCCGCGATATACCCGGCGTCACTGGCCAATGCGGCAATCAGCGCCGGGTCATCAATTTTGGGGTCATGACTTAAGGTGACGATAGCCGTTCGCATATCGGGTTTGCGCGCGGATATCGCATCATCGGGCCATCGGTCGTCCAATTCGGCTTTGGGGAAACGTTCCTTGGTCAGAAATCGCGCGCGGGGGTCAACCAGGGTTACTTCAATATTCAGGCCGATTGCGATCTCGATCAATGATGCAGCAATTTCGACAGCGCCGACGACAATAAGCCTGCGCGGGGGCAGATAACTGTTGATGAAAAAATCACCTTCATCGGTGTCGACAATGCGGCTCATGCCATTTTGCAAATCTGTTCCAATTCGCAAAGCCGTGCCCGCAGCGCGTGCGTCGATGATTGAACCAAATAACCCACCGGGGAAAAGCGTGGGTGCGACATTTTGTACTAGCACGACGATGTCACCGCCACAGGGCAAGCCAACCTCCCACGCGGCGCCGTCCGCGACGCCATAGCGGCGGATGACAAAGCAGTTTTCGGCGATAACTTGACGGGCGATTTCGAGGACGTCACCCTCCACACAGCCACCCGAAACAGACCCGGTGAATCGCCCGTCTTCATGAACCAGCATATGCGTTCCGGCGGGGCAAGGCGCTGATTTCCATGTCTCTATTACCGTTGCAAGCGCCATCGGCGCGCCACGCCATGCCTGCACACTGGCCAAAATTCGGTGATGATCGGCTAACCCTGTTTGCATCCGCAATTGCCTAGCAAAGCACGCAACAGGTTGCTATATGAAACGCAATTGAGAGCAGGAGTTATTCAACATGGCGATAAACGCGACTATAAATGGCAAAGCTGTTACGCTTTCCGCACAACCGGACACACCCCTGCTGTGGGTCATCCGCGAAGAGGTCGGGCTGACCGGCACCAAATTCGGCTGCGGAATTGCGGCCTGCGGTGCGTGTTCGGTTCATGTTGATGGCGAAAT
The DNA here is from genome assembly GCF_041737645.1 of Sphingorhabdus sp. GTDB lineage: Bacteria > Pseudomonadota > Alphaproteobacteria > Sphingomonadales > Sphingomonadaceae > Sphingorhabdus_B. Next base: position 18,065 of record NZ_JBGSRI010000037.1, read on the forward strand.
CACCCGGTCTTGCAGCGTACCCGTCAGTGAAATTGAAGGAAAATCAATCACCACGATTGAGGGTTTGAAAAGCGCTGATGGCACATTGCACGCCGTCCAAAAGGCTTGGATTTCAGCGCAAGTCCCGCAATGCGGATATTGCCAATCGGGCCAGATCATGGCCGCCGTCGCGCTCATCAAAAAAACTGGCAAGCCTTCGGATGCCCAAATCGATGAGGCTATGACAAACATCTGCCGCTGCGGCACGTATCCGCGCATCCGAAAGGCCATTCATGCCGCTACGGGTCAAGCTGCGACCGCTATCGAAGGAGCCGCATGATGGCCGATAATCCCAATCCTGAAATGGAACCCGCCGTCCCGACCAAGCGCAAGGGCGTAAAGCGTCGCGCTTTCCTGATCGGCGGTGTCGCTGTCGTAGGCGCAGGCCTGTTCGGTGTCTCAATCGCCGATAGCAACGCAGTAAAAACAGCCGCCAAGCTCACGGCCGGCAAGGGCGAACACAGCTTTGCCACTTGGCTGAAAATCGCCGAAGACAACAGCATCACAATCTATTCGCCGCACACCGATATCGGTCAAGGATCGAATACCGGCCTTGCCCAAATGCTGGCCGAAGAGCTTGATGCGGCTTGGGATCAGGTCAAGCTGGTATCTGCTCCGGCAGAATTGGCGTTTGCCAATGTTGGCCTGGGACGCGGATTCATGGGAGAAATGACCGGGCAGCCGGCAATTGTGAACGGTATTCCCCAATCGTTTCTGTCGCTTATTGCCCGACAGATGAACTTGCAGATTACCGGCGGCTCGTCGGCATTGCGTTACACAGGTCAGGTTACTTTCCAAAAGGTCGGCGCAGCTACCCGTCTCGCGCTTATGGAAACCGCCGCCAAGCGCCTTGGCGTTCCCGTATCGGAACTCACAACACAAGATAGCCATGTCCTCCATTCGAAATCGGCACGAGCTTTGCGCTATGGCGAATTGGCAGCAGAAGCGGCTACGCTTTCACTGGATAATGACCCCGAACTGAAAGATCCAAAGCAATATCGACTGATTCGGCAGTCCGTGCAACGGCTGGATATTCCTGCCAAAGTTGACGGAACAGCCCAGTTTGGCATGGATTTTACCGTTCCCGATATGCGTGTTGCAACCATCATGGCCGCGCCTGCCCGTGGCGGCAAATTGACATCGGTTGATGAAGCGCCTGCCCTTGCCATCAAGGGTGTGGAGAAAGTCGTCAAGCTTGATGATGCCGTAGCCGTGGTGGCGAGCGGGTATTGGCCGGCGATCAGCGGATTGCGCGCGCTGACCCCTCAATTTACCGATGGCGGCCATGCTGCCGTATCCACAGCATCTATTTTCAAAGCCTATGATGATTTGATCGCCAAGGGAGAACCCGCGGGTGAAGCGGGCGAAGGCGATACCAACGCAGCGCTGGGTGCAAAGCCCAATGAAGCCAAATATCAGGTGCCATTTCTGCATCATGCGATGATGGAACCATTTGCCCTGACCGCCCATCACAAGGATGGAAAGCTGAATATCTGGGGCGGAATGCAAGACCCGTTGGCAACAAAAATGATGGCAGTCGAAGTATCCGGTTTGGATGCCGACGACGTCACATTCCGTCCGATGCTGATTGGCGGTAGTTTTGGCCGCCGATTGCCGATGTATATGGAAATCGTAAGCCAGGTTACCAAGTTGGCGATGCAATTGCCCTACCCGGTCAAGCTGATCTGGAGCCGTGAAGAAGAAGTCGCGCAAGGCGCTTATCGCCCGCAAAGCGCAGCGTTGCTGAAAGCCGCGGTGAACAAAAATGGCCGTATTGCCGCCTATACAAATGACTATGCCCAAACCGAAAGCGCAGAGGCAGAGACGACTTTTATTTATAATCTGCCGGTTGTAGCCCGCCGCCATTATGAACATCCCTCAAACCAGATTACCGGCGCATGGCGTTCTGTAAACTCGACGCAGCAGGGCTTTTACAATGAAAGCTTTATGGACGAACTGGCCCATGCCGCAGGTGTAGACCCTGTCGAGTTTCGCCGGAACCATTTGAAGGCAGACTCCCGGCATTTGCGTGTTCTTGACGAATGCGCGCGGCTCGCAAACTGGAAAGCGCCGTTACCCGAAGGTGTAGGTCGCGGTGTGGCGATTGTCGAAAGCTTCAAAACCATCGTCGCGCATGTGATTGAAGCATCGGTGAAAGAGGACGGCATGCCGAAGGTCCACAAGATCACCACCGTTGTCGACGCAGGCAGCATCGTCAATCCCGATGGAGCCAAGGCACAAATTGAGGGCGGGACCATAATGGGCCTGTCATCGGCCATCGGGGAGGCGATCACGCTGGAAAAAGGTGCCGTACAACAAAGTAATTTCAACGACTATCCATTGCTGAAACTTGCCGATACGCCGCTGGTACACGACATCCATTTCATCAACAGCGGGGCGTATATGGGTGGTATCGGCGAACCCGGCGTTCCACCCGCCGCCCCGGCGCTTGCGAACGCGCTTTTCGCGGCCACCGGAAAACGCGTCCGTAATCTGCCGATTTTGACGCAGGCACAGGCTTGAGGGACACTAGAGCAAGGCTTCTTGCCCCGACCGACAATCTGGAAATCGCGGAAACATTGGCACGCGCTTTTCAGACGGAAACGGGTTGGAGCTATGTCATCCCTGACCCGAAGCTGCGGGCGAAGCGGCTTGCTGCTGCATTTCACCTGTTCTTGCAGGACGAGCATCGCAAGGGCGCTGTATTCGGTACAGACGGGATTGAGGCGGTTACCTTGTGGCGTGGTCCGGGAAATGCACATGACAGCCTGTGGGACCGCGCCCGTCTGATCGTACCCTTTATCCAGCGTCTGCGTTTTTCGATTTTTCGCGGACTGGAAGTTGCTGACCTGATCGAAAAGCATCTGCCCAAAGAGCCCGTCTGGTATCTTCATTATGCGGGCTGTGACCCCGCACATCAGGGCAGGGGCTTTGGCGGCGCAGCAATCCGGGCGGGCCTTGAACGCGCCGACGAAGATGGCCTACCGGCCTATCTCGAAACCGCCGATGAACATAATATCGCACTTTACCAGAGCTTTGGTTTTGCAATAAAGCACAGTTGGCAAGTACCCGAAGGACCCGTATTTTGGGGAATGCAAAGGCCCGGCAAGACTAGGCATTAAGTTTGGGTCCGCCACTATCCAATTGCAGTCTTGCCCTAAATGCCGATCCCGCCTATCTCTGTGCCTACGCAACAGGTCTTTGTGAAAGCAAGGATAATAGGGAAGCCGGCGGAAATCCGGCGCTGTTCCCGCAACTGTAACCGGCGAGTTTGGCCCCTTTAGCCACTGGGAAACTGGGAAGGCGGGACCACAATATTGACCCGGGAGCCAGGAGACCTGCCTGTTTGCGGTCTGTCCTTTGTGCTTGCGGGACACTGGCGCAATCGGGGTTTTCCTCCGCGTGACGACATTTGATTGGACGTCATGTGAAGGATTGAATTTATGAAATTATTTAAATATCCGGCAGCAGCGCTCGCGCTGTTTCCTGTTTGCGTTTTCGCGCAAGAAGCCAACGAGGACATTGTGGTGACCGCCAGCGGTTTTGAACAACCACGCGACGAAACCGGCCAGGCTATATCAGTTCTTGACGAAGCCCGGTTGGAAGAATTGCAGGCAACCACTATTATCGACGCGCTCCGCACTCTACCCGGTGTTGCAATCGCGACACGCGGGCCAGTGGGCAGCCAGAGCAGCGTATTTTTGCGCGGTGGCAACAGTTCGCAAACTTTGGTGTTAATCGACGGGGTACGCATTAATGACCCTTCCAGCCCCAACGCCGCATTTGATTTCGGCGCATTGCTTACCGGCAATGTAGGCCGGGTTGAGGTTCTACGCGGCCCCAATTCAATCATCTGGGGCAGCCAGGCGATTGGCGGCGTCATCAATGTACAAAGCCTGTCGCCCACGCAAGCTGTGGTCGTGAACGCAGGTGCAGAATATGGATTTGCCGACTCATTGCGAACCAATGCAAATATTTCAGGGTCGAGCGGCATCTTCGAAGGCAGCGTTGGCGGTGCATTCTACCGCTCGGACGGAATATCGGCGCTTGCTGGCGGAACCGAAAAAGACGGCTATGAAAACCTGGCTGCCAATGGTCGGTTAAAAGTCAATGTTGCGGAGAATTTCGCGCTCGATTTTCGTGGCTATTATAATCGCGGAACGATTGAATTTGACTCGCCTTTTGGCGTCGGGGCGAACGGCTTGCCCGTGGCACGCAACCGCCAGTTTATTGGCTATGTCGGTGCGGAATTCGATTTGGCGGACGGCCGGTTTCAAAATCGCGTGTCTTTTGCGCGTACCGACATCACCCGCATTGGAACAGACCCTGTCGTTTTCAGCTTCAACAATTTTGACGTTAAAGGGACCATCGACCGATTTGAATATCATGCTGCCTTTGATATCATCGATACGGTTACGCTTGTATTTGGTGCGGAACATGAACGCACTTTCGCCAGCACTTCGTTCGAAGGTGCGCCAGCCGATATCGCGCGCAATCAGGTTACCAGCGGCTTCGGCCAGTTGATATTGCGCCCCGTCACCGGACTTACAATCACCGGCGGCGTTAGGCATGATGACTATAGCGATTATGGCGGACAAACGACGCTGGGAGGAAACATCGCTTACACACCCAATGGCGGCGATACGGTCTTGCGCGCCACTTATGGCGAAGGATTTCGCGCGCCTACGCTGACAGAAGGTCAGCCACCCTTTGGCAACCCCAACCTGAAACCGGAAACAGCGCGTAATTTCGATCTTGGGCTTGAGCATCAGTTTCTAGATAACAAGGCGCAGATTTACGCGACCTATTTCAACCGCAAGAGCAGCGACTTGATTGCTTTTTCCTTTACCACTTTCCAGTCCGAAAACATCGAACAGGTGGACACAGACGGGATTGAAATGGGATTTGCGTTGCAGCCCACCGACGAGATGAACATTCAAGCCAACTACACATTGACCAACGCCATAAATCGGTCGGCGGGTGCCAATTTCGGAAACCGCTTGGCGCTAAGGCCACAACATTACGGCAGCCTGACCATCGACTGGCGGACACCTTGGCGCCTGAAGCTTGGGGCTTCGGTGTTAATCGCGGGGGATAGCTTTGACAATGCATCGAACAGCGTGCGTTTGGATGGTTACGCATTGGCCCATTTGCGCGCGGCCTATCCCGTAAATGAACAACTCGAATTATATGGTCGGGTCGAAAATTTGTTCGATACGCAATATGTGCAGGTGGCTGGTTTCAATACTTATGGTCGCAATGCCCATTTCGGCGTCAGGGCTAAGTTTTAATGATCCGGGGCTGGCCGCTTCTGCTGTTTTTGGGCAGTTGTAGCGGTCAGCCTGCTTTTGCACCGGGCGGAATTGTATCGAATAATCCATGCATAGACGCGATCCTTGCGGAAATCGCCGCGCCGCATCAAATTGCGGCGGTCAGTGTGTATTCGCACGAAAGCGCTAGCGCGTCGGCTCCGGTCGGTTGGGCCCGGCAATTTCCAGCTTTGGGAACGGCAGCCGAGGATATCATCGCGGCTAAACCGCGATTGGTGTTAACCGGCAATCTCGCATCAGCAGGCACAAATGCGGCGCTGGCAAAAGCGGGGCTCGACGTCGTTACGGTAGGCGTTGCGCCCACGTTGGAGGAAGACATCGCGCAAGTCCGTCATATCGCCAGAGCGATTGGCCGGATTGATGCCGGTGAAGCCCTGGTTACGCGGATAAAGCAATCTGTGTCCACACCCCCTGCCATGCCGCATCGACCAACCGCAATCATTTGGCAGAATGGCGGATTTGTCGCAGGCGAAGGCACCTTGCAGGACGAATTATTGCGACGTCACGGGTTTCGTAATGCCAGCTCCAGCTTTGGATTGAAATCTTGGGGAATATTGCCGCTCGAAACCCTTATCCGCAACCCGCCTGAGGTTATTTTCATGCCCGTAAATGCTGATGGCACAGAAGAACGGGCAATGTCTGCGCGCGTGCAATTGATAAACAATCTTCGCAACAAAACACGGATTGTGCATTTCCCCGACAGACTGCTTTATTGTGGCGGACCCACGACGATCACGGTTTCAGCAAAATTGGCCAAAGCACGCGAAGATATATTGGCAACACAAAAAAAGGGTGCGCCATGACATCGCGTTGGCGCACATATCTGCTCGTGGCACTCACTTTGGCGGCGTTTTGCCTTTCATTGATGGCGGGCAAGACGTGGATATGGCCGAACGCGTGGTTTGCCAATGATGCCAACGGCTGGATTTTTCTGGAACTTCGCCTGCCGCGGGCATTGCTTGGGTTAGGCATTGGCGCGGCATTGGGGCTTTCGGGTGCGGTCTTGCAAGGCTATTTGCGAAATGCGCTTGCCGATCCGACTGTGCTTGGCGTGTCTTCAAGCGCAGCATTTGGCGGCGTGGCCGCTATCTTTTTGGGCCTGAACTCTCTTCCATTCGGCCTATTCGGTTGCGCCATGCTGGGGGCCGGAGTCAGCATAATTGCATTGCTCGCGTTGGCGCGTGGCGGTGGGCCTTTGGGCTTCATACTGGGTGGGATGGTCCTGTCGACGCTGGCCGGTTCGATGACCGCTTTCCTCATCAGTATCGCGCCAAATCCGTTTGCGACCAGTGAGATCATCAACTGGTTGATGGGCGCGCTTACAGACCGGCTAATGAACGATGCCCTTCAGGCGTTGCCGTTCATTGCAGTGGGCGGCGCATTGTTGCTGACCACTGGACGGGCACTCGACGCCCTGACCATCGGTGTCAATGGCGCACGCAGTATCGGCGTCGATATTGGGCGATTGCAGTGGATCATCGTTTTCGGGGTCGGCTTGTCGGTGGGCGCTTCGGTCGCGGTGTCAGGCGTAGTCGGCTTTATCGGCCTTATCGTGCCGCATCTGATGCGCCGTTTTTACGGTGAACAGCCGTCTGCTATACTGCTGCCTTCTGCGCTTGGCGGCGCGCTCTTGACGTTAACCGCCGACAGCTTCGTCCGCATCATACCAGGGCCTACCGAAATTCGTCTGGGCATTGCGATGGCGTTGCTTGGTGCCCCGTTCTTTTTCTTTCTGTTACAGAAAAAACAAGGGCGCATGATATGATCTTGCGAAGTGATAATATTTGTTTCGCCCATGACAGGCGACCAACCTTATTCGGCATTGATGCGCGTTTTTTGCCCGGTCAGTTCAGTGTCATTCTTGGCCCGAATGGCGCAGGAAAATCGACATTGCTTGCGTGCCTTGCGGCGTTGCTGAAACCTGACACCGGTGTGGTAACACTTGGCGACAGGGCAATCGCCGAACTAAGCCCGGAAGAACGCGCAAAGGCCATTGGTTTTCTTCCGCAAGGCGGCGAAACGCATTGGGCGATTTCAGCAGACGCGCTCGTGGCGCTTGGCCGTTACCCCTATCGCAACGGATTTGGCCTGTCCGCCGAAGACCATGTAGCGATTTCCGCCGCAATGGCCGCCACCAACACATCGCAATTCGCCAAACGCCCCGTCACGCAATTGTCCGGCGGTGAATGCGCGCGCGTTCTTATGGCGCGGGTATTGGCCGGCGAACCGCAATGGATATTGGCAGATGAGCCGCTTGCCAATCTCGATCCGGGACATCAACTGGATATGCTCGGATTATTGCGTGCCCAAGCCGACAGCGGCAAAGGCGTGATCGCCGTGCTACATGACTTGCAACAGGCCGTGCGCTTTGCCGAACATGTCGTGCTGTTGCACCAAGGCAAGGTTTTCGCGCAAGGGGACGTCACGTCCGTCATAACCCCGGAAAACCTGGCTCATGTTTACGGCATTGACGCGACTCTTTTCAAAGACGAGGAAGGGGCGACCCAGCTTTTGATTAAAGGTAAGATTTCTCCATGAAACGCATCCTCCCCATAGCTGCCTTGCTCCTGTCCGGTTGCGCCGTAAGTGTCACCAACAATGAAGTGGCAACGCCGCAAAGCGCACAAGACGCCCTGCGACCATTTTACAGCGCATTGAACACCAATCTGCCACAAGCAGCCGCCAATCCGGTGCTTTCCAGCAATGAAACTGTGACCCGCTTTGCCTTTGGATCATGCGTCAACGAAAACCGAGATATGAAAATCTGGGACGTTATCGCCGCCCAGAAACCCCAGGCTTTTTTATTGATCGGCGACAATGTCTATGGCGACACGCGCACCACGAATAGCGCCGATATCCCGACGTTAACCGCGAGTTACCGCAAACTCGGCAGCCGCATCGAATTCGACCGTTTTCGCCGCAGCGTTCCGATGATGACGACATGGGACGACCATGATTACGGGGCCAACGACGCAGGCGGAACTTTTGCGTTCAAGGAACGGGCCGAGAAAATCTACGAAGCATTTTGGAACAGCAGCGCAGAGGTCAAGTCGCGACCCGGCGTTTATGAAAGCCGAATAGTCGGACCACAAGGCAAGCGCGTGCAGTTTATCATTCTGGACGCCCGGTTCTTCCGGTCCGACCTTGCCGTCATGCCCTATCGCGACCCCGGCCCGGCACTCGGCTGGTATATTCCGAACCTTGACCCTAAAGCCTCTGTCTTGGGTGAGGCGCAATGGGACTGGCTGGAGGGCGAACTCGCCAAACCCGCTGAACTCCGTTTCATCATCTCTTCCACACAGGTCATAACCGACGCACATAATTTTGAAGGTTGGACGAATTTTCCCAAAGAACGGGATCGGCTTTATAATCTACTGGCAGACAAAGGCGTCAGTAACGCCATTTTTCTGTCCGGAGATCGCCATTCAGGTGGCTTTTACAAAGTCAGTAACCCCCGGATCGCAAAACCGATATGGGACTTCACATCAAGCTCACTCAACTTTGCATTTGGCAAGGGCGACGGGGGTGACCGCGAACCTGACCCGCGCAGAACCGGCGGTCTTTGGGGAGTTCCCAATTTTGGCCAGATCGACATCGATTGGACAGCAAAGACTGTAAAAATGTCGCTGCGTAAAGACGACGGCAGCGTAATTGAAGAACAGGTCGTACAGGCCATCGATTGAAACGATTTTCGATATTCTGAATCTACGACGCTCTCCTCTAATCGCTTTTGCTAAAACGGGTCTCAGCTGCAACAACGGCATAATCCACCGCCGCCACCTGCTCGATAACTGCGTCGCGGATGGCTCGGGCGGTTTCCAACGGAAGGGCGATCATTTCCAGCGACCCGCCCGAAATCCCGAAATTGACGGAGGCCAGTCCCTGCCGCCGTGCAATCGGACCTTGATAAATCTCGACCGTCTGCACCTTTACCTGAGGCGCAATGGCCAGCCGCTGACGCCACCAGCCCTCGCGCACATAAATCTGCTTGCCGTCGATGAAATCTCCATAGCGCCGCCATTCAAGCCACCAGAGAAAACCGATGACGATCAGCACCAACAGCATCAGCGCCGCCTGATAAAAAGGCGCGCCTGCAAAAAACATGGTCGCGGCCATAGCGAGGATGATTGTCGGCACCAGACCGAAAAAACGGATCGACCACCATGCGAATTTCCCTTGGCGCAATCGAACCGCCGGGTCCGGCGCATCAATCAGCGCCGCGTCGGCAATCGACCAAATTTCCGCCAGCGTCGCAAAGGGCGCAGCTACGAAATTTGTTTCATCCTTGCTGTCCTGTGCCAGGCTGACAAATTTCAAGCTGTGCCAACCGCGGCGTTTGCGGATCGGGCCGGTCTGGATCACGGCCGCTTGCACCCGATGGGCAGGCATCACAGCATCGGTCAAAGTAAGCAGACCACGCCGACGCCGGAACCCTTTGGCGGTGCGGTCCAACCGAAAGCCATGTTCACGCAGCAAAGTTCGGATGATGCCGGTCGCAAATCCAGTTAAAATAAGTCCGACCAAGGCCACAACTGCTAGAATGATTTGTGCGGCCCAGCCTATACCGTTCAAATTTTCGACGGTTACCCCGCGCTCTTCGGCTACACCAATCCAGTGCCGGAAATCCCAAATCTCGAACGGTAACAAAAAGTCAAACTGTTGCGCCAGCCCGCCAAGCACCGCGAAAATCACCAGAGAAAATGAATATAGTCCGAAGGTAAAGACGCGCCGTGGGTCCATCGCAAAAATCGGCGGCGCATCCGCATCGGGCAACTCTGCTGCGGAGTTTGCAACGGTCACCAGACCGCTTTTATGGGCTTTCACCAGTTCCCGCAGACGGTTGGCTTCTTCCATGCTCACATAGCTAAGCTTGGCATCATCGCCATCGCCGCCGCCCGTTTCAAACTTGACTTCCCCCAACGCAAAAAGGCGCGCGAGCGGCTTTTGCTCTACGCTGACATCCTGTATCCGTTCGAACGGTATGGACCTTGCATTGCGGCTTACAACGCCGCTTTCAATGCGGATATCATGTGCGCCGATATGATAGCGGAAACGAACCCAGGACAGCCACCGAAAGAAAAAGCTGAACAAAAGTATCGCACAGACCGCTGCGATCGAAATCAGCGGATTATCACTGCCCCGCGTTCCAAAAAATGCGGCAAAGATCGGGAAAATAAGTTGCGGAAGACCCGTAATAAAGCCGACGAATAGGCCGGAAATATGGAGCTTTTTTCCTTCGCCCTCTCTCCCCTCGCCGTTCGCGTCGAGCGTAGTCGAGACACCGTTAGGTTGTGCACCCACGATGGGTGTGTCAACTGCGACCGACACGAACGGGGTTTGGGTGTCGGAATTGGTCAAATCTGGTCCTGCCGGATAGCGGCGCGAATGGCTTCGCGCATGGACAGCGCATCCGCGTGCAGCAGGCCGGGCAAGGTTACGGTGCTGTTATGATTGCCCGCAGTATGTACCGTTAAAGTCGCAAGATCATATCGACGGTCAATTGGCCCCTGCTCCACATCAATATGCTGGATACGACCGAAAGGGACTACAGTGTCGCGAAAGAACATATAGCCACGTACAATACGCAGGCGGTCACGCCCCATATCATAGCCCCAATGGCGATATTTGCGCGCCGGAACGACAAAAGCCGCAAATAAATAGAGCAAAAAGGCAGGCACGAAAACACCACCGGGCGGCAATAATTGCGCGTATTCCAATACACCGGCCCCGACCAGAAAGGGCAGATAAACCAAGGCGGACGCAATCCGGGTCGTCGTCACATAAGCGGGATTGAGCGGAGTGAGTTCCGGCGGGGATTCGGTGGTCATATCATTGATATGCGTCGACTGTGTTGTGTTGGCAAGACGGTTTCGTGCCCCCTAACGCACAGATGGCCTTACCGTGCCAAGGCTTCTTCCGCTTCTGTGACCAGCTTGGCGATGATATCGATCACCGGCCGTTCGACATGAACCATGCCAACCGATTGCCCCGCCATGACCGAACCATATTCGACATCGCCATCGATTACCGCGCGGCGGAGCGCACCTGCCCAATATTTCTCGATCTCGAGTTGCGCCGCCTCCATGTCGATTTCACCGCGATCAAGCATTGCCGCGACCTCGACCTGTTTGGCGGTAAACAATTCGGTGCCTTTGTTCTTGAGCGCCCGCACGGGGATGACTGGCAACCGCGGGTCAATCTGCACGCTGGCCACCGCATCGCGGGCATTGGCGCGCAGGAAAGCCGCTTTGAAGTTCGGGTGCGCGATGCTTTCATGGGCGCAAACAAATCTGGTACCCAACTGGACCCCAGCAGCACCCATTTCCAGATAGCTGGCAATTAGACCGCCCCGGGCGATACCCCCCGCCACAAAAATCGGTAATTGCTCACCCAGTTCGGGTAAAATTTCCTGCGCCAAAACGGAGGTCGCCACCGGTCCGATATGCCCGCCTGCCTCGCTGCCTTCAATAACCAACGCATCAACACCGGACCGCGCAAATTTCTTGGCGAGCGTCAGTGCAGGCGCAAAGCAGATTACCTTTGCGCCAAATTCCTTGATCGCCTCGATGCTCCCCTTGGGCGGTAGACCCCCTGCAAGCACGACGTGACTGACATTATGCTTCGCGCACACGGCGATCAGTTCCATGATCTGCGGGTGCATTGTGATAAGATTTACACCAAAGGGTTTGGCAGTCATTGCCTTTGTCGCGGCAATTTCCGCATCCAGCAATTCCGGCGTCATCGCACCGCACGCTATTACCCCGAAACCTCCTGCATTGGAAATGGCGGAGACGAGATTTCGTTCCGAAACCCAAGACATAGCGCCGCATAAGATTGCGACCTCACACCCAAGAAATTCGGTACCGCGTTGCATGAGATGTCGGAGTTTTGTCATATGTAAGTGCCATTTTTGTTCACGCAGAGGCGCAGAGTTCGCAGAGGGATAGAGTTTTAAGTCGGTTCAGTCTTGATAATTATTGACTACGCGCTTGATACCCTCCTTAAGAGTCTCGCATCCGAAATTGATGAGCAAACCAACCGGGAATTTCATCAATCGAAGATAGGTCAATAATTGTTTGGAATGGACCGGTTGTAACCGCTCAATTGACTTCAACTCGATAATTAGACGATTGTCGACAATCAAATCAACCTTGAACGCTGCAGGAAATTCCATATCTTCGTAAGCAAAACCCAAAGGCTTTTGCTGCACAACTTCATAGCCCATCTGTACCAGTTTCCTGGCAAGGATAGCTTCATACACCGATTCTAATAGTCCCGGACCGATTTCACGATGAATTGCCATCGATGTCCCAATTACGTCGCTACTAATCTCGTCAATTGGCTTCATTACATCGTCTCTGCGCTCTCTGCGCCTCTGCGTGTAAAATTTCTTTACTCCGCATCAAGCCCGTAAGCCGTGTGCAACACGCGCACGGCGAGTTCGGTCTCGTCCTCATCGATCAGCACGGATACCTTGATTTCCGATGTGGAGATCGCCTGAATGTTGATCTTACGGTCGGCAAGGCTGCTGAACATTGTGGAGGCCACACCGGCGTGGCTCTTCATGCCGACGCCGACCACGGAGATCTTGGTGACCTTTGTGTCAGGGATCAGCCGGTTGTAGCCGATCGCATCGCGCTGGTTTTCCAATATGTCTGTGCAACGGGCAAGGTCGGCCTGCGGGCAGGTGAAGGTCACGTCAGTCTCCCCCTTGTCGCGGCCGACATTCTGGATGATCATGTCGACGTTGATATTCGCATCGGCCAAGGGCGCAAAAATATGCGCGACCGCTCCAGGGCGGTCGGGGACGCGGGTCAGGGTGATCTTTGCCTCATTCTTGTCGGCGGCGATTCCGGTGATCAGTTGGCGTTCCACTTGATACTTCTCCAATTCTTCGTCGGTCACGATCATCGTACCGGGGATGCTATCGGCGTCGGGGGCATTTTCGTCGAGGAAGGAGGACAGCACCTGCACGCGCACCCCTTCTTTCATCGCAAGGCCGACTGAGCGGGTTTGCAATACTTTCGAGCCGACGGACGCCAGTTCGAGCATTTCTTCATACGTCACTGCCTTCAGCTTGCGCGCGCGGGCGACGATGCGGGGGTCAGTCGTATAAACGCCGTCAACGTCGGTGTAGATGTCGCATCGATCCGCCTTCACTGCCGCAGCAACAGCAACCGCAGAAGTATCGGACCCGCCGCGGCCAAGCGTCGTGATACGATTGTCGTCGGTCAGACCTTGGAAGCCTGGAATGACGGCGATGGTGCCAGCGGCCATCGACGCGAGCAATTCTTCGGTTTCAATGGATCCGATCCGCGCTTTTGCATGGGCATCGTCGGTATGGATCGGCATCTGCCAACCAAGCCAGCTACGTGCATTGCAGCCCAGCGCTTGCAGGGTTATTGCCAGCAAACCCGACGTAATCTGCTCGCCTGCCGCAACCACCACATCATATTCCGCCGGATCATAAAGCGCATTCGCTTCACGGCAGAAATTTACGAGGCGATCGGTATCTCCCGCCATGGCCGATACAACCACAGCCACTTCGTCCCCACGTTCGGCTTGCCGCTTGACGAGCTGGGCAACCCGGCGGATACGTTCAGTCCCGGCCATAGACGTGCCGCCAAATTTCAATACAATGCGCGCCATGAAAACCTTACAAAGTGGCTATATTACAATCGGGCGCCCTGATAGGGACAGGATATGACAAAGGCAAGCACTGCAACGACAATAAACGCCGCCGAAGCCGCACATTTCGGTGCACTGGCGGCGGATTGGTGGGACCCGAAGGGCAGTTCTGCTATGCTGCACAAGCTGAACCCTGTGCGGCTCGGCTTTATACGGGCGGCAATCGACTCCCATTTTGAAGGCGATAGCAAGTCGCGCGCACCGCTGACGGGCAAGAGTGCGCTTGATGTTGGTTGTGGCGCGGGCTTGCTGTGCGAACCGCTGGCCCGAATGGGTGCACGGATGGCGGGCGTCGACGCGGCACCCGAAAATATCGAGGCTGCCAAGGCCCATGCGGTATTGTCCGGCCTGAATATCGACTATCGCGCCGGCGAAATCGCCGCGCAAGGTCTCGGCACGTTTGACGTGGTCACGTCGATGGAAGTGATCGAGCATGTGATCGACCCCTCAGCCTTCATTATCGAACTTGCCCGGCATCTAAAACCTGACGGCCTGCTCCTTCTGTCCACGCCAAACCGCACCGCCGCCTCGCGGCTGTTTCTGGTGGAGGCGGCAGAACGGCTCGGCCAAGTCCCGCGCGGAACGCACCACTGGGATCAGTTCCTGACACCGGAGGAGTTGACTGCGCTGCTGGACGGCGCTGGTCTTCAGGTCGTGGAGATGCAGGGTATTGCGTTCTCGCCGCTTAAGGGGCTGCATTTAAGCCGGAATATGGCGCTGAATTATATATTGTCAGCGCGATTTGCCTGACTCCCTTTCTCTTTAAAGGGAGGAAGTTTTCTCAATCATACCCGGAATCAGAATATTGGTCGTCGGCCAGATCGCTGAATTTCGTAATCTTCGCCTCGAACTTCATCCGCACCCGTCCGGTCGAGCCGTGACGCTGCTTGGAAACGATAAGCTCTGCAACCCCGTGAATTCTCTCCATTTTTTCGTTCCAGGCGTCGAATGCAGGCGTGCCTTCATCGGGCTTTTTCATCAACTCATAATAATCTTCACGAAACACGAACCAGACCATGTCCGCGTCCTGTTCGATCGAGCCAGATTCACGCAAGTCTGACAACATCGGCCGTTTGTCTTCACGCTGTTCCACGGCACGGCTGAGCTGCGAAAGCGCGATAACCGGCACGCCCAGTTCCTTGGCGAGCGTCTTCAGACCACGGCTGATTTCCGAAATTTCGTTGACGCGATTGTCGTTGGCGCGGCTCGAGCCTTGCAGCAATTGTAGATAGTCAACCACGATTAGGCCAATGCCATGCCGCCGTTGCAACCGACGTGCGCGGGTTCTGAGCGCCGCAATGCTGAGCGCAGGTGTATCGTCGATATAGAGCGGCAATTCCTGCAATTCACGGCTCGCCCGCGACAATTCGCGAAAATCCTCACGCGAGATTTTACCCATGCGAAGCAGTTCGGAACTGATGCCCGATTGTTCGGCCAAAATACGCGTCGCTAACTGGTCGGCGGACATTTCGAGGCTGAAAAAGGCGACCTTGGCCCCTGCCCCCTTGGCTTCTTCAATACCGTCTTCGCGTTCACGGATCCAACGGCGCGCGGCATTGAACGCGATGTTGGTCGCAAGCGACGTCTTGCCCATACCCGGACGTCCGGCAAGGATCACAAGATCGGAATTGTGCAGACCACCGCACTTGGCATTGATGCTATCCAGACCCGTTGTCACGCCAGATAGATGCCCCCCGGACTGCAATGCTTTCTCGACATTCTTGATGGCTTCGGTCGAAGCTTGCAGGAAACTTTTCATCGAACCGATTTCGCCTTCACCTTCGGCGACTTTATACAAAGCGCTTTCAGCGGCCTCAATCTGTCCCTTGGGGTCAACGCTTTCACTCGTGTCGAGCGCATTGTTAACGAGCGTTCGGCCCACAGTCACCAATTCACGCAACAAAGCCAGATCGTAAATCTGCTGCGCGAAATCGCGCGCGCCAATCAGGCCAGCCCCATCGGCGGTCAATTTAATGAGATAGCCCGGACCGCCAAGTTCCTGCATCGCCTCATCGGCTTCGAAAAAGGGCTTCAGCGTGACCGGCGTCACCAGCATATTCCGGTCAATCAGACGCAATATCTGTTCGTAAACGCGGCCATGTAATGGTTCGAAAAAATGATCGGGTTGCAATTTTATCGATACGTCTTCGATAATCCTGTTGTCGATCAGGATAGCGCCCAAAAACGCGGCTTCCGCCTCAATATTGCGCGGTAAGCGCTGTGGTTCCGCCTCATTCACGGCGGCTAGTCTGATCGGTTCGGCCATAACGCCCTATCCTTTAGCACAAGCCCATGTGCAAGGCCCTCCAAAAATAGAATGGGGGACAGGGCTGTGGACAAATATTTGTCCCGAGGCGAACGCACGGCGGGGAGGATTCACTTGCCCCAAAATTATCACAAGCTAACACGGAAACATGAGCGAAGCGCGCATCATCAAAGTTGAACTGGACGAGGCCACGATCCTGCGGCGCAATGCCGATATCGAGCAAGAGCGCCGCGTTGCCATCTTTGACCTGATCGAAGATAATGTCTTCAAACCGCAACGCGACTTTGGCGACGGCTATGTCGGCCCCTATCAATTGCATCTAAGCGTCGAAGAAGGTCGGCTGATCTGGGATATCCGCCGCGAAGATGGGAGCCCGTTTGAAATCCTGATCCTTGGGCTTGGCCGTTTTCGCCGCGTGGTCAAAGACTATTTTGCCATTTGCGACAGCTATTATCAGGCCATCCGCAAAGCCAGCGCCGCCGAAATCGAGACCATAGACATGGCACGGCGCGGTGTTCACAACGAAGCAGCAGAGATATTGATGGAGCGGCTGGAAGGTAAAGTCGAAGTCGATTTCGCAACGGCACGCCGCCTGTTCACGTTGATTTGCGTTTTACATATCAAAGGGTGAATTCAAGCCCCGTCGCGTATTTGCTGGTGGTGACGGATGACTTCGTCGATGATGAAGCGCAGGAATTTTTCCGTAAAATCGGGATCCAGCTTCGCATCGCGCGCCAGTTGGCGCAGGCGTTCAATCTGCCGATCTTCGCGTGCCGGATCGGCGGGTGGAAGTTCCGACCGGGCCTTGAATTCACCGACGGCCTGCGTGATCTTGAAGCGCTCGGCGAGCATGAACACCAGCGCGGCGTCGATATTGTCGATGCTGTCGCGGTAGCTTCTCAATGTGTCTTCATGGTCCATAAGGCACCATCTGCCGCGATTGCCGCATCAGGACAAGAGGAAAAGCCCCATTTGCACTTGCCTTGCTGCCTCTGGCTTGCCAGAGCGGGACTGTTATGACAGCTACCATTCACCAAATCGGCGGACACCGCGCACCCTCGCTGGATCCCATCCTGAAACTTGTTGCGCCCGAAATGAATAAGGTGAACGCCGTCATCCTCGACCGGATGCAATCGGAAATTCCCTTGATACCCGAATTGGCAGGGCATCTGATCGCGGGCGGCGGCAAGCGGATGCGGCCCATGCTGACGCTAGCTTGCGCCCGATTGCTCGATTATCCGGGCGAACGGCACCATAAGCTGGCGGCGGCGGTAGAGTTTATCCATACCGCGACACTGTTGCATGACGACGTAGTCGACGGCAGCGACATGCGCCGGGGGAAGACGGCGGCGAATCTGATTTTCGGTAACCCCGCCGCCGTGCTAGTCGGCGATTTCCTGTTCAGCCGGTCTTTCGAACTGATGGTGGAGGACGGATCGCTCAAGGTCTTGAAAATCCTCTCGCACGCGTCGGCGGTGATTGCGGAGGGCGAGGTCAACCAATTGACGGCGCAGCGGCAGATTTCGACTACCGAAGAAAAATATCTCGAAATTATCGGCTCGAAAACCGCCGCCCTGTTTGCTGCCGCTTGCCGGATCGCGGCGGTGGTTGCGGAAAGCGGGGAGACGCAGGAAATGGCGCTCGACGCTTATGGCCGCAATCTAGGTATCGCGTTCCAGCTTGTCGACGACGCCATCGACTATGTGTCCGACGGGGCGACGATGGGCAAGGATATCGGCGATGATTTCCGCGACGGCAAGGTCACCTTGCCGGTGATCCTGGCGCACAGCCGGGGCTCTGCGGAGGAGCAGAAATTCTGGCGTGAGGCGATGCTGGGCAATCGGGTGTCCGACGATGATCTGGCGCACGCCACCAGTTTGCTGGGCGCGTATGACGCGATAGACGACACCATCGACCGCGCCCGCCATTATGGCCAGCGCGCCATCGATTCCATCGCCCATTTCCCGGGAGGTGAGGCCAAGGCGGCGTTGATCGAGGCGGTCGAATTCGCTATCGCCCGCGCTTATTGACTATGGCGGACCGCGAACCTCTGTCGGACGGATTTGACCCGATCGGTCCGTTCCATCCCTATGTGGTGATGGCGTCGGTATTGTTGCTGGATCTGCTGCTCATTTTGTCGGTCCTATCCGCGTTGACCTACGCCGGCGACAAGATTGAGGATGTCATCTGGCCGGGCGGCAGGGACTGGGTCGACCTTTGAATGATGCACTGCCGGTTGAAGCGGTTCTGCCGGAATTATGCGAGGTGTTGGCGGGTAACTTAAATGCCGTTTTGATTGCCCCGCCGGGCGCAGGCAAAACCACAATGGTCGCGCCGCAATTGCTCCACCAGACTTGGTGTACTGGCAAAATCCTGTTGCTTTCCCCGCGTCGTTTGGCGGCGCGCATGGCGGCCGAACGGATTTCCGAACTTGTGGGCGAACCGGTAGGCGCTTTGGTGGGCTATGCGACGCGTATGGACAGCAAGCAGTCCGCCGCGACACGGATATTGGTCCTGACCGAAGGTATTTTCCGCAACCGTATTATCGCCGATCCCGAACTGGCGGGCATATCCGCCGTGCTGTTTGACGAGGTTCACGAACGCAGTATCGACAGCGATTTCGGCCTCGCGCTGGCGCTG
>NZ_JBGSRI010000055.1:0-7542 GCF_041737645.1 Sphingorhabdus sp.
AACAATGGCGGTGTTCAGGCACAGGTTGTGTTGGGTGACCGATCGGTGCTCGACGCTGCCGTGGCCGCTGCACAGGCCGCACAACCCGCCTGGGCCGCGATGAACCCGCAGCGCCGCGCCCGCGTGATGTTCGAGTATAAGGCACTGATTGAAAAGCATATGGACGAACTGGCGCATATGCTGAGCGCCGAACATGGCAAGGTCGTTGCTGACAGCAAGGGCGATATCCAGCGCGGGCTTGAGGTTGTCGAATTCTGCTGCGGCCTGCCCCATTTGATGAAGGGCGAGTATACCCATGGCGCAGGCCCCGGTATTGATGTCTATTCGATGCGCCAGCCATTGGGCATTGGCGCAGGAATTACCCCATTCAATTTTCCCGCAATGCTCCCGCTATGGATGGGCGCATTGGCTACCAGTGTTGGAAATGCTTTCATTCTCAAGCCTTCGGAACGTGACCCGAGCGTGCCTAACCGGCTTGCGGAACTCTTTTTGGAAGCGGGAATGCCGGCGGGAATTTTCCAGGTCGTGCACGGCGACAAGGAAATGGTTGATGCTATCCTCGACCATCCGGCCATTAGCGCAGTCAGCTTTATCGGCTCTTCGGACATTGCCCATTATGTCTACAATCGCGGCGTTGCGGCTGGCAAGCGCGTGCAGGCCATGGGCGGGGCAAAGAACCACGGTATCGTGATGCCTGATGCGGATCTCGATCAGGTCGTCATCGATCTTACAGGTGCCGCCTTTGGTTCGGCGGGTGAACGTTGCATGGCGTTGCCTGTTGTGGTGCCGGTGGGCGATGACACTGCCGAGCGTTTGAAAGCCAAATTGCTTCCGGCGATCGCCGCGCTGCGTGTGGGCATCTCGACCGATGCCGACGCGCATTATGGCCCCGTTGTGACCGCACAACACAAAGCCAGGGTTGAAGCCTGGATCCAGACCGCCATTGATGAAGGTTCGGAACTGGTTGTCGACGGGCGCAACTTTAAGCTGCAAGGGCATGAGGAAGGCTATTTTATCGGACCTACCTTGCTCGACCATGTCACCACCGACATGGAAAGCTATAAGGAAGAAATCTTCGGCCCCGTGCTGCAAATCGTGCGTGCGGCCAATTTTGAAGAGGCGCTCGCGCTGCCCAGCAAGCACCAATATGGCAATGGCGTGGCGATCTTCACGCGCAACGGCCATGCGGCGCGCGAATTCGCGGCGCGGGTGAATGTCGGCATGGTCGGCATCAACGTCCCCATTCCCGTTCCTGTCGCTTATCACAGCTTCGGCGGTTGGAAACGCTCCGGGTTCGGTGACACCGATCAATATGGCATGGAGGGCATCAAATTCTGGACCAAGGTCAAGAAGATCACCGCCCGCTGGCCTGACGGTTCGCCCGACGGCACCAATGCCTTCATCATCCCGACAATGGGGTAACGCAGATGAAAATAGCCTTTATCGGACTGGGGAACATGGGCGGCGGGATGGCCGCGAACCTTGTGAAAGCAGGGCATGATGTCAGCGCGTTCGACCTGTCGCCCGACGCTCTGGCCCGGGCCAAGGAGAATAAATGCGCCGTTTTTGACACGGTGCAGGGCGCGATTGCCGGCGTTGATGCCGTGGTGTCGATGTTGCCCAACGGGGCCATTGTCGATGCTGTGTATGGCGCGGATGTGATCGGCCATGCGCCGCAAGGTGCTTTGTTTCTCGATTGTTCGACCATTGATGTGGATACCGCGCGCAAGGTAACTGCGGCGGCCGAGGCCGCAGGCTATGCGATGGTCGACGCGCCTGTATCGGGCGGCATTGCGGCGGCCAATGGCGGCACGTTGACCTTCATGGTCGGCGGCACTGACGATGCCTTCGCCCGTGCAGAACCGATCCTGGCGGCGATGGGCAAGGCGGTGATCCACGCCGGAACAAGCGGTGCAGGGCAGGCGGCGAAAATCTGCAACAACATGCTGCTCGGCGCGTCGATGATCGCAACGTGCGAGACATTCAAACTGGCCGAAAAGCTCGGCCTTGACCTGCAAACCTTTTACGATATTTCGTCCAAGGCATCGGGCCAGAACTGGTCGATGACCAGCTATTGCCCGGTCCCCGGCGTCGGCCCGCAAAGCCCGGCGGATAATGACTATCAAGGCGGCTTTGCCACCGCGCTGATGCTGAAAGACCTGAAACTGGCGATGGAGGCGGCGCAGTCCGTCGATGCCGATGTCCCCATGGGC
Source organism: Sphingorhabdus sp. (assembly GCF_041737645.1). Classification (GTDB taxonomy): domain Bacteria; phylum Pseudomonadota; class Alphaproteobacteria; order Sphingomonadales; family Sphingomonadaceae; genus Sphingorhabdus_B. The sequence goes on from NZ_JBGSRI010000055.1 coordinate 2,214, forward strand.
CAAAAAGCCGCCGCGCTTTACGAAGCCTATGCCAACAGCGGCGCAGGCGGCATGGATTTTTCGGCGATTATAAAGACGTTGTAAATTCCGGCAGGATCTTTGGCGGTCAAAAACCGAATATCCATGCCCTGCAAACGGCGCATTTGCGTAAATTACATCCGTTATGGACATAATATCATGTAGGCCGTGATATATCTCAAGTTATATTATGTTTGTTAACATAGTGTTACTATGATAATACTTAACCCGAGTCATTGGAATTTCGTCATGTATGGTCATGACCAATTCCGACGACCGGGGCCCTACTCTCGTGCGTTTTTTCGTTGTATCTGCTATTGTGCTGGTATCGCCATATACCGGTAATGCATTGGCGCAAACTGCGGCTGACCCCGTTTTGCGCGAAGCCCAACGTATCGAAGATCGAGAAAATCAAAGGCAGGCTGAGCGGGAAGAACGGTTTCGGACCGATCAAATAACACCGCCTTCCGGTTTAGAAGCGGCACCTGTGGAAATCGCGGCAGACGACAATGGTCAATGCGTGGCGGTTGAAGAAGTGATCGTCAAAGGTCTGACATTATACCCCCAAACCGAATTTGCCACATCCACGGGCAAGCTTGTCGGTGATTGCATCGGGATAAAGCAAATTGATGATGCCCTTGGGCAGCGCGGTAAAGGCTAAATGTGATCAAGATGATGATTATCGTAACAGGACCTTGAAATGAGTGATGAACCTACGAGAGATTGGCGGTGGCTATACAAATCGATTGATAAAGCAAAGTTGAATAATATTCATTTTAAAATTGTCATTACTGGAAAATAGAATGAATTTCCATCCAGAAAAAGACTGGAAATGTGCCCAAGCATACTATAACGGTCAATTATTTGTATTATTTACTTGCTCTGGACGTTCTACTAATTTTGTAGACGATCTTGGATATGTTTCATTTTTACAAAATGATGCTTCAAACTTTGAAATTGGATTTGAATTGATTAAGTGTTTTTCTAAAACGAGATTTTTATCAAGTGAAGAATCTAAAATATATCTTTCCAAAAATGAAATTATTAGAAAAAGAAAATGGCTACATTCGCAGCTATGTAATTATATGAAAGAGAAGAGATTTAAAACTCTAAAAGAAAGATTAATGTATGTGCAAATACACAAATCTGATCTCATCTCGAAAAGCGCATATTCGCACCGAATACAACATAAACCTGAAGATAACTTGACTTTTTTGTCGACGAGAAATTTGTTAGGTAGCGATTGGGGTAATATTCAAGCGGGTTACGATGCTGGAGTAATTGCTCATAACTATCCTTGCCCCCCAGCTGAACTAGGTGCGTTGCTTCGCGAAGCCTTCAAGCGTTGCGAAGGTGTTGGTCGCGACGAGATCGAATTTCCCGAGCCACTGCCGGATTAAACTAATTAAAGTTCGATGTTGCATGAATAAATGCTTGCTCCTTGCAATGCAGGAACCTGTTTCCGCAAGATACAAATTTCAACAATAAAGAGTATAAAACATTTGAAAATGAAATCAGGCGTGCGCTTGTGGCTGGTGAAGATGTAGGGGCTGTGAAAGTTATATTTAAGCGGTCAAATCCGAATGACGTGCGACCAACTGAATTAAGAGTGGAATATACCATCGGGGGTAGAAAAACGATTGAAAGATTTAAAAACGAAAATGGAGGTGGACTATGAATCCTTTTCAAAGGCAAACTGAAATATTGAACCTACTCGTGCAAGCAATGCATGATTCAGCGGACTCGAATTATGAAAAACTTGAATGTACATTTTCTTTTAGCAATTTAGGGGAACGGTGCAAATCTGAGTTTTCATTTACAAAAGGAGGAAAAGAGATAAGTGAATTCTTAAGAGAAAAGGACGGAATCAGTGAATACTCACTCTTAGAAGAGCTGCACACTATTATGAAAGCTCACACGGGGGGAGAATGGGATTCATTCACATTAACCCTTGATGCGGATGGCAAGGCGCATACCAAATTTCACTATCCCGATGTCGCGTCTTGATGCTTCGCGCCTCATCCTTGCAATCTGGTCGGCGCACCACTGGCCTTGGCCGTCGGCACCGCTGGCCTGGGCACCGCGGTAAATGCGCTGAAAATTTGCGATAAGGCTCCCCCCTTGTCACCGCTTGGCTTTGCGTCGCCATTGAATTGTTGGATTTGTTCTGCCAATTTGGACGTGCCATTTCCCTTGCGGGAAGCGGCGTGTTCTTTGAAATTGGGAATTAACAAAAATCGTGCGGATTTTTCGCGTGGTGGGGTGTCAAAACTTCAGCTTTTCCTAGGGTTTCGGAGCCTTTCGCTAATGAGGGAAGGGGCTTTTTCCCCTTTTTGAAAAACGCCCTCCAAGCTTCAGCCGAGTCAACAAACTCCAAAATCGCCCCGCCGTCGACGCTCCGCCGACATTGCCGATTACGCCCAAATGCGCTATGCCACGCAAACGTCACACTTGGGGGGTGAGTAACATGGGTAGATTGAACCGCATTGTACCGGCGATCATAATCGGAGCCTGCCTGTCGGTTCCGGTGGGGGCGCAAACCGCGAAACTGCCCATTGCCGAAGGTGTGTGGGTCAAAACGGACACCAAATGCGAAACCGCCTATATCGCTCAAGTCTATGGCGCAAAACGCTTTGGCACTTTCTATTTCTACGGCCCCAAACAAAGCATGGGACCCGCCAACGAAACCGAAGCGCTTACCCGCGCAAGCAAGACAAAGGACGGCTTTGTCATGGTGAACGAAGGGCCGCTTGAGGTGGCATCGCGCCCCAACGGCAAGGCGGTCGTGCGCGCCAACTCCCCCAGCCAGGGTGTGCAATGGACCGAGCAGGTACGTCTGTGTCCGCCGGCCAATCTTTCCAGGAAAATGCGCGACGCGCTGACCAAATCGGGGCTGGTCAAGGCGGCGGCCCGCTAAGCGGGGGGCATGTAAGTGGCCGTCGGGGGAATAATGGGGGACGATATGCGACCATCTTACCGCGTACTGATCGCATTTATTGTGATCGAAATCATCTTGGGCGGGATTGCCGCCTATCTTATATTTCAACTTCAAACCGGCGCTATGACACCAACGACGAGTGTTGCCGAGGCTTCAGCGACGATTACATCGACAATGGGAGCGCTGATGGGTGCATTGGGCGGCGTCATGCTTGTCGTCTTCATCGTGCTCAGGCGTAAAGAATCATGAGGTGGTCGGTCGGCTTCCTTTTGGCGGCATCGCTTTACGCAACTTCGGTCGCTGCCGTACCGGCGCAGACACGGGTACCGCTGTTTGGCCGCACACTGGTTTTCGGATTGCCCGACGGGATGGTAATGGCCAACGAGAAGCGGAATGACACCAACGTGCTGATCGAATATCTCCCCAAAGGGGAAAACTTGTCGAGCTGGACACGGCTGGTGACTATCCAGGCTTATCGTGGATTAGGGGCGTCGCCGGCTACGACTGCGCAGATTGCACGTCAGGCATTCTATCCGGCCACCTGCACCAAGGGCCCACTTTACAGCGATAGCGGCGAGAAGCCATTTGCCGCGAAGCTGAAGCGGTCGCTGATTATCAATGGCTGTGCCTCCTTGCCGCCGGGCGCCTATCCGAAAGCGTTGCCAGGAGCCGGTGAACAGGACTTCATCATGATGTTCCGCGATGCCGATACCATCTACACATTAAACTATGCGGTGCGTGGAAAAACTTTCAGCGGCAAACCACCGCCTGTGGCCATCGGCGACGCGGAGGCTTTGTTGCGGGCAACATTCGGGAATGTGACCCTGTGAGTATGGGTCCGGTGGAGAATTGGGCAAAGGCCCTATAATGAGCCGGACCCGCAAGATCTTATTGATAGTCCTCGCGCTGATTGTTGCCATGATCGTCAGTTATTTTGTAATTCTGATCGGATTTTTGTCCATTTGGGACATGATGGGCTACGGCGATCAAAATGGTGGTGTAGCGATGGGTGTCGGTTTTTTCTTCGCGCCGATCGGAGCATTGATAATCGGCATTATAGCCGCAATTTGGACGGCCATAAAGCTGTCCGGCAAACATTAAGGCGTCGATCTTGCTGGCTAATGGATCAAAAGACGGGAGAAGCGACAAGGTGAAACCGACAGACAAGTTACGCCAGAAAGTCATTGCCCTGACAGTGGCCCTTGGATTTTTCATGGTCCCTTTGCCGGCCAAAGCCGACGATGGCTGGGCGAAAAAGCGGCTCGAACAAATCGGGATGAAGTTCGAGGTGGACAAGGACGGCGATTACAAGGTCACGATCAGCTTCAACAAGGAAAAGCGGACCCAGATGGTGTTTGTTTCGGGGGCCACCGAGTCGGTCGGCGGGATGACCATAAGGAAGATATTCTCGCCAGCCGGGACAGTTGCCACCGATGGTATTAACGGTGCCAAGGCGCTCGAACTGATGCGGGACAGCCGCAGCAATAAGATCGGTTCATGGGAAATCGAAGGCGCGAACCTGTATTTGGTTGTCAAACTCCCTGACGCATTGACTGCGGCACAACTGCAGGCCGTGATGATGGTCGCTGGGTCATTGGCAGACGACATGGAAATCGAGTTAAGCGGCGATCGCGACGCGCTGTAGGTCGTCGGGGAGTTCGGGGCGGTTCAATGCTTCTTGCGGAATACTCTGAAAAATCGCTTGTTGTGTGGCCATTCACTTACGCCCATAAGACGTTGTGCCGGAAACCCATATCATCATTGCTGTCCTCTGGGCCGTTATTCTAGGTGGTGCTGGCGGGGGCTTGACCAAAATAGGTACCTGGTACCGCAATCTCCGGAAACCCAGCTGGCAGCCGCCGGATTGGCTGTTCGGACCGGCTTGGACTTTGATCCTGGGTCTGGCTGCCTGGGCCGCTGTTCTGGCTTGGGAAGGCGCAGTCAGTGACGCAGACCGAACGACAATAATCGTTCTTTATGCGGTGAATTTTGTCTGCCACTTCCTGTGGTCACCCCTGTTTTTCACTCTGCGCCGGCCGGACTGGTCGTTGATCGAGGTCGTATTTTTGTGGGGCTCTGTGCTGGCCTTGTGCATCGGGCTAACCCCATTTTCGGTTCTGGCGAGCTGGCTGATCGTGCCGTATCTTGCATGGGTAAGTTTTGCAGCGGTGCTCAACCTGACCATTGTGAGGCTAAACGTCCCGTTCGTCAGAGGCATCAAATGATATTTGAAAAAATGGTAGACGCTGAGGCGCTATAACTTTCGTGTCAGACAGTATCAAGGCGTCTCCAACTGCACTGTAAATACAGTGATTTATGTTGTATTCCGTTCGCGGTCGGTCGCCCTGATTTGCCTGAATTCCCGCTAAAGTG